>JBEKOO010000049.1:0-24553 GCA_049521655.1 Candidatus Korobacteraceae bacterium
AACAGCGGAGAGCCGCCATCGGTGGTGAGCCGGTCGGCAGAAAACTCCGCCATCACTTTGCGTGAAAAATGTGCTGCAAACTCGAAGGTTTCTTGACTACACTCTGTCATTAGAAAGGCCGTTCGTTGCGTGGCGTTAACTTTGTCTCGACAACGTAGTTATGCCCGAAACAACGGCCTTTTGCCACTCAAAACAACTTCTTGGAACCTATTCTGGTGAGAAATCCGGGCTAAACCCGCTATCGTTACTTTGCTACTTTTTGAAGGGCTGGTAATTCCCTGCAAGTGATACAATTCAAAGAATAGGCGCGTAGCTCAGTTGGTTAGAGCGCTACCTTGACACGGTAGAGGTCAGGAGTTCGAGTCTCCTCGTGCCTACCATTTTATTTTCAGTGAGTTGCGTCGGGTAGACTCCCGGCGTTTTTCTTTTTCCAGCCCGTATTGCCAGCCCGTAGTTAATGAAGAATCGGTCTTTGGGTGAGTTTGCCGACGGAGATGGGAGCTATGGCGCGAAGCTGCTTTTCGGGAACGGCCACGCCATCACTGACAGGCCGAATATTGCCATCTCAACGTCAATTGTCCTCGCAAGTGGAGCCGCGCCCCGCATAACTGTGTGACTTTCCCGCTCGCTACGGTCATCTCACTCGTCACAACGTCGCCATATGTGTTCATCGTTGTGCGGATAGCGGCTACCAGTCGCGTGACCTGTGCCCGCCTCAGAGCTGTCATCTTGCCTATATAGCGCCGTAGAAGGCCGCGCGCCCGCCGTTCCTGCCGCGGATACTCTTGCTGGCATAACCGCCGCTCGACCCAAGCGTAAAGCTTTGCCCGTTGGCTGGCCACGAATCGTACCTCCTCCGTGGCCAATAGGAACTTCTCAATCTGTTCCAGACTTAGCTTCTCTGCTTCGTGCATGCTGATCATCTATCCTCAGCATGCCTTCTCCTTCAGGCTCATCAAGTATGGAAAAAGACTCACTGTAAGAGTGAAGCGTGTTCTAATATACGCTTGGTCAACGCTATCGATCTAGCGTGGCGGCGGGAACAGCGGCATCAGACGCCGTCCGCAGTCTGAACAGATTTTCAGCATTCGTCCGCGCAATCTTAAGTCGATCCGTCTCACTGATAGCGTCTATGTTATCAAGCCAGTCAGCGGCCTCACTTATCTCCTCGAAGGGGTAATCGGCGGCAAACAAGATGCGGTCGGACCCTACCTCAAGGATGGCGTTAATCAAGGCTTTAGTAGAGAAATTGCCGCTGGTGGCGAAATAGAAGTTATTCCGGAGATATTCTCCAAGCGGCTTCTTAGCGGGAATTCCGCGCGGCATTACCCGAAGGCGATGCTCGATACGCCAGATTGTGTTTGGCAGCGTTTCACCAAGATGGCCAAGAATGGCAGTGAGCTTCGGATACGTATCAAACAGTCCGCTCGCCATGAGTCGCAAAGCATGCGTTGCCGTTTCTACTCCAAAAGACCATGCGGCTCCCCGGAACCATGGGTGCCCATGGAGGTCTGTGCGGCTTGGCGCAACTCTGGGATGCAGGTAAAATGCCACACCGAGGCTTTCCACGTTCGCCCAAAACGGCCAGTATTGCGGCAGATCGCAGTAAACAGCCGACTCATCTCGGTCTATCTGGGAAAATCCGTTAACACATAGTCCTTTAAAACCTAGGTCTTTAACGCAACGAACTAACTCCTGCGAGGCTGCGTCCGGGTCCTGCATGGGCAAAGCAGCAAGCGCCTGAAAACGATCAGGCTTCTTCGCTACAATATCCGCGAGATAATCGTTGGCCCGCCGCGCGATCTCGGTCGCCTTCTGTTTTTCTGGAATTGCTTGAATCCCTGGAGAAGCGAGGGAGAGGATCGCCGTTTGCACACCGCACGTATCCATCTCATCCAATAGGCGCCCGTGCACCTCCAGTAGGGCTTGTCGCAGCTTCGGCCATCCTTCTTGGGGAAGTTGCTTCTGCGAATCATCGATTATCTCAGGAAAACCGAAGTGTTCTTCGACCGCAATTTTTTTGATGTTCATTCCTTAAATTACCATTTCTAGCTGCGGAGAGCTGCTGCAGGTGCGTTCGCCTTAGTCGGCACAAAGAAGACAATTACCGCCGCCGCAACCAGGAAGACAGCTATGCACATCAAACTGGCAATCCAGGTATGCGTCAGATCCTTGAGATAACCAATAATCAACGGGCTTGCAGACGCCGCTAGGACACCGCAACTACTAATAAACGCGAGTCCAACCGGGCGACCAGCCGGGGACAGTACATGGGGCGGAATTGTCCAGAAAATCGCCTGCGCGACAAACGCGCCGACCGAGCAGAAGATAAGGCCGATCATGCGAAGATCGGGCGCTTGAACGAAGGCTACGACGACCCACCCGAAGGCGGCGAGCCCGCGCGGCAGCACAAGATGCCAGGTCCGTTCCATCTTGTGATCAGAATGCCTGCTCCAAAGCGGCATGACGAGCACGGTGCAGATCGCCGGAATCGCAATGAATAAGCCGACGTATGACAGGCCGTGAGCCTTGATCACTTCGCGTACAATTTGGGGAGTCCATGTCACATTCGTGTTTACTTCTGCCATTACTCCAAAGTAGATCAGGGCGCAGAGGATGACATCGCGGCTGAACACTTCACGCCATGGCTTACCGCCAGGGGAGTAAGAGGTCGTTGAGCTTTGTTCTCGCTGTAATCTGCGCTGCAGCGCAAGTTGTTCCGCTTCCGTCAGCCATTTCGCCTTGGCGGGACTGTCGCTCAAATAGAAGTAGGTGATAATACCCAAAATGATCGTGGGGGCGCCTTCGATCAGAAACAGCCATCGCCATCCGGAAAGTCCCCAAGAACCACTTCCATGTTGGAGAATAAGGCCCGACACGGATGATCCAATCGCCATCGTAACCGGTTGCGCAATCAGGAATAGCCCGGTCGCGCGTGCCCGGTATGAGGCTGGAAACCAATAGGTCAGAAACAGAAAGGTGCCAGGAATGAAGCCTGCTTCAGCTATTCCAAGCAACAGGCGAAAACCATAAAGGCTGGTTGAACTGGTGGCAAACATGGTCGCGGTGGAAGCAATTCCCCATGTGATCAGAATGCGGGCAATCCATCGCCGTGGGCCATACTTGGCCAGCAACATGTTGCTCGGAATTTCGCACAAAAAATACCCGATATAGAAAATGGTGTTGGCAAAGCCAAACATTGTTGCCGTGAGTCTTAAATCCTTGTTCATGGACAAGGCAGCGAAACCGATGTTGCTTCGATCCAGTTGGGCGAAAATGCAGAGGATGAATAAAAAGGTGATGAGGCGGCGAAAAGCCTTCTTTATTACTTGTTCCTCGAACGCTAAGTCACACGCCAGCTCTGGGTGCGTTACGGTTGTCAAGTAAGCTTCTTTTCAAGCATGATTCCCATAGGCAGTAATGTTACGCAAGAGTTACCGAGACTAATCGAACGCACCGACCTTCGATATTGAAGATGGCCTGAAGTATGGAGGCTTAGGTAGAAGTTGTCAATTACAACCTTCGCCAAATGTGGAGTCGCGACCATCACGGGAGGGTTCCTCACCATTGATGCGCAACGTTGTCTATCCGGGCCTCATGAAGGGTTTTAGATCCGCGCATGAATACGAAGATCCTCCTCGCAAGCCCCATCAGGTTTGGTTTCATAAAAACAGAGCATTTTCCCTGGCGGAGTACAAAAGAAACACTATCAGCGTGCATCGCCTGCCCCTTTTGCGGTTCCGTCGCAGGGGCTGCAGTTACCGAATCCACTTGATCTAGGCACAGTAATCAGTTCCAACAAATGGAGGATGAATTTGCCCAGATCAGCCTGTCACCATCATTGTCCGTTTGCGGCAGGGCGGCAAAGCATACGTTTACTTCGGCGCACGCATGGCTGCCTTAGCATTGGGATCTTTCCCCAAAAGCAAGAAAGACCCCAACGCTAGTTGCCAAACGCAGCAGCAATTCTCGTGAGCTTCTGATTCATTCACGAATCCTGCAGCGGCGTTTCACGAATATTCACTCGCTCACTCTAGTCAACGCGACTTTAACCCCATCAAACCGGCGATAAGGGTGCGTTGCATTTGCGAGGTTCCGGCCTGAATCGTCGCGCTTCGGGAATCACGAAAATACCTCTGCATGTCACATTCAGCGTTAAGACCGATGGCGCCCATGATTTGCACGCCCATATTGCCAAGCTTCGCGTAGACCTCGGAGGAGAATAGCTTCGCCATGTTTATCACCCGCAATGCATCATCCTGATCGTTGGCGGCGAGCCATCCGGCGCGCCAAGTCAGGGAACGAGCAGCTTCGACCTCCGTTTGCATGTCGGCGATCATGTGCGCGATAGCCTGAAATGAACCGATCGGCCGACCAAACTGGCTACGCTCCTGGCCGTACTGTGCGGCCAAATCGACGATGGCCTGCGCACCGCCGACATTCATGGCTGAGTCCAGGGTGCGTTCAAATTTAAGCCCGGACAACAAATAATCCCAGCCTTTGTTCTCGCTCCCTACGAGCCGGTCGGGTGGGACCTCCACATCATTGAAGAATACTTCGTACGTTCCGAAACATCTGCGACCCAGCATTTCGAGCTTTCGCATCTCGACGCCGGACATGTCGTTATCCACAAGAAAAAGGGATACCCCATCGCGATAGTGTGCCGTGGGGTTTGTCCTGACATAAGTGCAGATCACGGTGTTCTTAAGAGCGGCTCCTGAGATCCAGACCTTCTGGCCGTTGATGATCCACCGGTCCTCCTGGCGACGTGCCGTCGACCGTAGCGATCCAACGTCAGAGCCGGCGTCCGGCTCGGAAATAGCGATCGCCATCTTGATCTCACCGTCCATCAGCTTCGGAAGCCAGTAACGCTTTTGAGCCTCCGTCCCATTGCGCAGGATGTTTAACCCACAGAATAAGGCGTCCCCAAATGCCATTTGGAGATCCGTACTGACCCGCGAGAGTTCCTCCACCACGATCACGAGGTCGCCGACTGTGCCGCCCAAGCCGCCATACTCTTCAGGAAAAGCTAGCCGTACCAGATCCGCTTCAACCCAAGCATCATAGAGGTCATAGGGAAACGTCCGATCCCGGTCGTGCTGCCGAATGCTGTCCGGGCTTGCATAGCGCTTCATTAGTTCGCGAACACTGTCCCGCAGCAATTTCTGTTCTGGCGTGAAACTAAAATCCATTTCTAACTCCGATCGCAGGCTACGCGCCCGCCGTTGTGGTTTTTGGGTGACCTTCAATACATTTTCGCAGTTCGCCCCACTGCGACTGGAAAATTCCCTTCTCCATCTGTTTCAGCTGGGGTGAAATCCTGGGTTTGAAGTCCATATGCGCCAAGATGTCCCTCTCCAAATCGACCCCCGGTGCAATTTCAATCAGGGTCATCTGTTCGTTCTCGATGGTGAACACGCATCGTTCGGTGACATACAGCAGCGGTTGTTTTGCCTTCGATGCATACGCTCCGCTGAAAGTCACCTGTTCCACTTGGTCGACGAACTTTCTGGTTTTGCCTTCCTGCAAAATCACGAGTTCGCCGTTCGATACAGTCGTTTTGAGGCCGCCCGCAGTAAACGAGCCGGCAAACACAACCTTTTTGGCGGTGCGCGCGATATTGATGAATCCGCCGCAGCCCATCGCGCGCCCATTGAATTTACTGACGTTCACGTTGCCGTGTTTATCGACTTGGGCCAGCCCCAGGAACGTGAGGTCGATTCCGCCGCCGTCATAGAACGCCATCATGTCATCGTTCCTGAGGATTGCCTGCGGATTGTAAGAATGACCGAAGTGGGGCAATGGAGCTGGAGTACCGCCGATGGCACCATGCTCGGTGGTCAGAGTCATCATGTCCGCGCAGCCCTCCTCCACTGCAATGCTGGCGATGGCGGTCGGCACGCCGACCCCAAGGTTTACGATCGCCTTCGGCTGCAACTCCATGGCGGAGCGCCTCACAATGATCTTGCGCTCGTCCAGCGGAATTTCCGGAATACTGCCCAGCGGCACGGTGACGTCCCCCGTGAACCCCGGATTGAAGTAAACCCCTTCGGTCTGCCACTGGCATTCCTGGTCGGTGGCTATCACGACATGATCGACGAAGATTCCGGGCACAATCACCTGCTTGGGATGGATGGTTCCTGACTTCGCCAAGTATTCAGCTTGCACGATAACAATTCCGCCGTTGTTCCTTGCTGCCTGTGCCAGCGTGACTGCTTCCGTGATGATGGATTCCTTTTCCATCGACAAATTACCGTCCTCATCGACTGTGGTGCCGCGAATGAAGGCCACATCGATAGGAATGGTTTTGAACCACAGATACTCTTCACCTTCGAATTCAACAACTTTGACGATATTTTCTTTGGTGGCGGAGTTCATCCTACCGCCTTCAAGCCGCGGATCCATGAAGGTCCCCAGGCCGACCTTCGTTAGTACTCCCTTTTGTCCCTTGGCGTGAGCGCGGATAAGGTCAAGGACTACGCCCTGCGATATGTTATAGGCTTCAATCTTCCCTGCCGTGATCAGCCGGGCCATGTTGGCCGAGCCGCCAACGTGGGAAGCGATTAAGCGTTTTACAAGCCCTTCTATTCCGATGACGGTTGTGCCGCGTTCTTTCCAATCTCCGATCGCACTGGAATGCAACAGAGTGAGGCTCTTTGGTGTGCCGGTCTCTTGGAATCGCTTGGCGAGCGCTCGTACGATTTCCTCAGGCCAGCCTGCGAGGCCCGAACCGGTTGCAGCGATGGTTGCGCCATCTGGGATTAATGCCGCCGCGTCGGCAGCGCTCAATACTTTAGTCATGTCAGCTCTCTCCGCTGTTCCGCGAACTGCGCCGAGACATAACTTGGCGCCCGCATCGCCAACCAAGGACATCCATCGTGCGCTTTAAAAGTGAGTAGATGCTATATCTAGACTGACATATGGAACAAGTGCTTTATTTGTTCGAAGTCGTGCTTGGCAAGTATGCTTTATGCGTCGCTATAGGCGCTGCGCTGAGCGATCTTCAATGCCTCAGCACAGCGCCTATAGCAGCAATTCGGAAACGTCCATCACAGATGTATTGCGTTCGCCCTTAGACATCGTATTCTTCACTGCCGTATCGTGTCATTGCACCCAGACGCACACTCTTATCCATTACTTGTCACGCCAATTTAGACCGCTCGCCACACCGATCAGCCTATCCTCAAGCCGTGAATTCTGCCCTAAGCGGAGCTCGTGGCCGGAATGCGAATAGCAACGACGCAATCGATCACTGCGGCAGGGTAGCAGATGTGCTTCAGGGAAGAGAAATGTTCTGTATGTTCGAAATCTGACCTGCCCGATCTTTTGCACCGATGGAACGTTGGTGTAACGCTTTGTTCGTCTTGTCCGCTCTCAGCGCAGGTCAAATACGGTCTACACTCTCGGTCAAGGAGCGGGCTTTCCGATACTTCATCCCGATACTTCACCTTTGCTAGCAAGAAAGACTGATGCTACTGTAATATTTTGAGCACACGTTGCTGATCGAAAAGATGATGGAGCTACGCCACTTACGCTATTTTATTGCGGTTGCGGAAGAACTGAGCCTTGCGCGGGCCGCCGAGCGCCTCCATACTGTTCAACCCTCTTTGGGGCGCCAAATCCGTCAACTGGAAGAGATTATGGGTGCACCCTTGCTTCATCGGTATGGGCACAGTCACAGTCTGGAGTTGACCGGCGCGGGGCAGCTTGTGCTGCAAGAAAGCCGAAAGATTCTGCAACAGATTGAATCCCTGCTTGAACAGGTGCAACAGGTAGCACATTCGGATGCCGGCCGATTGACCGTCGGTTTTTTTCTCGGAGCTGAATGGAGAGTGTTTCCGCTACTGCTGCCTTACCTGCGGCTGAAGCATCCGAGCGTTAACCTTGTGCTGCGTAGCCTGATAGCACCTGACGTTGTAACCGCGCTCGAGAATCACACTATTGATCTCGGTTTCCTTCGCAGTCCGTATTCCGATTCTCACATAACATCCGAAGTGGTGGGGCATGATCGAATCGTTGCGGCGATACCCGCGCGACATCCACTGGCTAAGCTGAAACGCATTCCGCTGCAAAAACTCTTGGAGCTGCCTTTGGTCGTTATTAAGAGAGCAGTTGCCCCAGAACTGTACGACATAGCGGATTCTCTCGCAGACCAAGCTGGCTTGAGGTTTAGCTCTAAAGTCGAGACAGAGAACATTCTGGCGACTCTGAGCGCGGTTGGAGCCGGCGCCGGCTTCAGTTTGATTCCCAGTTATTTGCGCCAACTCCTGCGGCGAGAGGTGGCGGCAAGGCCGCTTGCGAGCATTTCGCCAGCGATATTGGACCTTGTGGTCGCATATCGCAAGAGTGACAAGCGTCCGATTCTGGAGCTTTTCCTTACACTTGTACGAGATTGTTTCGAGGAAGAGCAGGAGGAATAGAACAAGACTCTAACCGGCTGCACATGCACCTTATGCCGCCTCGACTTCATCAGTTGTTTTAGCTTGCTTCATTAGCCTTGTTTGAAGATCCCGCATAGTCGCTGGTTTGGCGGCTGTTGGATTGGGATTGATGCTGCCGTAGGAGTTGGGATTAAGCTAGCTTCTAGAAGCGATATTGCATCGGCAGTGGGAAGAGATTCCCTGGAGCGTGATGGTGCTGGTACTGGGGCGGCTGGGCCGCAGCTCCAGTGAGTTGCACCTGGTCGAACAAGGGCATGAGGCCAGTGCTTTGGCAGAGTTGCTCGGGGTGCACCGAAGGAAAATGACGACCGATTCTACCATGCCAGGAACGCCTGCTGTCGTACAAACCGACTCTGGAAAAACACGTTCACAGCGAGTGGGGGAGCTGTTTGCACTCGGCTGTGACCTACCTCAGTATGACGTGACCAGCACCTACTTTGAAGGCGATTTCGGCGGCGTCTCTGTGCCGCTTCAATTGCGGTGAAGATGTTTGGTTGGCCTGCGGCCCGCGACGCCAGTGTGATAAAGGCTGGCGCCGTATCCCAGATGAACGTGCTTACCCGCGAGTCATGGTTCCAACTGCTTTATACGGAAGAGTGTCTGCACGCGCTTTGTCACCGGAATGTCACGCCATGCTGGAAAAGCGGCCACAGCGGCCTGAATTGCCTCTTCAACTTCTGCCGCCGTGCACTGCGGAGCATAGGCGATTACGGCGTGCGCTTGTCGAGGGATCGAAGCAAGGCATGGACTTACGAGATTTGGAGGCCTTCCAAACGCCGCCGACGTATTACTAGAGCTTTTTCGCGCGCGCCGCTGATGAGATCGGGCACTGCGTCATTAGAAGTAAAGGAGTAGCCGTCGTCGGTCACGGGATCGCCAACGATGTTTGATGCACTCATGAAGATTCCTCATTGAATCGGCTAATTGAAACTGCCATTTGTGTGCTGCCTCAAATTTACTTGCACGCCTCGGAATCTGATGCGATTGCCGTCGCATGCGCCTTCTGTCCCCAGCCTTCCGGCAACCAGGGATAATTCCTGTCGCCTAGGTCGTTGGGATCGAATGCTTCTTTAATTTTTCTCTGGAAGTCCAGGATGAATCGCTGAGGCAATTTTGCCAGGGCGTCCCAAACACGCTCTTCCGTCCATCCCACCTGCATGTAGAGAAATTCCTTGCCGGGGGGAAATCCGTGGGAAGTGGCGTCGACTACTGCATCTTCCATGTGCTTGATGCATGCATCCACCGAACCGTTATCACTCGGATCATAGGACACAAACTGCTCCAGTCCAGTAAACCCTCCCCCGGCGATCGTGCTGCCGGCGCCCATGAGCGCGTCGCCGCCGCACTCCACCAGCATATGGCTCTTCTGGTCGCGAGCCAGACCAGCGGCCGCGATGGGTGCGTAGCGCTTGGCGTAATCTGGCGTACCGGATTGCATCCAGCTTCCCATCACCCCGCCCGCCCAAACAAAGTTGCAGTGTTTGTGTCCCAGACGCAGCAAATACAGGTAGGTGAATTCCGCCATGTCCGGTTCGCAGAATCGCTTCACCTTATAACACCCGGTATTGGTCAGAATGGCATCCAGGATTTTGTCTTGCAACTGAATGTCGTCGGACGACCGTCCCGCTAGAACGAACTGGAACGAGATCCGGGATTCTTCAGTGACTTTCTTGATTGCCGGATCCTTCACAGCGATCTCCACGTCGTTGAGGGTCTTGGCAGGGTCGATGTAGGTCAGCCAGAACGCAGCAGAAAGATCGGCACCGGCAAGATTGAACTGCTTATGAAAAATGAATCCAATCTCGTTGTTATAGATTTCGTGATAGCAGTTTGCCCAAGCGTTCCAGTCGGGCGCGCCAATCGTGTATACCCTGAAATTTTCCGGGATCACCGACTTGTATCCCGGAAGTTGTCCGTGTACTTCGGGTACGGGCGGTCCGGGCCAGTGACTGAGCTTAATCGCGCATTTGGTAAAGGTTCCTAGGCCGCCTCGGGTGCCCACCACGCCTCGCGTGATCGCGCGCGGGCTTGGGCCCGGTCCTTCGGAACAGAACCAGCCGCAACCGGAGCTTAAAGATCCAGTACGTATGATGTCTCCTCCAGGCGTTACCCATTCCTGTCCCAGCAAATTGTCGGAATTGTTGCCCAAGGAGAAACTGGCGGGTCCTGTGCCAGCATACGCACAGGCGCCGACCAGGACCGAGGAGGAGGCACCAGCCCCGATCAGGTTCAGATTCATCCCGCGTTTCATTACCTCTGCCTGGAGTTGAGCACCAATTACATACGGCTCAATGATGGCGATCCGGTTCTTCTCGTCGATCTCCAGAATGCGATTCATCCGGCGCAGGTCGAACTGAACGGTTGGTTCGTTATCAGTCAGAGGCGCGGCCCAGTGATACCAGCCGGTAGAGATCGGCTTGACCTTGATCTTGTACTTATTGCAGACCTTCGTTACTGCCTGCACTTCCTCAGTAGAACCCGGCAGCACTGCAGCCCAAGGTCTCGGCATAAAGTGGCTTCGATTCGGACGCACGAGTTCAGCCATCACTTCAAAGGCGTAGGAGTCCAACAATGCGGGATCATCCGTCACATTATCCGGACCTACGATGTCTTCTATCGCGCGATATGCATCTCGGGAAATTTCCATCGCTCTCTCCTCAGCCTTAAAGGGCTTGCTCCACCAGTTCCATAATGTCGAGTACTTTCATCTTGGTGTCGTTGCCGCTCGTGGCATCGAGGAAGTTACGCTCACACCAGGGGCAGGCACTTACGATGGCGTCGGCCCCGGTGGATTTTGCTTCTTCGATCCGCTCGGTCGCCGTCCAGCGCGAAAATTCCGGATACGCTTGGCTCGCACCACCACCGGCACCGCAGCACCAAGCAGCCTCTTTGATACGCTCCATTTCGACTAGCTTAAGACCGGGAATTGCTTTCAGTACGTCACGCGGCGGCTCGTAGATACCAAACGCACCGTTGTATCGAGGCCGCGGCGGTTCGTAGCATACGGCCTGCCCGAAGATCTTCTTTTCTTTCCCCGCCCACGGGACATAGGTTTCGCCTTGGCGGCCCAGGTGACATGGATCGTGGTAAGTGACCGTCATCGCAACCGGTTTGGTGAATTTCAGTTGTCCGGCTTTGATTAGTTGATCAACGAACTCAACCATGTGGATCACCTTGATCGTCGAGCCCGCCTCCGCTGTATAGAGACGCTTGAAGGCAAAATAGCAATCCGAGCAGGGAGTGATTACCGTATCGACTCCGGCTTCGCTCCAAGCCTTCAGATTGCAGTCGGCACGCGTGCGGAAGTCCTTGCGGTAGCCCATGTCGTAGGCGTGCCCGCCGCAGCAGTTTTCCTGCTGGCCCATGATGCCGAAATCCACGTTTGCCTTCTGCAAAATCTTAACCGCCGTCCGAGCCACATGACTCAACTCGCCGTCAAAGGAGTACCTGCAGCCGGCATGAAAAACAATCTTCGCCTTCTCCTTGGTCAGATCCTTTACCTGCAAGTCGGCGATCCAGTTGCCACGCTGCTTTTTGGACTGGCCGAGCATATTAAATTCCTTGCGCAAGCCATCCAGCACCGGCTGGAGCTGAGAAAGCTCGTGACCATCCTGCACCAGGGTGGAGCGCAGCTCGCGCAGATCCGCCAGCGGTTCCATGTCATAGCGGCACATTTTGCAACTCACGTCACACTGTCCGCACAGCGTGCACATGAATACGGTGTCTTTCACTTTTTCAGTAACCGTGGAGCGGCCTTCCAACAAAGACAGAGCTGTGATCAATCTGCCGCCAGCAGAATATGAGTGAAACTTACCGTACTCGATGCTGGGGCAGCCCTTGGAGAATCTCCAGCTTTTTACCAGGTCGAACGGAATCCATTTGCAATAGGCGCAACGTGTGCACCGCATTGCGTCCAATCGAAGATCTTCTAATGACATTTCTAATCTCCTTTTCCAGTTCGCCTAGAAACAAAGCTTTCCGGGATTCAAGACATTCTTCGGATCTACAATATCTTTCACCGTGCGCAGCACTCGCGTGGCGGTGGCATCGCGGCTGTACACCAGGTCGGCCCAAGCACCATAAGGCCGTGAGAAGTACGCCCCCTGCTCAATCAGCGCTTCGCTAGCCTTGGCATGAATCTCTTTGACCATCGCTACTTCCCGGTGGTCAGCCGGGTCGTACGGAAGATTGAATTCCACGTGCTGCGATACCCCGTGATGCTGCGGCTGAATATAAATGCCAATGTCTGAAGTGGGATATTTTGCGGCTTCGGCCACCGAGAACACTGTCTTCACGAACGGGGGCACCTTATCCAGCGTAGTAAGGAAGAAAATGTCCTGGCAGCCCCCTTTGAGTTTCAGCTTCCAATACGGCTCGCCCGAGCAGGCCGCTATCACGTTCACGACTTTGGCATTGCTGATGCCCGGCAAAGCACCAAGGATCTCCACACCGAACTCCGAGCCCAGCTTCTTTACGTCCTTTTCCTGCACGTCCACCCGCTCCTGTGGATAGTAGGCGGCACCTGCCAAGCCTATGATCACTACCCAGTTGGGCAAGTCCTGCTTGAGCATCGGCACATCTCCGGGTTGCGGTCCGAGCATCGTGGCCAGTTGCGCGCCATTAAGCAGGAAGACTTCATCCCCTAATCGGAGCCGTTCCAGCTTGTAACAAAAGTCAACCAGGTCTTCCAGCTTCTCGCCCGGCACGAACAAGTACTTGTGAACACTGGGGATCAGCTCGCACTTGACCGAAGCCCAGATCACAATGCCCATTGAACCCTGTGCGCCGGTCAGCAGACGCATCAGATCCGTGGACATTGGACCTTTGGGGTCAATCTGCGCCCCCCCGGCCTGCCACTGCGACTCCAGAGATAATGGGCCCATGCCAGCTTCACCCGTGAATGCCAGCTCTCCAGTGCCCCACACTACGCCGCAGGCTCTCAAGGGCTCCGGCAGCGAATAATTGAATCGCGGAATCAGAGTCGGCTGACGCTCCAGAAGGCTCGCGATCACCGATTTGTTCTCGCGCGGCAACAGCGGACGGCTGATCCGGAGCCCCTCTTTGGCCAGCGCCGGCCCAAGTTCGCTGTAGGTCACGCCCGGCTCAATAACCACTACCTTGTTGCGAAAATCGATCCGTTTGATTGCTTTGATGCGGCTGAGGTCGACGATGACGGCCTCGGGCAAGCTGGGGACGGTGTCTCCATGAAAGTGGGGCGGGCCGGAGCTGACCGGCACCAGTGGCGTCTGGCTCTCGTTAGCCCACTTTACGAGCGCAGTTACCTCTTCCGCGTTCTGCGGCCGCGCTACGAACCAGGGCTTACGCGGCGTGGCAAAACTCTGGTCGCGCGAGTAGTTCTCCAAAGTCTGAGCATCGTCCGCTACATTTTCAGCACCGACAATTGCAATCAGATCTTCCTTTTTACTCTTCACTTCCTGACCTCCTCTGTAACCGCTTCGCTTGCAATCCAACGTCCCCGTCGCTCGGTCACGTCCTGAGCTCTCTGGGCGCGAATCAATGCTCTAAAGATGATCGCTAACACAATACACATGAAAGTCAACGTCTTAATCACGAACAAAATCTGCTTAAAGTGGTTTACACAGACTAACAACCTGTTCCCGAAATGAGAAGTGCATTGTATGTTCGATATCTAACCTGTGAAGTTGCGATTCAGGCTCTGGGCGATACCCAGGCCACCATGTCATGCATAAGACCGAGACGAGACGATGTCGCACGATTGCAATCGACATGGATACACCTTAATTCTTTGGCGCAAGGTCATGCTCCGCTCAGGCAGAGGCGTCTGCTAACCATCATGCTTCAATCTTGATGACGAAGACCAAAGTGCCCAACGCTGGATCGCCCTTTAGCCGGGGAAGCGATCCACGCTCCCGTACATACTCCGGCGTGAGTCGGCGGAAACCATCTCCTGCATGGTCGCAATCAGTACACATGCCGGATAGCATTCCGGGTCGCCCGGAGATTATGCATTAGCACAGCGGGTTTGTCTCATGCACTCTGTGATCACGACTCCAAAGCATACCGGCTTCGGCGATGGAGAGTTCCACTCCGCGTTTCCGCAGCACACATGGCCGGATTCAGCGCGTCCGTGGTGTTCGCCATGAAACAGACGCGCAACGGAGTTGCTATGCCAGACAATTGCGACAGGTTCTCGAAGCACCCCTGTACATCGCGCGCAACACCCATTGCCGAGCGGTGGCTGCCAAGCCCTGGATTGCCAAGCACACCAATCGGTGCCGCACACACTGCGCGGGCCACCACGGGAGGGTTCGGACTTAATAGCGAATCAGCCCGTGCGGTTATCGTGCGACAACGAGAAAGCGATGTATGATTACCGCTGCAATCGCCTAGTGTTTTCGAGTATCCCAGCTTGGAGGAAAAAGCAGATGGCAACAATGTTAAGTTGTGGTTGGCTTTTGCGGGCAGCAGCCTGTTTCGGCATTATATTCACCTTGGGGGGAGGCATATGGGCGCAGTCGCCTACGCTGAGCATCACATTGACCGGACAATCGATGATTCGGTCAGATATCCGGGCTCACGCGCAATATGCTGTGCCAACGATCGCGTCGCTGCTGAAGGGCGACGTTGTGTTTACAAATTTTGAAGGCGCCATCGTCGACGAAAAAAAAGGTCAGTCGCCAAAGGACGGCGGGTTCGTCTCTCCTCCTGAATCACTCGACGCCCTGAAGACGTTTGGGTTCAACCTGTTTGCGCTATCCAACAACCATGCGTGGGATCTCAAGACCCCGGGCATTCAGAACACACTTGAACAGGTGAAGCGCCTGGACTTGGTTCATGCCGGGATCGGAAACACGTTAGAAGAAGCCGCTGCGCCGGCTTACCTTCACACACCTAAGGGAACGGTCGCCCTCGTGGCGATGGCGTCAGGCCTGATTGCACCGGGAGGGTCGGCCACTGCAACCCGACCGGGCGTGAATGAATTGCGTGTTGAAGGGAATAAGCCGAATCAGGAGGATGCGCAACGCATTCTTCAAAGTATCAGAGAGGCCAGAGAGCGGGCCGACCTCGTCATAGTGTATGAACACAATCACGTGTTCGATAAGCCTTTCTTTGCGATGATGCTGGAAGAGTTACCGGAGCGGCTGGCACCGCCTGATTGGCTCAAGAAATGGACGCACGCGGAAATCGACGCAGGCGCGGATATCATCGTGATGCACGGCGCACCTCTCCTGCACGGTGTCGAGATTTATCGCGGCCGACCTATCTTTTACGATTTGGGTAATTTCATTTTTCAGGTGCCACCGGCCTCCGTAATCCTTGACGAACCTATTAATTGGGAAAGCGTTGTCGCCTACGTCGACTTCCAGGGAAAGACTCTGCAATCTATTAGGTTCCAGCCGATCGCGCAGAACAAGATTGGCCAGGGTCAGGCCGACACTCAGGACCCGCACACGAATAACCTCTATATCCAAACACGCGGCTTGCCCAAGCCGGTCACGGGAGAGCAAGCGCACTATATCCTCGAACGGCTTGCTGACCTCTCACGGCCTTTCGGAACAATAGTTGAGGTGAAAGGCGATATAGCGGAGATTAAACTGAAAGGCGGAAATTAGTACGAATCGCCATTGCTCGCATCCGGCTTAGTTTGGTGGCTCTCCCGTACATGCTGGGAGACATCAAGAAATCTTGCCGCGTCTTGAGGAACTGCTTGGAAACGAACTACACGGCAGCAAAGTTTTTCATATTCCTTCTCCTTCGCTGCTTCACTCTACAGGGACGTTGGCTGTTCAGCGAAAACTCTGCTGCGACCATTTTGCGAACCTGAGCGCCGAGTTGCTGTATGAATTCGTGACCGTAAATCCTCCCGAGATCCTTCAGAGCTTTGAGCGAAACAACGCAGGTTCCACCCCAAGGGCGACGACGGACCAAGTTGAGAACTGAGCAAGCTAAGCTACGACGCCACAATATCCCGGGCTATCTCGGCCAATCCCAAAGCACCCAGGGTGACAATGTTGGGTTTACCGCTGCCGAGGTTCCATCCCATCGCGACGAAATAGCCCTTCTTCAAGGCGTCAAAGTCGATCTTGGTATTCGCCAGCGGTCCGGTTGTGAGTGGTTCTTCCTTGAGTCGCTTCGGGAGTTCAAACTGATCCGGGGTCAAACCTTCACGCGCATTAAACGCTTGCCGCAAGGTCAAAATCCGGCGCCCAACCTTGAGCGCCTCCTCCCAGCCAAAGTCCCAGCCGGTTACGCCTGCGATGAGTTCGGCGGCCGGTGGCGGCAGCATGTTGACGGTGAACAAAGCGCAGAATCCGGCGGCATTCAGCAGCTGATGGTATGCCGACCCCAGGGCATAAAGCGGTCCTTTCTGGCTAAAAGCATCAAAGGGCACTCGGGGCGTTTGCAAAGCGGGATCCGTTCCGACTGAGAGTCCATTCTCCAGCATGCCTGTGATGGAGGAATCCATATGGTGTGCGGGATTGGCGTCGGAGATCATGGCAGTACCGAGGGCTGGCCCCATTCGCGGATCGTGAAACGGCAGACCCTTGCCGCGAATCGCTACTGCGTATTTCTCTGCTCCTTTGCCGATGCGTTCCGCGGCGTGCTGAACACCATCGGCCAGTATTGCCCCAAAACCCTCCCGCTTGCCGATCTTTTCGACCATTGCCAGAATTGCGTCGCCATTGCCCCAGGTCAGCTCGATTCCGCCGGTGTCGTCTCGTGTAATCAAACCGTGTTCGTAACACTCCATAGCCAGAGCGATGGTTGTGCCAACGGTAATGGTATCGATGCCATAGCGATTGCACAGGTCATTCGCCTTGATGGCAATCTTCAGGTTATCGTTCATGAGCAACTGGCCTAGCCCCGCCAGGGATTCGTACTCTGGCCGATGAAGTTCTTCCGGAACAGCATGGGGCCCTTCCTTCTGCTCGATGATGGCGCCGCAGCGGATGGGACAGGCATAGCATCCGTAATCACTAATTTTCATGCCTTCCATCTCGGCACTGTCCAGGTTGGAAACTGCAGGCAAAGCTCCTACGCCGCTGAGCTTCCAGTTCCGTACGGGCGAGTCACCGATCGAGACCAGAAAACTAAGGCCGCCGGCGGTGCCGCCCGCCGACAAGCCCTTGGCGAAGTCGCTATTCTTCAGATTTTCCTGGAACCGCTGGCGCGCAACTTTCAGCTTGTCGGGCGCGCCCACCCTGACCTTGTGCACGCCACCCCGAATGGCCACGGCCTTCAGACGCTTGGAGCCCATCACGGCGCCGACCCCGTTGCGCGCTGCAATTCGCCCCTTTTCATTGACGATCCCGGCCACCAGCGACTGCATCTCCCCGGCGGGACCGATCGAAGCAATCTTGACCTTCGGGTCGCTGAGCTCCTGATGCAGACAATCTTCGGTTTCATGCGTGTCCTTCCCCCATAAATGGGAAGCGTCGCGGAGGCTCGCTTTCCCGTCCTTAAGGAGCAGATATACCGGCTGCGCAGAGATGCCTGTAAAGAAAACAGCATCATATCCAGCGGTCTTCAGTTCCGGTGCGAAAGTGCCGCCAGAGTTGGACTCGCCCCAGCCTCCGGTGAGCGGAGATTTGGTGACGACGATGAACCGCCCGGTAGCCGGTACCGGGCTTGCCGTGAGCAGACCTGGCACGAAACCGAGTATGTTGTCGGGCCCAAGCGGGTCAACGCAGGCTTTCATCCGCTCATAGAGCAGGCGAATACCCAGCCCATTACCGCCCAAAAACTCACGATAGATCTTCTCGGGTATGACTTCTTCTTCAATGAGGCCATTGGCCAAATTTACCCACAGCACTTTGCCAACATATCCGTTTGCCATAACTCTCCTATTACTTGACCTATCGGATCGAAATTATATTGGAATTGTCGAATTCGCGTGAAAAAAGTTTGCAGACGATTTATAAGACAACCTTATACATGGTGGACTTCATGGTTTCGCTACGTATGGCGTCAATATATTGCCCGTCAGTCAGCATCTTGTAGTCTCGTGGTTTGAGTTCTACCGTTGCCGTAAGCATTGTGGGCGCTCCCTGTTATATTCCTGCCGCCAGTTCTCCAGCGTTGTCCGTACTTCGTCCAGGGCAGGGAACCAATGCGCACTCAAGCATTCGTCCCGCAGTCAGCCATGAAAGCTCTCTACGTGGCCGTTCTGCATCGGCCTGTCGGGCTAAATGTGCACCAGCATGAGCTTCTTCTCTTCCGCCCTTCCGATCATCATTGCGCAGTTGGTTCCTCTTTGTCCGCGGACGCTTTTGCACTGAGTCGCAAGTACTTCTGCACTGATTCACAAGACAAGTTATACGGCGTTGTTTAGCATAATGGTATTCAGGATACTCGGCGGGAACCACTGTTTTGTGAAGCGAGGGGGAGGAAAATGAAGATTTGTCTCTACGGAGCGGGTGCCGTCGGTGGATTCATCGGAGCGCACCTCGGCAAAGCAGGCTGCGAAGTGAATGTAGTGGAAGTGGGTGCCACCTTAAAGGCGTTGCAACAGCATGGCATTCGCGTACAAAAGGAGACTGAGTTCCTGCAGCAGAAGGTAAATGCCACCGATAATCCGGCTGCCTTGGGCGTACAAGACCTGATTGTCATTGCCGTTAAGGCTCCCACGCTGGTTCAGGTTGCTAAAGGCATTGCTCCGCTGATTGGGCCGCAAACCATCGTCATGCCCACCATGAACGGCCTGCCATGGTGGTTCTTCGACTGCGTGGGTGGCCCTTACGCGGGTACGCGGTTGGAGGCCGTCGATCCAGGAGGAACGATTGCGGCTGCCATTCCCACCCGTCACGTCGTGGGCTGTGTGGTGCACGGCAGTTTCTGGTCTCGCGAGCCCGGACTGGTGGGCCACGGCTTCGGTAAGCACTTGGCGATTGGCGAGCCCGACGGCAGCGAGTCCGAACGGACGCGCTCGCTGGCCGCCTTGCTTTCAAAAGCAGGGTTCGACGTGAAGCTATCGCGCGACATCCGCACCGATATCTGGTTCAAACTCTGGGGCAATATGAACACGAGCCCGATTTCGGCAATTACGGGTGCGACTTTGGACCTGATCCTGGACGATCCGCTGGTCAATCGGTTTTGCCTCAATATCATGGAGGAGGCTGCGCGCATCGGCGACCGGGTTGGGTGCAGAATCACGCAAAGCGGCGAGGAAAGGAATGCCATGGCCCGAGAGTTGGGCGCATTCAAGCCCTCCATGCTGCAAGACGTCGAGCTGGGCAAGCAAATCGAACTCGACGCGCACGTCACCGTGGTGCGCGACATTGGCAAAATGGTGGGCGAGCCAACCACAAACATCGACATTTTGTTGGGACTCACGCGCTTGCACGCCCAGGTGCATGGATTGTATCCCGCCTTGAAGCGTACGACAGTGACCAGTGCGTGAAAGATCTCAGTCGTAAGGACTAAACAAGGAGAGGAACATGTCAGTTCCGATGAACTGCGGTGATGCGATCGTGCAATCGCTGCTCCAGCATGGCGTAGACACCGTGTTCGGGCTGCCTGGAGTACACACCTATCCGTTCTTTGACGCGCTCTATCGGGCCGGCGACGCCGTCCGCGTCATTACTCCACGCCACGAGCAAACTACGGCCTATATGGCCTTCGGATACGCGAAATCTACCGGTAAGGTTGGCGTTTACTCCGTAGTGCCCGGGCCGGGAATGCTCAACACTTCGGCGGCGCTTTGCTCCGCCTATGGCGCCAGTGCGCCGGTGTTTTGTGTGACGGGACAAGTGCCTTCCGATTACATCGGTTCCGGCAAGGGTCATGTGCATGAGCTGCCCGATCAGCTGGCGACCTTGAGGTTGCTGACCAAGTGGGCGGACAGAATCGATCATCCGGCAGAGGCGCCGAGGCTGGTGGCAGAAGCCATTCGTCAGGCGCTGAGCGGGCGTCCGAGACCGGTGGCCCTGGAAGTGCCATGGGATATCCTTACCCAAAAGGCCCCACTTGAAATCACCGCCCCTCTGGGTAAGTACCCGGATATTGAGCCTGATCCGGACGAAATCACAAAAGCAGTCAATATCCTCAAAGACGCGAAGAACCCGATGATCATGGTAGGCGGGGGCGCGGTCGATGCCTCGGCAGAGGTGCTAGCGCTGGCGGAAATGTTGCAGGCTCCGGTGGCCTGCTATCGCAGCGGGCGGGGCATTGTGAGCGATGAACATTACCTCGGGTTTAACTGTGCTTCAGGTATGAAACGCTGGCCGGAAACGGATGTGCTGATCGGCATCGGCTCCCGATTGCAGCTTATATGGTTCGGTTGGCAGGCGCGCCCGAACGTGAAAACTATACTGATCGATATTGATCCCCAACAGCGGGCGCGACTCAAACCTGATGTGGGCATCGTAGGCGGCGCCAAGACGTCAGTTCAGGCGCTAACGGCATCCCTCGAGCGCGTATCGTCTCCGCGAGCCTCGCGCCGGGAGGAATTTGAGGCCCTCAAGCAGAGAACGTGGTGCGAAATCCAGAAAGTGACGCCCCATGTGCAATTCCTGGAGGTGATTCGCCAGGTACTGCCGCGGGACGGATTTTTGGTGGAAGAAATCTGCCAGGCTGGATTTACTTCTCTCTTTGCCTTTCCAGTGTATGCGCCTCGAACCTTCGTGACCTGCGGCCACCAGGCAACGTTAGGCTTTGGCTTCCCGACCGCGCTGGGGGTAAAAGTCGCTAATCCCAATAAAGCTGTCGTCTCCCTTGCGGGTGATGGCGGTTTTCAGTTTGGAATTCAGGAGTTGGCTACGGCTGCGCAGTATGGGATCAATCTCGTGGTCATTGTTTATAACAATGGCGCTTATTTCAACGTGATGCGCGACCAGCAGGAGCGATTCAACGGCAGATTGCAGAGTTCGCTGCTGCGTAATCCGGACTTTCTGAAGGTGGCGGAGGGGTTTGGTGTAAGGGGGTACAAAGCAGCAACGCCGGTCGCCCTGAAGGCGGCACTGGAAAGCGCGCTGAGCGAATCCACCCCCGCGTTGATCGAAGTTCCCATCGAGCTGGGCACGGAGAGTTCGCCCTGGGAATTTTTGCAGGCGCCACCGCCCAGGAAGTGAGCGGAGATGGGGCGGACCGTATTTCTCCGGAAGAAAAGAAGAGCTGGGGCATTTGGCCTCGGCTCTTTCTCTTTGTGGAAGAGTTTGTTCAGCGCGGCGGCTCGCTCGCTCCATATCGGGCCGTAGCTGACGGTACCATCACGCCAGCATTTCTGGCTGGCGCACTGAATTTGAACAGTTCGACATCCGGAAGCTGGGGGAAGCGGTCTTGGCGGACAATACCAATTGACACTGGGACTCGCCCGGCATATCATCCCGACACTCGAACGCATCAAGCCATTTGCATTTTTGCTTCCACCCCAGGAGCGCAATGGATGTTGAGAACCGGCGCAAATGCCGCGCGTGACGGCACACGGACGCCAGCTTCTTGCTGGCAGCCCGTTTTGTCTACCAACATCGATGAGATAGAGACTTACCTGCGCTCCCAGGGCCCTCTGTACTGGGACGTTCTGTATGAAAGCCGCCACAATCCGTGCCCAGCCCTCATGGGACGGCGAATTGGCGGGCTTCTACTGCGCCGCATTCGCGCGGGAGCTAGCCGAGCTCTTCGAGGCTCCTTCGAGAAAGGGCGCGACCAGGGCGCTTATTTTTGCCTGGCTTTCCTTACCGGAGGCTGCGAGTTACTCGATACAGGTACCACCCGCCTGGTCCTCCATCCCGGCGACATCGCCACTTGGCACAGCAGCCAATCGTTGTCGTTCGAATCGTCCAGCACCGTGGAAAAGCTCTCGCTATACATACCGGAAGAGTACATGGAGCGGATGGTGCCCCTTCCGGCAAGCTACGCCGGTCGACACCTGAAGCACAACTCAGGTCCTGGCACGTTGCTTGCAGCCTACTTGAACTGCCTCTGCAACGATATGCCGATGGAAGACGAGCGGACCGAGATTGAAGTTCAGGAAATGACGCTGGCCTTGATCGGGGCTGCAATGTCCGCACACGGGCCAACAGCTGGCAATTCGCCACGCTCAGAGCTATTTGGGCGAATCGTGGCATTCATTGACCGCAACCTTGAAGATTCGGCGCTGAAACCTTCCCAAATCGCTAACGCCCTGGGGATTTCACTGCGCTATCTGCATTTGATCTTTGCCGAGCGCGGCCACACTGTCGCAGGCTGGATTCGGGCCCGCCGTCTGGCACGTTGCCGCGCTGAGCTGTCGAAGCCTTTCTTCACGATCACAGAAATAGCCTTTCGCTGGGGCTTTAATGACGCCGCGCAGTTCAGCCATGCATTCAGAACACAGTATGGGCTCTCGCCGCGTTCGTTCCGGCAGGCGAACGACGCAAGCGGCACACCGCGGAATTGCGCGGATTCGCAAGTACTTCTGCACTGATCCACAAGACAGACACGGAAAGCCATACTATATTTTCTGGGCACCATTATCGAAAAACGGCGGTTGCGGACTGTATGAGACGCGGCTCTATAGCGGCCCAGGCATCCCTACAGTCAAGTGCTCAGGCGACCTCCAAGCGTGCGCGCGTCGGCCAGCCGACGGCTAACGATTTTGCCGCACGCCGGTTTTGAAACAAGAGCATTTAAGGGCCTTGTTGTGAACAGGGTACTGGTAGTTAACAGGCTTTCTGTCTGAAATGAGGAGCGCATGATGACGACAGCTACTGAAACACCGACGTCGGACTTGGCAACCAAATCATTCGAATCCAATACGGTCCGTAAAATTCAGAAACGACTGCTTCCTTTTCTCTTCATCTGTTACATGGTCGCCAATCTGGACCGGATCAATGTCGGGTTTGCCTCTCTAACCATGAACAAGGCACTCGGCATCAGCGCCCAGCAGTACGGCTTCTTGGCGGGAATTTTTTTTATCGGCTACCTTCTGTTTGAAATTCCCAGCAATGTCATTCTGCACAAGGTGGGCGCGCGCCGATGGATCGCACGCATACTTATCAGCTGGGGCATCGTGGCGGCTTGTACCGGCTTCGCGCAGACCGCAACGCATATCTACATCGTTCGTTTCTTGCTCGGCATTGCTGAAGCGGGATTTTTTCCCGGCATTATTCTCTATTTGACCTTCTGGTTCCGCCAGCACGAGCGCGCTCAGGTGATTGCATTGCTTATGACGGGTTTGCCTGCGTGCAATATTCTCGGAGCGCCGATTTCTGGCTTCATTCTTGACCATGTCCATTGGCTTGGATGGGGGGGATGGCGTTGGATGCTGGTTTTGGAAGGCGCTCCGGCAATCGTATTGGGCATCGTCACATATTTCGTGCTTCCTGACCGGCCTGCCGATGCGAAGTTCCTATCGCGAGCAGAAAAGGACTGGCTGGGAGCGGAGCTCAAACGCGAAGAAGATGTAGCGCTGGCTGGGACAGGGCACGTCTCCGCATTGAAAGCCATGGGCATCGGGCGGGTATGGCATCTGGCCGCGATTTACTTCTTCTTCGTATTCACCCTGAATTGGATGAATTTCTTTTTCCCGCAGGTAGTAAAGGGACTATCGAAGATGTATACCAACACGACGGTCGGTTTTCTCGTGATGGTCCCCAACATTTGCGCTCTCATTGCGATGGTGCTGGTATCGCGCCATTCGGACCGCACAGGCGAGCGGCGCTTTCATGGCGCAGCCGTTTTGGTAATCGCCGCCATCTGCGTCCTATCTGTAACCCAAGTGGTCCACAACCCCGCCTTATCGATGGTCCTGTTGACCATAACGGCCGCAGGTATAGTTAGTTTCTTCGGTCCCTTCTGGTCGCTGCCCAGCAAGTTCCTGACCGGGATTGGAGCTGCTGCCGGGATCGCCTTCATCAATTCGTTCGCCCAGATCGGCGGCTTCTTCAGCCCGAACATCGTAGGCTACATTAATGGCCGGACGGGGAGCATGGTAGGCGGCGCAATTGTGGCTGGTGTCTCCCTGCTGATTTCCGCAACGTTGGTTCTGCTGCTGCCGGACAAGCGTACGGGAACATCGGGCGCGGGAAGCTAGCCCGGATTTCTCACCAGAATAGGTTCCAAGAAGTTGTTTTGAGTGGCAAAAGGCCGTTGTTTCGGGCATAACTATGTTGTCGAGACAAAGTTAACGCCACGCAACGAACGGCCTTTCT
>JBEKOO010000050.1:0-24333 GCA_049521655.1 Candidatus Korobacteraceae bacterium
TGCTTTTGCAGCACCTTCGTGATCGCCGCCGTCAACGTCGTCTTGCCGTGATCAATATGCCCAATCGTGCCAACGTTCACATGCGGCTTGCTGCGGTCAAATTTCTCTTTCGCCATTGCTTTCGAGCTCCGTCTTGGTTATCGCTGCTGGCCGCTGCCCGGCCCGCTTGTGGCCCATGACATCGGGCGCTGTGCGCCGCGCAATCCAGCCACGCGGTGCGGTTGAACTTTATCTGGCCTTCGTGCCCTGCACCTTGGCCACGATCTCTTCCGCCACCGACCGCGGAGCTTCTTCGTAGCGCGCAAAGTGCATCGAGAACGTCGCGCGCCCCTGCGTATTGGAGCGCATGTTGGTCGCGTATCCGAACATCTCGGCCAGCGGAACCATCGACTTGATGACCTGCGAGCCGGCGCGGTGTTCAATACCCTCAATCCGTCCGCGACGGCTGTTCAGATCCCCGATGATGGTGCCCATGTATTCTTCCGGAACCACTACTTCCACCGACATCACCGGCTCCAGAAGAACCGGACTAGCCTTGCGCGCCGCTTCCTTGAAGGCCATCGACGCCGCAATCTTGAACGCCAACTCGTTGGAATCGACTTCGTGATAGCTGCCGTCATACAGCGACGCCTTCACGTCCACCATCGGATAGCCGGCAAGTACGCCGCCCTCCATGGCTTCCTTAATGCCCATCTCGATCGGCTTGATGTATTCCTTTGGAACCGAACCGCCCTTCGTCGCGTCCTCGAACTCAAAGCCCTTGCCCGCTTCGTTGGGACCGAGGCGGATCTTGACGTGACCGTACTGTCCGCTGCCGCCCGTCTGCCGGATGTACTTACCCTCGGCCTCCGAGTTCTTGCGCACCGTCTCGCGGTAAGCTACCTGCGGCTTGCCAACGTTGGCCTGCACGTTGAACTCGCGCATCATCCGGTCCACGATGATTTCCAGATGCAGTTCACCCATGCCGCTGATGATCGTCTGCGAGCTGTCTTCATCGGTATGCACCCGGAACGTCGGATCTTCCTGGGCCAGCTTGTGCAGCGCCACGCCCATCTTTTCCTGATCGGTCTTCGTCTTCGGCTCAACCGCAACGTGAATCACCGGCTCCGGAAATTCAATCGTCTCCAGCAGGATCGGTTTGTTCTCGTTGCAGATGGTGTCGCCCGTGGTCACGTTCTTCAGTCCCACGCAGGCGCAGATGTCGCCCGCCCGCACTTCGGTAATTTCCTCGCGCTTGTTGGCGTGCATGCGCAGCAGGCGGCCGATGCGTTCGTGCTTCATGCGGTTGGCGTTGTAGGCCATGTCGCCGGTCTTCAGAACCCCCGAGTACGCCCGGATGAACGTCAACTGTCCGACGAACGGATCGCTCATGATCTTGAACGCCAGCGCCGAAAACGGCTCCTCGTCGCTCGCATGGCGGACTTCTTCCTTGCCGTCGTCTGGATTCTTACCCGTAACCGGCGGAACGTCGAGCGGCGAAGGCAGGTAGTCGACCACGGCATCCAGCAGCGGCTGCACGCCCTTGTTCTTGAAAGCCGTACCCAGCACCACCGGGAAGACCTTGATCGCGATCACCGACTTGCGCAGTGACGCCTTCAGCTCCTCCACCGAAATCTCGTCGCCTTCAATGTACTTGGCCATCAGCGCGTCGCCATCGTCGTATTCCACGATGGTTTCCACCATCAACTGGCGCATCGCATGGGCCTTCTTCTTCAACTCGGCGGGAATTTCTTCCACCACGTAGTCTGCGCCCATGGTTTCGTCGTGCCAGTAAATCGCCTTCATGTTGATAAGGTCGATGCAGCCCTTGAACTTCTCCGCCTGTCCGATCGGCATCTGGATCGGAACCGGCTTGGCCGCCAGCCGCTTGCGGATGGTGTCGACGGCGTGATCGAAATCCGCGCCCATCTTGTCCATCTTGTTAATGAAGCAAATCCGCGGCACCGAGTACTTGTCCGCCTGCCGCCACACGGTCTCCGATTGCGGTTCCACCCCATGCACCGCGTCAAACACCGCCACCGCGCCGTCCAGCACCCGCAGTGAGCGCTCCACTTCGGCGGTGAAATCGACGTGCCCCGGCGTGTCGATGATGTTAATCGTGATGTCGTTCCATTCGCAGGTCGTCGCCGCCGACGTGATCGTGATGCCACGCTCCTGCTCCTGCGCCATCCAGTCCATCGTCGCCGTGCCTTCATGCACTTCGCCAATGCGGTGCAGGCGGCCCGTGTAAAACAGGATCCGCTCCGTCGTCGTCGTCTTTCCGGCATCGATGTGTGCCATGATGCCGATGTTCCTGCAACGTTCTAATGGAACTTGTCGCGCCAAAGCTTCTACCTATTCCCTTTACGTCATGGCACTGGCGTTAAACCTGCCCGTGCTGTTCCTGTTGATGGCCCATTGTTGATGGCCCGACGTCGGCGGCCATCCTCTGACCCCTGCCCGTCCTTAATCCTCTTACCGCCCGCCCAACTGCAAAGCGTCCTTACCAGCGATAGTGCGCAAAGGCCTTGTTGGCCTCGGCCATGCGGTGGACGTCTTCTTTCTTCTTCATCGCCGCGCCCTTGCCGTTGGCCGCATCCAGCAGCTCGTTGGCCAGCTTGTCGATCATCCCCTTCTCGGGACGGCTGCGCGAATACGAGATCAGCCAGCGAATCGCCAGCGACGTCCGCCGCTCCGGATTGACTTCCACCGGAACCTGGTAGTTGGCGCCGCCCACCCGCCGGGTCTTCACTTCCAGCAGCGGCTTGCAGTTCTCAACCGCTTTCTTGAACAGCTTCAGAGCCTCGTCGCCGCCCTTGGCTTCGAGCTGCGTCATGGCCTTGTAGAAAATGCCCTGCGCCGTGCTCTTCTTGCCGTCCCACATCAGGTTATTGACAAACTTGTTGGCGAGCGTCGAACCGTATATCGGGTCCGGCATCGGCTCGCGCTTGGCTACATGGCCTTTTCTTGGCATTCAGATACTCCTCTTCCCTGCCTCTTCGGCGGTACTCCCGGCCGTCTCCCAAATCGAGCCGCCGGATGGTTAACGGCGTCAGCGCCCGCAGAGCCTTCCACTGGCCCTTCCCGTCGCTTACGCCAAATTCGTTTACGACTTCGGCCGCTTGGCTCCGTACTTCGAGCGGCTCTGTCTGCGGTTCGCCACGCCCACCGCGTCCAGCGTTCCACGAATCACGTGGTAGCGCACACCCGGAAGGTCCTTCACGCGCCCCCCGCGAATCAGCACAATCGAGTGCTCCTGCAGGTTGTGGCCAACGCCCGGAATGTAGGTCGTGACCTCGATCCCGTTCGTCAGGCGCACGCGCGCAACCTTACGAAGAGCCGAGTTCGGTTTCTTTGGCGTCTGGGTGTAGACGCGGGTGCAGACTCCACGCTTCTGCGGGCATGCCTGCAGCGCAGGACTAGCCGTCTTGTAGCGGGGCGCCTTGCGGCCCTTACGCACCAGCTGATTAAACGTAGGCACTCTTGCAGCTCCTTTATTCCGGCGCACTCTGGCGCACCTGGCGGCCGCACCCGCGTATCGCGCAGGCACATGCCGCTCACAACCCTCTTTTTCCACTAGGCCGGTTCCCTAAAGGATGTATCCGTGGGTGCCCCACCTTCGACGCGCTGTTTTTGCGCGGCTAAGGTGGGATGGGCAGGACACACCAATACAGGAACTGCTCTATGGCTGGCCAAGCCAATCCCGCTCGCGCGGCGCTCAACCATACTCTCCGCAATCACAACCCGCGGGGAAAGTTCTCGTTTCCTGGATAGAGGCGGCGACGGTGACGCTTGATTCCCGGTCAATCGCCAAAGCCTTGAGCTAAGGTCTCCGCCGGGAGCATTCCGTTTCGCAGCCTGAATCTGCATACCCCGCAACCAAGCGTCACGGGCAGCGCAGATTCGTTTCAGCGAGGAAGCCCAAGGCACACTAAAATGCCATCGGGCTGATCTTACTTAACAGCTCGACTCGAACCACACAGACAAGCCAACCAGACTCGCAGAACTTCTAAACTATACCAACACCCCGCCAACCGGTCAACCAACCCACCAACTCTTTTCCCGCATTATCTATTTTTCCCGCACTTTCCATTTTGAGGGCGTCACTCTATCTATACGAGAGTGTCACCCTGAGCAAAGCGAAGGGCCCTACAAAGCTCAAGTCTCCAGCGCCGCCTGAGAGGCAAGTCAGCCAGAGAACCCCACGCAGATCAAATGACAACGTCTCCCACGCGACAACTCTACTCCTCTTCGCTCTTCCCTTCCTGAAGCCTTGGAACCTGCGGTTCTTGTAATTCCGGAACATTCCGAACTTTCAGGTCTACTGGTCCGCCGAACAGCAAAGGCTGGCTGATGACCTTCGGGGAGTACCGCCTAGCCAAGTTCAGGTTCCGAGGCTTGCAGAGAATCTCATTGACGACTAGCCCGTCATCTCCGGAGAGAAAACGATTCGACGTGCTGGCTGTGACCAGGGCCGCACAATCCCCAGTTATGGCCACAACCTGCTCCCCGGGTTCAACCTCGCCCATATCGCAAGATTGCAGTACCGCTTGGATGCACAATGGAAAGCTGCCACTGATAGTCGTAAGAACGTCTTTGACCAGTTTCATTTCCCTATTGAGCCCTTCGGCACCCTCTATGGAGTCAAAGGGCAGACGACCTGAGAGAACTTTAATTCCGACCCCATCGAAGAACGCTCGTATTTTAGGACTGAGATCCGGATGGTGCTCTTTGCCCTCAACCTTGACCATGAAGCTGCGGGGGAAAGTCACCGCGATGATCTTTACGTCAAACTCTTGAAATTGGTTGTAAGCGATAAGCGGCCCTTCGCCGAAAGCAGTAAAAAAAACGAATTTTTTCGAGCGGAGCCCCTCTCGCTTGCGCAACAAACGCTTCAGTATTCTTACGACTTGAACTAAATTTTGCCGCCCCTCTTCTTCAAAGTAGAAGATCGATAGAGCGTCTGGACTTTTTACTGCCATGGCAGATCCTCTCTGCGGAAGAACTTACAGACCAGCTTCACCACTTCGACCAAGTGCATGTCTACAAGCGAGTAGCCCCTCAATCTGGAATCTCCATCCTCCAGTTCGGATTGGCCACCGAGATGAAGGTGGCAAGCTCCATTTAGAGCCAATAGCCTTCCGTGATTATCGAACCGAAACGTCTCTACCGTCGCACCCGTGAGGCGAAAATCGTATCTGATATCGCGGACCAGCTCAAACTTGGACTCACAAAAGCAGGTCTCATCGAACGTAAGCTCGTAGTCATTTTGCAAGATGATGGCCCCACCAAAATGGTAAACGCGCCCATCAGAGACAATCTGCGGTCCGTCGAACTCAGTCTGCCTAAACCGACACGAGCGCAGATGGGCATCGGCGAGACGGAAGTAGTCCGCCGGCGAGAGCAACAGCTTTTCGCGATCGCTGGGCACCGCAAGCAGCTTAACTTAGTTTAGTTGGAAAGGGCTAGATAATGAAGAAGCCCGAGCTACGCTCGGGCTGGTCGGAGACAAATCCGTTTAGGGGCGGACCGCTGGAGATTATCAATTCCGTCCAGTAGGCTCGACACAACACGGCCCATTGTCCATAGTCCGGGTTCGATGGGTCATCCAACCTTCCGTCCTTAAATTCGGTCCAGAATTCGAACCAAGTCTTATGGTACTTCTCTTCAAAGCTGCGGACACGCAGTATGAAGAAATCACTCTCCACAACCGTTGGCTCGAAGAGTTTCTCTTCTGGACGAGTCTCATTGCTTTGCATTTTGTCTACCCCTCGCCCGGTGCCGGAATTGTACTACGGTGCATAAACCACAACTGTTCTGATGCCATTCATCGGCAGATGCAGGAAGTTTCTTTATAGCATGCAATCCGCATGCGGTCACCATCCAAGCATCCTCAACGTAAACGATCCCCCTAAGTTTAGCGCGGTGCGCGAATTATGCGTAACAAAAAATTGTATAGGAGCCTTACTCCGTAGTCTCATATCGAACGTACCCAAGTCGGCTTTGACGGATGGGCTGCCTACCCGACCGCCCCAAATCCCCTCACCCCCGCCGCAATTTTTCTTGCGATTTTCCCATTCTGGCCCACCTCGGCCAGCCCTCGCCGGACGCATCGATTACCTCACTCGACACCCCGCCGCGCCCACCATGTACCAACTTGCCAATCCTTTGCATTCCTGCGTAACCATTTGCAACTCAGTTAACACGGCCCTTCCAACGATTAACCACTTCGCCAATCCTGAACCGCTTTTTGAACCATTTCTGGTGCAATTTCACCCTTTTCGCTTATCCTCGGAACACCGTCATCACAATTCCGCCCAGCACCACCAAACCTCCGCCGATCATCACCGCGCGGTCGATTCTCTCGCGAAATGCCAGCACCGCCACCGCCTGCGCCACCAGGAAAAAGATCACGATGTAGAGTCCCATCAATCGGCTGAAGTCCAGCTTCGTCATGTTGACCATGAAGCCATACGCCACCAGCGCCAACGCTCCGGCCAGCATAAACAGCGCTCCCCGGCGTTGCAGCCCGTTGCGGATCAATGCATCGCCGCCCACTTCAAGCAGCGCCGTGAGGATCAGTAAAATCAGGACACGTACCGTCATTTCAGTCTCGCTTCATCGCTGCCGGAATTTTCTAGCTCGCCTGCGCGCCCAGCGCGGCCACGGCGTCGCGCTGGACTCGCTCCAGCGACTCCTGCATCTGCCGATAGTACTCATCCATCTGCTCGTCGCTCGCATCGGCCGGAACATAAATCAGTTTGGCCCAGCGAACATGCACCTTTGAGAAGGGTCGCGGAATCATCATCGCATCCCACGAGCCGAGTATCCACGGACGCTTCACCGCAAGATAGAAACACAGAATCGGCGCGCCGCTCATCCGCGCCAGCCGCACCGGACCGAACTTCGCGACGAAGCGCGGCCCTCGCGGACCATCGATTGTGAACGCCGCAATTTGTCCGTCGGCCAGGGCGCGATTCATTCCCAGCAGTGCCGCCGATCCGCCCCGCGAACTCGATCCTCGCACCGCCCCAAAGCCAAAGCGCTCGATGATGCGGGCAATGTATTCGCCGTCAAAGCTGCTGCTGGTCATCACGACAATCCCATGGCCTCGAAATACCCATGTTGCAGGAATCACGCAACGATGCCAGAAGGGGCCAATCGTCAGCTGCGCGGGAAATTCTCCATCCGCCACCCCGCCCGGTTCCGACGAGTATTCGTAGCGCAGGGTGCATCCAATCAGCGAAATCAGCAGATAGCCCACCCATGAGATGCACCACAAGGCGATCCTCTGCCCCAGCGTAAATCGCCGCTCTGCGCCCGGCTCATGTGATGGGGATGTGCTGCTCACCTGGAAATTGTACCCTCTGCCGTTTTACCGGTGTGAATTCGCCCAGGTCTGAGCAGCCTTCACCCGGCGGCCAATCGCCGGATGCGAGTGGAAGAGCACCTCCACCCAGCGCGAAGGTTCGCGCTCGGAGAGATTCAGAGCCGCGAGTTTTTCCATAGCCGAGCAAAACGCCCTCACCGAGCCCAGCGACCTCCATGCATACAGGTCGGCCTGGCGCTCATTGAAGCGCGAGTAGAAATTCAGCACCGGCAGCAACACCACCGAGATTGCGGTCGCCACCAGGATCATCAGCGGAAGATTGGCAAAGTCAATCTGGGCGTACCGCTTCCAGTCAAAGGCAGCCCAGCGAACCGCAAGCTTCAGGCACCAGAATCCGAAGAACGTGACTACGCCTTGCACCGCGATTCCCTTCAGCATGTGCCGGTAAACGTGATGTCCCAGTTCATGCGCCAGCACGGCCTCAATCTCATCGTGATTGCAAATCGAGAGCAAGGTGTCTGAGATTACGATGCGGCGCGTACGCCCCAGTCCCATCAACGCCGCATTCGCTTTCTTGGTCTTCTCCGAGAGTATCCATTCGTAGACGCCGCGCACCCTGGCTCCCGCTATTTCGCTCATTCGCGTCAGCCGCGCAGTCAGCTCTTCATCATTCAGCGCGCGGAAGCGGAAAAACAGCGGAAACAGCAGAACCGGCGCAATCTGCGCCATCAGCACGCTGAAGAGCATGAACAGCGCCCATGCCGTCACCCACCACCAGTTCGGCTGCAAGCGAATCAGAAGGTAAACGATCTGCACCAGGGCCTGGCTAAGCACGAACGCCAGCGCAAAGGCCTTGGTCTGGTCCCATGCCCAGTCGCGAACGTGCTGATTGCTGAGGTGGTAGCGATGCTCGATCCGGAAGCCGTAGTAGTCCAGCCCAAGGCTGAGCGCCTTCGTCAGCAGCAGAAGGATTGTCGTGTACAGAAACAGAGCGATGGCATGATGGTCACCGGCTACCCGCACCGCAAAATTGCGAAAATCACTCGTCCAATCGGCGGCCAGAATCACGCCCATCAGCAGCAGTCCCAGCCCAAGGTCAACAGCGCCAATGCGCCGGAGAAGGCGATTGTAGCTGCGAGCCTCCGCAGAATCCGCGTTCAGGCCGCCATCGCCGGGGGGAACCGGTGGGGGAATCATGATTTCCATGCGAGTCTACACAGTGTACAAGAGTCGAGCGCACTTGCCGTACTCATTGGTCGCACGCTCCGCCGCCTGGCTGATTGCTATTTCAGTTCGGTAATGATTGCTCCCGGCGGCATTTCCAGTTGAAATTGTTCCGCTTTCAGCGGCTCGTTCAAGGTCAGTTTGATCACCTTGAGCGCAATGTTGTACTCCTCCTGCGGACGCTCGATTTCAATCAGCGAAGGATACTGCACGCCGTTGTAGTCCTGCAGGCTGGAGTAGGTGACATCGGTTGCGATTGCGCCCTTATCGTCATAGATGGTCTGGCGATAAGGCAACAGATCGGCGCGGTTGAAATAGATTTTGCGGTGGAGGCGCCAGGAGTTCTCCGCGTCGCGCCGTATCACCACAATACGGTAATTTGGCTGGGCCAGAGACCGGTGCGTCTTCTCGTCCACCACCTGCTGCTTGCCCTCTTCGAGCACCGCAATCTCATTCTTCAGATCGATCTCCGGTATCAGCAGGGCTTCATAAATTACCTGTGGGCGCAGATTTTCCAGCGGGTTGTCGCTGATCTTCGTGAGCTGGGTGCTGCCGGTGATAAAGCGATTCTTGGGCGGAATTGACAACATGAACCGGTCGTTGTCGCTGACCATGTCGAAGGCGCGGCTGCGCACGATGGGAAGCAGCCCGATCATGCGGAGCATTCTCGGCTTTTGCACCAGAATGTAGCCCCGAATCTCCTGGTACTCAATGACCTTGCCTTTTTTCTCTCCGCCCACTGTGGTATCGATGTCAACCGTCGCATTCATGGTTTGAATGCTGGCGGCAAGCTGGCCGATCTTCGCCACCAACTCTTGCTGGGTGGCGCTCTTCAGAGGCACGGAAGAGGGCTTCGGTTCTACCCGATGCGAGCGAAACAGGCAGCCGGTTGTGCTGATTAGACACACGGCCAGTAAAGCTATTGTCAGGCGAACTCGTTGCATTGCGTGCGAACTCTGCTCCAGTTTGGTCAGCTTTCAGTATATAGGCTGCGGGCGATTTGAGCGCGGCGTAAGTGCTCCGGGTTGTGACCGGCTATTGAGATTGAAGCACCTCGCAGCGGAAATCAGAAAGATGGAATCAGTGAGACTCGCCGTCAGGAATCACTGCGGCCCCTCGTGTGGCTTCGCCTTTGCGCCCCGCCGCCACCTCAGCCGGCGGCTCGGGAAACTGCTCGTCTTTCTTGTCCGCGATTGCAACCTTCATGAAATCCATCCAGATCGGAAGCGCTGCCTGGGCGCCGGTTTCCTTTTCGCCAAGCGTCTTCTTCTCATCGAAACCAACCCATACACCGCAGCTCATGGAAGGCGAGAAGCCCACAAACCACGCATCGGTGAAATCGTTGGTCGTACCTGTCTTGCCCGCCAGCGGATGATTCAACTTGCTGGCCGCGTATCCGGTGCCGTGCAGCACCACTCCCCGCAGCAGCTCAACCATGATCCGCGCTGAATGTGCGCTGATCACATCGCGTACTTCGGCAAAGTCCTGTTCCATGATGTGCCCGTCATAATCGGTAACCTTGCGGATCGAATGCGGACTCAATCTCACTCCGTCGTTGGGAAAGGTCGAGTAAGCCGCCGTATGCTCCAGCAATGTAACTTCAGCCGAGCCCAGCGCGACCGGCAGATAGGGCTGAATCTCTGAGGTGATACCAAACTTATGCGCGTACTCAATCACGGTCTTGATGCCGACCCGTTGCGCGAGCTTGACCGCCGGAATATTCCGCGAGTCCGCCAGCGCGTGACGCAGCGTGATCGTTCCTTCGTACTTGCCGTCATAGTTGTGCGGCGACCAGGTTCCCGTGGCGCTGGGAAAACTGATCGGGGAATCCACGATGGTGTCATCCGGCAGCGCCCCCTGCTCCACCGCCGCCGCATAGACGTATGGCTTGAATGACGATCCGGTCTGCCGCAGCGCCTGCGTGGCGCGATTGAATTTCGACTCGTCGAAATCGCGGCCTCCAACCATGGCGCGGATTTCGCCGGTGTTATTGTCGATGGCGACCAGCGCGCCCTGGGCTCCGGAGTCTTGTTCCAGCGCCAGTTGCAGCTTATATTCCGGTTCAACCGCGGTAACCCGCACATAAACGATGTCGCCGGCCGAAAGTATCTCATTTGGCGAGCGATGCCTTGTCCATGCCATGTCGGCCGCGCGAATCTGGCCGTGATACTTGCCAATCTTGATCTCGGCTTCTTCCTGCGTCACCCCGCTCACCAGGGCGTGAAAGTAACTGCCGGGCTCCGGCGCATGATTCCAGTCAGGGTGTTCGTAGAGAGAAAAATCCTCTCCCGCCGCGAAGACATTGCGGACATGCCCTTTCCATCCATGGCGCCGTTCATAGGCCGCAAGGCCGTCCAGCAAGGCGCGAGTTGCCGTCTTCTGCAATTCCATGTCGAGCGAGGTGTAGACCCGTAATCCGCCTTCATGCACCTGATCGGTCCCGTATTTCTTCTCAAGATAACGCCGCGTTTCCTCGATGAAGTACGGCGCCAGGTTGTTGGGGTCGGACTGGAGATGAAGACTTAGCGGCCGGCTCTTTGCCTCCTGAGCTTCCTGTGCCGTGATGCGTCCATCCTCCATCATGTTGTTGATCACCAGATTGCGGCGGCGCAGAGCTCTCTCGGGATTATTGATCGGAGAGTAGAAACTTGGCCCCTTGGGCAATCCCGCCAGCAGAGCCGCCTCTTCGATCGTCAGCTCTTTGGCCGGCTTGCTGAAGTAGAACTCCGAACCCGCTTCAAAGCCATACACTCCGTGCCCCAGAAATATCTGGTTGGCGTAAAGCGTGAATATCTGGTCTTTGGTAAAGCGGCGCTCGATCTGGATGGCCATCATGATCTCCTGTATCTTGCGCCCGAACTTGCGCTCCGTATTCAGGAACAGGTTGCGTGAGAGCTGCATGGTCAGCGTGGACGCCCCCTGCGTCCGCGATCCGCTGGCCAGATCGTGGTAGGCCGCGCCCATGATGCGCCAAGGATCAATACCCGAGTGCCGCTCGAAATCCTTGTCTTCGATTGAAATTACCGCGTCGCGCAGCACCTTGGGATAGTCCTCGTACTTGGCGATTACCCGCCGCTGCAGGGCAAATGTGCCGATTACGTTGCCCTTATCGTCGTAGAGTTCGGTGATCGAGCTGGGACGGTAGCGCTCAAGATCGTCGACCTGCGGAAGATCCGTCGAATACACAAACAGAAGCCCTGCTAGCGCGCCGAACAGCGCTGCGGCAATAATTGCCAGAGCGAAGATCACGCGATGAACCATCCGCGTACGATCTGCGCTTAGAATGGGCGTCGGCTGATGATGGAAGAGAGTGGTCATTTCAGGTGAGGATCAGCGCAAGCATAACACCCGCCGCCGCCCTCCCGACGTCGGACGTACCAAATCGAGACACGCGCAAAGGGACACTCACCTCAGGGCTCCATTGGATGGTGGCGCGCCTCCATCCAATTCTGCAAAATGAGTACGGCGGCTAATTGATCGACTACGGCGGCGCGCTTCTTGATCGACATTTCCGTCTCACGTAGCACGCGATTGGCCTCCACCGAGGTCAGGCGCTCATCCCAGAGATGGATCGGAAGGTCAAAGCGCGCTTCCAGAACCGAAACAAATTCGCGCATCCGCTCCGCCTGCAAGCCTTCGGCGCCGCTCATGCGCAGAGGCAGGCCCACCACCAGTTCCGCAACATCGTAGTTGCGGATCACTTCGGCTAGCGCGGCAAGGTCGGTGCGCTTGTTCTTGCGGCGAATGGTGAGCAGGCCCTGGGCGGTATAGCCAAGGGGATCGGTCACTGCCAGACCGATCGTTCTGGAGCCGACATCTAGGGCCAGAATACGTCCTGACGGCTTTTCCTTTTCGCTGTATGGCACAAGGCAAGTATAGTTCGAAGAGAGAGCTTTCGCAGCCAGACCCTTTCGCGCTGGCCGGGAGAAGACGAGATGGAAGGGACAGCGGGCAGTTCGAGAGACGCCGCAAACGAAGCGGCACCGGCCACCACGAGCGCGGCCAGAGCCGTTATGCTTACCGATGCCGAGCGCCGCCGCCACGCCCGCATCCAGAGCGGCTCGCTGGCCATCATCTCCATCGGCGGCGTGCTCACCATGATGTACCTGGCCAAGGCCGTCCTGATACTCACCCTCGTCTCAGTCCTTATCGCTTTCATGCTGGCCCCCATCGTCGAACTCTGCCGGCGAATTCGGCTGCCCCGCTCGATCGGCGCCTTTATTGCCGTCCTCTTGATGTGCATCGCGGTCGTTGGCGTTTTTCATGTCTCTTATCGCCAGGCTAACGCCTTCATGTCCGAGCTGCCAAGGTATTCCGTACGCATTCGGAGCGTTTTGAACGAGCTGAGTATGCGTGCCGAACGCTTCCGCCAGACGACGCGGAACGTGCTGCCTGACGAAGAGGCCGAAAAGGGCACCGTCGCCGTTCGCCAGACCAGCAGCTGGCAGGACGAGCTGACCAGCGGGGCCGTAGGAGTTTCCGAGGCTGTGCTGATGACAGCTTTTGTCCCATTTTTGGTTTTCTTCATGCTGAGCTGGCAGGACCATGTCCGCTCGAAGACGGTGATGCTCTTCAGTCCGGAAAGCCGCAGTACCGTCTATACGACCCTCGGTCTGATCTCCCAGATGCTCCGCAGCTTCATCGTCGGCAACGCAGTCATTGGACTCATTCTTGGAATTATCAGCACCATCGCATTCTGGATTCTCGGCGTCCCCTTTTACTACGTAATTGGCATGATCAGCGGCTTTGTCAGTGTGCTGCCTTATCTCGGCATTGTGCTTGCGATTCTGCCGCCCGTAGTGGTGAGCATGGGACTGCTCTCTGTCCAGAGCTATCTAGAGATAGTGGCGGTCGTCGCAATCAGCCATGTGATCGCCTTAAACCTGCTCTATCCGGAGATCATCGGCCGCCGTCTGCAGCTGAATCCCCTGGCCGTAATCCTGGCTTTGCTCTTCTGGGGCTGGCTCTGGGGAGCCATGGGATTGATTCTGGCCGTTCCCCTCACCGCCGCCATCAAAATTATCTTCGACCATGTGGAAAGCCTGCATTCGTGGGGGAACTGGCTTGGAGAGTAAAAGCCTGGCAGGGAAAATAAATTGCGCAGCCCGCAGGCTGCGCTCACCATCGCACGGACGGGCTAGACCTCGATAATCGCCGCCTCGGGCCAGCGCAGCTTGCACTTGCACAGAGCGTGGCGCAGTTCCTCTTCCATTTCCTCTTCCTCGCGTCCCCGCGCCATTGCCATCTCGCTGATGAGCAGGAAGCGCGCCCGCTCCAGCATCTTCTTTTCGCGGAAACTGAGCGCCTTCTGAGCCGCTAGAATCAACAGCCCCTTCAGCACAATCGCCACATCCAGCAACGAGCCGGTCCGCATCTTATCCGAGTTTTCCTTAAACCGATTCTTCCAATCCGCGCTGCTCTCGCATTTGCCGTCCGACAAATACTCCAAAATCTTCAGCGCTTCGGAATTCTTCACGATCCGGCGCAATCCGACCGCATCGGCGTTATGAAACGGAACCATGACCTTGAGGCTACTCGAGCGTATGCGAAGCAGGTAAAAGCGCTCGACCGAGCTGCCGATCGTGCGGCTGGAAATCTGTTCAATTATTCCTACCCCATGGTTTGGGTAGACCACTTTTTCGCCGACGATAAATTGTGTAGTGATCATTCCTCGGCCCGGCTAACCGGGTACATTACATCTTTTATTATACGTTGCTCCTGAAAGCAGGGTCAACGGAGGAAGCACGGGCGTGCCTGTATTCGCTCCGGCGCGCTATAATTGTGCCTGTTAGTAGCGTTCTCACGTGCGCGCCTTGCCGCGCACAAAGGTCTTTAGGAAATGCCTGAACACGTAAAGAAGAAGCTCCAGGAAGAAATCGATCTCCTCGAACGTGAGCTGAATCACGAACTTCCCGCCGAACTCAAGAAAGCTGTGGCGATGGGCGATCTCTCCGAGAACGCCGAGTACCACATGGCGAAGCAGCGCCAGGAGTTCGTCCGCGCCCGCCTCGGAATGATGAAAAAGCGCATGGCCGAGCTCTCGCTCATGAATCTTGCCAACATTCCCCACGACCGCGCCGCGCTGGGTTCAACCCTCGTCGTCTTCGACTCCACCAAGGACGAGGAGATCGTCTACAAACTGGTGACCAGCGAAGAGAGCGACGTGACCAAGGGGATGGTCTCCACTACATCGCCCATCGGCCGCTCCCTCATGGGCAAAAAGCCTGGTGACGTGACCACCGTCGTCACTCCCGGAGGCACCCGCGAACTGGAAATCTTGAAGCTCAGCACCATGCACGATACCGGCGGCGACGGAACGGAATCGCGGGCATGACCTGGACCAGCGCCGTCGGCAGGTATTGCGGAGTGCTGCTCTATAAGATTGTCGACGGTCTTGCCCTTACCCGAATATCGCCCAACATGCTGACCTTCATCGGACTGGTCATCAACGTTGGCGCGGCGCTCTTCTTCGGCTTTGCCAGCACTGACAACAACCAGCCCCGCCGCTTCATCTACGCTGGGCTGGTCATCATCGGAGCCGGCATCTTCGATATGGTGGACGGGCGTGTGGCCCGTGCTACCAACCAGGTCACCGTCTTCGGAGCGTTCTTCGATTCCGTTATCGACCGCTACTCCGACGTGGCCATCTTTTTCGGTTTGCTCGTCTATTACGCCCGCGCCAACCGCTTTTTCTACGTGGTGCTGGTTGCCTTCGTCATGACCACCTCGGTCATGGTCAGCTACACCCGGGCCCGCGCCGAGTCGCTCATCCCCACCTGCAAGGTCGGCTTCATGGAGCGCCCAGAGCGCATCGTGCTGGTCATTATCGGCGCGCTCTTCAACCGGATGGCTCCGGTGTTGTGGGTGCTCGCCGTGCTCTCCACCATCACGGTGATTCACCGCATCCGCTTTACCTACGTGCAAAGCACCGCCCAGGAAGCCGCAAAACGCCAGACCGCATCCGCCCGCTAATCATGAATCCTCTACTGAACCCGTAGCGGCTTGGCCTCCGCGGTCGGCATTTTCAGCCCAAGCAAATTTGCTATGGTCGGCGCGATCTGCCTCATGTCTACAACGCCGAGATTTCGGGAATGTGCAATGCCGGAGCCAGCCATAAAAAGCGACGCCCTCAATTCCACATGCTCCGGCAGCTGCCCGTGAGTCCCACCACTGCCATCTTGGCGCAGGATTCCCGTGATACCGGAGTCGATTTGGAAGCCCGGCTTCATGTCCACCAGGAAGCTCGCTGTCGGATACCCTCCCAATTCATGCAGTTCCTTCTCCTCCACGATGCGGTTGATCCCATTCCTGGGGTCGCTGGCCAACCGGTTGAGCAAATCCCTCGTCTTGCCGATGAGCGCGGCGTTGCGTGGATTGCGCAGAACGATTGCAGCCGAGCCGCCGTTCGTCCACGGCATCGCATCCCAGGATTCCACAGCGGGAGTTCCAAGAATCGTCTTCGCTGTCCCCGGCCTGATCAGTCCCTCCTGCACAAAAGCTGTAAACAGATTCAACTTCGTATGCACCGGCGCAAAGCCATGGTCTGAGACCACGCAGATCACTGTCTCCGGATCCATGCGGAGCGCGGCCTCCCAGAGCTTTCCAACCAGTTCGTCGCTGGCCTCCATCACCTGGTTCGCCTGCGGGCTGAATGGACCGTACTGGTGCTGCGTGTGATCGAGCGCAGCCAGATGCACCGTCACCAGCTTCGGCTTGTACCTCTGCATGAGGGCGATGGCGAACTTGGCGCGAATCCGGTCATTGGGCACGTCCGTACTCAACTCTTCGGCGTAGGGTCCAAGCTCCGCCTCAAGCCTGGCTAACATGCCCGGAGTTGAAAGCGCGCGTACCAGCTTCCGGTCATCTTCCGTTCCAGCGCGCCATACCTCCGGAATCAGGTAATCCACCTTGGCCCCCACGCTGACCGGCCAGTTGACGCTGGCTGTGCGCAGTCCCGCGGCACGGGCAATCTCCCACAATGTCGGAACTTTGATGTCCTCGCTGTACCAGTACCACCCCTGAAGGTTCTTTTGCTCCGGATCAAATGTAGTGTTGGAATAGATGCCGTGCCGTGCAGGCGACACGCCCGTGATCAGCGTGGTGTGGCTCGGATAGGTCACCGTGGGAACAACCCCGTTCACTCCCTCTGCGTAAACTCCCTCGCGCATCATCCGGCGAAGGTTGGGCACCTTCAGGCCAAGTTGGTCCGCGCGCGTGATGTAATCCGGACGCATTCCGTCGACCGAGATGAGAACGACGCTTCGAGCCTCGGCTTGCCCAGCACAACTGAAAAGAAAAACAAAAGCAAGAACTGCCCGCGGAAAAGTCCGGGTGAGCGCCCTTATTCGTGAAGTCGAGTACTTCATATCCCTCTCCTCTGCCTCTGCACTTGAAAACGCAGGATGAACTCCATCCTCACTTCCCGGCGGAGCATACGCAGGCGGCAAACCCCTTGGCCGTGTAATTGCCCATGGTGCAGACATACAGCGGCCAGAACGGTTGGAGTTCGGAACCCAGATCGCCCACAAAGTAATTGCGAATATATTCCTGGCTCGCCGCCGTCTTTGCGCCGCGATCGTCTTCGAACTCCGCAATCAGTTTCCTCGCCGCCAAGGCGGAGAACTCTGCTTCATGGTAGCTCTGCGCGTAGTCATATTCTCTGCTCCAGACGGTGGCCACGCCGCTCTGGTTGGAAGCTGCAATCACCTCGTAATCCCGCAGCAGCGCAGAGAATATGCCGACCCGGGCAATCGTGAACGCCGGGTTGTTGCCATCAACCGGTGAGATGGAGGGAACCATCTTAATCGCCACGCTCTTCATAGCTGTGCCGTGGCCAGAGGAGCTCTGCGGGCCGCTTTGCGCCTCCAGCAGCCGGATTTCATCCATGTGCGAGTGTCCGAATATCCCGAGCCGGATGACGTCGCCATACTCGATCAGCATATCGGCCAGTTTGTCCGAAGAGAGAAACAGCACAGGTGCCTCGCCCCCGCAGACATCCCTGAACCTTGCAACCGTCGAATATGGATCAACCCCCGGCGGAATGTGCCCCATCACCCAGACCCTCTGTCCCAATCGCCGCGCCTGTGCCAGCTCTTCCTTTAACCAGGTCATCTCCGCGTCGGTTGCAGCCGGGTCTGGTTTTCCGGCGCAGTTGCTGTAATTGGGAGACAGAAAAATGTCATTGATCACGATCAGTCGCGTACCCTGCATCGGCGCTTCCATCAGGACGCTGTAGTAGCCACCCTTGGCGAACTCCTTCAGCGCCTGTGCCTGCTGCGATCTCGGCAGCCCCTCGGCTACAATCCTGGCCGTCTGGGCCAGAAAGTCGCTTCCCGTATCCAGGCGGTAGTCGCCGCACGCGCTGTCGTTATTGCCAAGCGCCACATAAACAGCCCTCCCCGGGAAGCGCGCACGCAGCTCTCCCATCACAAAGCTCAAGGTCTTCACCACGAAGGCCTCGTATTCGCCCGGCTTCGATCCGGGAAGGACTGCCATATACCTGCAGGAAAAGGAGTGGGCCAACAGGTCTCCGCTCACGGTCATGAATTTCGCATCGGGCTGCTGCGACCACATAGCTTGCAGGCTGGAATTCAGAAGTGCGTACGGCGTATCGACGCCGCGTGCATGGCAGCTCTGCTGCAGCGTTGCAAAGTCCTGCCGCTGCGTAGGCGAAGGCGGCGCCGAGAGAATCAAGCTCCATTGGCTCACTGGTGCATCGACAAGCTGCTGCACTTTGGCAGGATCGTGAAAGGGATCGAAGTGGATATCGCTGACCAGCAGCGCCGGGAACGTGCGATCCCCTGCCTCCACGGCCTTCGCCGAGCGCAGTGGCTCTCCCTTTCGCACTGAGTCCGTCTGAGCTTGGCCATGGCTGGCCTGCGGGAAAGCAGCGGCAATCAGCAGGCAAAACCAGAAGGTGATTTGCAACCCGGCGAACTTGCGCACGGATATCAACGGCGCTCCTTTATTGTCCAGTGCTCAAAACCAGCAAATCGATAGTATGCAGGATAGACTGTGTCGGCGTTAGGGCTCAATTCGGCGATCCAGAGCCTGCTCCTTCAAACTGTCCCACCCCGCACTTCGTTCTCACCATCTCTGGCTGATATACTTTAATTTTTCCACGGGACATTCAATGAGCGAATTTCACACCCCTGACGCCACCCTTACGCCTGATGTGCTGGAGAAGTTGCCGATCGACAGCGTTGCCATCCAGAAGATTCTGCCCCATCGATATCCGTTTCTTCTCATCGACCGGGTCATTGAGTTGGAGCGCGCGAAGCGTCTGGTTGCCATCAAGAATGTAACCGCCAATGAAGAGTTCTTTCGCGGACACTTTCCCGGCAAGCCGATTATGCCAGGCGTGCTGATGGTCGAGGCTATCGCGCAAGCCGGCGCAACCCTGCTGATGACCGAGATTCCCAACCGCTCCGAGATGCTGACGGTTTTCACTGGAATCGAGCGCGCCAAGTTCCGCCGCCAGGTTACGCCGGGCGACCAGTTGCGCATCGAAGTAACCGTGATCAACTGGCGCTCGCTGGCCGCAAAGGTGGAAGGCAAAATCACCGTGGATGGCAAGCGCGTCTGCGAGGCGATCGTGACTTGCCAACTGGTGAACTTGAAAAAGGCGGCGGCAGAAGAAGTGGCACCGGAGTAGCCATGGCCATTCATCCAAGTGCGGTAGTGGATGCCTGTGCGCGCATACCCGATTCATGCACGATCGGTCCTTTCTGCCTGGTCGGGCCAGACGTGGAAATGGGCGAGCACTGTGAACTGCTTTCTCACGTGGTGTTGACCGGACCGGCCAAGTTGGGCAGCCACAACCGCATCTTCCCCTTTGCGGTGGTGGGCATGGGGCCGCAGGATCTTTCCTTCAAGAACGAGCCTACGCGCCTGGAGATCGGTGACCACAACCAGATTCGCGAGTACGTGACTATTCATCGCGGAACCGTCAAGGGCGGTGCCCTTACCAGAATCGGCTCGCAGTGCCTGATTATGGCCTATGCGCACATCGCGCACGATTGCTTTGTTGGCGACAACGTCATCATGGCCAATGTTGCCACCCTCGCCGGCCACGTAACCGTGGAAGACTGGGCCGTGATAGGAGCCCTTTCTCCCGTGCATCAGTTTGTGCGCGTCGGCCACCACTCCTATGTCGGCGGTGGCACCATCGTCACCCAGGATGTGATGCCGTTCTCAAAAACCTGCGCCGTGCGCGACGTCCATGCCTATGGCGCAAATTCGATCGGGCTCGAGCGACGCGGCTTTTCCAAAGAGCGCGTGCGTGCCATCCAGAGAGCCTTCCGGATTCTGCTCGTCGCCAAGCTGAACACAACCCAGGCGCTGGAGCGTATCGAGCACGAAGTGGAGCAGACCGAAGACGTAAAACAACTGGTCGAGTTCATCCGCACCAGCGAGCGCGGAGTGGTGAAGTAAGAGCCGGCGTGCGGCTCACATCTCTCCGCAGTGGGCGAATGTTGGATCGGAAGAAGCGTAAGATGGCCGGGGCTGTATGCTCCGGTTTCATTATGCTGGTGGGACTAAAGTAAGTTTCGGGAGCGCGACCATGAGCACACGCCTAGGATTGATTGCCGGGAACGGAAAGTTTCCCTTGCTGGTGCTGGATGCGGCAGTTGCCAAGGGCCACGAGGTCGTGGTGGTGGCAATCCGCGAGGAAGCCGATCCGGCAATTGAACAGCGCGGCGCCCTGGCGGTGCATTGGCTCAGCCTGGGCGAGTTGAGCAAGCTGATTACGACGTTTCAAAACGCGGGTGTCAGCCAAGCCATCATGGCCGGACAGGTAAAACACAAACAGATTTTCAGCGCAATTAAACCTGACTGGAAGCTCGCCAAACTGTTGATGAACCTAACGACGCGCAATACCGATTCGCTAATTGGCGCCGTGGCAAAGGTGCTTGCCGACGAGGGAATTCAATTGCAGAATTCAGCCTCGCTGCTGGAGCCGATGCTGGCTCCCACCGGAGTGCTGACCCGGCGTGCCCCCAGCGATGCCGAGCAGACCAACATCACCTACGGCCGGGCCGTGGCGCATCATTTGGCGCGCTTTGACATCGGTCAGACCGTGGTCATCGCCGAAGCGGCCTGCGTTGCCATCGAGGCGATGGAGGGCACCGATGAGGCGATTCTGCGCGCCGGGGCGCTGATGAAGAGCCTGCGCGGCGAGGCCAGCACACTGAGCCGGGCACTGACCGTGGTCAAGGTCGCGAAGCCCAACCAGGATATGCGCTTTGACGTGCCCGTGGTGGGGATTCACACCATTGAGACGATGATGCGAGCCGGGGCAAGCTGCCTGGCTCTGGATGCCAACAAGTGCCTGATGCTCGACCGCGAAAAGGTGATCGCAGCCGCCGATGGGGCGGGAATCGCAATCGTCGCCGACGAAGCCGCCCACCGCTAGCGTAGCCGGAATCAAAGCCTGAGTAGAGAGTAAAAGACGATGGCAAATTCCATCTCCCAAAAGAATTTGACGCAGTGGAGCTTGACCGAGTTGCGCTCGCGCTTCGAGCGTGGCGAACTCTCCGCCGTGGAGGCCGTGCATGCATCTCTGGACAACATTGCCGCTAATGAGCGACTGCTTGCATTCATCGGCCTGCGCGAAAGCGAAGCCCTGCGCGAAGCTCGAGAAGCGGATGCAGCCAAAGCCGCCGGCTCTCGCACAGGGGCGCTCTGGGGAATTCCGCTTGCCATCAAGGATCTGATTGACCTTCGCGGGATGCGGACCACCGCTGCCAGCCGGGTGCGCCAGGACGAACCTCCGGCAGAGGAAGATGCGGAGTGCGTGCGGCGATTACGCGCCGCCGGAGCCATCATCGTCGGCAAGACAAATCTGCATGAATTTGCATACGGCGCAAGCGGAGTAGTCGGCGCCTATGGGGCTGCGAAGAATCCGCTGGACCAGACAAGGGTCTGCGGAGGCTCGTCTTCGGGCTCGGCGGCGGCTGTGGCGGCGGGAATGTGCTTTGGCGCGCTCGGTACCGACACAGCGGGTTCCATCCGCCTTCCTGCAGCCTGCTGCGGAGTGGTGGGCTTTAAGCCGACCTGGGGAGCTGTTCCGGTAGCAGGAGTGATTCCGCTCTCCTGGTCGTATGACCATATAGGGCCGCTGGCGAGGACGGTTGAAGATGCAGCCACGCTCTTCGCGGTGCTGGCCGACCAGCAGGTACCTTGGGTGCCTATTGAAAGCCCGGTCGCGCAAGCAGGGTTACGCTGTGGCGTGGCGCGAAAATATTTTTGCGAAGATCTTGCGCCGGAAGTCGAAGCGGGCTTTGAACATGCGCTCGATGCGGCACGCCGCTTGGGTTGGAGGCTGCGCGAGGTCGAGATCGATGTCAATGAGGACCGACGGGCAAGCAACGCGGAGAGCTGGGCCTTCCACGAGAAATTGGTCGCCGAGCGCGCCGCGCTTTACGATCCCAGAACGCTGCCCCGAATTGTCAACGGACAGAAGGTCGGAGTTGAGGCTTACGCCGAGGCTCGGCGAGCCCTGGAGTTGTTCCGTGAACGGATGCGTGCAGGGATCGAGGGAGTAGACGTCGTGCTGACTCCTACCTCTCCGATCCTGCCCCCGACGCCGGAAGACTTCGATAGCCCCCAGGCGCGCACACTGGAACTGGTAATGCTCCGCAATACCAGACCCTTCAACGTCCTGGGATGGCCGGCAGTTTCGCTCCCTTGCGGACGGATGGTCGGGTTGCAGGTGAGCGCGGCTTGGGGAAAGGACTGGCTGGCGCTTGCGGCGGCGCGCTCCATCGAGCAGGCGCTTCAGCGGCCAGATTGAACAAATCTACTGAAAAGCGGAGGGTAATGACTGCGGTTGTTCCGCTTTCCATAGAAATGCTGCAATCGGGATCTGCTGCGGTGATCGTAAGTACAGCATGATGAGTCACCTACAAAATGGCTCGGAGATGGATGGTGAGTTGCAATAGAAGAGGGTGAGCTATAGAGGTGTGGGACTTCGGTCCTGCATGTTCTGCGGTGACGGCATTGGCTGCTCCGCAAGAAACAGACAAAAATAAGGGAAGCACCTTCTAAGCTCTGAACTCTGCGACTTGGCCACCGGGCGTCCGGTGGCCTTTTTTTCCTTGGCTCCTCGCGCTATCCGCACACAAAAAGGCCCTGATCTCAGAGCTATTCTGGTTGTTTTCGATGATGTACCCCCGCAATGCGGGCCGGTAGATTGTGCATAAACAGCGGAGTGAAACTAGACCACATGTCGCCGCGTGAGCGTGGTGACGGCCATGGCAACAATGCAACGTGCTCCTAGAGTAACCTGCATCATGCTCTTGTTCTTGTCTTTTCAATTAGATAAGATCGGTCGGGTCGAGGACTGGCGCGGTATTCCGAAGGTCCAGCCTAGCTTGTTGCTCCCCGTTTCCTCTGGGAGTGCCTCAATAGCCAAACCGTGAATCCGTTTCCAGCCCCCGCCACATCGCACCCAGCGTGCGGATTTCCCGCACTGGGCGCACCTGTTTGCTTTGTGCCAAGAGTTATGTGGCCTATCGTGCTGGGGCGACTTTCGCACCTGACCATCGACGGAGCTGGTAGTTGTTAAACAAACCCAGTCGGTCATATAGCCATTCGCTACTCCACCGCGTCCAGCCGAAGCCCTTGCGCCCCCGGGCACGCATCAAATGCCGCCGTACCTTCTCCTCCACCCAGCGTTTGACAACCCCAAAACAAATACTCGAATGGCCGACCCGAAAGTAGTTCACCCAACCGCGCAGAACCGGATTGATTTTCGCAATCACAGTTTCGACAGGCCAGCTGACGTGCTGTCGGAAGATCTCCCTGAGCCTTTCAAACAGCGCTGTCCGCTTCTTCAGCTTGGGCGCATAGTAGGGCCGCCACTTCCGTTGAAGACTCAGTACACGCCGATATTCAAAACCCAGAAAAGTGAAGCTCTCTCCCTTCTTCAGATCCACCATTCGACTCTTGTCCTCGTTGATCTCAACGCGGAGCTTCGCGAACTCCTCGCGCAGCCGTCTGTCTATCGCCTTTACGAGCCAGTCACTGCGCCGTTCGGCGTCGATCAAGATCACCATGTCGTCCGCAAAACGTGCGTACTGGACGTTAGTTGACTTGCCCCTTCGCGTGGTATCCACCGCCTTCTCCAGCATCCGGTCTACCTCATTCAGATAGAGGTTACTGAGCAAAGGTGAAATCACACCGCCTTGGGGAACGCCTTTCTTTCCGGTCGCCTTCAGGATCATCTTGAGCAAATGCATGACTGCATCATCCCGGACCCGCCGAGCCACTTTCTCTAACAGCAGAGAGTGCTGCACGTTATCAAAATAGGAGGCGAGATCCAAATCAATGATGCGAGTCTTCTCTTCGACGATCGCTCTGGCTACCCGGGCTACGGCTTCATGCGCTGTCCGCTTCGGTCGATATCCAAACGACCCTGCTTGGAAGTCAGCTTCGAAGATCGGCTCCAGAATGAGCTTTAATGCCCCCTGGACCACTCGGTCACGGATTGCAGGAATCGAGAGGACGCGGACTTTCTTTCCCCCGTCCTTTGGAATCTCCTTCTTCCGTGCCGGCATGGGCTGATACGTGTTGGTAACTAATTCATCCCGAATCTGCACGAGGAAACTCTCCGCTCCGCTTTCCTCGATGGCTTCAAACGTGACCCCGTCAATACCCGGAGCCCCGTCATTACTTCTCGCCATCTGATAGGCTTCCCGCAAAGTCTCCATCTTGCAGACGTGGACGTATAGTCCCCAGAAACGCCAAGACGGTTCTGCCTTCGCCTTGACATATAGACTCCTTCTCAGGTCCTGCAA
>JBEKOO010000051.1:0-23772 GCA_049521655.1 Candidatus Korobacteraceae bacterium
GAAGATCCGCTCTTCATTCTTTACACCAGCGGCACCACGGGACGTCCCAAGGGCGTGGTTCACGTCCACGGCGGATACATGGTCGGCACAACCTACCATCTACGCACGTTCTTCGACGTCAATCCGCGCGATCTGTTCTGGTGCACCTCCGACATTGGCTGGGTCGTCGGCCATAGCTACATCGTCTACGGCCCGCTCTGCGCCGGTGTCACCACTATTTTTCGCGAGGGAGCCATCGACTGGCCCAATCCCGGAACGGCTTGGGAAATTGTCGAGCGCTATGGGGTCACCAAAATGTTTACCGCGCCCACAGCCATTCGCATGTTCATGCGATACGGTGAGCACCTGCCCGCCGCTCACGATCTGACATCGTTGCGCGTGATCGCCTGTGCCGGAGAGCCGCTGAACCCGGAGGCGTGGCGCTGGGCACAGACCTACCTTGCCGGAGACGGCAAGTGGGGCTACGTGGTTGACAATTGGTGGCAGACCGAACTGGCCGGCCCCACGCTGGGCACGCCGGTCACCATGCCCTATCGCACCGGCAAAGCCGGCATTCCTCTTGCCGGCGTTAGAGCCGATGTGGTCGACAGGGAGGGCAAGTCCGTCGGCATCAACGAGCGCGGACTTCTCGTTCTGAAAGGCCCATTTCCGCACATGATGCGCACGGTGTGGGGCGACGACGCGCGCTACGTACGTGAATGGAAGCAGATTCCGGGCGCATACGCTACCGGGGACGTTGCCATGAAGGACGAACAAGGATACATCGCCGTCCTTGGCCGTGCCGATGATGTGCTCAACGTTGCTGGCCACAGGATCGGCACCGCAGAAGTCGAGTCCGCCCTGGTTTCGCATCCAGCCGTCGGCGAGGCTGCGGCCATCGGCCTTCCGGACCCGATGAAGGGAGAGTGCATCAAGGTGTTCGTCCTTCTACGTGCCGGGCAAGAGGCCAGCGATGCGCTTTCTGCTTCCCTGATCGAGCACGTGCGCCGCGAACTAGGCCCGATCGCCACGCCTTCGATTCTTGAATTCGTAACTCAACTTCCCAAGACGCGTTCCGGCAAGATCATGCGCCGATACTTGAAGGCAAAGGAAACCGGTCAAGAGATCGGCGACATTTCAACGATGGACCAGTAGCCGTGCCGCGTTGTTTGGCCCGGTTGGATTCGCACATTTTCGCGCGGGGCACAAACCCCGCCTTTTACGGAGGAAGCAAGACACATGGCGAATGAACCCTTAACGCATGGCGTCAACATTGATTCGATGTTGCAGGAAAACCGCGTTTTCCCTCCCTCGGCGGAGTTCAGCGCCAAGGCGCATATCAAGAGTCTGGAAGAATACGAGCGCATTTACAAAGAGGCTGCCGAAGATCCGGAGGCCTTCTGGGGAAAGATCGCCCAGGAACTGCATTGGTTCAAACCCTGGACCAAGGTTCTCGAGTGGGATGCGCCTTGGGCCAAGTGGTTCGTCGGCGGTAAAATCAACATCTCATACAACTGCCTTGACCGTCACGCTGCCTCGGCGCGGCGTGACAAAATAGCGATCCTCTGGGAAGGTGAACCTGGCGATGCCAGAACCATTACCTACGCTCAGTTACTCGCTGAAGTCGAGCTCTTCGCCAACGCGCTCAAGGGGCTTGGCGTAACCAAAGGAGATCGCGTCACGCTTTACATGGGCATGGTGCCGGAGCTTGCCATTGCCATGCTTGCCTGTGCCCGCATCGGTGCCGTGCACTCGGTCATCTTCGGAGGATTCTCCGCCAACGCCATCGTTGATCGAGTCCACGATCAGCAGGCCACTGTTGTCGTCACCCAGGATTTTGCACGGCGGCGTGGCGCGCAATTTCCCCTGAAAGGTACGGTTGACGAAGCGCTCGCCAGCTGTCCTTCGGTCAAGAGCGTCGTCGTTTATCAGCGCACCGGCGCCGAGATCGACATGAAGCCCGGCCGCGACTATTGGTGGCATGAGTTGGTTGCCAAGGCCGCGCCCCATTGCCCTGCCGAACAGCTCGACAGCGAGGACCCACTCTACATCCTCTACACCTCCGGTTCTACTGGAAAACCCAAGGGCATCGTTCACACCACCGGCGGCTACTCCGTCGGAACCTACATCACCTCGAAGTGGATTTTCGACCTGAAAGAAGAGGATATTTTCTGGTGCACTGCGGATATCGGCTGGGTCACGGGACATAGCTACATTGTCTACGGCCTTTTGCAGAACGGCGCGACCACCCTGATGTATGAAGGCGCACCGAATTTTCCGGATCTTGACCGCTTCTGGGCGATCATCGAGAAGTACAAGGTCAACATCCTCTACACTGCTCCCACCGCCATCCGCACCTTCATCAAGTGGGGCAACCAATATCCTGAACGCCACGACCTCAGCAGCCTCCGCCTGCTCGGCACCGTTGGCGAGCCCATCAATCCCGAGGCTTGGATGTGGTATCGCGAAGTCATCGGCAAAGGGCGCTGCCCCATCGTCGATACCTGGTGGCAGACCGAGACCGGCTGCATCATGATCACGCCGCTCCCCGGTGCCATCCCCACCAAGCCCGGCTCTGCTACCAAACCATTCCCCGGAATCATCGCCGAGGTCGTGGATCGCGGCGGCGAAAAGGTTCCTCTTGGCTCCGGCGGCTACCTCGTCATCAAGAAGCCCTGGCCGGCTATGCTGCGCACCATCTACGGCGACCCCGACCGCTACGTGAAGCAGTACTGGTCTGACATTCCCGGTGTCTACTTCACTGGAGACGGCGCACGTATCGATAAGGATGGATACATCTGGGTGATGGGCCGCGTCGATGACGTGCTCAACGTAAGCGGTCACCGCTTGTCCACCATGGAAATCGAATCCGCTCTCGTCGCCCACCCCAAGGTAGCCGAGGCTGCTGTCGTCGGCCGTCCTGATGACCTCAAGGGTCAGGCCGTTGCGGCCTTCGTAACTCTGGAAGGCGGCTATACGCCCACGCCCGGTCTGAAAGAAGAGTTGCGCGCCTGGGTCACAAAAGAGATCGGCGCCATGGCCCGGCCCGATGACATCAGGTTCAGCGATCAACTGCCCAAGACCCGCTCCGGCAAAATCATGCGCCGCCTGCTCCGCGAACTCGCCACGAGTGGCGAGGTCAAGGGCGACATCACCACACTCGAAGACTTCGCTGTCATCAGCAAACTCAAGGACAGCGACGAATAATCTTCAAGCAATCAGGAAAAGTATCAGCCCCACTCCTATCGTGTCACCTGCGATCTTGAGTGGGGTTTTTCTTTGGCGCTGCAGAACGACGCGCGTTTCGCGGGATACTATGAGAAGAACTGATGTGATGCAGGAGTCGGCAAAACTTGTCCGGCGCAGAAGTCCTAAAGGCGTGTCGTGCAGGAGACTAACGGTCACGACGCGGAGAGTCGTGGCTGTGACGACTGTGCCGAGGGATGCTGGAACTTTGCCGCACCATAGTTGAAAATGCAGTTATAGGTCGCTCAAACAGTGTTGATGCTTATTGACTTTGTTCAGAAAACAACGAGGAAGAGCAGCACGAGCTTTGCTCTCACACTGCGCCATCTGGGCGTATTTGGCTTGTTTTCCCTGGCCATTGTGGACAGCTTGCCATTTCCGACATTTGGCGGCCCAGACATTCTGATAGCCATCCTTGCCGCAAGACATCACAGTCCATGGTACGAACTATCAGTAGCAACGACAGCGGGCTCGCTGCTTGGAGCATTCATCACGTTCAAACTGGCTCGCCAAGCAGGTTACGTATACCTGGACAAACACTTTGGAAAGGAGCGCGTCCAAACCATATCGAGACTATTCGAGAAGTGGGGTACTGGAGCTCTCGCCGTTTCGGCTGCCGTTCCGTTCCCCACGCCCACCAGCGTCTTCTTTGCAGCCGCAGGCGCTTCTAAGTACCCAATGAGGAAATATCTCATCGTAGTCGGACTCTGCCGGGCCGCGAGATATTCGCTGATTGCCATCCTTGCCGACCATTATGGACGTCACTTCGTGCGCGCCGTGCGGCATCCCGGCCAATACTGGGGCTGGCTATTGCTCTTTGCGGCTGTGATTGCCTGCGCAGTGGCCGGGGGAATTGTTATCAGCAAGCGGCTGGAGACATCTTCCAGCGCCGGGTGAAGAGCATTGCGCGCTGGCAGCAGGGGCAGTGAGTATGTGAAATAGGAGCTGGAAGCGGGTGCGTCCGGCTCATTTGCCTGGCGGCGAGGATTTACTTAACTGATAATGGTTTCAGGGGTGGGGGGTACTGTATGGTACATCCTTTTTGGATTTTGAAACGATTGGCTTCCTTGCCATTAATTTTTTGACATACAGTAACTGAATGGTAAATGATTGGAGTCCTTCGGCACAGTGTTGGCCAGCAGCAGAGAGGTGTCGGTAGTACACACGGAGTAATCAATTAGCGAGAGAGGGGTGACTGGGTGGGTAATGGTTGCCTCGGCCGACTCGCCCCACACTCGCCAACGGCGGACGGATGTGGGGCAACTGGCACAGCCTCGACAGGATTTCGTCCTTATCGTGGCACCTTGCGCGTCATTTCGATTTGGCGGCTTGAGCCTTCTCAGCCATCATAGCCATGCGCTTCTGAATCATCTCCACCCGCTTGCGTGCCTCGGGCGAAGTGCTCACAACCTTCTCCACTCCAGCCAGGAAAGAGGGATTGCCAATTTGCTGGCGCATTTCGTTCAAATATGGCTTGAATTTGGCGTAGACAAATACCATTTCGCCATTCCATGCGAGGAATAAACCGGGATGGACGATCTTGTTCAGGACGAGGGAGGCCGCATTTTCCCAGTAGGAAAAAACCTGGCGTGCCCAGGCGTTCTCCTTCGTGCCCATCGCCTGCATGATTTTGAGGATGTCATCGATGCCATGAGGCTGGAATTGGAAGTTGACGAATTCGCGCGCCTTGCGCATCTCCGCTTCGCGGCGCAGTTCGTAAAGCTTCATACAGATGTCTGCATCCGTTGCCGTCGCTTTTCTGCTTTTCACCATTTTTGATTCTCCTTTTTGCCGGGGTTTTCATTTAATTTCCGGTGGGCGGCCCACTCAACCCGACGGAGGGAAGCTCGATTATGTGCCTTGGGGACTGAAGCGTATGCAAGAATCCGGGTAGACTCACGTTGTACCTAGGCAGGCATATCATACCCGGAGGACGGGTAGGTATGGGGTACATTTCTTGGGAATTGTCTGGAAGTTGTTTTGGTGGAGCTAGTCGGGATCGAACCGACGACCTCATCATTGCGAACGATGCGCTCTCCCAGCTGAGCTATAGCCCCACGGACCCTGGTGGTGCAGGTTTTCGTACCTCGCAATCATAGCAGCGAGTTGCGGATTCGCCAAGAGCGCCTCGCGGGTCAGGGCGCGAAAGTGAAACTCAACTTTGCGGGTTGAGTTCAAAGTGAACCCGATCGCCGATCATGACGGAGTGTTTGCGGAAATTTACGTCGTCCCGTGCGGGGAAGTCGCTGCGAAAATGGCCTCCGCGGCTTTCTGTTCTTGCCAGCGCGGAGCGCGCAATGGCCAACCCGCTCTGCGCGATATTGCGGGCCTCGGCTCTTTGACGGTTGCAAGGAGGCGGCAGTGCCGCAACAATCGCCGTCAACCGTGCCACGGCTTCCGAGAGCCGGAGGGCATCGCGCACAATGCCCACATTGCTCCACATCAACTGTTGTGTTTCAAGACGCAACGCTACTTCCTCGCCTTCACGACCAATGCCTTCACGGCCGGAGTCTTCGCCAGCGAAGTCTTCACCGCCGGAGTCGGAGCGGGCAGGCGCAGGTGCAAGATCGAGGATTTCCGGTTCGTGTTCGCCTACCATGGCGCAGGCGGCACGGGCTCCAAAGACCAGTCCTTCGAGCAGGGAATTGCTGGCCAGCCGATTGGCGCCGTGAACGCCGGTGCAGGCGGCTTCGCCGGCGGCGTAGAGTCCGGGCAGCGAAGCTCGCGCATCCAGGCCGGTGCGCACACCTCCCATTGCGTAGTGGGCCGCGGGACGAATCGGGATCAGATCCCGGGTGAAATCCAGGCCGTATTCGAGGCAAGTCTGGTAAATCAGCGGGAAGCGCGCCTTGAGCATCTGCCCGTCGAGGTGGGTGAGATCGAGATAGACAATTGGCTCGGCTGCCGCGCTGGTCTCGAGCTCGCGATGGATGGCGCGTGCGACCACGTCTCTGGGCGCAAGTTCAGCCAGTTCGTGATAGGCGGGCATAAAGCGCTCGCCGGCGCTATTGCGTATGTATGCGCCTTCGCCGCGCAGAGCTTCGGAGAGGAGGAATCGAGGAGCTCCCTCGATGCAGAGGGCGGTGGGATGGAACTGGAGAAACTCCATGTCGCTCAGCTCGGCTCCGGCGCGCAGGGCCATCGCAGCACCATCGGAGGTCGCGACCTCGGGATTCGTGGTGTTGGCATAGAGCATTCCGGCACCGCCGGTTGCCAGGAGCACGGCGCGCGCGGTCACGCTTGCGGTGCTGCCGTCTTCGTGGAGAATTTCCACGCCCACCACCCGTCCATCCTGAAGCAGCAGGTCACGGGCAAATCCGAACTCGGCAAAATGAACATTGGGGAGGCTGGTGGCGTGAGCGTAGAGAGCGCGGCGAATTTCCCGCCCGGTTGAGTCACCGTCGGCGTGGAGGACGCGATTGCGCGAGTGCGCTCCCTCGCGGGTGAATGCGAGATTTCCCTGGGGGTCGCGGTCAAAGCGCACGCCCCAGTCCAGTAATTCAAGGACTCGCGCCGGACCCTCGGTGACCAAGACGCGGGCAGCATCTTCATCCACCAGTCCCGCGCCAGCGGCAATCGTATCCTGGAGATGGATCTCCGGTGAATCATCCGGCCCGAGAGCAACAGCGATGCCGCCCTGGGCATACTGGGTATTGGATTCGGTGAGTTCGCGCTTGGCGAGGCAGAGGACCGAAGCATGTTGGTTCAGCTCAATTACAGCTCGCAGTCCGGCGATGCCGGCTCCCATCACGATGAAATCGTAAGAAGAATTCATGTCGAACCTTCATCGTAACACCAGCAAACAATCACTGCCGTGTGCGGCAGGGGTTCTCCGCAAGCGCAGTGCGGCTGGTAAGATAGTGTCTTGATCCGCATCGAGATTCAAACCCGGAGCAAGTCCTACGAGGTGCTCATTGAGCAGGGGTTGGTGCGCTCTGCCGGCAGGTGCATCCGCGAGACCCTGCCGGCGGCGAAGAGCTTCGTGGTGATCACCGCGGCTCCGATCAGCAGGCATTGGGGCAAGCTGTTGCTCGATTCTTTTGACGGCGACGGAGCCAGGGTGGACGTTATCGAGATGGCCGACGGGGAGCGGAGCAAGACGCTGGCGACGGTGGAGGGGCTTGCCGGCGAACTGGTCAAGCGCAAGGCCGATCGCAACACGGTGCTCGTCGCGCTGGGCGGCGGGGTAGTGGGAGACGTTACGGGATTTCTTGCCAGTATTTACATGCGCGGCATCCGTTTTGTGCAGGTTCCAACTACGTTTCTCTCGCAGGTGGATTCCTCGGTGGGCGGCAAGACGGGGGTGAACCTGACGGCCGGCAAGAACCTGGTGGGCTGCTTCAAGCAGCCGGAGCTGGTTCTGGTGGACCCGCATGTGCTCTCAACACTGCCCGAGCGCGAGTATCGCTCCGGTCTTTACGAGTCCCTCAAGAGCGGCGTGATCCGCAATCCGCAGATCTTTGAGTTCATGGAGCAGAATCGGGAGCAGATTCTGGCGAAGCATCCAGGCTCGCTGGAGTGGCTGATCGCCGAGTCGGTGCGGGTGAAGGCCGAGGTGGTTGGGCAGGACGAAGAAGAGCGCGGGCTGCGCAGGATTCTCAACTTCGGACACACGATCGGCCACGCGCTGGAAGGCGAGACCGGCTACAAGGTTTTTCTCCACGGAGAGGCGGTGGCGTGGGGGATGGTGGCCGCGACGATGATTGCCGTGGAAATGCAGAAGATTCCCGCAGCCACCGCGCAACGCATCATCGACCTGGTGCTGGCCTACGGGCCGCTGCCCAAGGTGGACGTGAGGCCGAAGGAGATCTTCAGCCGCCTTGGCAGCGACAAGAAAACTCTGGATGGGCTGGTACACTTCGTCCTTCCCAGTGATGTCGGCAAGGTGGAGATCGTGACCGACGTTCGCGAAGAGGTTGTGATGCGAGTGGTGGAAGAGTTGCGCTGTCTCCCGCAGAGCTGAGCGGCGGGTGAAGTTCAGGACGGAATGCAAAAGATGGATGAGGTAAAACCGGCGCCGGCAACTTCTACCGCTCCCACGACGCCTGGTGCGCGTGTTGAGCCCGCGCAGGATCAGAAGGCCGCCGCCAATGCGGTGCGGCAGATGTTCTCCAGCATCGCGCCGCGCTATGACCTGCTGAACCACGTGCTCTCGCTCAACGTTGACCGCTATTGGTGGTGGCGCACGGCGCGGCGCTTCCGTCACATCGCCGGGCGCGCCGACGCATCGGTGCTCGACCTATGCTGTGGAACCGGAGACATGACGCTCGCGCTCTACCGCCGGGCAGGTCCGGGCGGCGCCTCGATCGTGGGCGCAGACTTTGCCCACCCCATGCTCTGCCGCGCCACGCAGAAGAGCGCCGGGCTCCCGATACAGTGGGTTGAGGCCGATGCACTGCAAATGCCTTTTGCCGATGGCCGCTTCAACCTTGTGACCTCGGCCTTCGGCTTTCGCAATCTGGCGAATTATGAGGCGGGCCTTCGTGAGATTCACCGCGTGCTGGCTACCGACGGCGAAGTTGCCATTCTGGATTTTGGCGAGCCCACGGGGCTGACCGGCAAGCTCTACCGCTTTTATTTCCGCCGCGTGCTGCCCACGATCGGTTCGATGCTCTCAGGAACCCAGGGTCCGTACGCTTACCTTCCGGCGAGCGTGGCCCGCTTCCCGAAGCCGCAGGAGATGCTCTCCCGGATGAAAGCCGCAGGTTTCCGCCGGGTGAATTACACGCCTTATACATTTGGCGTTGCTGGCGTGTACTGGGGCAAGAAGTAACGTAACGGCGAGCGAAAAGCGCAGCCGCCCTTGGCACGGGAGTTCGCCCACGATAAGCTCTTTGGATGGCCAGCATGACGATCAACCATGAACAGATGCGCGCCGAGAAGAAGAGCGTGGCGCGCAATAGCGTTCTGGTTGCAATCGTCATGACGCTGTTCAAGTTTATCGTCGGCAGCTTGAGCGGAAGCCTGGGCATACTTTCAGAGGCTTTGCACTCGTTGCTCGATCTTGTGGCCTCGACGATGACGTTTTATTCCGTACGGATGAGCGACAAGCCTGCCGACGCCGATCATCAGTACGGATATGGCAAGATTGAGAACTTCTCCGCGTTCCTCGAGACCGGCCTGCTTTTTATCACCTGCGTGTGGATCGTGTGGGCGGCGGTTCACCGGCTATTTTTCCGCAACGTGGAGATCGAGCCAAGCATCTGGGCGGTGCTTGTGATGGGCGTTTCGATTGCGCTGGACGCGTGGCGTTCACGCGCGCTCAAGCGGGTTGCGGATAAATATAACAGCCAGGCCTTGCAGGCTGATGCGCTGAACTTCGCCACCGACATATGGTCCAGTTCGGTGGTGATTGCCGGGCTTGGTTTTGTCTGGGCGGGACGGCATTACCATATTCCCTGGCTTGCCAAGGCCGATCCGATCTCGGCGCTCTGCGTTGCCGGGATCGTCGTTTCGGTGAGTTGGCGGCTCTCGCGCGAGACGCTCGATGCGCTGCTTGATGCCGCGCCCTCCGGAGTGCGTAGCGAAATCATCCTCCAGGTGGGCGGCGTCCACGGCGTCCTCGGAGTGGAGCGCGTGCGCATTCGAAAAGCCGGCAGCCGTTACTTTGCGGATGTGGCCATTGGGCTGGCGCGCAACGTAACATTCCAGGCCTCTGACGCAATCGTCTCCGAGGTCCGCCAGCTTATTCATAAACTGCTTGGAGATTCCGACGTACTGGTCAACGCCGTTCCCCGCGCGCTGCATACGGAGAGCATCTTCGATCGCATCCGAGCCGCGGCGCTGCGCAATAACCTCATGGTGCATGACATCAGCGTGCAGGATATAGAAGGCGATATTCACGTAGAGCTGGACATTGAGCTGGATGAGAACATGCTGCTGATCGCGGCTCACGACCGGGTGACCGCTCTTGAGGCCGATATCCGCGCCCACGTCCCGGAGATCACCTCGATCCTTACCCACATCGAAAGCGAGCCGGCCACGATTGAAACCAGCGAGGCCATCGTGCAGGACCGCGAGCTGGAGGAAAAACTCAAAGCCATCGGCGCGAAGTTTCCCGATGTTGTGGACGTTCACGAGATCATTCTCAAGCGAGTTCGCGAACACATATTTCTCTCCTGCCACGTCACGATGCAGGATCATCTCCCGCTGTTGCGGGTGCATGAGGTGCAGAACGCGCTGGAGATACAGTTTCAACTGGTGGCCCCGCAACTGTTTCGCGTGCTCATTCACCCGGAGCCGCGAACCGACAACCGGCGCTAGTTTGATCCACAAAATCTTGCGAATACAGCCGCATTCAAGGGCGGAGATTGGGCAGGCCGATTGAGTAAGGACGCCGTCTTCAAGCCATCACCGATGATTGGCTATCTGTGCATTGCCGGAGCCGCGCTCTTCTATGGTGTTTCCGCCAACCTGGGCCGCGCCGTCTTCACCGGACGCTTGCATCTGTTTGGCAGCGCCGTGGCATTGGTGCCGCCGCTGATGCTGGCCCAGAGCCGCACGACGCTCGCCGCCCTGGTTCTGTTTCCCGCCCTCTGGTTGGCGCGCGGCCGCGAGGCGGTGCGGATGAAAGTTGGCGACATTCGCGATTGCGTGATCATTGGAATTTTTGGGATCGCCGCTTCCAACTACTTCTACTATCTGTCGATTCAGCGCACCAGCGTGGCCACGGCAATCATCCTGCAGTACACCGCGCCGGTCTTCGTGCTGTGCTGGATGCTCTTTCGCAAGCATCAGCAGGCGACCTTCTGGCGCATCAGCGGAGTGGTGGTTGCGGTTCTCGGCTCGGTGCTTGCCATTGGAGCGGTAAGCCGCAGCGCGCAGTTTCCGTGGCTCAACATTGTTGCCGGCCAGATGCGCTTCGACCTCATCGGCGTGATCGCGGCGCTTGTGGCGGCGGTTGCATTCGCCTTCTACAACATCTTTGGCCACCACCTGGTTTCATCGCACGACCGCTGGACCGTAATGGCCTGGGCGTTGGCCGGAGCTGCCGTCGGCTGGCTCTTCATCGACCCGCCGTGGAAGATTATTGCGGCTCACTACAACCGTCCGCAGTGGGCATTCATGGCGCTATTTTCGCTGACCTCGATCCTTGTGCCGTTCTCGCTCTACTTTGCGGGATTGCATCATCTCGATGCCACGCGCGCCATCGTCACGAGCTGCCTGGAGCCTGTTTTTTCGATTGTGATCGCGGCCATTGCGCTGGGAGAGCTGGTTGGAAAAATTCAGATGGCGGGAATTGTGCTTGTACTGGCATCAACCGTTCTGGTGCAGCTTGAGTCGCAACGGACGGGGAGCGCGCCGCCCTGCGAGCCTATGGAATAAGCGCAGGCCGTGGCGCGATGATCAGAGCGGAGTGGTGTTCCGAATCGCGTCACGCAGGCGAAAATATCTCTGGGCGCGCGCTACGTCCCTGCCGATCTGTTCCTTGAGCGCCGCCACGTCGGGAAATTTGCGCTCCGCGCGCAAGCGGTGCAGAAAGCTCAAGCGGACCGGCTTGTCAGAGGGCAGATCGATGGGATGAAAATTCAGGATGTAGCTTTCGATGGCAAACGAATCGGCGCCAAAAGTAGGACGGTTGCCGACATTTGTGACCGACTGAAAATCTTCGCCGTTAATTCGCAGTTCGGTGACATAGACGCCGATCGATGGAGTCAGTTCATCGTAGCGAGCGAGGTTGATCGTTGGAACCGTGTACTTGGCGCCATATCCGCGCCCGCGCCCCGGCTCCGAATCGATGCTGAAGACGCGCCCCAGCAAGTGACGCGCCGCCTCGACCTTGCCACCGAGAACCACGGCGCGCACGTTGCTGCTTGAGATCACGAGCTCACCCCACTGCACCGGCGAATGCGTCACCACTTTGAAGCCGAGCTTCTGCCCAAACTCGGTTAGACGCTCTACATTGCCTTCGGCCTTGTGTCCGAAATGGAAGTTGAATCCCTCATGTATCTCAACCGCGTGGAGTTTGTTGAAGAGTATCTCTTCCGCGAACTGGAAGGCCGGCATCAGCGAGAGGTCACGGGTGAAGGGAATCACCACCAGGGTATCCAATTCCGTCTGGCTCAGCACCTCCAGCTTGCAGGGCATTGGAGTAATCAGCGGAGGGCCGCCATGCGGGCGCAGAATACGCTCCGGGTGCGGGTCGAAGATCACCAGAGTGGCGCGCGCGTTCAGCTCCCTGGCACGCGCGCATACGGCGTCAATGAGGCGCCGGTGGGCACGGTGAATGCCATCGTAGTTGCCCACGCTGACAACCGCCGGCCCAAAGTTCTCGGGTATCTCCTCCAGTGATCTGAATACCTGCACGGTCAGCTCTCCAAGTCCGTTTCGATACGCAAGCCGTCGTAGGCGAGGCGCACTCCCGAAGGAAGCGTCTGATTGGTCGCCTCATGCGGCAGGTTGTGGCTGATGTGGGTGAAGTATGTCTGAGCGGCTCCGATGCGCGCGGCCACCTTCAGCGAATTCGCCACGGTCGAGTGGGTTGGATGGGGCTCATGGCGCAGAGCATCCAGAAAGACGAGCTTCACGCCGTTCAGCATTTCCATCGAACTCTCCGGAAGCGAGCTGAAATCGGTGAGATAGGCGAATTGTCCAATGCGGAAGCCGACGATCTCAGCGTCGCCGTGCATCACCGGCACCGGGAGCACATGCAGATCCAGCAGCTCAAATGGTCCACTGAACTCGCGCAGCTCCACCCTGGCGATGCCGCCATACTTGTAGTTCTCATCGAAGATGTATTTGAAGACCGACTGCAGAATCCGCGCCGTCTCCGGCCTTGCATAGAGCGGGAGGCGCGCGCCGCCGGTAACGCGCGGATAGGTCAACGGGCGCAGATCGTCGAGACCTAAGATGTGGTCCGCATGTCCGTGGGTGTAGAGGACCGCATCGAGGCGGGTGATGTTTTCGCGCAGCGCCTGCTGGTAAAAATCCGGCCCGCTGTCGATGATGATGCGATGTCCCTCCCACTCGATCATCACCGAGGGCCGGGTACGCCGGTCGTGCGGATCAGCGGAGTGGCATACCGGGCAGTCGCAGCCAATCGTGGGCACGCCCATCGAAGTGGCGCTGCCCAGCACGGTGACGGTACCCTTCTTCACTTGCGCGGGGCTCCCGGAGCGCCTGTCACTTTCTGCATGGCCTTGCGGTCGATCATGTTCACAATCTCCATGTAGGTCATGCGAAGCTGGAAGATCGTGCTGGTCAGGATTCCCTGTTCCTGCTCGGTGAGATTACCTTTCGTCTTTTCTTCCAGCACGGAGATGAGGTCTATCATCTGACGCAGTCCGACGACGTCCACTCGCCGTTCGGTGCCCGTTTCCATTGCTCCGGCATAGACCATCGCGGTCTGCACCAGCATATCCAGCAGATGAATGAACTCCATCTTCTCTCCGCCGAATTCGGTGCGCTCCTTGTCGCCGCTATAGCCGGTCTCTTTTACCGGCTCGGGAACAAAGGTCTCCTTCGGTTTCTCATCCGGCGCTGCGGCGGGTTCTACTTTTGGTGCAACCGGCTCGGCTTTCGGCGCAACCGGCGGGACGGGAGGAGGTTGAACAGCGTTGGAATTTTCAGCCGGCGTGGCGGCCTCTGGCTTTGGTTCGACCGGCGCGTCCGGGCGCGGCTGTCCATCCACGTTAAACTTCCGGCGATCAGTGACTACGAACTCTGGCTTCTTCTCTTTTTCCATCTCACTCTTTCCACGGCAACAGAAGTGAATTCTTAAACTCAAACTTTAGCGCAGCAGGCCAAAGCGCCCGCTGAACCGCTTAGAACTGGAAGGGCAGCGCGGCAATTCTCACCGAGTCTCCGCCCACGCACATACTTTCGTTCTGGCTCTCGCACCTGGCGACGGCATCGCACTTCACATAACCGAGCGCCACGGTGCGCGGCACCCCGTCGAGCACGAGCTCCGCACTGCTGGTAATCTCTCCAATTTCCTTCTCTCCGGCGATCACGCGGCTTCCGCGGGCCGGAGCCCTGCCTTCTACGATCAATCCCGCAAAGCGCCGCCGCACCTGTCCCTGGGAATGGATGCGCTCGACGATCTCCTGCCCGATGTAGCAGCCCTTGGTGTGATTCAGCGCGTATGGCTGTCCGATCTCCTGCGGCAGTTCGCGAACTCCGGTGTCCAGGCCCACGCGCGGCAGCCCCAGCAGAATCCTTTGCCACTCGAGAGCCTCGGCGCCCACGGGCTCCGCACCGGCAGCGACCAGCGCACTCCAGAATGTTTCGACGTTTTCCGGAGCGAGCCAGAGCTCGTACCAGTTCCTGAGCTCGATGGGATCGCGCACGAGTGAGAAGCCGATTCCTTTCCAGCTTCCATCGAGCAATTGGCCGGGCTTGGGCGCTGCTGGATTTATCCCCGCTTTGTTCAGAACTGCGAGGTTCAGTAGTTCCAGCGCACGCGGCCCAGCCAGGCCAATCGAGATAAGCTTTGCGCTGATGTCGCCGATCTCGACGTCATCCATGATGATGAAGCGGTCGAAGAACTCGCGAATGGCGGCAATCTGCCCCACTTCGCTCTCCAGCAGATAGAACTCGCCGCGCTGAAAGGCGAGCAGATCGGCCTGGATACGTCCCTGCGCGTTCAGTACAAAACTGTAGTTGCCGAAATCCTGACGCAGATCGCGGGTGTTGTTGCTGACCATGCCGTTCAGCCAACGCACCCGGTCTTCGCCGCTCACTACCAATTTGCCGCGCCAGCCGAGGTCAAAGACGCCGCAACGATGGCGCAGGGCGTCCAGCTCTGCCGCCGGGAAGCCAAAATTCAACACGGTTTCAGCCCCGGCATATTCCCCGGTCACCGCATGCGCTCCGAAGTTTTGTGAAAGGGAAGTCAATGACATAAACGAACGCCAGCCAGACCTTCGATTATAGCGGAGGCGGGCGGGTTCGTGCTGAGGCTGAGGGCAGAGCGATAGCGAGCAGATTCGGGTTTGGCGATCATCCACCAGCAACCTGCGAGAAGCGCCATCTCAAAACTCCTTAGGCTATCTGACTCTGAATCCTCATTTTCACCAGCTCACAAATTACCGCGGGAGGGGATGATGAGCTTGTTTGACCATACAACAATGTCTGGGATTGTTAGGATCAGGTACCCAGGAAGCAGGCAAATTGCCTGTGCTTGGCTAACACAAAGCAGCAATGGAGGATCAAAGGATGTTCAAGAAAATCGCACTTGCAGGGTTTGGTCTCGTCATTGCCATCGGCTTGGCGTCACCGCCTAAAGCCGAGGCGCAGGTAGCCGTCGGAGTCCAGCTCGGAGGGCCAGTAGCCGTCGAGTTTCAAAGCGGCTACCATGATGGCTATTACTACGAAAATGGCTATCGCTATCAGAGAGACGCTCGCGGATACAGACACTATGACCACGCATACGGTGGACACAAAGACTGGAAGCATGACCGCGCCCACCGGGACGGAAACCATCATGATGAACATCATCCAGATGGCGACCATCGCGACTGGAAAAGGTAACGAAAATCACAACAACGATGGACAGAGGGATCAGAAATTCCGATTGAGCCTGTCCCTCCGATTGACCGAAATTGCGAACATGCAGTCGGCCAGTCGAGGGACAGAGCCATCCGAAGCGCCATCAACGTCCAGTCGATATCCGCGCTCCGGAGTCCAATCAATTATTCGTTGTGATGACCTCAAGATCGTGCGCCTCCGCAAACGAAAACTGACAGCTTGTGTTTTGCCGTAATCCCAAGTGATCGCGGAGTTCAGGACTAAAAACATCCCTGTTGTAATGTTATCTTTTGACCATAGCCTTTTGCGTAAAGGACGTGGATGAGACTTCTTCGCCAACTGTTCCTGCTGCTGCTACTCTCGACGGTCGCCGCCGGGCGGCAACCTCCGGTCGCCGGGCAGCAACCTCGGGCCGCGGCGCAGGAGGTTGCCGAGGAGCATCACGTCACGGCAGCGGAGGCCAAGGAGCTTTTCCGCTCGCTTGATGACATCCTGCGCTTTGCCAGCGAGCACAGCGGCCTTCCGGTCGTTCACCCGGTGAAGAAGAAGATGGCGAGCCGCGAGGAGGTTGCCAAGTACATCGAGGCTCGGATGAAGGAGCAGGGAAATGGCGAGCGCTTCGACCGCTCGGCCTTGTCGCTGAAGAAACTCGGCCTGTTGCCGCGCGACTTCAATCTGAGCCAGTACATGCTCGGGCTATACAAGGAGCAGGTGGAGGGCTGGTATGACGCGAAAAACAAGACCGTCTATCTGCTCGACTGGGTCGCTCCCGAGGTTCAGAAGCCGGTGATGGCGCACGAGTTGGTTCACGCTCTGCAGGACCAGAGCTTCGACCTCGAAAAGTGGCTGAAGGTGGGCAAGGATTCCAAGGACGATACGACGGAGATGATTCTCGACGAGCAGCGTACCGCGCGCGAAGCGATCATCGAAGGGCAGGCGATGATCGTGCTCTTCGATTATCAGCTTGCTCCCGCCGGGCAGAGCGTGGAGAGCGCTCCGGCTCTGGTCGACTCGATGAAGTCCTCGATGCTCGACGAAGGTTCCACGCCGATGTACGCGGAAGCGCCAATCTACTTGCGCGAAGCCATGCTCTTTCCCTATACCTACGGCATGGAGTTCGTCCGCTCCGTGCTGGTCAAGCGCGGCAAGCAGACGGCCTTTGCCGGAGTCTTTGAGCACCCGCCGCTGGATACCCGCGAGATTCTGGAACCCGCGACGTACCTTGTCGCGGAGCCTCAGACGCAGCTGAAGGTGGTGGCGTCTGGAAAAAGTTCTTGGCTCCGAGTGGCGTCGCGAGGACTTTTCCGGGTTGGGTGCAATTGACCTGCGCGTCCTTCTCCGGCAATGGAGCGGCAGCGAAGTCGCGGCCAAACTCACGCCAGCGTGGCGCGGTGGCTACTATATGACCTTCAGCCACAAGAAGTCTGCCAAGGATGCACCCGTTTCGCTCGCCCTGGTGCTCAGCTTTGCCTCGGAGGCCGCCGCCGATCAGTTCGCTGATGTTTACCGAAGTTCGCTTGCACAGCGGTACAAGTCGGTTCAGGCTGTACCGTCGCCGGGGCAATCGTCTGCGTTTCAGTGGACTACCGATGAAGGCACGGTGCGCCTCTTCATCGACGGCTCGACGGTGATCGCCGCCGAGTCGTTCACAGCGGAAGAGGCAGCCAAAATTCACGCTGCCCTGGTTCCCACCACCGAGGTCCCGGTCGCGCAGTGAAGCTATCCGGAGAGGGCTCGGCTTGCCCCGCCTCCGGTATAATCAGCTTTTCCGCTTACCTTGTTAAATACGCAGGAGATTGCATTGGAACAGGCAGAGATCGGCATCATCGGCGGCAGCGGCCTTTATTCGATGAAGGGCCTTACGAACGTTCATGAAGTTGCAGTTGAAACCCCCTTCGGCACGCCCTCGGATCCGTATGTTTTGGGCACGCTTGCCGGCCGAAAGGTTGCGTTTCTGGCCCGACATGGGCGCGGCCACCGAATCCTTCCCACGGAGCTGAATTTCCGGGCCAATATTCACGGATTCAAGCAGCTCGGGGTGGAGCGCATTCTCTCGGTCTCTGCCGTCGGCTCTCTGAAACAGGAGCTGAAGCCCACCGACTTCGTCATTCCGGACCAGTTTTACGACCGCACCCGGCAGCGCGTCTCAACCTTCTTTGGTGAAGGCATGGTCGCCCATATCGCCTTCGGCGATCCCATCTGCCCGGAGTTGGCCGCTATCGTCGCCAGGGCCGGCAACGCGGCTGGCGTGGTCACCAGCAGCGGCGGAACCTACGTTTGCATGGAAGGGCCGCAGTTTTCCACCAAGGCCGAGAGCAACGTTTACCGCGCCCAGGGCTTTGACGTGGTGGGCATGACCAATTTGCAGGAGGCCAAACTTGCGCGCGAGGCCGAGATTTGTTATGTCACCATCGCCATGGTGACCGACTACGATTGCTGGCATCCCGATCACGACCACGTCACCGTTGAGCAGATCATTGGCGTCCTCACCGTCAATGCGGAGAATGCCGCGAACGTGGTGCGCGAGGCCGTTGCCGCACTGCCTGCGACGCGTGGCTGCAAGTGCGGCGACGCTCTGGCCATGGCCATCATGACCGCGCCGGAAGCAATTCCTCCGGCGACGCGAGCCAGACTTGATTTGCTAGTCAGAAAATATCTTGGCGCAAAGGTGGGTGCATAACGTGGCTATCCTCGTAGTCGGCTCGGTTGCCTTCGACAGCCTGAAAACGCCCTTCGGCGTGCGCGAGAAGATTCTGGGCGGCGCGGCGACGTATTTTTCGCTCTCGGCCAGCTTCTTTACGCAGGTTCGCGTCGTTGGCGTCGTGGGAGAAGATTTCACCGCAGAGCACGAAGCCGTGCTCACGGCTCGCGGCATCGATACCCGCGGCATCGAGCACGCTTCCGGCAAGACATTCCATTGGGGCGGTGAGTACGGCGAAAACGTCAACGAGGCCAAGACCAACTTCACCGATCTCAACGTCTTTGAAAATTTTGTTCCAAAGATTCCCGCCGCCTACCAGGACTCCGAGATTCTCTTCCTTGCCAACATTCAGCCGGAGCTGCAGCTTGATGTGCGCCGGAAGATGCCCAGGGTTGCGCTGGTCGGTGGCGACACGATGAATCTGTGGATCAACATCAAGCGCGCCGCACTTTTGGAAACATTGAAAGAAGTCGATATTCTTCTGATCAACGATGGTGAAGCCAAGTTGCTTGCCTCAGAGCAGAGCCTGGTTCTCGCCGCAAGAAAGATACTCACCCTCGGCCCGAAGTCGCTGGTCATCAAGCATGGCGAATATGGCGCAACCATCTTTTTCTCCGACGGCTCGCACCCGTTCCGCGCCCCGGCTCTGCCCATCGCGGAGGTTCAGGACCCGACCGGCGCAGGCGATACCTTTGCCGGAGGCTTCATGGGGTATATTGCATCGCAACTCGGACCCCAGAATGAAGTCACGCCAGCGGTTCTGAAGCGCGCCATGTTTTACGGAGGCGTGATGGGCTCGTTCACCGTCGAGCGCTTCGGTCCCGAGCGGCTCATCGGGCTGACGCGGGAGGAAATCGACGAGCGCTTCCGGCTCTTCCGCAGTCTCACGCATCTTGACTGACCCACTTTCTACCGGGCGGCTCTGAAGTGGATATCGAGCGCGACAGCATCGGAGAAGAACGGCTTAGACGCAATGGCGAACTCACCCTTGTCAGCGGGCTTGCATTCCTGCTCTCGGTTGGGATCTTTGCCTGGTTTTACCGCCGCGGAGACATCCTGCTGTACGGAGATGCAGTTGCTCATCTCAACATTGCACGGCGGTTTACGGATGCTCGTAACCCCGGATGGGAGCAGCTTGGAACCGTTTGGCTTCCGCTGCCGCATCTGCTGGTGGCGCCGTTCGTCGCCAACGATTGGCTCTGGCGCACGGGCGTCGGGGGCTCGATCCCCTCGATGCTCGCCTATGTCCTCGGCGTAGCCGGCATCTACCGCCTTGTCCGCGCCCGCGCCTCGGTGGCCGCCGCCGCGCTGGCCGCCGCCATCTATGCCTTCAATCCGTCACTGCTTTACATGCAATCGACGGCCATGACCGAATCGATTTTCCTCGCGGCCGTGATCTGGTCGGTGGTTTACTTTGACGAATTTCTGCGCGGACTTTTTCCCGGTTCGCCGGGCAAGATTCCGGCTATTCCAGCATGGCGCGCCATCGAGCGCTGCGGGCTCTCGCTGGCGGCGGCCGTTCTCACCCGCTATGACGGATGGATCATTGCGTTCATCGTCGGCCTGTGGGCCGTGTTCGCAGCCACGCGCTGGCACACGGCGCGTCCTTCGCAGCGGGAGATCGGACGATTGCTGCGCTCGATGATTGCGTTTCTGTTGCTGCTTGCGCTTTGTCCCACGCTCTGGCTGGCGCACAACTACAGGATCAACCGGCGTCCGCTGGACTGGCTCAACGGCCCTTACTCCGCCAAGGCCATTGAAAATCGTTCGTCGGGCCCCACTGCTTCTCCTTATCCGGAAAAGAACCACGTGGTTTTGGCCGCGCAATACTTTCTCAAGGCCGCCCGCATGAACACCGGAGAAGGCGCGCGCGAGAACTGGCTGATCCTGCTGGCTTCTGCCGGAGTCCTGATCTCAGCCTTCCACCTGCGGCGCTTCGGCGCGCTGCTTCTATTCTGGATACCGCTGCCGTTCTACGCCTTCTCGGTCGCATACGGGAGCGTTCCCATCTTCGTCCCGGAGTGGTGGCCATACTCTTACTACAATGTGCGCTACGGCCTCGAATTGCTTCCAGCGATTGCGGTATATATCGCAGTGATTCCGTGGCTTGCCTCGCGACTGCAGCGGCGCTGGCTTACCATCACCGCGAGCTGCGTTCTGGTTCTGATTACGTTTCTTGCCTATAGCTCCTCGGCGTGGTGTTTTTCCAAACGCTCGCAGGATCGCGAGTGGGGGCGTAAGTGGATGATTCCCATTTGCTACCGCGAAGCCTGGGCCAACGGCCGCGGCCGCCAGCAGCTTGAGACACAGATTGCGCAGGTTCTCTCCGCGATGCCCCAGGACTCGACCGTCCTGATGTACACGGGCGAATACCCCGGCGCGATCGAGAGGTCGGGAGTTCATTTCGAGCGGGTCATCTCCGAGTGCACCCGCTTCGCCTGGGACTCTGCCCGTAGCGCGCCCTTTGCCGGGGCCGACTTCCTCGTAGCCGTTGCCGGCGATCCAGTCGCCGAAGCCGTTCGCATCAATCCGCGGGGACTGACGACGATCACAATTATCCACACCTTTGGCAAACCTGAAGTGAGGATCTATCGTGGTTCGCGCCGGTAAGCGGGGTATCGCTTACATGCGCCCGCAGTTGGGAAATTGTGAAGTGCATGACCGCCTGTAGCCAGGAGCTGCGCGAGCGGTAGATACTGCGAATCAGAGAGGAGTTGAGATGAGCGAATACCTAACATCGTACGTAACGTTGAAAGCGGCGGATGGCCACGAACTCAGTGGCTATGTTGCCCGTCCCAAGGGCGAAGCGGCGGCGGGATTAGTGGTGGTACAGGAGATCTTCGGGGTCAACCCGCACATCCGCTCGGTTGCCGATGGCTATGCCAAGGACGGATTCCTAGTGGTGGCTCCGGCGCTCTTTGACCGAGTTGAACGCGGAGTGGAACTGGGCTACGACGGCGCCGACATGCAGAAGGCGCTGGGCTTCATTCCAAAGCTGGATCCGCAAAAGTCTTTGCTGGATATCGCAGCCGCGATGGAGTTTGCCAGCAGCGCAAGCGGGAAAAAGGTTGGCGTTATCGGCTACTGCTTTGGAGGAACGATGGCGTGGCTGGGCGCGGCAAGGCTGAATCCCGCGGCGGCGGTTGGATATTATGCGGGCCGCATCGGAGGCTACGCCGGCGAGACGCTTAGCGCGCCGGTAATGCTGCACTTCGGCAAGCAGGATGCCCATATTCCGGCAGAGGAAGTGGCTAAGATCCACGCTGCGCATCCCGATGTGGAAATCTACTGGTATGAGGCGGGACACGGCTTCAGCTGCGATGCACGTTCGAGCTTCGAGCCAAAATCGGCGCAAGAGGCGCGAAAGCGGTCGCTGGATTTTCTGCGAAGGCACTTGGAGTAGAGTTATCTTTGAAGTCCACATTCCGCAGCCGAGGGCTTTTTCCACTCTTTACAACCCGGCTTGCGCGGAGAGGCATTTTCACTAGAAGACCCTGCAACCATCCGGTATTGGCATCCGGCATGGGGAGAACGAGAGGAGCATGATGGAAGCAAAAGATACGGTTGTGCAGACGAATCGAATCTCCGATAGTGCGCTTAATCAGCTATTCCGCGAGGCGCGGACTCATACGGTATGGCTTCCCAAAGCGGTGCCGCTTCAAGTTCTGAGAGAGGTTTATGAACTGGCGAGAATGGGGCCGACCAGCGCGAACGGCTCACCGGGACGATTTGTCTTTTTAACTACCGAGGAAGGGAAGAATCGCTTACTGCCGGCGCTCGCTCCGGGAAACGTCGAGAAGGCACGCTCGGCCCCGGTGACCGCCGTCATCGCGTGGGACACGGAATTCTTTGAGCTGCTGCCCCGGTTGTTCCCGCAGGCAAAGATGCGCGACAACTTTGTGGGAAATCAGGCTCTCATCGAGGAAACAGGCCTACGGAACGCTTCGCTTCAGGGCGCATATTTCATCCTGGCTGCACGAGCCTTAGGGCTTGATTGCGGGCCGATGTCGGGCTTCAATGCGGCCAAGGTGAATGCTGAATTCTTTGGCGACGGCAAATGGAAGGTGAATTTCCTGTGCAATCTCGGCTATGGCGACCACAGTAAGCTGTATCCGCGTAACCCGCGGCTGGATTTTGAAGAGGCATGCCTGGTGCTTTGAAGAAGAATTCTACCGTCGAGAAAGGGAAGACGCTATGCATGCATGGTTGATGGACCGCTATGAGGGTGTTGAGAAGCTGCGCTTTGACGAGGTTCCCGACCCGCAGCCCGGCCCCGGACAAGTTGTGCTCAAGATGAAATATGCGGCGCTGAATCCGGCCGACGCTTTTCTTGCGCTGGCCCAGTATCCGGCAAAGCCCAAGTTGCCGCATGTGCTGGGACGCGATGGCGTCGGGGAGGTTGTAGCCATTGGAGCTGGAGTTGGCGATGTGCAACTCGGCGAGACGGTTGGCATCCTCCGAGGAGATACCGGCGTCGAGACCTGGGGTACGCTGGCTGAAAAGGCGGTGGTCGATTCCTCTCACCTGGTTCCGGTGCCGCAAGGATGGTCCCTGGAGGAAGTTGCCGGCGCGCCTCTGGTCTTTCTCACGGCGTGGCAGGCTTTGACGCAGTGGAGCGATCCTGCTGCGCCGCCTGCGCCGGGCTCGGTGTTGCTGGTAACCGGCGCATCCGGTGGCGTGGGTTCGGCGTCGGTGCTGCTCGGCAAGTCGATGGGGCTGACCGTTGTGGGATTGTCGCGCAGTGCACGGAAGGGCGAACAACTCAAAGTGCTGGGCGCGGATTTTGTAGCCGACCCTGCGGACAAATCATTGCGCAAACTCGTGCTCGCGGCAATCGCTCCCAAGCGAGTGGACATTGCCGTGGATACCGTGGGCGGCGCGCTCTTCAATGAGGTTATCGCGATGCTGGGCTATGCGGGACGCGTGAGCTTGGTCGGCAGGAGCGGTGGCACGGTTCCGGAGTTCAATACCGCAACGCTGTTCTTCCGCAGAAATCGCATTGGCGGCGTTACGGTCGCCGATTATTCGGCTCAGGAGGCGAAGGCCGCATGGAACGAGATCGTGGCGCGCCTCGACGCGCTGGGCAAGCGCCCGGTGGTGGACGGAGTGTTTCCGTTTGCCGATGTTAAAGCAGCTTTTGCGCGGCTGGGCCAGGGACCGATGGGCAAGGTGCTGGTCAAGATCGCCGACTGATGAAAACGCAGGAGCGCAAGGGCGAAGCTTGAATCCTGGGTAAATCCATCTTGCTACAGAAAAGCCCCTATCGGTTTCGATAGGGGCTTTTACTTGTGCGCGCGTTGCGGTCATTTTTTGCCGAAGCGAACAACGACTCCGGTGCTGAAGCGGAAGTTGTTCTGGTGGTCGTTGGTTCGGTTGGG
>JBEKOO010000052.1:0-23058 GCA_049521655.1 Candidatus Korobacteraceae bacterium
CGTTAGTTGGAAGTTGTGGTTGCCGCAGCGCCTGACTTGCTGCCCAGCTTGTCAAACTTCCTGTCTTCCATGTTGGGTACAGACATTAACGGCGTTCTTGGCGCAGGCATGTTTTCCGCCAGGGGATCGACGATAACCGGCGTCACCATAACCAGCAGCTCAGAATTGGTTTGATTTATGTTCTTCGACCGGAACAGCTGTCCCAGGATCGGGATATCGCCGATGCCTGGCATCTTGCTCAGTTGTGACGTTGTTCGCTTGTCCAGAAGGCCTGCGATTCCAAAGCTCTGCCCGTTGCGCAGTTCGATTTCGGTTTCTGCTCGCCGGGTGGAGATAGCGGGAATCTCAAAGCCGGAGATTTCTACCGCATTCGTAAAATCGAGCGTGCTAACCTCAGGCGCAATCTTCAAACGGATCACGTCGCCATCGATCGTGCCCGTAAAATCCAGCTTTACGCCATATGGCTTGAACTGAATGGTAACCGCAACCGCGCTTCCCACCCCTCCCTGAACAACTGGAAAGGGAAACTCGCCGCCGGCTAGGAACTTTGCGGTTTCGCCGCTGCGCGCCATCAGATTCGGCTCGGAGAGAATCTGCAGAACATTTTTCTGCTGAAGATCCTGGATCATCGCTCCCAGGTTCAGATCCGGGCGAAACAAGAACACGTTCAGCAGGTTAGAAGCCGACAGGCTGGAGGTAAAGCCCTGTGCCGATGCTCCGATGGAACTGTTAATCGTTCCGCCGGCGCCGAGCGTCGTCTGCCCGAACTGTCCGGTTGAAGTTGCTCCTATCGTGTTCGCCGCGCCCGTGCTCAAAATGTTGAAGCCAAACTGCTCCAGTTTGATGCGGTCAACCTCGGCAAACTGCACTTTCAGCATGATCTGCTTTTCGTGCGGAGCGACAATCGTCATTGAGTTGACGATTTCCTTGCTGTATGTCCCCGCCATCCGCAGAACATCGTCCTCCACTGCCTTGCTGTCGACCTTTCCGGTAACGATCACTCTTCCCTGCTCCGCTTCCACCTGCACGGCTTGATGAGGGTACGCCGAGCGGACTGCATCCCGCAGACCGGAGATATCAACATCTGCATAAACATCTACGATGCGGGCGTTCGAGCTTTGATCCCACAACACAAGGCTGCTGGAGCCTGGTGCCTTCGCCGTCACAACCACCTGCGTCGTGCTAACCGTGGTCGTATCCAGCACGTTCGGATTGCTGACTACGATCCGGCGTAGCAGAGACTGGGTGTTCAAAATGATCGACCTGCCGACCTGTATATGCACCGATTGCGTTTCCGGTGCCAGCGTCTGTTGTGCAATCTGCTGCTCTTGCGCGGGCATCTCTGCCGCAACTTTGGACGACGCTTTCGCGTTCGCTGTCTTTCCTGCTGGCGCTTCTGCGGCATTCACTGCCACGGCTAACAGTAAGAGAGCAACTGCCGACTTAACAAAAGGGTGAAATGCTCGCATTTCGACTTTCCTCTTTCGTATTTCAATAGTTACTCGAATTTGTCTACGGACCGCTTTCCGCCACTGATTGTTTCTACCTCATGGAAAACGGCCGTCTTCACCACGTGAGGAGGAGCCTTGATAACCGACTTTTTTCCCACTACCGGCGCCCTTTCTCCATTCATCAGGTATGCCGTGTTCACGGGCTTTGTTTCGGGAGTTAGCTGATCGGCGCCGTTACGGAGCACGAAATGAATTGCACCCTGCGTCGAGGCATGAACCAACTTCTCGCCATCCTCGGGCCTCAGCAGCAGGGTCACTACACTGACAGTCTCAGGTTTTCCCGTAGGGTCAGGCTCGATCTTCTGTCCGGCGGTAAGCACCTCGACATTCGGCAGGATGGTCTGCGTCAGCGGGTCCTGGGAATTGTCGAGCTTGGTTGTGGCCAGCACATCAACGTGTGAGCCCGGATAGAGGAACCCGGCTACGCCCACAACGTCATTGGAGCGCACCGACACCGCGCGCATACCTTCGGGTATCTTTACGGTCAGGCCGATTCCGGAACCAGCCACAGCGACATCGTGATCCAGGATCGGCTGATGCTCGTTAATGGGATAGATTACCGACCGCCCGACTACGTCATCAAGCTTGGAGAAAGCTCCGCTTAATGGCATGCTTGCAGGCCAATCGATTAACGCAACACTCTCGGCGCTGATCGGCGATCCGGCCGATAGCGGCTTGGTGGCCGCAACCACCTTGATAACCGTGCAGCTTTCAGCCTGCTGCTTGCGCAGCCGCGCGTAGAAAGCAAAGCACACGACCCCTGCTATTGCCGAGGCCAATACAACTGCCAGTGCAATTCGTTTCGAATTCATACGCCACCTCGGCGATAAAATGCCAGTGCTGAATACACCACTCCCGCCGCGATTGCGATGCCATATGGCATACGTGCCGCCTGCGGATTAGAAAGGTTCAGGCTCGGATGAATCTGGGCTCCGGCCGTTGCATGGAACTTGATCAGAGTGCCGGCATTGACTAGCACGGTACGCAGTCTTCCCTGCCACAATGAATAAATGATGGCGAAAATGCCGCCGGCAATGGCGGAGGCAAGAACAATCTCAATGCTCCTCTCCGAACCGGCGAAGCAACCAACGGCGGCGATTAATTTGACGTCGCCTGCACCCATGGCATGAATCAAGAAGAGAAGCAGAAACGCACCACCGCCGATAAGTCCGCCCAGAATTGCGCTCTCCAGGCCATGCCAGCCCTGTAATGCGAAGCGCCCGGCAATGGCAATCATCATCCCGAGGTAAGTAACCTTATTCGGAATCCGGCGGGTTCTCACGTCCACGATGCAGCCAACACCCGCAAGGGTTAACGCGCCGGTCATGAATAGAGATTCTGTCGTCATCAGAGTTCCCAGCCACCTTGATTGATTGCTACCATGCTGATGCAGACCCATCGAACAGCCAGGAGAGCAGAGCGTCAAAATACCGCAAAGTACGCTTCCTGGCCTTACTCCGACGATCTCTGAGATGGCGTATCCGGAGACAGCTCCGGGCTTTGAGGCCCGGAGCTTGTAGCTCCGGGATACACCGACTCGTATAGCGCCTTAGGCGCCGGGGACAGAGGCGATCAGCTTATTGCTGATTACGGTGAACGCACCGTTGATGGTGCTGGAAAGGGTGGACATGGCAGCGGTCGCGCCGAACGCGATCAGAGCCGCGACCAGGGCGTATTCGATCAAATCCTGACCGGACTCGTCGTTGTGCAAGCTGCGAAGAATGTGAAAAACGTTAACTTTCATCAGAGTCTCCTTGTGGGTTAGGTGGTTGAACATCTCAGGTAACCCAGAACCGGGCTACTTGCTACTGAACTGCGGAATGCAAAATCTGCCAGGGCCTTTGTAACCGGTGCGGATTGTTTGCCGCGGTGCCGATAACTTCCGTTAACAATTTCTATGATGCAGAGTTTCCGCTTCAGAGTTGCTGACTAAGGTTGTAAGAAATTTACGAACGAGTTTTTATTACATGCAGGGAAGGGCGGAGGGAATGCCCGGCATACCCGCGAGGCCAGAGGATAAGCGATTGATTTTACGAGGTAATGTCATCTTGCCGCCGAATGTGCCGTTTATATACGATGCACATTCGGCCACGCCAATAGCAAGCTAAGGTAATTGAGATCAACCTTAGGGTAGGAAACACGATCGACAGATAGATAATAGATAATGGATACAAGCCGAAGACAAGCGCTATCCGGCGGGGCAACGGTCTTCACGATGCTCAAGATCGATGGAGCAGGACGCTGGTTTCATCACTATATAGCACGTTCCATATCGGAGAACTTTCTAAGAAGTTTACCAGCGGACTATCGGCCGGCATCAGCACATACTCAACGTGATACTTGTCGAGCACAGCCTCGGGGTTTTCGTTGGAAGTCGCCGCCAGGTAATCCTTGAATACGCCAGTGGAGCCGTACGGGTCTCCTCTGCCATCAATAAAGACCTTCAACTCCTGTGCATTCCAGATCAGATACCCGCCCCAAAGCCATTCATGAAACACCCTGCCTTGAATTCCGTTCGACTTCATGTAGGCAACTGCACGCACTGGATACTTGACCGGATTTCGGTAGCTCGTTTGGTGCGGCACACTGGCAATGAATAAGCAGAACAGAATCGCTAGAGCCACAGCGTTCGGTAGCCATCGGTCGGAATTCCTGTCATAAGGAGTCATCAACTTGAGCCGCTTGGCAAAAATTGGGGGCGCAAGAATTCCCGCGAGAAAGATGAAGCGAATATACGTCAATGAGTAGTACAGGGCCAACATCATCAATCCAACTTCGTCCAATCGCCAGCGCTCCCGCGAGAAGATCGCAATCAGCAGCACTCCCAGCACCAGCAACATCGCAACCTTTCCCCAGTGCGTGTGGAAATCAACGGAAGCAAACTCCAGAATGTTGCCGATCCCCGACGCAGTTGCGAACATAACCTTGAAAGGATAGAAGACCAGACGATAGCCAAAGGGATTGACGAAAAGCGCTGCGGCTGAAGCAGCAGCCGTGATAAACAGCATCCGCAGTTGCCGCCCTGACCAGCGCGTGGCGTAGACGTGCCCCCAGCACCCCTCCAATAGTCCCGAGGCGATGAAAATGCCGAAGACCAGCACGCCCATCGGCCATGAGCCGTGCGAATTGATCCACAGGCAAAACAGCGGAGGCACCACGCAGAGCCATCTCCAGCCCCCGCGCCTCGCCGCTTCCAGAATCAGAAGCAGAGCCACCAAGTACAGCCAGCCAAACAAAAGGGTTCGAGCGCCAATCGAGACCGCAGCGAGAACCGCGCCGCCGGCGCTGACCACAAACGAATTCTTCACGTCTTGACTGGCAAGATAGCTGAGGCGGAAAACGCCAAGAATAATGGCGGTGCAGAGCAGGAATACGAGCACAAAAACAGCGCCCAGCCCCGCCCACTTGTAGGCCAGATAATAAGGTATCTCCGCCAGCCATTCAAAGGGGAGAACCTCCGCTCCAGCCGCGGTATACGAGTAGGAGTCCGCGACTGGAAGATGGCCGGTGGTCAACAGATGCTGGGCGTTGCGCAGATGCCACCATAAATCGGGATCGGCGATGTTGCGTCTGGATAGCAGGAATACCAGGTAGGCGAGCGAAGCTGAAAGGACTGTGGGAAACGAGAACAATCGCCGGCACACGCCGGACGGCGTAACGAACGACGAAATTGAAGCCGCTGTTGGCTCGGACAATTGAACTTTCCCGCTGACCTCTGAGCGCGTCCTTCTGGATCTACTCTCGGGCAGCGCGCACTCACACTCACCGGACTTGGAGCCGGTAGCAGCTCACTATAAACAGGTCCTTCCCGTGTACGCAACAGAACATTTTCGCCTCGTCCCGCTCGCAGAGCCTTGACAGCAGCTATAGGCGGCTTCGCCGCTGCGCAGTGGGACTTTCACCTCTCTCCTACCGTCTCAGCATCAGGAAGTTGTATTCTGAGGAAGCGCGAGGAGCGAGCGGAGGAGTGAGATGGAAGATTTACGTTACCCGACCGGTAAGTTTGATTGGAGCAAAACAACCAACACGCCGGAGGAACGCAAGAAATTGATCGACACCATTGCCGAAGCGCCCGGACGGCTGGCGCAGGCCGTGACCGGGCTGAATGGAAAGCAACTGGACACTCCATATCGCGAAGGTGGATGGACTGTCAGGCAGGTGACCCATCACCTTGCGGACAGTCACATGAACTCCTACATTCGATTCAAGCTGGCGCTGACCGAGGACAATCCGACGATCAAGCCGTATCGGGAGGCCGCCTGGGCCGAGCTGGCCGACAGCAGGGTCACTCCCATCGACGTGAGCCTGGCGCTGGTGGATAATTTGCACGCCCGCTGGGTCGTACTGCTCCGCAGCCTGAAAGCTGAAGAGTGGGAGCGAAAGGTGATGCACCCCGAGGTGGGGCCGATGTCTCTGGACCTGATGCTCGGTCTCTACGCCTGGCACGGCGCGCACCACGTGGCGCACATCACCGAACTGCGCAAGCAAAACCAGTGGTAGCGATTGCGGCGCACCGTCGCAATCAATGAAGTGCAGGTGAAATACAGGCAGTTGCGGTAAAGAATCATTGACCTGCGGATTCTGCCTTTGATACTGTCAAGCGTTCGCGCAGTCCCGGCAACGGGTTCAGCGCTGTTGTCGGCATTCCTATGGCGCTCAAGTTCCGTGGTGTTGATTTCCTCGAATTCGATTCCCTCCTGACTGAAGACGAGCTCATGGTCCGCGCTACCGCCCGCCAGTTTGTAGAAGATAACCTCATCCCCATTATTGAAGAATGCAACCGCCAGGGGCGGTTTCCAGCCGAGCTGATTGCGCCGATGGGTGAGCTCGGCTTCTTTGGACCCACCCTTCAAGGCTTCGGCTGTGCCGGCATGAATAATGTGGAATATGGCCTGATGATGCAGGAGTTGGAGCGTGGTGACAGCGGTTTGCGCTCCTTTACCAGCGTGCAGAGCGGCCTGGTAATGTACCCGATCTACACTTTTGGCAGCGAGGAGCAGAAGCAGCGCTGGCTCCCGGCAATGGCCAAGGGAGAAAAGCTGGGATGCTTCGGACTGACCGAGCCCGACGCAGGCTCAAATCCGGGAGCAATGCGCACGCGGGCTGTGCCCGATGGCAATGAGTACGTGATCAACGGCGAAAAAATGTGGATTACCTCCGGTTCCATCGCCGACGTTGCCGTGATCTGGGCAAGGAGCGAGGAGCACGGCGGAAAGGTTCGCGGATTCCTCGTTGAGAACGATCGTCCCGGCTTCGCCGCCAGGGACGTGCATGGAAAGTGGTCGCTGCGCGCCTCTATCACTTCGTCGCTGTCGCTGCAGGACGTGCGCATTCCAAAGGAAAACCTGCTGCCCAAAAGCACCGGGCTGAAATCGGCGCTGATGTGCCTGAACCAGGCTCGATACGGTATTGCCTGGGGCGTAGTGGGCGCGGCCATGGCGTGCTATGACACGGCTCTGCAATATGCGAAGTTTCGCAAGCAGTTCCGCGACCAGCCCATCGCCTCCCATCAACTGGTGCAGGAAAAGCTCGTCTGGATGATCACCGAAATCAGCAAGGCTCAACTGCTGGCGCTTCAGGTGGGCCGGCTTAAGGATCAGGAAAAGGCCCAACACTTTCACATATCAATGGCCAAGCGGAACAACGTGTGGATGGCGCTGGAATGCGCCCGCATGGCGCGCGACATTCTCGGCGCAAACGGAATTGCGGATGAATATCCGGTATTCCGACACATGGCGAACCTTGAGTCGGTGAAGACTTACGAGGGAACCCACGATGTCCACACTTTAATTCTGGGAAGCGCGATCACGGGCATTGACGCGTTTTGAATTCGGCAGCAAACTTGGCCCGGCAAAATAGAATTTGGGCCGCTGGTTATTCGGAGAGGAAGCAATGGAAAACGGCACAAGGCCAAAAGCAAGTGGGAAACAGAAGCCGCGGCCGGTGAAATCAGGAGCGATTATGGCAACACAGTCTCAAAACAGGTCAGTCCATCTGGAAGACAACATTACGTCGAACTTGGAATCGGATCTTGCGCTGGAATTATTGCGAGTAGTGGAAGCCGCAGCCATCGCGTCAGCCCGGGAGATGGGAACCGGTGACCGCAAGAAGGCCGATCATGTCGCAACCGAAACCATGCGCCGCGTCATGGACACGGTTCCGATGCGAGGCACCATCGTGATTGGCGAGGGTGAGCGCGACGAAGCGCCAATGCTCTACATTGGCGAGAAGGTCGGGCGCGCGCCAAAAGATGGCGTCGTTTACCCCGAAATCGACATTGCAGTCGATCCGCTGGAAGGCACCAACCTTTGCGCCACCGGAGCGCCGGGATCGATCTGTGTGCTGGCCGCCAGTGAGCACGGCGGACTGCTGCACGCGCCAGACTGCTATATGGAAAAGATCGTCGTCGGCCCAGCTTGCAAGGGCTCCGTGGATCTGGACGCGCCCACGGCAGTGAACCTCAGGATGATTGCCAAGGCTTTGCATCGCGATGTCGAGGATCTGGTGGTGATCGTGCTGGATCGCCCCCGCCACGAGACGCTGATCAACGAGATTCGCCGGGCGGGTGCGCGCATTAAGCTGATCGGCGATGGTGACTTGGCTCCAGGAATCGCCGCCGCCGTTCGCGGTACCGGCGTTCACGCCGTGATGGGTACGGGCGGCGCGCCGGAAGGCGTGATTACGGCAGCCGCGATGCGTTGTCTCAATGGCTACATGGTGGGCCGGTTGACCGGCTATACCGACGAGCAGCGCGAACGCATGACCCAGTATGGAATCAAGGACGTGAACAAGACCTATACCGCCGAGGAGTTGGCGCCGGGCAGAAATATCATCTTTGCCGCCACCGGCGTAACCGACGGCGCACTGATGCAGGGCGTCCGCTTCTTCGGCGAAGGCGTACGAACATCCTCGGTGATCATGAAGATGGCCTCCCGTAAAGTTCGCTTCGTGGAAGCAATTCACATCGAGCCGGACACCGACTTCAGCGTCCGCTTCTAGAGGTGGTCTCATAAATCGGTTTTGAAAGGGCACGACTTCAGTCGTGCCGCAAGAAAGCCTCGCTTCACGCGGCTTTAGCCGCTGAGGGAAACCTGCGGGTGCCCCACCTCCGACGCGCCGTTTTTGCGCGGCTAAGGTGGAATGGCCAGGACACACTAATACGGGAACTCCTTTAATGCGGCGATGCCGGCGTCTCGTCGGGCTGGTAGGCGTGACGAATGCGCTTGCGCGCCGCCGCTGCGTAATCGCCGTCGCGGCCGGCGGCAATCACTCGGCCATAGCGCTCCAAAGCCAGCTCGCGGCGGCCCAGCGCGTCATACATTTCTCCGGCGGAAACATTGGCGCGATCCAGCAGCGAGGGCTCGATGCCGTCGATGGTGGCGACCAGATCGAAGTCGTCGGCCGCCTGCTCGAACTCACGCTGCCCGCGCAACGCGATGGCCAGTCCCCACGCCGCCATCTCCGGCTGGAAGGTCGAATACTTTCCTTCGCGTCCTTTTTCCAGCGCCAGGCTGTATTGCGCAATGGCCTCGCGCCCGTGACCCGCAGCATTGAGCAGGTGCGCGTACTCAATGGCGAGGAGAAAGTTTCTGGGATATTCATGCGAGACCCTTCCCACCAGCGCCAGCGCCTCCGCATAGCGCTGCTCCCGGCGCAAAAACAGCGCGAGGGCCATGGCCGCGTCATTTCTTGAGGTGCCGTGCGAGCGGCTCACCTCGCGCAGGTAATCCAGTCCCTTCCGTTTATTGCCCGTCACTCCCGCCAGCGCCACGGCGGCGCGCCCCGCCCAGTTCAGCGAACCAATAATGTAGTTGTGGATTCCCACAGTCATCTTGGCATCCACATAGTCGGGGTCCAGCTCCAGCACGCGCTCATGATCACGCCGCGAAGCCAGCGCCGAGCGGATTGCCGGGAGCCAGGATTTCTGCGCCAGGCCCATATACGTGGAGCGGAAGCCTCTGGCCACGCCGCGCGCATACAGCGCGTCCGTGTCCGTGGGATTCTCTTGCAGGCGGGCATTGCAGAGCGATTCCGCGCGCGTCGCCAGATCGAAGATTCGCTTCTGCACCGCCGGATCCAGCGGCCGCCGTGGCTTGCTGGTAAGAAAACTCTCGCCCGAATAGGTCTCGGTGTCCAGCGCTCCAATCCGGTTCAGCTCCTTGAACAGTTCGGCGGCCAGCAGATAGTTTACGGGAAACGGATCGTCCGGATATTCGTTCCGCAGGGTGGTGAAATCGCGAATCGCCGGACCGTAATCCATGTTGTAGAGTTCGTTGAAGCCGCGCGCCGCAAGCGCATTATTGCTGGGGCGGACAGCCGTAGTCGCGCTCTGCGCCGCAGATGCGCACGCGCAGGCCGATAGCCATAAACTGGCAAGGAGAACGGTGATGGCAAATCGACTCTGGCTCATGCGACTCAAAAGAGTTTAACCCGCTGTGCGTGGCTTTTCACGCCTGCGTTCACGATTGAGGATCACGTACCGTGTACCAGAAGCTGTTTCATAACCCGGTTTTGAAAGGGCATGGCTTTAGCCATGCCGCCAGGGAGCAGAAAGATCGCGGGCTTTAGCTCCTGCGGGAATGCGGCGCGGAGCTCCAAGCCGGTTATGAAATAGCTCCTATGCAAGTTCAACCTCGACCTCGCAGAACTCGCCGATCAGCGGAAGATAGAGCGCACACTTCACGGGGCGCGGATCGAAGGCGCGGAGAACGCGAGCATAGCGCTGCATGTCCGGGCGATACTTATCTACCTGCATTTGCACAAAGCGGCGCGGATCTCCTCCAAGCTGCTCCGTGATCTTGTAGTCGATCAGCCAGCGCCTGCCATCCTCGATAAACGTGCGATCGACGCGCACGTGCTCCACCCTGCCCTCAACCACCGCGGAGATCGCCAATTCGCATTGATGTTCCAGGTGCGGCGAAAGCAGCCAACGGCCCCGCTCATCTTCGAGCGTCCTGCGCAGCGCCTCCGAGACACGCGCAATTGCCTGCTCCAGCTCACCGCGCATCACTCCTGCATCCCGCAGCGCAGCCGCTATCGCAGGCCTCGCCGAAACCACGCGCTTCGCATCCCAAAGCGCCGCACCTTCCAGGGCAATTCGCTGCAAAAAGCCGTGCGTGACCACGCCAATGCGCGGCAGCAAATCGCCAACCCACTCAAAGCTGTGTTTCTCTTCGGAAAGCTTCCGCTGCGGCGAACTCCATTGCAATGGTGCAGGCGCTCCAGGGACGACAAATGTCGCGGGCAGGCGGCGCAGCAATAACTCCGGCTTCTTTTCTTTCGTCTGCGCGCCGCCCGCCTGTTCCGCGGGAGGCGCAAATTCCTCTTGCATTCCCGGAACATCCCAGAGCAGGCGCAGAATGGAGTTCGCATGCGGCTGCCGCTCCACTGCCACCGCCGCCGAGAGGTAGAGCCGCTTTGCCGCCCGCGTTGCGGCCACATAGAAAAGGCGCTTCAGTTCCTCGCGCAAACAGTCGCCGTCAATATCGCGCAGATATCTTTCGATTGTGGCCGCGTTGCGATTCTTCTTTCCCGATGCCTCCATCGGCCCGAGCAAAAGAAACTCCTGCTCGCCCCGGCGCCGCAGACGCCAGTAAAGCAGACGCTTCTCATCCTGCCGCGTGCGGCGCTCCAGCGCAGGCAGAAAGACCACATCCCACTCCAACCCCTTCGCCTGATGAATGGGCATGATCTCCACGCGAATGCCACTACGGGTGTCGGCAGGCGCAAACAGCTCATACAGCTTTCTGGAAAAGTTTTCCGGCTCGCGCAGCGTCCCCGCCGCCGATTGCGCGTCCAGCAGGGCAAAGTATGCTTCGGCGTCGCGAATTCCCTGCTCCCGATCGGCCAGGCAGGCCGGCCCGCCAAGCTGCAACCAGGTGGACTCTACCAAGACGCGCAGTGCAACCCGCCCGCTCTTTGCCAGTGCAGCCTCCAGCACGGGAACGCACCGCGCCAGTGCCAGTTGCCCAGCTTCACAAAGCTGCGCCCCACGCTGCCGCAAAAGCTCGCGCACCGTAGAGCGTTCATCTCCCCCGCATAACGCCAGCATATCTGCCAGCGCAAGCCCGCACCATGGCGCGCGCAAAATCGCCAGCAACGCGGTTCGGTCGGCAAGATTCGTGAGCGCTCTCCGCAGCGCATCCAGGTCGCGAACCAGCGGCCGATCCGACAGCCGATCCGTCTTTACTGCGCGATAGTCAACTCCCGCTGCGCGCAGCTCCTCCACCAGCTCTGGAAGGTGGCTTCGCGAGCGCACCAGCACCGCAATGGTAGATGGCTTCTCGCCGCTGGGGGTGGGGAGCGCGAGCTCGCGCCGGACGCACTCCGCCAGATGCTGTGCCTCACCCTTACCATCCGCCTTGCTGAAACCCCTGATGAACACTGCCACTCCGTCGAGTGCCGCGCGTGAAGGCTCCGCCGCCGCATACTTAACCGCATTCGTCAGATCGCTCTCTTCGCAAAGAATCTCCGGAAAAATCCGGTTAAACCACGTGACCAGATTTTGCTGTGAGCGAAAGTTCTCCCTGAGGTAGCCGAAGCCATGCCCGTGTCCGCCAATGCCTTCCGTGCGCGCCTGCTGGTAAATCGCAACGTCGGCCTGCCGGAATGCGTAAATCGACTGCATGGGATCGCCAACATAAAAGCTGGAACACTGCTCGTCGGCCTCCCATGTGCGAATCAGACGGGCCAGCAGTTCGACCTGAACGCGATTCGTGTCCTGGAATTCATCAACCAGAATGTGTCGGATTCGATAACCGAGTTGCAGACCCAACTCCGTCGGGTCACCCTCTTCACCGATCGCGTCCAGCGCGCGTTGCGCGTACTCCGCAAAGTCTATGGTGGCCTGCTCCGAGAAGACAACCTTGAGATTGGCCGCCGCCAGCGGCAGAACCTCCAGCAGCGCTCGCATGAACTGCCACTGCGCCACCGAGTAATGCGGATCGGGCATACGCCGCAACCGTCCCAGCGACTCGCACAGTTGCCCGGCCCCAGGTTGCTCCGCAATCTCTTTAAGAAGCTCAATGCAGCCCGCGCGCCGCGCTTTTCCCTCTGCCGTATCCGGCGGAAAGCCGTTGTTCCGATTCAGCGTCTTGCGCAACTCCTGCTTTCCAGTCAGGAAAAACTCACATATCGCGCGCCACTCCGCCAGCTTTCCGGCGCTTGCCGCCGGCCACGCTGCGATCTCACGCAATGGATGCGCCTCTAAGGATGGGATCGAAAATACCTCCGCGCTGGCCGCAATCGAATCAATCACCGCCGATGGAGCGGTTGTAGCTGCTTCCGCCAATTGAGCCGCCGCGTAACGCATCATCCCAAAAAGCTCTGCCGCCCGCGCACCGCTCAACATCGTCGCAGTGTATGCGCGGACCAGCGCCAGGTCTTCCTCCACCGAAAGCGCAAGTGCCGCTTCGAGCTTTCCCTTCAGGCTCTGTTGCTGCGAAGCGTCAAACGCATCGGAGCGTCCCAGAAAGCGTAACCACTGGTCGCGCCGGGCAAGCATCGCAGCCAGCAGATCTCTGGCCCCGCGCACGTCGTTCTCCAGATGCACCAGCAGGCTTGCTACCGCATCGCCGCTCCGTCCAGGCTCCGCAAGCTGATCGATGACACGCTGCGCCGCCATTTCGTACAAGGGCTGCGCATCTTCCGTCACCTCTGCCACGCCTCCGAGCTGCCCCTTGAAAGGAGCGCGCTGCGCTACCGCTTCGCAAAAAGAATCCAGCGTGCGAACTTGCAGGCGCGCGGGATTATCGAGAATCTTCCAGCCGAGCGCGCGGGAAGTTTCAAGCACCGCCCGCGCCAACTGCATCGAGTGCCTTTTGTGTTCCGCTAATTCTTCAATCTCCCCGGCGTCGGCTTTTTGCGCACCTTGAAGTACATCAATAATGCGGCTGCGCATCTCTGCCGCTGCCTTGCGTGTGAACGTAATCGCAAGCACCGCTTCCGGTTGCTCCACCGTTGCAAGGCAGGCCAGATATCGCTGCATCAGCAATTCGGTTTTTCCCGAACCCGCCGGAGCCTGCAGCATCCACGACCGCGTCGTATCCAGAACCTCGCGGCGCACGTTGGCGTCTGTGGACACTGCGCGCGGATCAATGCTGCTACTCATCGCTCTCGTCCTCGTCCTCGCAATCCGTATCGGCTGCAAGCTCGCCAATGCGGCACAGCGGCGTCAGGTGGCAATACTCACAAGTCGAGCCACTCTTTCCGGGCGGAATCTTCGGATCAACTCTCGCGTCGCCCTGAACAAACGATTTGCCGATGCGCTCCAACTCGTCCGCCCATTTTCCGGTGTACTCGTCAAACGTCAATCCCTCAAAACTTCGCTTGGCCGGGTCCCTGCATGGAAGCAGATCCTTTTCGCGCAGATACCCCTTAAACGCCGTCTCGCCCTTGCGAACGATGGCAAAAGAAATGCCCGCAAGGTTGAACTTCTGCTCCCGCATCGCCATTGCATAGAACGGCAACTGCGGCAATCGCGGGCGCGGAACCTGCCACGCGCTCACGGCGCACGCTCCGGTTTTGTAGTCGATTACGACATGAGCGCCGTCAATCTCGTCGAGCCGGTCAATGCGGCCACGCAGGCTCAGCCCTCCAAGGTTGGCCTCGGCCGGTAGCTGATGGCCAACCACATGAAAGGGCTTGCGGCTGGATTCGAGCGTGATCCATTCCGTAAGCAACTCAATCATGCGCTGCCGCTCCAGCGTGCGAAAACGCTTGCTCCATTGCTCGTCGCTCGCCGGCCACTCCCGCGCCATTGCCTCATCCACGGAACTCTCGATAATTGCGGCGCGGTCGGCACGCCGTAATCCCTCGCTATCCTTCAACTCCTCCCAGATCAGTTGCAGCGCCGCATCGACGATGTTGCCTTTTTCCAGCGCCGACATCGCCTCACTTGGACCCAGAGCCTCCCTGGCCAGCAGGCGGCGAATCGCAAACGCGCGAAATGGACAATTGGATTGTTCCTGCAGCAGTGAAGTGCCGCCTCGCGCAATCTCGCCCGGTGAAAGCGCCGGAGCCGTTGCGTCGGAGATCGCATCCAGCTTTGCAGATTCAATTCGCTGTGCCGGCAGCAGCGGCTTTTCGAGTACTTCAGCCGCTGCCGGAAGCTGCGTAAACAGCGGACTCCAGCGCTGCTCGCGTTCGTCATCGCTGCGCCGCGCCAAACTCAGAGCAACTCGTGGCGCCGAATGCAGCAGCCGCGATGTTATGCGCGCAATACGCGTCTCCGCCTGCTCCGATCCCGCCACACCCACGCCTGCCGCCTTCAACAATGCAATCGGAATCAGCGGCGAGTGACGCGGCGAGTCTGGCCACAAATCGTCGCTGCATGAGCCGATCCAAAGCGCGTCGAAGACTGAGCCTTCAGCTTCCGCCACACTCATGATCTGTACCGGCGCATTCAACGTCTCGGGCTTGAACTTCTGCGTTGCGGCAGCGTGCTCCAGCCTCCCCACAAAACTGCGAAAATCGCCGCGCCATTCGAGCAACTCCAATGACGAAACCGAGGCGAGAAGCTCTCGCCAGCTCTCTGTAACCTGGAACTCTTCGCTGTCCAATGCAACGCCCGGCCAGCCGAATGCTTCGAGTATTCTCCGCGAGATATCGGCCCAGTAAGCAGCGCTCTGCTCCGAGGAAAATGGCGAGTGCTTGGGCAGCGCTTGCAGCGCGGCGCGCACTCCTGGCAACTCACGCGACTCTTGCAGCCACTCCGTGAATTTCTCGCAACTTACCTGCCGGCGAGCCCTCACCCTCACTTCGGCAACAAATCTCGCAACCGCCTCCCGCTCCGCCGCCAGGTATGGCGAACTCAACATCCGGTGAAAGCAGTGAAACTCGATAGGCGCGGCAAACAGTGAAAGCAAATCCAGCGCGCAACGCACCGCCGGATACTCATCGAGCGCCAGTGGCGATGCGATCTCATACACAAAGGCCGTCGGCTCTCCCAGCAATTCCTCCGGATGAAGCACCGAGCGAAACGCGCTCTCAACCTGCGCAAGCTTCCGCTCCAGGTCAAAAACAATAACCCCAATACGCGCATCAGGCGAGGCCTCCAACTGCTGACGCGCCCATTGTGCCGCCCCTCGCAGTTCATCCGCAACGCCATCGAATTCATATCGCGCCACGGTGTCCGCGGTTGTATCTTCGTGCTTCGGCGCAATTGAAAGCCGCACCCCCGCATCTGAGAGCGCGACGAGAAAGTCGGATTGTGCAGGCGTCGCCTCGGCGATAAACGCGTAAACCTGCACCGGAAGACCCAACGACGAAAGACGCGGAGCAACTTCGCGCATGAAGAGCGCGGGACACGTCCATCGATGCGCCGCAAGCTGGCGCCGAAACTCCGCCGCCCATCCCGAGAATGCCCGGGTGTCACTGGAAGCGGTCATCAGCGGAGAGTCAAGCGCTATCTTGTGTTCAATGGCCGTCCGAAAGGACTCGGATGCCAGCGCAGCCGCAGACTCCGGCAGCAACATCTCCCGCCCACTGGTCGAGCGCTCAATGATCTGCCGCCATAACTCCAGCTCCTGTTCCCGCTGCAACGCCTGAACCTCTACCTCGCCGGCGACTACCGCATCCGAATACAGCCGCTCTGCAAAGGCTCCAAAAGGCAACACATTGGGCGTGAGCCATGCCGAGCTGGAGCTTCGCAATCGCCCTTCGGCAGCCGCCTGGATAGCGCGTGCGGAACGGGTGTTCGCCGTCAGCACCGTTGTTCCGGCAAGCGCTGCGCCCACGGCTTCCTCAAAGCATTCCCGATACCCAGCCAAATTGCCTCCCACGGTTCAGCTCAAATCCAAACACCGTCCGGAAATATCCTCCCGAGCTACAGCAACGTTCTACCACCTAGGCAATCGCTTCTCAATGCGCAAGGCCCGCTGCTCTCTGCTTTCGTTAATTTGAGAAAACAGTCCGCGGGTGCCCCACCTTCGACGCGCTTTTCCTGCGCGCCTAAGGTGGGACGGGCAAAACACATCGATACAGGAACCGCCTTAGCTTGAGAAGACAGTCTGGGGGAGCCATCTTCGCAGGCGCAAAGACGCCTGCGAAATCGAGGATTCGAGCGGAAAACACTCTCACCCGCCCAGCCTTGCAACGGAGTGGGCATGATCGTTCAGCTCTGCCGGAAGTTACGTTTCAGATTCTGCCAGCAGCTGTAGTATTCGTGCTGCAATTCGGCGCTCTCCATGGCAAAGCGCGTCGGCCGGCAGACGAAACGTGTCTCAAACATAAACGCCAGTGCATCGGCAAGATACTGTGGCTTCAGTTCCTCCGTCGAGGCCCGTGCATAGGTTGTCATATCCGGCCCATGACCGCTCATGCAGTTGTGCAGGCTGGCGCCTCCAGGCAAAAAGCCCTCGGCCTTGGCGTCATATTGCCCGCGAATCAGCCCCATGAACTCGTTCATGAAGTTCCGATGAAACCACGGCGGCCGGAAGGTATGTTCGGCGACCATCCAGCGCGGAGGAAAGATTCCAAAATCGCAATTCGGCGTCCCCGGCGCATCGGAGGGCGAGGTCAGCACGGTGAAGATCGACGGGTCAGGATGATCGAAGCTCACGGTATTGATGACGCAAAAGCGCGCCAGATCATACTTATACGGCGCATAGTTGCCATGCCAGGCAACCACGTCCAGTGGTGAGTGATCGTATTCTCCCTCCCACAGATTTCCCTGGAATTTACAGATCACGCGCACGCTGCTCTCGATATCTTCAAAGGCCGCCACCGGGGTCTGAAAATCGCGCGAATTCGCAAGGCAGTTCGCTCCGATGGCTCCCAGCTCCGGCAAACGAAACATCGCGCCGTAGTTCTCGCATACATACCCACGGGCTTCGCCCTCCAGCAATTCCACGCGAAACTTGATGCCACGCGGTACCACCGCAATTTCACCCGGTGCCAGTTCGATCCGTCCAAGCTCGGTATGGATCAGCAAGCGTCCCATCTGCGGCACCAGCAGCATTTCTCCATCCGCGTTGTAGCAGTAAACGCCTTCCATGCCTCGGTTGGCCGCATAAACGTGAATCGCCACCCCGCAGTGAGTCGCAAGATCGCCACTGCCTGCAAGTGTGATCAGCCCGGTCAGAAAGTCTGTTGGCTTGTCGGGGATCGGTACTGGACTCCAGCGTAGTTGATTAGGCGTCGCGGGCACATGGTCGAACGGCGTTGAGTGCAGCAATCCGTTGTCAATCCGGCGATACGGCTTGTGCATCACGCTCGGACGAATACGGTAGACCCAGGAGCGGCGGTTCAATGCACGCGGAGCGGTGAATGCAGTTCCACTGAGTTGCTCGGCGTAGAGCCCGAGCGGCGCCTGTTGCGGCGCATTCTGTCCCGTGGGCAGCGCACCTGCAACTGCTTCCGTCGCCAGCTCGTTGCCGAAGCCGGATTGGTAGCATGGCACTCTCTGCTCCCGGGCCGCGTGCTTTCCTGTATTGCTTCTACCCGCCCTCACGTCGCTGGCCATCGCATCCCCCTTTCTTCGCGCAGGCGCCCGCCGCGCCACGCTACAGATTCCCTCGCCTTGCCTGCTCCAGCTCGATTGCCTCAAACAGCGCCTTGAAGTTTCCCTTGCCAAAGCCTCGGCTGCCCTTGCGCTGAATAATCTCGTAAAAAACCGTTGGCCGGTCCTCCACCGGGCGTGTGAAGATCTGCATCAAATAGCCCTCTTCGTCTTTGTCCACCAGAATCCCCAGCCGCTTGATCTCATCCATCGGCTCATCGAGGTCTCCGATGCGTTCGCCAAGCAAGTCGTAATAGCTGTCTGGCACACGGAGAAACTGCACCCCGTTGCTTTGCAGCCTTTCCACGCTCGTCAGCACGTCGTTCACTTGCAGCGCAATGTGCTGAACCCCCGGCCCCTGGTACGCCTCCAAGTACTCCTCAATCTGGCTCTTGCGTTTTCCCGGCGCCGGCTCGTTGATCGGAAATTTCACCGCGTAGGAATCGTCCGACATCACAATCGACATCAGCGCGCTGAACTCGGTCGAAATGTCCTTGTCGTCAAAGCTGATGTAGCGATGGAAGCCGAATACCTTCGCGTAGTAATCCGCCCAGCGATTCATCTGTCCAAGCTCGACGTTGCCCACCATGTGATCGATGCGCTGGATGCCTGCGCCAATCCCTGCAATTCTCTGCTCCGCATAGCCCGGCAGAAATGGCCCCATGTAGCCACGCCGCGAGAGCAGCGAGTGAATGGTGTCGCCATAGGCGCGAATTGCAGCGTGCCGCACCGTCCCGAACTCATCCTTTAGATCGTGCGGCGCTTCCACCGGCTCCGCGCCCCGCGCCAGCGCCGCTTCAAAGGCCTGGTCGGCATCGCCCACTTGAAGCGCAATGTCTCGAACCCCATCGCCGTGGCGGCGGATGTGTTCCGCGGCTGGATGCGAAGGAGTCAACGGCGTGCTCACCACGAAGGTTGCCTTGCCCTGGGTCAGTGCGTACGAGGCCACTTCCCTGCTGCCCGTCTCCTGTCCGCGATAGGCAATCTGCGAAAAGCCAAACGCATTGCGGTAGAAGAATGAGGCTTGTCTCGCATTGCCAACCCAGAATTCCACGTGATGAATTCGTTTAATCTGTAGCGGATTTTCCATTTTTCCTGCCCCGCCTCGCCGGCAATGTTCTGATAATGTTTCGGACCGGCGCGACCAGTGAGTTTTCTTCCCGCGCCTTGAGCCAAGGCGTTGGATGAGAGTGCGTGAATCGAAGTTGCAGCAATTCGCCACGCTTTGGCGGCCATTCCGCAGCCTCTTCGTGCATCATACCGGGCCAACGGTAACTTTGTAAGCCTATGACCGGCAATAGCTTCCAATCCTGAGGTCAAATATCACAAGGTAATGTGACTTTGGTCCGTGGAAGATAAATCAAAAGAGAGTTACAATAAAACTGGTATTGAAAATGGTTTTCAACTTCATGAAAGCGGCCGCCCCCAAACCGAGCCACACTCTTTCCGATCTCGCTCTCGGCGAGAGCGGAATTCTGGAAGACTTCGACATGCCTCAGACCATCGCCGAACATCTTATGAATCTCGGTTTTGTGCCCGGTCTGGAGATTCTCGTCGCGCGCAGCGGCCCGGGCGGCAATCCCCGCGTCTACCGCGTCGATGGAACCGAAGTAGCCCTCCGTCGTGAACTCTCCCGCTGCATCGGCGTGCGTCCCTTGCATCACGCTGAAGCGGGGGTTTAAGCGGTGGGTCCAAGCGGAACGATTCAAGCCACTGCTTCATCTTTCAAACCACCCGAGGGCTCGCCGGTTTATAAGACCGTCGCCGTGGTGGGGCCTCCCAACGCGGGCAAGACAACCCTCTTCAATCGCCTAACCGGATTACGCCAGAAGGTCGGCAACTTCCCTGGCGTTACCGTCGAGCACCATACCGGAAGTTTCCGTCTGCCCTCGGGCGAGGAAGTTGCCCTGATTGATCTTCCCGGTGTCTACAGTCTTAGTCCTAAGTCAGAGGACGAAAAGGTCACAATCGACGTACTGAATGGTGTAATGCCCGGTGCCGAGCGGCCGGATGCGATCATTCTGGTACTCGACTCGAACAACCTCAACCGCCATCTTGTGCTGGCCGGACGCGTCATCTCCCTGGGACTACCCACCCTCGTTCTGCTCAATATGGCCGACGAACTGCACAAGCAGGGTGGACAGGTGGAGGTGCTGCCTCTGGCGCGGCAACTTGGCACTCCGGTCGCACTGGTCAGCGCGGTCACCGGTGAGGGGTTGAATGCGGTGGCAAACTTCCTGGTCGCAACCCCGCAAATCCCTGAACCGCTCGAGCTGCCGATCTTCGGAGACCCGCGGCACTGCCGTGAATGGGCGGTGCGCATGGGTTCGGAGGCTTCCTACCGGCGCGGCGCAACCCCGGAGTGGACCCGCCGTCTCGATTCGATCTTCCTTCACAAACTTTGGGGTGGAGTGATTTTTGCCGTTGTCATTGTCGCTGTCTTCCAAGCAATCTTCTCGCTCGGTCAGCCGGCGAGCGACCTTTTGCAGAGGCTGCTGGACAATGTCGCGATTCATCTCTCGAACGCCCTTCCGGCGGGACTGATTAATTCGCTGGTGGTCAACGGAATCTGGAAGGGCGCCGGTTCGGTGCTGGTCTTTTTGCCGCAGATACTCCTTCTCTTCCTCGTCATCGGCGTTCTCGAAGATTCCGGCTACCTGGCGCGAGCCGCCGTGATCTCTGACAAGGTAATGGCCAGGGTTGGGCTGAACGGAAAGTCTTTTATCCCGCTCCTTTCCGCCTACGGCTGCGCCGTCCCGGCGATCATGGCGACCCGCACGATTGAAAACAAGCGCGACCGCATTGCAACCATTCTGATCGCGCCTTTCATGACTTGTTCGGCGCGGCTACCCGTCTACACCATGGTGATTGCGGCATTCATTCCCAACCGTCCTGTCATGGGTCCGTTGGTGGGAACCCGCGCGGTTGCCATGTTGAGTTTGTATGTCCTTGGCTTTGCCATGGCGGTGGCAACTGCCAAAGCCCTGAAGAGTTCTGTCCTGCGCAGCCGCGATGTCGCATTTGTCATGGAGCTGCCGCCGTATCGCTGGCCGATGTGGAAATCGCTTGCCCTGCGCCTCATGGATCGCGCCAATGCATTCCTATATCGCGCCGGAACCGTGATCCTGGGCGTCAGTATTCTGCTCTGGGCGCTGACTTATCTGCCCATGCACAACGGCCAGCCTCCCCAGATCGCCGATAGCGCCATCGCCAAGGTCGGGCACTTCATCGAACCTGCGATCCGTCCCCTCGGCTTCAACTGGAGGATCGGAGTTGGCCTGCTCAGCTCCTTTGCCGCTCGCGAAGTTATCATCGCCACCATGGGAACGCTGCATGGAGTCGATCCCGAATCTCACGCCATGGATTTGCAGCAAGCGCTTAAGAGCGATCTCACGCCGGCCGGAGCCATTGCCCTGCTCGTCTTCTTCGCCTTTGCTATGCAGTGCGCGTCCACCATGGCCGTAGTGCGCCGTGAAACCAACAGTTGGAAGTGGCCTCTGCTCCAGTTCCTGTATATGACCGCAGTGGCCTACGTGGCTGCATTTATAGCCTACCGGGTCACCCTCTTGTATTGGAATTAGGCCGCTTCCCTAAAAGATCTATCCGCGGTGGAACGCTTCCTTACCGGACTCCCAAAGTGCCCTCACCCTGCAACCGAATCAACCTGCGAATTCACGAATCTCCACTCCACGCTCAAAAGCATTGACCATAATGGGTTTGGAGGTGATCTTTTCCACATCTTTTCGCAGCCGCTGTTTGACGCTTCTCCACGCGATTGTTACTATCAGATTGCGGGGTGGAGCAGCCTGGTAGCTCGTTGGGCTCATAACCCAAAGGTCGCAAGTTCAAATCTTGCCCCCGCAACCAATCTTTTCAATCGGTTACAGGGAATCGGAACTCCACGGTAAACCCCCAAAAACCCCCAATAGTAGGAAGCAAGAAAACAACGCCCTCAACGGGCGCTTTTTTTGCCCTCTTTTGCGCCCGTTCCGCGCCGGCTCCCGCCTTGGCTCCCAGCACCATCGTCACGACCTTGCTGTTCGCCTTGCGCTTACTGCTGCTCATCGCCTGTCCATAGACGTTCATCGTCGTCTGGATCGAGGCGTGGCGGATCAACTCCTGCTGCACTTTCATCAGCGCGCCGCTTTCATCCAGCCAGGAGCGGTAGGAGTGCCGGAAGGTATGCCATCCGACGTCCCTGCCAAGCCCGGCGGCCTCTGCCGCGGCTTTGAGGTGGGTCTTCTGAATCTCTTCCTGGTAATACGGCTTCCCGCTTGCTGGGTTAGCGAACATCCAGTCCTCGGGAGCGTTGAATGGCGAAGTCTTCCGCCAGTTCAACAACACCGCAGCCAACCGTCTCTCACCTCATCTGCGTGCATCAGTAGCCGCACCGCTGGGCGGATCAATAAATCGGTAGACATAGCGGCGAAGCTTTTCAACTACCTCACTGGAAAATTGCTTCCGCCCGTTCATATTTCCCCTTTGAGTTTCTTTCTCTTCTTTCCATACGCTAACCAGACCACAGTATCGAGTTCGGCGAGGTTCTTCGCCGGATGGTCGGGATTCTCGAGCAGGGATGCCCGCAGTGTTTTCGCAAGGAATATAAAATGTGCGCCTTCACTAGCCCCTCGTGGCGCTTTGTACTTCATCGCCGTGAGATATCTCCAGACAGGGTCGTTCAGCACAGAATACTCATTCGGAAATCGCAAGCTAAGCATTTCGGAGAGAAAAGCCCCGCGAGTGGGAACTTCCATCTCCCTCAGTTTGTCGATTTCTTCGGAAACCACATCATCCCGGTCTTCGTCTGTCGAGTCCAGAATGTTTATGAAGCTTTGCGACAAAGCTTGGAAATCGCTATGCTTCCCCCTTATTTCCCATCCTTTACCCTGGAAACGATCACCAACTTTTCCGTCCCAATATTTCGGCAACTGTTCATAGAACTGATCGGAACTGATTCGCTTGCTGGCACAGCGGCGAAATAACCGTTCCAAAGAAGCTTTCTGTGTTTGGTACACAGCCAGTGCCTTCCGTCGACCCCTTATGTGCTTG
>JBEKOO010000053.1:0-22391 GCA_049521655.1 Candidatus Korobacteraceae bacterium
ACCCGAACGGGCGAGTCGGAGGGACCAAAATAGCTTGCGGGAATGAAGGAACCGCTCTGAATCTTCCCTGCGGAGCTATTGCCTGGCCTAATGGCAGCGGTTGTTCAGAGGTTCCCTAAGGGAACTCGAACTTCGGGATTGTAAGGAACAACGCGCACCGTGTAATCTCACTCACTGCGAGCAGCAGACACGTTTACCTTGAAGGGACGCTGCTCCACTCGAGTCCCTTTTCGTCATAAGCTCCGGCTTTGTTCGCTCGCATATGAAGGCCGAATGTTCGAGGTGGTTCTCATTGTAGTAGGCTGACAAAGCTGCATCGCCTCGAAGTCGTAATCAAATTCGGTCCCGCAACTCAGGCACACTACATACGTCCGCTTCCTGGGCTTGGCCACCGTCAGCGGCCACGACAAGGCCCGATGACGGCAGCCGAAGATCAGTTGATAGAGAGCGCGTAGCATAAGTCACCTCCAGCACGTCACCTAAGCGAAGCCGCCGATGCCCATCCATCGCGGCCGGCTGGCGTCTTAAGGCCTTTGTGACAGCACTTCTACCGAATGAACGACGCCAGGCAATTCAAGAGCAACTCGCCTGCCATTCCGGCCGCAGCTCCGAGTATTTGAGGTTCGAACTAACCACGGTTCGCGGGCCAGAAGTTTGTGGCTACTGAGTCAGCCTGACAGGGTGGTGACCGGTTGGCACGCACTGGTGGGAGTCTTCAGCAGCAGTTAGCAGTGAGTCGCGGTCATTGGCGGCCACAAATCGTCCGCAGCGATTGCAATAGGACTCGACCAACCCATAGCGGTATCAGCTTGCGCAACGACTGCACTCATGTCTTTGGAATCTTGTTTTCGGAGCGACGCGAACTCCGGTTTTAGGATCGAAATGAAGAGTCAGGGTAGCCGCGCACTTAGCGCACAGCCACCAGTATTGCGTGCCTTGAGAAGAACAGGGCTGATCGCGAAAGGTGAAGAGCTTGCCTTCCCGCAAATACCGAAACTGCTGGTTGCAACTCGGATCCGCACATCTGCCTACCAATTAACCCTCCGAATTCTGGCGCTATGTCTGCCCATTTAAACGGAGAGTCCGGATGCACAGGCGTCGACGCGTCGCTTTCAACAAGTTCCGATTTCAAGGTGCAAATGGTCTGCCAAGGCGGAGCTTGCGTAAATTCAGCGCATCGCGCTGTCAGCTCCTAGGTGACTGCCCTGCCAAGGGCGAAAGTCCGAATTTGGGCAGAGGGACGTCTGGCAAGGATGCCCCACGCGCAGGATTCCTGGACTTCGGCGCGGTTAACTTTGGCCTCTTACATGCACTCGGACAAAAGCTACAATCCGGTGCGCTTGTTCGAGCGCCCAAGGTATTGCGGGCGGACTCGGGGCAGGCCTTGGAGCGCTTATTTTCACGGAGGAGACTGAGATGAGGTCTGAATTGGTCTTCGCGGCGCGGCACAAATTATGGAATCGGTACGCCCTATGTCAGGCAGCGGCAAAGGCCACGAGGAGGTTTCACAAAGCGCGCAATCGCATTCCAGACACGACGAATGACGTTTTACAGCGCATTGCTGAGTCGGACCGGGAGCCGGTGACGCTCGGCTCTGAGCACGACCTGGCCGACCGGCGGCTGTTTCGACTCTCGACACGGCGGCGTTCAAATGACGCTAAGATTTCAGCGGTTTACGACTTCGTACCCTCTGGAACGTCGCTTGCCCTTATTGGGAACGAGGCATCATGAATACCACAGCGACAGGAAAGCGACTAACCGCGGATGATATCTCCGCAATTGTGAACTGGGTGTGTCCCCGCTGCGGCGGTCGGCTCGGTGGGCCATACCAGGAATTCAGGTGCCAGGGACAATGCGGAAAGGACTGGCGTTCGGACTGGGAGAACAATCAGTCAAAACCGGGAACGAAAAGACGAACAGATGTCGCACATCCAGACAAGTCGCTCGCTCAAGCCATAAATCTCGCTAGACGATCCGGAAGGATAACACGTCTAGACGGCAGCGCGATTGTGGTAGTGCGTCGTCATGTTTTGAGTGTGCCTTACGAGAAGAGATAGGAGATAACAACATGACGCGGAAAACTCAGAAGACAAAGTTTTGGACAATCCTCGCAATCATAAATATTGCTGCGATGATCTATCCCTTCAGCCAGTATGTTCAGGCGGAGAGCAATGACACACAGCTCTTCGCTGTCATACTCTTGTTTTGCATTGCGTTTCTACTGGCAGTCGCAGATACCGTGAGTGCGATTGTCGCCTACATGTGAGCTGCGTTGCCACGCTCGTTTCGAGAGCGCATGGCGCCGGGACAGGATTTATTGGCGGCGCAAATCGGGCTTTCGCTCTTAGCCTGAGGGAAGCGGTGATTGAGAACAGGAGGAGAGCAAATGGCGGAAGAGTTGAGGTTCATGACCGAACTGGCGGTAGCGGCAGTGTGGGGCCTGTGTCTTTCTCTGGGAGTAGGTTTCGCGATCTGGGCCGCCATAGGATGGCTCTGGAACCGCTGGATGCGGTTCAGCTACCACTTCACGGACACTGCACAAACCGGCAGGGGCATAAAGCCCTTGATGGGCCATCCCAAACTCCAAATCTCCGCGAGGTAACTCGCCCACCCACACACGGCCCGGGCTACGAGGCCCGGGCTCCCGCCTCTCGCCCACGACCAGGGCCCAGCATACAACCGGTAAGCACGTGCGGGCGCCAGCTTGGCAGAAAGGAGCCACTAGCCATGAAGGAGATGCTGGAAGATAACCGACTCTTAGAATCTAACCCAAGCAATGCAGGACAAACTTGCCCGCGAAATTACGCTTTCAGAAATGGCCTATAGAGCCGACATGATTCCTGAGGAAGAGCTGGAGATGTACGAAACCGGAGACTGCGAGGGATATGTTGACTCATGCGCCGATCTTGTCGACTCGATCGCTAGCAGAGTAAGCGAGTAAGAAAGCAAGAACCATTGTTCCTCTTTCGATCCAGCCGGCAATCCGCATTGCAAGTACCGCCAGCTTCAAGCCTCTAAGAATTTTGGCCGAAGAGCTTCACGCATTCGAGAGTCGCCGTCCTCTCCTGGCCCGTGGCTTCGATCAACTGCCTGCCCGGATATCGGCATTGCCACATCGACGCCGACCAATCGGGCACACAGCTATTAGGAAAACCGATATGTTTCAGGAACATAGCTTTGGCAGACTCCTTGCACACGAATAAGGCACAGCAGAAGCGTTGCTGGGCGAGGTGACGAAATGTTTCGTGCACAACTTAAGCGACTCGCGAATGGGTCAATTCTGAAGATGGAAGGCAGGCTCGTAGATGATTGGGCTGACGAGGCAAGGTCACTGGTGAACAGAGGCCCGGCTTCAAAAGGGCTGATCGTTGACCTAACTGAGGTGAGCTATGTCGATGGCGCCGGCGAGCAACTGCTGACATGGCTGAACAGTTTCGGCGCTGTATTTGTGGCGAAGGCAGTCTATCCAGCCGCGGTCTGCGAGCGGCTTGATTTACCGGTCGAAAATAACGTCGCTCTCGACGAAACACGCTATCAAGGTGTGCTGTAGCACACCATTATTCGCACTGATGAAGGAAGGAATCTTCATGTTATCGAATGGTCACAATCGAAGCGGCGATTCAACAGCACTTGGCAGCATGAGTCGCTTGCGTAGGCCGGAAAACTGGCGCACCAGGAAGGTGTCTTTCCCCCGCTCGCGGATGAAGCTAGCCATCCTCGTTGCTGTTCTCGCGATTGTCAGCTTGGGCGCAACGGGATGCAAGATGAGCCACGCTGCTGTTCCGCAGATCATCACCGAGGTGCAGGTCGCGCAGCCGATTCAGCGCGACGTACCTGTCCACAACGAGTGGGTGGCAAGCCTGGACGGATATGTGAATGCTGAGATCCATCCCCAGGTTTCGGGTTACATCATCCGCCAGGACTATATGGAAGGTTCGGTAGTTCATAAGGGCCAAGTGTTGTTCGAGATTGACCCGCGGCCATTCCAGGCGACTCTCGATAGCACCAAGGGTGAGCTCGCCCAGGCAGAAGCCTCGCTAACCAAAAGCACTTTAGATGTAGACCGTGACACTCCGTTGGTGGCGCAGAAGGCGATGCCAAAGGCTCAACTGGATACGGAAATTCAGGCCAAGCTCGCGGCCGCGGCCTCAGTGGTGTCGGCCAAGGCGGCGGTCGAGCGCGCAGAACTGGATCTCGGGTGGACGAAAGTCACGTCCTTGGTTGATGGCATTGCCGGGATTGCCGAAGTTCAGATGGGCAATCTGGTCGGACCCAACTCCCACCTCACCTCAGTTTCGCAAGTGGATCCCATCAAGGTGTACTTCCCCGTCAGCGAACAGGAGTATCTGCGGGCCAAGAAACTCAGCTCCAGCGGACAGTCAATGGATTTGTTCGACAGGGCACCGGAGTTGATCCTGGCCGATGGCACAGTCTATCCGCACAAAGGAACAATCCTGCTGACCGACCGCCAGGTGGACATGAACACCGGCACCATCCGCCTGGTTGCTGCATTCCCGAACCCCGGCAACATCCTGCGACCCGGCCAGTACGGGCGCGTGCGGATCGAGACAGGCATGAAGAAAAACGCGCTGCTGGTACCTCAGAGCGCGGTCAAGGAAATCCAGGGCGGCTACGAGGTCGCGCTTCTGGGCCCCGACCACAAGGCCATCATTCGTTCCGTTAAGGCAGGCGAGAAGGTAGGCGCGATGTGGGTCATCGAGGATGGGTTGACGCGGGGCGACCAGGTTGTGGTTGAAGGCGTAAGCAAGGTGAAGGACGGAACTCCAGTGGTTCCCAAAGCCGTGAATATTGAGGCGGAGGCACGGTAGTCATGTCTGAGTTTTTCATACGGCGTCCCATTGTCGCCATCGTTATTTCGATCCTCATGGTGATCATCGGCGCGATCACCATCGTCAGCCTGCCAGTCGCCCAGTTTCCGGACATCGCTCCCCCCGAGATACGCGTGCAGGCGCTTTACCCCGGCGCTGACGCCGAGACCATGGAGAAGGCCGTAGCCACACCGATCGAGCAGCAGATCAATGGCGTGGACAACATGGATTACATGTACTCGCTGAACTCGACCAACAACTCAAGTTCAACGCTGATGGTCGATTTTGATCTCAAGACCGATCCGAACATGGATCTCATCCTCACCCAGTCCCGCCAGGCACTGGCTATTGGCCAGCTTCCGCCGGAAGTGAACCAGATCGGCATCGACGTGAAGAAATCCCTGACCTCCCCGATGATGCTGATCGCGTTGTATTCGCCGAAGGGCACTCACGACGCGACATTCCTATCCAACTACGGCTACATCAATGTCAAGGACCCGATTGCGCGGTCCTACGGGGTAGGACAGGTTCAGATCTACGGCATCGGCGAGTATGCGATGCGCCTGTGGGTGAAACCCGATCAGCTCGCGAAGTTGGCCATTACGGTGAACGAAGTTTCCAATGCTGTGCAATCGCAGAACACGGTGAATCCCGCCGGTCAGGTAGGAGGCGAACCGGCCGCCGACGGCCAGAAGTTCACGTATGCGGTACGAGCGCAAGGCCGGCTTCGGACGCCGGAGGAGTTCGGGGACATCGTTGTGCGTGAAAACGCCGATGGCGGCGTGGTGCGGGTGAAGGACGTGGCCCGGGTCGAATTGGGCTCGCAGGACTATAGCTGGGTCACGCGACTGAACGGCCAGCCAGCCGCAATTATCGGCATCTATCAGTTGCCCGGTTCCAACGCGGTGGAATCTGCCAAAGCCGTGCGGAAGCTAATGACCAAAATGAAGGAGAGCTTCCCTTCGGACGTGGACTACGCCGTGACGTTGGACACAACGGATGCGGTTAGGGCAGGTATGCACGAAATCGTACAAACTCTCCTGGAAGCTTTCATCCTGGTGATCATCGTCGTCTACATCTTCCTGCAAGACTGGCGGGCGACGATCATTCCCATGTTCGCAGTGCCTGTCTCGCTGATCGCTACCTTCGCCGTGTTTCCGTTATTCGGTTTCTCGGTGAATACCCTATCGTTGTTCGGATTGGTGCTGGCAATCGGCCTGGTGGTGGACGATGCCATCGTCGTAGTCGAAGGCATACAGCACCACATCGAAGAAGGCCTGACCCCGAAGGAAGCTGCTCGCAAGGCAATGCAGGAGCTGAGTGGGCCGGTGATTGGTATAGCCCTGGTATTGTCAGCGGTGTTCGTGCCCACGGTTTTCATTCCGGGTATTACCGGGCGGCTCTATCAGCAATTTGCATTGACTATCGCGATCTCCGTCATCATTTCAGCCTTCAACGCCCTGACCTTGAGTCCGGCGCTTGGAGCATTGTTTCTCCGGCCCAAGAAAAAGACTCATGGCCCGCTGGCGAAGTTCTTCGGCTGGTTCAACGGCAAGTTTGATAGTGGGACCAATCTGTATGTGCGGGCGTGCCACGGGCTGATTCGAAAGGGCGCAGTTGCTCTCGTAGCAGTAGCAGCGTTTGCGGCGATCGCCGTCTTCTGCGGGAAAGTGCTGCCCTCCAGCTTCCTGCCCGACGAGGACCAGGGATACCTGTACATCCAGATGCAGCTTCCCGAAGCGTCGTCGCTCCAAGCCACATCGAACGCAGCCCGCGAGGTGGAAGCTGTCCTGAAGTCCACGCCTGGGGTCAAGTACACGAGCACGGTTATGGGATTCAGTCTCCTTAGCCTCACCCGCACCAGCTATAACGCGTTCTTCTGGGTGACGCTCCAGCCATGGGAAGAGCGCAAGACAATGGAGGAGCAGTTCCAGGTGGTCAAGGCGAAGTTGAACCTGAAGCTCCTCACGCTGCCCCAAGGCACTGTCTTCGCCTTCTCTCCACCAGCGATCGCGGGCGTCGGCACCTCAGGTGGATTCCAGTTCGTACTGGAAGACCGCGCGGGAAAGGATCCCGAATTCCTGGTGAACAACCTGAACAAGTTCCTCGAAGCCGCCCGCAAACGGCCTGAAATCGGTATGGTCACCACGACCTACATACCAAGCACGCCGCAGAAGTTCGTGTATGTAGATAAGGAGAAAGTGCTGAAGCAGGGCGTCAAGCTCAGCGATGTCTATGACACGCTTCAGACTTTCATGGGCGGCCTGTTCGTTAACTACTTCAACGACTTCGGTCGCGCTTGGCAAGTGCGCGTGGAAGCAGAAGCGCCGTACCGTTCCAACCTCGACAACGCAGGACAGTTCTACGTGCGCAACAGCAAGGGCGAGATGGTGCCCTTGTCAGCGCTGACCAGGTTTGAGTCGCGCTACGGCCCTGAATTCAAGATGCGCTTCAACGAGTATTCGGCGGCTCAAATCATCGGCAGCGCCGCTCCGGGCTACAGCTCCGATCAGGCCACCGCCGCTCTGGAAGATGTCTTCCACCAGACAATGCCGCCGGAGATGGGCTTCGACTACATGGGCATGTCCCGGCAAGAGCAAAAAGCACGGGAGGGTATCCCATCGGGGGTTATTTTCGGGGTTTCGCTGCTGTTCGTCTTCCTCATTCTTGCGGCGCTGTATGAAAGCTGGTCGCTGCCGTTCAGCGTCCTGCTAAGCACCCCCGTCGCGGTGGCCGGCGCCTTCGGACTGCTGTGGCTGCGCCGCACCGTGCTCGGGATGATCTTCCCAGCCTTCATGGTGCAGATCGACAACGACGTTTACTCGCAGATCGGACTCGTGATGCTGATCGGGTTGGCGGCCAAAAACGCAATCCTGATTGTGGAGTTTGCCAAGGAGCAACACGAAGTTCATGGCAAGTCGGTGGTGGACGCCGCGTTGGAAGGCGCGCGACTGAGGTTGCGGCCCATCCTGATGACATCGTTCGCATTCGTTCTCGGCTGCGTGCCCTTGTTCATCGCGACGGGCGCGGGTTCAATCGGACGGCAAATCATGGGCACTGCTGTAATCGGCGGAATGCTGGCCGCTACCGGCATCGCCATCTTTATCATTCCGGCGCTGTACGTGCTTGTGGAACGCGTGACTGGTTTAGGCAAGCATGAGACAGAACCACTTCCGTCAATAGCTCTGCCGGCGCCTGTGGAGGGAGACTAAATGAAGGCACTTAGCGCACTTTTGATTGCGACTCTGTTAACCGTGGGCTGTACCGTAGGCCCGAATTACAAACGGCCAACAGTGGATGTTCCCGGCGGGTATCGTGGCGCGGCGCCTTCGCAGGAGACGCCACAGGCTACCAGCCAATCCAGCGAAGACCAGACCAAGCGGTCTGCAGCCCAGTCGCTCGGCGAGGAGAAGTGGTGGGAGGTTTTCCAGGACCAGCAGCTCAAGGAGCTCATCCGCACCGCGCTGAAGGACAATTACGATGTGAACATCGCGGCAGCGCGGATCCTGAAGGCCCAGGCGCAATTGGGGATCACGCGCGCCGACCAGTTGCCCACGTTATCGGCCGGAGCCGCGGCCATCAATGCAGATATCCCGCGAACTACACTTACTCCCAACACGGATACCAGCTTCAACGTGGCTGCGGCGAGTTTCAATTGGCAACTGGATTTCTGGGGCAAGTACCGCCGCGCAACGGAAGCGGCGCGGGCAAACCTGCTTGCGGCGCGCTGGGCGCGGGAATACGTCACCTCCACGCTGGTCAGTAATGTCGCGGCGTCTTACTTCCAGCTTCGCGCTCTGGACCTGGAGCTGGAGATCTCGCGCCGAACACTGGCGGCTCGTCAGGAATCTCTGAAGCTGACGCAGACGCTGGCTGATGGCGGCGCCGGGACGATGATCGATGTACGCCAAGCGGAGCAGTTGGTAGCCAGCGCCGCCGAGAACATACCTGACCTGGAGCGGCGCATCGAGCAGCAGGAGAACTACCTCAGCACGTTGCTCGGAAACAACCCCGGGCCCATCGCGCGCGGCCTGCCGCTGACCGAACAACCACATGCGCCAGAGGTGCCGGCCGGGCTTCCTTCCGAACTGCTGGAACGGCGACCCGACATCCGCCAGGCCGAGCAGCAGCTTATTGCCGCCAACGCCTACATCGGTGTCGCCAAAGCTGCGTATTACCCCAACATTTCATTGACTGCGAACGCCGGATACGCCAGCTCCGCGCTGACCAGCCTGTTTACCGGTCCGGCCGGATTGTGGGCATTCGGAGGCACTCTGATGCAACCCATTTTTTCCGGCGGAAGGATCAAGTCCGGCGTGAGGTATAGCGAAGCACAAAAGCAGGAAATGCTGCTGGTTTACCGGCAAACCATTCAGCAGGCTTTTCGCGGGGTTTCGGACTCGCTAGTCGCGTATCAAAAAGACCGCGATTTCCGTGAATACCAGGATCAACTGACCGTGGCTGCACAGGATTCAGCGCGCCTTTCCGAGGTGCGCTACAGCGGTGGTCGCGCCAGCTATCTGGAAGTGCTGACCAATGAAACCAACTATTTCAATGCCGAATTAGGACTGGCGCAGGCACGTCTGAATGAGCTTCTGGCGCTTGTCGATCTCTACAGGAACCTGGGGGGCGGTTGGCAGAGCTAGATGGGTACGTAGCAGTTCTGCGTGAAGCCCCTCATGGCAGAGCAAGGCATGTCGCCGCCGGACAAAACGGAGCGCTTTAGATAATGACCTTACTTCAACAGATTACCGCAGCTCTCCTACTCGTACTGTCGACGTTGAGTTTGCAGTGTGCCGGCGTCGCCGTGATTGTACAGTGGCTAAGAACGGTTGCGGTGAAGGACATTCGAACGCTTCCGATCTCTCGCTCTGCGGCGCTGGTGATGGAAACCACAATAGCGGTCGTTTTCCTGCAGGGTGTTGTAATTTTGCTTTGGGCCGGCTGTTATCGTTGGCTTTGCTTCTCATCATGGGAATCAGCCTTTTACTTCTCAGCAGCCAGTTATTCGACGGTTGGATATGGCGATGTGGTACTCCCGTCGCAGTGGCGCCTCTTGGGGCCGCTGGAGAGCATGATGGGAGTGCTGATGTGCGGGATATCGATAAGTCTGCTGTTTGCGCTGATCACCCGGTTGGTCGAAAACGAAGGAGGAGTTCGGCCAGCGAATGCATCATGAACAATGCCCCGGCGCATTACCTGTCACAGCCAAACCTTGGAGTTGCTTGGAGTCCCTTGATAAGATGATTTCGGTTTTCCCTTCCGTCGCTAATGCAATCGTCTCGGAGCGTGCCATGGCGAGTGCCGAAGATCGATATCGAACATTGCTGGACGCTTCCAGCGTTCTCGCCGATCAGCCTACTGTAAAGGCCATGGTGCACAGCCTGCGTGATCTTCTGTCCAGCAGTTGCAGCATCCATGGGGCGCACCTCTATATCCTCGACAGTGATGGACAAAGTCTGCATCTGTTCGAGTTCGATCAAGCACTGGATGCGCCCTTGATTCACCGCGGCGTCAAAATTTCACGCATTGGCGCTCCGGCGCGCGTTATTGACGAACAGAAACCTGTTTTTCTCCCTGACCTGTCGCAGGAACTGCTCAAATTTCCTGAGCTGGCGCACCTTGCACTTGAGAGTGTCGGACGGGCCACGTATTTGTTCCCAGTATCCACCTCCCAACAACGATACGGATTTTTCGCTGTAACCAAGGACCGGGGACAGGAATTTCTGTCCGCAGATGTCGATCTGCTGCATTCGATGGCGTCGCACCTCGCGGTTGCGCTGGAGTGCGCGGTGGCAAGGGACAGCGCAGAGCGTTACCAGCGGCAGGTAGCGAAAGAACGCGACCGCCTGAAGCTCTTGCTGGAGATCAACAATCACATTGTTTCCAAGCTCGACGTAAATGACCTTTTCCAAGCTGCGTCGGCATCCATGCGGAGACACTTCCAGAACGATTTCACCGGATTCTGGATGATCGACAAGCAATCAAACCAACTGGAATGCGTCGTATTGGATTTCCCCGGCGGTAGAGGTCTCATGGCGTCTGGGGAGAGAGCCGAGCTCGGCGGGCCCGACTACGCAAGGTTACATGCGCGCACGCCTGAACTATGGTCGGTAGAAGAGATCGAGAATCTCCCAGAGCCTATCCTCAAGAAGTTCAAAGCGGAGTCGATTACTTCCATGGCGCTCGCCCCGTTGGTGACGGCCAGCGGTCCTTTGGGAGTCATCACGCTGGGAAGCCGCCGGCCGAACAGCTATGGCCAGGAGGACCTCGACCTCCTCTCGCAGCTCAGCATGCAAATCGCCCTGGCGGTCGAAAACGCATTGGCGTACGGGCGGGTCACGGCGGCGAGGGACCGCCTGGATGAAGAGCGACTGTACCTGGAATCGGAGATCAGCTCGGAATATAGCTTCGAGGACATTATTGGGAAGAGCGCGACGTTCCAACGGGTGCTCCAACAGGTCTCAATCGTGGCGCCTACCGATTCCACCGTCTTGCTGCACGGAGAGACAGGAACCGGAAAGGAACTGATCGCACGCGCGATTCACAACCTGAGTTCCAGGCGCCAGCGCACGTTCGTGAGAATGAATTGCGCCGCTATCCCATCGGGGCTACTCGAAAGCGAACTATTCGGGCACGAGAAGGGGGCGTTCACCGGAGCGCTGATCCAAAAAAAGGGCAGATTCGAACTGGCCGACCAAGGCTCGCTGTTTTTGGATGAAATCGGCGACATCAGCCTGGAGTTGCAGCCGAAACTACTGCGCGCAGTTCAGGAACAGGAGTTCGAACGCCTGGGCAGTGCAAAGACCATCCAGGTCGATGTACGCATGATCGCCGCCACGCATCGCGACCTGCCTGCGATGATTCGCGACGGGCAGTTCAGGGAAGACCTGTTCTACCGCCTCAACGTGTTTCCCATCGAGATCCCGCCGCTCCGTGAACGTCGCGAGGACATCCCCCTGCTCGTCCACTATTACGTTTCCAAGTTGGCGCGACGCATGCGGAAGGAGATCAAGACGATTCCGCGCCGGGCCATGGAAGCTTTGACCGGCAACGCGTGGCCGGGAAATGTCCGGGAACTGGCGAACTTTATCGAACGAGCCGTCATTGTCACCCCTGGAGAGGAACTGCAGGTGCCCCTATCAGCACTGAGGAGTGCCGATCGAGTTGGTGTTGGTACTGTTCCGAACTCGACCTTCGCGCAAGCGGAACGCGATGCAATCATCGCCGCGTTGAAAGCTGCGTCTGGACGAATCTCGGGCAAGGGAGGCGCCGCCGAACAGCTCGGCCTCAAGCGCACCACACTGCAGAATAAAATGCGCCGTCTCGGCATTGCGACAAAGTACGCACAGACTGGTCAATAGTCCGGTTGCTGCGCCCGTCTTCGACGCTACCTCCTTCGTGCAGGCGCGGATTAGGCGGAAGGAGCTGCATAATCAGAACGGCGGACTTGCAGCCGGCGCATTTTATTTTGCAGCGTCGTACGTTTCAGACCAAGGCGTTCTGCTGCGCCGCCCGCCCCAGCGACCTTGCCTGAAGCAGTCTTGAGTGCATCGATGATGGCCCGCCGTTCGGCGTCGTGAAAGCTACATGGGGAGTTGGTGCGAGGCGCTGGCATGGCGTTCTTCAGCTCTGCAATCGGGATATACAGCTCGCTTCCCTCGGTGAAAATGACGGCGCGCTCGATGAAGTTCGCCAATTCCCGGACATTCCCGGGCCAGGGTGTATTCGTCAGCACGTCCATATTTTCTCGCGAGACCGATTCGATTTTTTTCCCCATACGTCGTGACAGCTTGGATACAAAATAGTTAATAAGCAACGGAATATCCTCTCGCCGCTCACGCAACGGCGGGATCTCAATCGGAAACACGTTCAGTCGATAGAACAGGTCCTCACGGAACTGGCCTTCGCAAATCATTGTGTCAAGGTCCCGGTGTGTGGCTGCGATGATCCGCGCATCTACCTGGATGGTCTTTGCACTGCCCAGGCGTTCGAACTCCTGCTCCTGTACGGCACGCAACAGCTTGGGTTGCAATTCCAGGCTGATGTCACCGATTTCGTCGAGAAAAAGGGAGCCGTGATCGGCGAGTTCGAATCTGCCCTTTTTTTGCATCAGCGCTCCGGTGAACGCTCCCTTCTCGTGGCCGAACAGTTCGCTTTCCAGCAGTCCCGAAGGAATGGCCGCGCAGTTCATGCGTACGAAGCTGCGCTGGCGCCGGGAGCTCAGGTTGTGAATAGCGCGTGCAACCAACTCCTTTCCAGTGCCCGTCTCCCCGTGAAGCAGTACGGTGGAATCCGTTGGCGCAACGATCGAAACTTGCTCCAGCACCCTCTGAATTGCTGGGCTCTTTCCGATGATGCCTTCGAAGCAGTACTCACTGATGTCTGATCCCGGAAAACCCTGCTGGTCTTCGATGCCCATGACTTCGGGAAAGCTTGCCCCTGCGAGCCCTCTCGGATCTGCGAACACAACTCCCGCGTGGCCCATATGACCCTCCTACCTCTAGTTCAACCCCTTGGCTTGAACTTTGAACTGAGTCCGTTGGTCCTGTTATGAACGCAATTATCCACCAGGCTCCATTTGCGCACAGCCCCACATCGGGACAAATCGCAAACTCTTGAGAGGCGAACTGCAGCCTCTTCTGAGCCGGTAAATTTGGTCTGAGGTGATCTTAACGAGAGATGGAGCTACGTCTGCGAGCCGGAGCTTCAACCCGCTTCCACCCAAACAGGCGAGCATCGACGGACCATAAACCGGGTCCTAGCATGGCGAGGGCGCTAACAATAGTTCCCAGTAAAAGGAGAACCCATAGGTCTCCAGTTCGCGTCAGGATCTGCCAGATTTCAATCAAAGCAGCTAACGTCCCCGCGACGGGCGTCCATAGTCCGGAGATTAGAAGAATTCCGCATCCCGCTAATAAGGCGCACGTTATTGTCTTAGCGATAGGAGGGTCGCTCCACAGAGCCGAGCTCGCCTGGAAAACCAGCGCAGAACCGACAACCAAGCGCAGGAGAAGCAAGCCTGCGCCCGGCCAGCCGCCAGCGAACGTGGAGTATAGACGTCGCAATACGTATCCTTTCGTACGGACCAGAGTCGTACGGACCAGAGTGTCACATTGTTCCTGCTCAGGGATACCCCAAAAAGAGTCGCGATTGTCCCTCTTTCGAGTTTGGCATGCGGGGCGACGGGGAGCCAGGCTGGCAGAACTACAGCTCGATGACCCCTCTCTTCAGGCCGATCATGGCGGCGTGGGTTCGATCGTTGGCGCCCAGCTTGGAAAGGATGGACTTCACTCGGCTCTTGACGGTTTCCTCGGTGATAGAGAGCTGATCCGCGATTTGCTTGTTGGCATTACCGGCCGCGATCAGTCGCAACACTGCGGTTTCCGCCGGCGTCAGTGCGTCATCCGTCGCATGCTCGGCGACTTCGTACGAGGCCTCTGGCGAAAGGGCCTTCTTTCCGGCATGGACTGCCCGGATCGTCTCCATCAGTTGCTTGTGCAAGGTGTTCTTGAGCAGGTAAGCCTGCGCGCCGGCCTTAAGCGCACGGACGATTTGTACATCGCCGGCGTAGGTCGTCAGCACAATAATCTTTGCGTCGGGAAATTCATTCCGGATTGCGATCAGCGCGTCGAGTCCGTTCATTTCCGGCATTTGTAAGTCCATCAGCGTGACGTCGGGCTGATGCTTCCGGAATTCCTGGATAGCCTCCCGACCATTGGACGCTTCACCTACTAAAGCCATGTCCGGCTGAACGCCAATCAGGCCGGCGATGCCTTGCCGCACGAGGGGATGATCGTCGACCGCGAGAATTCGAATTGGCGAGGGGCCGGCGCTCATGACTGGGTTCCGGGTTTATCCTTTTGCCTTGGCGGTAAAGGCTTGCGACCACCACGAAGCCTTCCGACCTGTTGTGTAGGCGATGCTTGCAGGAATGCGCAGCTCCACTTCTGTACCTGCATCGACTTCGCTCCACACTGTCAGCTTAGCTCCCATAAGCTTGGCCCGTTCCCTCATGCCAGGCAAGCCGTAGTGTCCCTCACTGCCTTGGGCCGCGAGAACCGCGGGGTCGATGCCTTTCCCGTCATCGCGCACACGCAACCGGAACTGCTCATTGTCATAACGAATTTCAACCTCGACCTGCCGTGCCTGGGCGTGCCGAAAGGCGTTGCGCAGCACCTCAGCGGCAATCTTGTATGTTTCGTCACGAAGGATGGGGTGCAGATTCCGCGTGTCGCCCTCAACTGCCACACGGAATCCAGGTCGGGGGTTGCTTGAATCAGTTGCCAGCTCTTCCCCGAGAGTGCTTATGGCCAGCGCGAGATCATTACCTTGTATTGTGGAGTCGCGTAATCCCTGCACCGCATCCCGACCTTCGGTGACCGCCTCGGCGGCCTGGTCGATGGCATTGTCCAGCTTCTCTTTAGCCTCAACCGAGCGGTCCGGCAGTAATTGAGAAACGGTTTGGAAGCGCAGCAGCAAACCGTGGAAGCTCTGCAGCAGAGTGTCATGCAGCTCCCGCGCGATCCGTGTGCGTTCGCCCACACGGGCCTCCAGCGTCATCTCGAACTGATGATGCAAATGGCGCATACGCCACTGATACCCCGCCCACAGCAACGCCAAAAAGAAGACCGCGCATAGGGCGCGAAACCAATTCGTCTGGTAGTACGCCGGAGCGACGGAGAAATCCAGCTTGGCTTCGTTATCGTTCCAGACACCGTCGCTGTTCGATGCGATTACGCGAAACGAATACCTTCCGGGAGGCAAATCCGTGTAGAACCCCTGGCGGCGCGTACCGGCGTCGTGCCAGTCACGGTCATAGCCGTCGAGTCGGTAGCGGAACTTGACCCTCTGTGGAATCGTGAACGTCGGTGAAGTGTAATCAATCTGCACGTCTCGTGGGCGCGGCGCGAGGCTGAGGTTCGCGCTTGCCGCCAATTCTTTTCGGTCGACAATGACGGATTCTACATATGTCTCCGCCGCTGGCGGAGTCTTCTGCGAGAGCCGGGACGGGTCAATCACCTGTACCACAATTCCGGTGGCAAACCATACGCGCCCGTCGGGAGAGGTCGCGGCCAAGCTGAAAGAACCATTGTTGGGTTGAGCTCCGTCCAACTGGTCAAAAAGGCGGGTATGCACAGCCGCATCCGGGTTGACCCACCAGGCCTGGAGCTCGGAATCTGCTAGCTCGACCACCCCGCAACGTGTGTAGAGCCACCAGCGTTTCTCTTTATCCTCAATGAAAGTGATGACGTTGTCACAGGGCAGACCGTTTTTCGTCGTCATCCGCTGCACTTTACCCGCGCGCCATCCGACCAGCCCATGCTCCGAGCTGGCGAGGACAGAGCCGTCGGGCTCAGGGATAATTTGGAACGTAATCGGATAGCCTCCTGGATCTAGCGGAAACTTCGTTTCCACAACGCCGTTGCGGAACAGCGCTATGTCTCCCTTTGTGGTTCCTATCCAGATTCCACCACCATGCGGATCCGCAGCGACATGTCCCGGCGGAAATTGCGGCTCAGGAAACACTTCCTGGATCTGGAAATCGCGGATACGAATAAGCTTTCGCGGATGGCCTTTACACGCCGCCCAAATATTCCCATCCACGTCCTCCGTCAATCCCACTACCATTCCAAGCGGCTGGTGATTCGGTTCGGGTAGCCGACGGAAATGCCCATTGTTGAACAGATACAGGTCGTCATCCACTCCCACCCACAGGTTCCCAGCGCGGTCTTCCAGCATGGAAGTCACCTGAGTACCCGGAAGACCCTTACCAGCGCGAATCGATGAGATGCTTCCATCAACAATGTGATCGAGCGATCCGGCATTGGCTACCCATATGGTGCCGTCTCTGCTGGCCAGAATGCCCGCCGCCAAATCCTTCCCCAATCCTTCCGTCGGGGAGAACGTAGCGATACGGGGATCGCGAAAGCAGTCGATTCCACTCGTAGTTCCGGCCCACACGATCCCTTCTCGGTCTTCGAAAAGCGCCCACACGGAATCGCCCGACAAGCCATTCGTATGGTCGTAGTGGTCCACCACATTTCCATGGATACGAAAGAGGCCTTTTCCTACTGTGCCGACCCAAAGATTGCCGTCACGGTCGAACATGAGGGGGCCGATATCGAGGCTGCTCCCGTCGAACGTGGAGGTCACGAACGGTTTCACAGCACCGTCCTTCAATTCTTCAAGTCCTCGACCTGCGTCTCCTCCCACCCATAGAGATCCATCGGGACCACGCGCCAAGCTCTGAATGCCCCCGCTCCGGTACATCTCCGACTTGCCGGCGTGCCAGTGGACCAAATCCGTCGACCCTCCCAACCAAAAGCCGCCCTTCCCGTCAGCCAGTAACGATTCGATGTCAGAAATTGGTATTCCATCAGCCTTTCCAAAACATTGGGATGCGCGGTCGGTAACATGGCAAAGGGGTGCGTCCGGGGCGCGGCTTCGCACCATCCACAAAGAGCCGTCCGGATCCTCGCTGACGGTTTGGAACATTGTCCCTTCCAACTGGAAGTGAGAAGTGACAACCCCATTTTTCAGGTGAACCAGCTCGGGCTGCCCGATTACCCAGAGCCCACCTAGGTGGTCAGCAAAGACATTGCTCGCGTCACTGAATGGAATACCGCCAGGTAAATGCCATGGCACAAATCGAACGCCGTCGAATCTGTAGATATCGCCCGGAAGAGACACGAACCACAGGAAACCGTCCGAGGTTTGCTTAATCTCGTGCATCCCCGTCGGCAGAGACCCATCTTGTGTTCGCCAAGACGTGTGCATGTACTGAGTGATGTGTTTGTTCGGATCGAGGGCGTGAATCGTGCCTGTCAATAATAAGACGCAGGCCAGACAGCAGCCCAGCGTGGCCGCAATCGCGCCGCGTGCCACGTTCAAACGAAGCAGAAATGGTCGCGGAGGAGCTAGGTTTCCCATGTTCGTAGCCGAACAGCGTCAGACAGTACGGTCCCGTTGAGTTGCTACGCTGGTTATTTGCCCGCTAATGTATCACTCTCATTGCCGCTTGTCAGTGATTCCGGTCAGTCCTCGACAGGCGGCGCCTGCTCCAATAAAAATCCTCACTGTTTGTCCGTCCGCACCGGATTCTCGCATCTGCTGTGTGCCGATCCGGATAACGCAATAACGATTCCGACCGCAGGACTATTTGTGCCTCGCACCTGGTTGAGTCTGGGAACGTGACAAGCGTGGCCTTGTGCGATCCTGGCTCGCTTCCCAAGCCATGTCGAGGTGCTTTCTTCCATCAGCTTTCTGCACCAAGTGCCAATGTACCGTTAGACGGGTCATTGCTCCACCTCCTTTGAAAGCCTGCGAGGCTTCCATCCCTCTTGATTGCACGCCGGAGACCAGAGCCGAATTGCTACAAGGCACTCTTCAACAATAACTTCAGCGTCGGCACAGCTTCGGCGTTTTGCCCGGATTCGGGCAGCGGTGAAACGGGAGCGGTAGCGTCAAGCAGGATTGCTGGGCGTGTGGCCGCGCACATGTTCGCCAATTTAAGAGCTGTTGCCAAGACGATTTGGTGACATCAGGGGGAGGATCTGCTCTCTGCCAATCTCCTGACGGCATGAGCGCCACTGCTTGTATCCGAGCATAGTGCTGGCGAAAGTGGGCCGTAACAGTCGAGTGCTCGAGATCGCGTGACAATCGCTGGCTAAGTGTGGAAGCTATTCATTAGCACGACGCCTCGCAGCTGCGAGAAAGGTATCGTCAAGTAGTCGAGTCGGCGAGCGTATGTTCATTGTTAACGTGACACGCCGGAGCTTCTGCACTTGTTGGCGCCGCACCGGAGGTGAGTTCGATAGCGTCATATGCGACGCAATATGCCCGCTCGACGGCGCTGCGGCTGATCCCGAGCTGCGTGGCCATTTCGTCATACGAGTCCTTTCCAATGCCGCGCAAGACGAGCACAAATCGGCAAAGTACGTCCAGTCGAGTATGAATGTCCTCGGAATTCTTGATCAGCGATACGAAGTGCTCGGGGGAAAGCGGAAGGTGCGTTAGGTGGACTGGTTCCCTGTGTTCGTACTTCGGGGCGAGCTCCGAGATGCGGGCGCGCTGCCCTTGTAGCGCCCATCCAACCGTGGCTCGCGCAGCCCAGTGTACGAGCCATTCGTGAAAGTCTGGAGCTTGAGTTTCGGCAATCGTGCAGGCATCGACGATATAAGCGTCTGCTATCTTTTCGTCTTCGATCAGGAAGATGGCTAACCAGCGCAGGACCTTGTGATAATCGCCAAAGATTTTGCGGATGTCCTCTGTAGTTGCACAGCGGTGGCCTCCCCTGATTTCCTCTAATACTGTCGCCAGTTTCATCACTTCTTTGTCCTCAAGCACCCGACGATAGGAGTGCACCCCGAGCGCCATGTGATCGGCTAGGGCTAAGTTGCCTATTTTGAGCCGGTTTGCAGGCTTTGCACTCCCTCTTGGCGCGTTCAGCGTGCCCGAATACCGGCACTCCCGGCAGATTAGGGATTAAGGTGTCACCGCGAAGCAATCCCAAGAGTCCGGAAAGCGCAGGTAATAACTGACGCTTCGCCCACAACGCACAGAGGGATCTGGCTTTGTGTCAGGAAAACCGATAGCCAAGCGGCAGAAGCGGAATGGAAATCCCAATAATTTACGATAGCGACCCTCACGTCAGCCTAACAGCCACAACGGGATGAGACTTAGTGCAGCCATGCCAGCCAGCAAGGCCAGGCTCTGCAACCCAGTTTTTCGATCAGCGAACGCATAGGCATAGCAGCCCTTAGCCACATTGTTGCTGGCGATGGCAATCAAAATCCCTTTGGCCGCCAGAGAACCTGGCGTGAGGGCTCCGGCAGACTGGGTCATGCCCAGGATAAAAGCGTCCACGTCGATAAGGCCCGTAAGGCTCGCAAGACCATAGATTCCTGTATTGCCAAAATGGACCATTACGAGGCGAGAAATAACCAGAACTGCAAGAAAAAGTACTGCAAACACGATCGCAGACCGCAATTCCAACGGATTTCTCGGCTGGACCTCGCCGCCGGTTTCTGCCGATTTCTGTCGCTGAAGATGTGACCAGAGCCATCCTGTGATACCAGCTACACACCCGAGCACGAGAAGCGGCACTGCGAGCATATGTAGAAGTGTGCGATTAAAGAGCATCAGCAGAACTGTCATACGGAAGTACATCATTGCCGAGGCGAGGAGAATGCCACCCGAAAACAGGTATGCGTCCCCTTGAAGAGAAGCTTTCTTCGCCAATGCGACTGTGGTCGCGGTAGAGGAATAGATACCTCCCAGTACTCCAGACAGAAGCACCCCGTTCCCGTGCCGGGTTAGAGCGAGGAGCACGTAGCTTCCATAGGAGATCCCGCACACGGCCACAACCAATAACCATGTCTTGAACGGGTTAATCCCGAATTGAGTCAACGGCGTGTTGGGCACTGTCGGCAGGATCACGGCCGTAAGCAGCAGAAATTTCGTGAACGTCAGGATCTCGTGCGGGGCAAGCCTTTTTGACAAACCCTCGAGCACTTCCTTGAGTTCCAACAGGAACAGGCTGAGGACGGTGATCGTTGCAGCAATCCAGTAGTAACCGTTCGAGACCAGCGCACCGAGGACGTACGTGGTCAAGCCCGAGATTTCAGTGGTAATACCGGGCGAATCAACGAGCGCCTGGGCTCCAGACAGCTTGTGCCGGTATGCCATCAAGAGAAATGCGCCTATCACGGCAAAACCGATGGAGAGCGGCAGCAGTTGGTCCCTTGACAGCAGAGCCACTGCGTATCCCACCAATCCTATAAGCGGAAATGTCCGCACCCCACCGAAAGAATAATCGCCGTCCGACTTATGCTCCTCTCGCTCGAGCCCAATCAGAAAGGACAACACGAGCACAATGAGGATTTTCACTGCTTCAGGGGGCGGCAAGAACTGAGAAAAGTGTTCGGTCATGACTAGGACTTCCCGTTTTGCAGGAAGCAGCGAGCTTCTTCAAGCTGCTTGTGTTTGTGCGGATCCACCTTGGGATAGGACAGGTCCAATCCTTCCAGGGCGTCGACAATTGCCGCCGCAACAACGATGCGGGTAAACCACTTGTGGTCTGCCGGCACCACGTACCAAGGGGCCCATGGAGATGCTGTATGCCGGATCATGTCCTCGTAGGCAGCCATGTAGTCGTTCCAATGTTCACGTTCGTTGATGTCGGCAGCGGAAAATTTCCAATGTTTCTCCGGCTCTTCCAGCCGTGCCAGGAACCGTTTGCGTTGCTCGGCCTTGGACAGGTGTAAGAAGAATTTGCGGATCACTATGCCGTTGTGACTGAGATAGCGCTCAAAACCGCAGATGTCCTCAAAGCGCTGGTTCCAGATGTGCTTCCCGATCAGTGATGGCGGGATCTTCCGCTCTTTCAACAATGCCTCATGCACCCTTACGACCAACACCTCTTCGTAATACGAGCGGTTGAAGATCCCTATGCGGCCGCACTCAGGCAGGCGCAACGTGGTCCGCCACAAGTAATCGTGGTTCGACTCTATTCCGGATGGTGCCTTGAAGGAGTAAACCTCGCAACCTGCGGGGTTCACTCCCGACATGACGTGCTTGATCGTGCCGTCCTTCCCGGCTGCGTCCATGGCCTGAAAGATCAAAAGGACTGCCCACTGATGCTGTGCGTAGAGCTTGTCTTGCCAATCGCGCAACTGGTCAACGCCTCTTTGCAAGTCCACCGCGGCGTGCTGCTTCGACCTGATTTCGCCCGTATCCCCGGGATCGAAATCCTGGAGACGGAAATGGTTGCCAACTTCTACCCGATAGGGCTCAGCTAATTGCGCCAGCTTCTTCATTGTGCTTTTTTCCACGTTTATGAAACTGCATTCACGTGGCCAAAGATTGCTACTGTCAACCGAATGTTTCTAGGCACTTACTCTTTACTGGCTACTTAAGATGTGCCCGTATCAAGACAGTGCCCTCGAATGGGCAGCGCAGTCGTCCCGAAGATGCAAGTAGGCGGACCATGCCTGGAATTCATCTGATTATTTGGAGGGTTTGGCCAGAGGGGTTTCTCCGAGCTCGATGGGTGATTAAGCTAGCGGACCGCTAATACAATTTCGACAGCCGCGTTCCGGCCTGGGTGGCACCCAGAAACGCCAGCACCAATTAACTCCCGACAGTGCGACCACTCTTCGCGTTGCCCCTACTCCGAGCCACTGGCTTCCGGCAATTCAACTCCAACACGTCTTGCAACGACGTCAGGTATTTCTGGGGATTGAGAAACAGGGAAACCCTGTTCACGCCACGCCTTGAGTCCACCTTGGAGAACCCATACATTATCAACTCCTATCCGCTTCAATGACACGGCTGCTCGCGCGCTTACCGTATCGCTTGCGGCGGAAGAATAAAGAACGATGTCGACACCGTGCGGAACAGTGACATGTGGGGACTTCCGCAAAACCGAGGGATCTACCCTCAAAGCACCCGGAATAGCCTCAGAGCTTTCATTATCGCTTTCTGCTTCGAAGTTCAACAGGTCGAGCACCGCGACCTTTCGACTGGATTTCAATTTGCGGGCTAGCATGGGCGGACTGA
>JBEKOO010000054.1:0-22100 GCA_049521655.1 Candidatus Korobacteraceae bacterium
TGTTGCCAACCGGGATGGAAATCACACCCTACAATAATCATGAAGGCTTCTCCTGACCCAGAAGGCTTGGTCCTCAACCAAAGCATACCGAGTCCGCTGAAGCCTTCGTTCTTATCCCATCAATCCTAGCCTTCCGTTGGTTAGGACAGGGTTTTTGACCTTTTTTTACTTTGTCCTTGTTCTCGCCTTCGATTTGCCGACGGCGCCCCATCCCCTACACCTCGTTGCCACGCAGACACGCCCAACTTGTTCAGAGCTTTCCTCAGAAGCACTACTGTGCAACAATGCCTAACGCAAGCGGAGGAATCTTATGAATCGGAATCAAGCTCTTCGAGGGTTCAACACATTTCGCTCTCTCCTGGCTATCTGCGGAATACTGCTGACTGTGGTCGTGACTGGCGCCATCGTGGTCGCGCAACCCTCTCCGCAGATACTGGCAAATGGCGCGCAGTGGCAAGAGCTCTCCCGCGTCGGTAGAATCTGGGCGGAAGGCGTGGTTGCCGCCAAAGATGGCGCCATCTATCTCACCGATCTCACGCGTAGCAGGGTGATAAAGGAGAACAATCCGCGCGGAACCATTTACCGCTATGATCCGGCGACGGGCGCCACCACCAAGTATATGGAGCCCAGCGGTATGGCCAACGGCCTGCACGTGGACAAGAACGGCGACTTGATCATCGCCCAGGATGCCGACTTCGGTGGCCGTGCCGTATTGCGGCGCAACCTCGCCACCGGAAAAACGGTGATTCTCGCCGACTCCTATGAGGGCAAGCGGCTCAACGCCCCCAACGACGTCACCAGTGACAAGCACGGCAGAATCTATTTCACCGATGCCCGCTACGGCGGCGACGAACCCATCGAGTTGCCCAACGCCGTCTACCGCATCGATCCCGACGGCAAGCTCACCCGCCTCACGACGGACATCTTCCGTCCCAACGGAATTGAAGTGTCGGCAGATGGCAAGCGCCTTTACGTAGCCGCTTGCAACAGCACCATGCTTCCCATCAACCCCAACGGTCCCGCCAAGGATAAATTCGGATTCGTCAACGGCGGCATTGCCGTCTACGATCTCGATAAAAACGGGAACGTCTCCAACGGTCGCGAATTCTTCCGCAGCAGCGATGACCTTGGCGTTGATGGCACGGCGATGGATACCGATGGCAACCTCTACGTCGCCATGCACAGCGGAAATCCTAAGGCGCCTAAGTCCGACATCGTTGTCATCAGCCCCGCAGGAGCAGTCCTGCAACATCTGCCAACTCCGCCTGGCAATGGACTGACCACAAATCTTGGATTTGGCAGGGGAGCCGACAGCCACTCTCTGTACGTGACCACCTCATTCCCATGGGGCTTGTATCGCATTCAAACCGTGAAGCAAGGCTTCTATCAGTAAGCCACTGGTGGCCCACGCAGACGTTTGTGGCGCAAACAATCTTGAGGGTGCCCATCAGTCCTAACCTTCCGTTGGTCAGGGCGGGGTCTTTAACCTTGTCGTTGTTCTTGCCTTCGATTTGCTGCGGTGCCCCATCCACTACACTCTCCTGCCTTATTCACCCCCATCGGGCACCTGCATATTCCCCTCTGGCCTTGTGAGGCCGCCCACGAGTACACTTTATACAAGACAGAACCGCCAACGGAGATCCCAGATGGAAATCGCAGAATCGGTGGTGCGCACCGCGTGCCGCGCCTGTCACGGCGTCTGCCAAGTTCTGGTGCATTTAGATAGTACGGGCCGTGTGATCCGCGTGACTGGTGATCCGGACAGTCCCACAAGCCGTGGATACATCTGTCCCAAGGCCCAGGCCGCGCCCGAGCAGCTCTACCATCCCGACCGCATTACCCGTCCCATGCGGCGCACCGGACCCCGTGGCGCGGGCCAGTGGAAGGCCGTTAGCTGGGACGAGGCGCTCTCCGAAATGACCGAGGTCTTTGATCGCGTGCGCCGCGAATCTGGCCCGGAATATGTGGCAATGTGTCAGGGAACCGGTCGTCCTTACACGGAATTTACCGGTCGCTTCATTCACGCCTTTGGCTCGCCCAATTTTGCCAATCCCGGACACAACTGCTTCCTTCCCCGCAACATCGCCTCGGCGATCACGATGGGCTGGTTTCCGCAGCCGGACATCTACGGCCACGGCGGTCACATGCCCGCCTGCATCCTTCAGTTCGGCCAGAATACTCCGGATACCGGCGCGGCTGATGGTTATTGTGGCGGCATGGTCCGGCGAGCTATGCACCAAGCCAGGGAAGTCATCGTAGTCGATCCCCGGCGCACCTCCAGCGCTGCCGCCGGTCATCATCTTCAGCTCCGGCCCGGTTCGGACTGCGCTCTCGTGCTGGCGATGCTGCACGTCATTATTGGCGAGCGCCTCTACGATGTGGAATTCGTGGAACGCTATTGCACGGGATTTGAAGAACTAGCCGCGCATGTGCTCCCGTTCTCTCCGGAATGGGCGGAGCCCATCACCCGCGTCCCTGCCGCCGATCTTCGTAGCGCTGCCCGGACCTTTGCCAACGTGCGCCCTGCCTGCGTGCTCTGGGGCAATGGGATGGACACGAGTGTCAATTCCTTTCAGACCGCCCGCGCCCTGCTGCTTTTGATGGCCATTACCGGCAATCTCGACGTCCCCGGCGGCATGGTGCAATGGGTGCCTCCCGCCGACATTCGCGCGAAGTCGCCCATGGTGGACCGAAGCGTCGCCGGCGAGCAGTTCCTTACCCCCGCGCAGAAGGCGAAGATGATCGGGGCGGGACGTTTTCCCTTTGGCCCAGGCTGCCATCAACCCACCTTCTGGGAGGCTTGCGCCACCGGCGTACCCTATCGTCCGCGAGCCGTCTGGCTGGTGGGAACCAATCCCATCGTCACCGCAACGCGCGGCGATATCATCGAGACGGCTCTGCGCGAGCACATGGAATTCACCGTCGTCTCCGACTTCTTCTTTACTCCAACCGCCGAGTTGGCTGATCTCGTTTTGCCCGCAGCCCATTGGCTGGAGCAGGACGACGTGGTTTACTTCCACAAGATCTGGTGTGTCCTCGCCCGCCGCAAGGTGGCGCAGGTGGGAGAGGCGCGCGATGACCGCGCCGTCATCCTTGACCTGGCGCATCGCCTTGGTCTGCACAACGCATTTCCCTGGGCGGACTGGTCCGCTTATTTGCGCTGGGTGTTGGAACCTTCAGGCCTGAGCTTCGAGCAGTTCGCCGAACAGGGCATCAGATTCGGCAAAATGCAATATCGTAAGTATGAAACACAGGGTTTTCACACGCCCAGTGGACGCATCGAACTGGTGAGTTCGATCATGGCAAAATGCGGTCGTCCGCCTCTTCCCGTATACGTGGAGCCCCCGGTTTCGCCGCTTTCAAGGCCGGATCTTGCGAAGGACTATCCCCTCATTCTAATAACCGGGTGCAAGGTGCTTCCCTTCTTCCACTCTGCCGGGCGGCAGATTCCCTCTCTGCGCCAGCGCCACCCGCTGCCATTGGTTGACGTGCATCCCGCAACCGCCCTCCGCCTCGCTTTGGCAGAGGGTAGTCAGGCCTTGGTTGAGACTCCTGAGGGTCAAGGCCTCTTCTACGTGCATCTCGATGATCGCCTCGCCGAGGACGTGGTCCACGTCGAACATGCCTGGTGGTATCCGGAGCGAGCGGGGGCCGACCACGGCTGGAAAGAAAGCGCTGCCAACTTACTTTTCGGCCACGAACACTTCGATCCCGATTCCGGAGCGGAGGCTCTGCGCGGAGCCTTGTGCCGGGTGGGGCAAGCGGCCAGCGATTCCGATTCGATGCCGGCTCACTCAACCCCTCTCTCGGATTGACTCGGATAGCTAAGGATCTTTGCACGCAAGAAGGTCATCGGCTTGGAATCTAGTGGTGTCCGGCCGCAGGCTCGGCTATCATAGGTCTCCATGACTCCAACGGTTGCACGACTCGGCGCGTTGCCGCCAATCGGAAACTATGAGAGCATCGTACCGGTACTAACTCAATGGCTAGCCCGCAGCTAAAATCTACTCACATTTGGATTTATCATATTTGAGAATAATCAGATCTTGCCGCCGGAATATCTGGCTCGCTCCCACCTCTAGCCCTGGAAGCTGTTCGGGCAATTGATCAAAAAGCACCGCGTAGTCAAACACCTTGCAAGCGCCGTGATAATCATGAGGCGCATGTGAAAACTTGTACGCATATCCAGGGAAGGACTTGTAGCGAAAGATTGTTGCCGTGGTCTTTGTTCCGCCGCCGTTTGCCGCCGAAGCCAGTACATACGGATTTTCGCCGCCTCGATAAATATTGTACGCATCATCAATCCCGCCAAAAGGCTGGATATATTGGTTTCCGCCCAGGGTAAAGTCCCCGATGATTGGAAGGATTCTTGACCCCATTGCTACGCTATCCATGCCGGCGAGAAAACTTCGATACAGAGGCTGCACGGCGAGAACGGCTCGCGTGTTAAGAGTCCCACTGATCAGCAGGAATACAACTGCAATCATCATCCCAACTTTGCGCGCGCGCTCCGAAAGACGCAGCGATGCAATACCCAGCACGGCGGCAAACGGAAATGTTCTTGCTCCGACTATAAACCAATCGCCAATTGAAACCGGCATCGCAATTCCCACTATCACCAACAATGCCGCCAACGAAACCAGGGTTAAGCGCGACTTGCGCCGCCACACCTGCGACACAACCGCAACCGCCAGAATCGCCGTTAGAATCACGAAACAATAGCTGGACACTCGCGATAACGTCCATGCGTTGTAGCCAAGATACTGTTCGATCTGTCCGGCCAACGACGAGCGCCAATAGAAATGGTTGTCGGCTTCGTTGCGATGCAGAACGGTTAGAAGCACCATCAGGAAGGCGGGCGCCGCCAGCGCCAAGTCGACCCACCAATAGCGCCGCTCCCGTGATGCGCAAAGCGCCAAAACAAATACCACCAAGATTCCCGCACATGCCGCGACCACATGGAACGCGGAAGCAAGCACAAGCAGAGCGGCGATCATCACTCCGCGGAAAATGCGGGAACGCGCGTCGAGCGCAAAGGCGAGTAAAAAAGGAAACAGCGCAATACCCGCAAGAAATGGAAGCAATCCCGAAAAGACAAGAAACGTATGCGCTAGTGGTAGAAAGACAATGGCGAATTCCGTGTTATATCCGAGCACGCGCATCAACCTTCGGCCGCCGCTCCAAAAAACTACGACAAACGCGGTAAGGTATATTTTGGCCCCGATGAAAGGGTCGAAGTATCGGCAAAATAGCGCGAGGATATACTCGCCCAGCATAGTGGCGTGAAAACCTTTTTCTACGTCAAAAAACTTATTAAATTGAAAAACAGGACTATTGTAATTGTTAATAATAGTGGCGATTAGCACATGCTTGGGGAGATCGGTCCCAACCGGAATAGCCGGCAGAATGAATGGCGCAAGCGTAAAGATGAGGGCGCACGCGGTCAGGACTTTACCCCAAAATCCCAGCCCCGTCTTCTCTGCTGCTAACTTTTCACGACTAAAACGCTCCATTTTAGCATCTCCATGTTACAACTCATCTTACAAACAGCTCTGAGTCAAAATACGCGACTGTGAACCCCGCGAACAACACGGAGTGGAAGCCGCTTCAGGCTCATTTTGTGCTGGAAACAAACCCTCCTTCAGACTCATCCTGCATTGGAAGAGACATTTAGTGGCTTCCGGTCGCAGGCTCGGCTATGATAATCGCCATGACTCCAACGGTTGCACGACTCGACGCGTTGCCGCCAATCGGAAATTATAAGAGCATTGTACCGGTACTTCTTGGGCTAGACGCTGATGGATGTCGATCTCTTATCCGCCAACTAGCCGAGCGGGCTGCCCAGAATCGAAATGACGCAAAACTAACCCCGACCGTCGCCGAACTGTACCGAAAAGAACTTGACCGTATCACGACAGATAGTCTCTCCCGCGCCGACGATTACTACAGTCCCGAAAATGATATGTACGTCAAGGATCTAGCGATTGCATCCGGTAGGGTGCTCCCGGCTGGAGCGCAAGTGTTTCACCTGAGCGGATTCCCCCGTCGGGATGCCATACGGGGAGGCCTGCGCACCTTGGGACGCTTTCTAGGCTCAGGAGGGTTTGTCCCGTTCTATGAGATCCATACCCATGAGCCTTGTTGCCTTCCTGAGTTCAACGAGAGCGGTTGGATACAGTGTTACCGCCGTCTCGCGGAAATGATGTTAATAGACAAACAAGTTAGGGGCGTATTCGGAGGTTCCTGGTTTTTTGATCCTGCAATTGCAAGGGTGTCGCCGCGACTAGCCTATCTCCGTCAGCTCCCGATGGAAAACAACGCGGTGTCGATACACGTTGGATCTGACGAACACTCAATTGCCTTGGCTACCAAGACATCTGAGACCCGTCGAAGACTCTATGCCGAAGGCAGTTACATCCCCACGTCCTACCTCATTATCTGGTTTCGGAAGGATCTTCTTGCATGGGCGGATCGTCGGTGAAAAAAACAATCTACTCAACCTACCGGAAAACCGGGATTGCCGACGCCGCCCTTTTCGTTCGCGGTAATGGCCTATCCATCCTCACATACCATGGAATTTGCGAAGACAAGGAAGCAGCCCAGCCGTGGGTCTCCCCTAATTTCGTGCGTGTGTCAGAGTTCGAACAACAACTAAAGTACATCAAAACACGCTTTACTCCTCTACCGTTAGACGAGGCCGTGAATCTGCTTCAAAAGGGTCGCCTTCCTAAACGTGCGGTTGCCCTCACATTTGACGATGGTTACGCCAACAATCTGCATCTTGCTGCGCCGCTTCTTGATCAGCACCATGTTTTTGCGACAATTTTCCTGGCCACCGATTACATAGACACCGGCGAACTGTTTCACTTTGATCGGCTCAGGCTCATTAAACTGGCAAAGTTGCCGCGCGCCTTCAGTTGTGATCATAAACGTGTTCCAATTGAAGTCATTCACCAATTCCTTAACGAGACATGGGACCAAGTCAAAGCGACTGTCACTCCAATACAGCGGGAGACACTGCGCCCCCTTAGCGCGGCGGAGATTCGCGTTTTGTTGAAATCAGCATATATTCAATTTGGTGCGCATACCCTAAATCACTGCATTCTGGCGAATGAGACGACTGAACGTCGCCGTAAAGAAATCGTCGAATCCCTACGACGCGTAACAGAATTAACCGAAAACAGCCGACCTCTGTTTAGTTATCCCAACGGGACCCGACAAGATTTCGGGGAGCAAGATATCGAACTCTTGAGGCAAGTGACGACCGCTGCAGTGTCGGTCATTTCCGGGATGAACCGGAAGGGAACGAACCCTTTCGCATTGCGACGTTATCCCGTGACCATGGGACACGATATGGATAGTTTCGTAGCGGAAGTCAGCGGCCTGCGGACTCTGTTTCGCTCTCTCTGGCCCTGAACAAGAATCCGGCGGTTGGCGCTTTCCCTAATATTGACCTTGCCTTCGGCCCTCGCCCGGCTCAACGATTAACTTTCTCGTAATCGTCTGCCGCCTTCCCCGTAATCAACTAGCCAATCGTTTGGACTTTACAAAAGGATTGCCCAGTCTGCTACTCCCCCACTCCAAACCATTGCTCTATTGGTCAATCGTTGCCGATCAGCCTCCCTAGCCGCCGTGGCACGCAAAGAGGTACCCTGAGAGATATGCGAGTCGTCAAAGCGAGCTTCCGCGCCCTGTTTCTGCTGAGCCTGCTGTGCGCTCCGTTGCTGGCCCAGTCCGTACTCAAGGCGCTCCCCGCCGGCGTCTCCAGCACGCAGGCCGCGGTCAAAAACGCGGACCCCTTGGGCCGCGACACGCCGCGCGGCACGCTCACGGGCTTCATGCAGGCTGCGCAAGCCGGCGACGACGAGCGCGCCGCCGAATATCTTCAACTCCCGCGCGAGGAAAATGAGATCGACTCCAGCCGCGTCGTAAAGGATCTGAAGACGCTGCTCAACCAGGCTTACGTAGGCCGCCTCGGCTCCATCACCGATAATCCGGAACTCGCCTACGATCCACGCCTCGAAGCCAATCAGCAGCGCGTCGGCGAATTCACCGTCAACGGCAAGGAACTGCCGCTGCTCGTCGTCCGCGTCCCAGACGGCAACAGCGGACATCTCTGGCTCATCAGTTGGAGCACCCTCGACAAGACCGAGGACCTCGCCAACGACGTGCGCTCGCATGAGGTCGAGCGGCACCTGCCGCACATTCTCGTTCACTTCACCTTTCTATCCATTCCGCTCTGGGTCTGGCTGGCGTTTCTGCTGCTCATCCCGCTAGCCCTGCTTGCCGGAGCTGTTGCCGTCGCCTTGGTGGGCGTGCCCGCATGGTTGCTGGCCCGCATCAATCATCGCGCCGCGCGGTCGGAGGTCTGGACCAACATTCGCGGACCCGTGCTGCTCTTCGCCACCGCCGTTGCGCACGCCATCGGCATGCACATGATCACCGTGCCGCTGCTCTTCCGCGAGTATTACAGTAAGGTGCTCGGCACGGCGCTTCTCTTCGCCGTGGCGTGGCTGCTCTGGGATTTCGTAACCGTGTGGACGCGCCGTACGCGCAGCCGCATGATTACCCCCGGGGAGCGCGGCACCCTCTCGCTCACACTGCTGCTGCATCGCATGTTGAAGATCGCTATCGTCACCGTGGCGCTTTTCAGCATCCTCTATCTTGCCGGCCTCAACCCCTCGGCTGCGCTCGCCGGACTGGGCATCGGCGGCATCGCCATCGCACTGGCGGCGCAGAAGACCATCGAAAATCTCTTTGGCGGGATCAGCATCCTCACCGACCGTGTGATGCGTGTCGGCGACCTCTGCCGCGTCGGTGACACCATCGGCACGGTGGAAGACATCGGCCTTCGCTCCACCCGCATCCGCACCTTTGAGCGCGGGCTCATCTCGGTCCCCAACGGCTCCCTCGCATCGGCAAACATAGAGAACCTCAGCGCCCGTGACAAAATGCGCGTCTTCTGCAAGATCGGCCTGCATTATGAAACCAGCCGCGAGCAGCTCAATCACGTATTGACCCAGGTATCCACAATGCTGCGCGATCATCCGCGCATCGAGAAGGCAACCGCCTGGATACGGCTGGCAAAGCTCGCCGACAGCACGCTCGAACTCGAGATGCAGGCCTATGTGCTGACCCGCGATTATGACGATTTCACCATCGTGCGCGAAGACCTTCTGCTGCGTGTGATGGACATTATTGCGGCCTGCGGTTGCTCGCTCGCCTATCCATCGCAGACCGTCTATCTGGCGCGCGAGTCCGAAGCCCCGACAGCAGCCGGGACGGGTAAAACTCTATAGCTTCTTCGTGACAAGCGGCCCAACGAATACGCTCACGCTGCGCGCGCAAATCGCAAATCACTGAGACTCACGCTCATGCCTTTGGCGAAGCCCCAGTCTGCCTCAGTCCTGCGCGAACAACACGTAGGAAGACTGCCAGAGCGGTGTGGGAATCTGGCCGTGCCGGCTGGCCGTGATGATGATGTTGTATTGTCCGCGTTCGCGTGAGTCGAGCGTCGACAGAAAATCCGTCCCCTGCCGTGGTGAGGCCAGCGCAAGATATTCCAGAAAACCGTACACATCCGGATCTCCGGCCAGCGATGGTGCGGCAAAGCTGAGTTCGCTGTTTTCCTCGAAAAAATGCCATGCGAGAGAAGCCGCCAGATTGATGGCTCGCTCATAGCGCTCCGTATCCAGCACTCCGGGAGCGGGGTTATCAAATATTATGCAGACGCGCCGTTCATCCTCGCGGGTGTATTCACGCACCTTGAGTTCGCCGGATTTCGCGGTCGCCTTCCAGTCAACGTGACGGGCGCTGTCCTCCGGTTCGTAGTCGCGGATGCGGTAGAGATCGGAGCCGCGGCCGCGCTGATTCGTCTCCAACTCGCCGGTGATCATCGGCAGCACCTCGAACATCTCATCGGTGGCCTCGACGGAGGGAAAAACCAGCACCTCCTGGTTGAGCGCAATCGTGCGCGTCTTGGCGAGGAAGGAGAATGGAAAGCGGGTGGAGATTCCAATGCCGCGCTGCGCGTAGAGACCGCGCCTTGGAAACCTGAGGTTCAGCTCGGCGCTCTGGCGATGGCCCCCGGGGAGATAAGGAAGATACATGCTCTGCTCAAAGACGGGCGGTGACCTGTGCGGCGGATGGAATTTTGTGAATGCAAAGTCGGGCCATCGGATGATTGCCCTGCGTCCCGAGCGCGCCGGCGGATATACGAACTCTGAGCGCTGCCAGCGCCACACCGGGCGATCTTCTTTCTGAATTGGCGGAACCACGGAGATGGAGAACACGGGCAGCCAGCGTCGGTTGTGCAGCAGCACCGCTCCGGCATAACTCTGCCCGGCGAAGACGTGATGCGGAAGATGCAACTCAACTTCCAGCCCGCTAATCATGACCGCTGAAACGATGCCGCTGACCAGCACCGCTGCGAGCATGGCGGCCACCACGATGAACAGCAGATTGTTGCCGGTGTTGAGCGCGGCAACGCCAATCAGCAAGGTGAGCAGCAGGTAAACCAGACCTTCGCGCGTAACTTGGTAGTTCAGCGCGTCGCGCACCCGACGGGCCACCACGCGACGCGCCAGGTAGGGAACGGTCAAGACGGCGATCACCCCCGCCAGCAGCAGAGCCGACGAGGCGAAGACGGCGGTGGCAAGCACATCTCCAGCTTCTCGCGCAGCGGTGGAGAGCAACGCCGAGGCAAACGCCAGCGCAAGTCCGAAGATGGCGATGAAGAACCGGACCCAGGCGCCACGCTCAACCCCGCGGAGCGCTTCCCAAAACTGCTGGCGCAAACTCATGAGGTCATTATGACATCAGCCGCGGCGCGGCGGCGCGAAGCGCTGCGGCGGAGCGGAATCGCTCACGACTCCAGAAAGTGCAGCACGCGACGGTTGAATTCCCCGGGCGCTTCCTCGTAGGGCAGATGGCCAACACGCGGCACCACAACGTACTCGGAGTCCCGAAAGAACTCGCGCAGCATCAGCCCTGAGCTGGCAGAGACCACGCGATCATTCGCACCCCAGAGCAGGAGCACGGGAATGGTGGCAATCGAGTGCAGCGCCTTCTGGAGTTGCAGCATGTCCGGCCGCCACGTCCGAATTACCTCGAGAGCGTAGTCATAGGAGCGCGGATCATCGAGGTTAACCGCATATCCGGCGCGGGTCTCGGGCGTGACGAGCGATGCGTCGGCATACATACGGCCAAGCGACTTGCGGCTCAGAGCCAGGCTGCGCGAAATCAGGCAGTGCATTACCATCCTCCCGAAGGGAGTACGGAAGAATGCCAGGCGCAGGCGGGCGTTTGTCATAAACGGATGAGCCGGCGCAACCAGCACCAGGCGGCGGATGAGCGGTTGAGAAGAGGAATGGTCCAGACTGCAGGCCAGCATGGCTACGGCTCCGCCATGCGAGGTACCTATCAGATCAACCTCGGAGTGGCCCAGCGAACGCAGGAAATCCACCAGACGCACAGCCGCAGCCTCAAGGCTGAAATCCGCCGCGCCCGTCTCCGGACGATCCGATTGCCCGATGCCAAGCAGATCGACGGCATAGACATCACGGAGCAACGCAAAAAAATCAAGGTTGTAACGCCAACTGAAGCTGTAGCCCAGCAGCCCGTGAACGAATACCACAGCGGGCAGAGAGGGCGTTGCCGGAGCTTCGGCAGGCAAATGGAGGCATCGCATGCGATACGCCCCACAAGAAAACCAGGACTCCCTCTCCTGCATAAAACGCTCTGATGGTTGCTGCGACGCTACCGCGCGCATTTTCTTGTTACCCCCAAGCAGGCATGCAACCGTATTGTACACAGCAGAATCGAATTAATTGATCTTGCCTCTGTCACCTTCGCCGGAGGCGCCCCCAAGCGCCCCCGGTTTCTTAGTTATCAAATCTCCCATAAACCATATCCATGTACCTGTTTCAGGAGTACCAGCGTCAGCACGGGCGTACAATTATTAAAATATCCTTTTAATGCTGATATTTGGGCGACCTATGATGAATGGGAAGGTGGCAACTGAGTTGCAAACAAAGCAGTGGCCCACCTCCGCGCCAGAGCTTAACGAAGCGCGGCACGCGGTGCGATCGCCCATGACCAAGGAAACTCAAATACGCTTCGCCGCGGTTGTTTTCACACTGCTTACGGTAACGGCGGTGGTATTTGCGTGGATCAACTTCCAGAAAGAACGTGAGTTTTCCACACCCACGGACGGCGTTTGGTGGGTGGAGTCACACGGGCAATTGAGGGCGCAGCGTGTCGATCCGCTTGGCCCCGGCGACCGCGGCGGCATCAAGTTGGATGACGCGCTGGTATCGGTTGGCGGCAATCCGGTGCATAACAACGGAGACGTCGCGCGCCAGATGTACCGCTCCGGGATCTGGACCAAGCTTTCCTACGGCCTGAAGCGGGACAACGTCAGCGTGGATGTCCCGGTGATCCTGCAACCGGTGGACAAGAGTCTGAATCAGGGATTGCGGCTGATTGCGCTGGTGTACCTGTGTGTTGGTGTGTACGTGCTGCTGCGCCGCTGGACCGCGCCGAAGTCCGGCCACTTTTATCTCTTCTGCCTGGTTTCGTTCATCTTTTACTCCTTTAAGTTTACGGGCAAGCTGAACCAGTTTGACTGGACGATTTACTGGTCCAACGTGGTCGCGGGAATGTTGCAGCCTGCGATGTTCCTTCACTTCTCGCTAAGCTTTCCGGAGCGCAAGGCATTCGTGCAAAGGCGGAGCTGGATTCTGCCGCTGGTCTATTTGCCCGGATTTCTTCTGCTGAGTCTCTGGGTGCTGCTGGTGAAAGCTGCCGAGCCCAGCGGAAGATTGCTCTGGAACCTGGACCGGATGCAGATGGCTTACGTGGCCGTGTTCTTCCTGGCCGCGACCTGCGTGCTCTGGGACACTTACCTGCGCGCTCGCACTCCCATCGTGCGCCAGCAGATGAAGTGGGTCACGCGCGGGACTTTTTTGGCGGTCGTCCCATTCACGGTCTTTTACGTCATCCCGTTCCTCTACGGTCGGGGACCGACGGCGGCGATGAAGATCAGCGTGCTCTCACTCGTTTTTCTGCCGCTCACCTTCGGCTACGCAATTGTGCGCTACCGATTGATGGACGTGGATCTGATCTTCAAGCGTGGCATGGCCTACACCATCGCCGCGGGCACCATCGCCGCAGTGTACTTTGCCGCCGTCGGCGCTACCGCCGAACTCTTCCATAAGAATTTTCCCAGCACCGGCCCGGGCGGATTGATCGTAGCCATCGTAGTTACCTCCGTCCTCTTCAATCCCATCAAGAACTGGACCCAGGAGAGGATCGACAAATTTTTCTACCGCAAGCGCTACGACTACCGGAAGACGCTGATCGAGTTTGGCCGCGAGTTGAGCTCTGAGCGCGACTTGGGCAAGATGCTGGAAGCGATTCTGGAGCGCATTCAGCGAACCCTGCTGGTGGACCGCATGGCCGTGTTTCTGGCCGATGCGGATAAGCCGGGCTTTGTGTTGGCTAAGTCCAGCGGCTTTGCGCAGCCAGGCTGGCTGAATCTGAGCTTCCTGAGCAGCCAGCGGCCGGAATTCGCTGAAGGCCATCTGTTCTATGACAACACACACCAGGCTGTGCGCGAGGAGCCATCGGCGCAGGAGACAATTGCCGCGCTGGATCTGAACTACTACATTCCCTGCACCGTCATGAAGCGCACCATCGCCATGCTCGGCCTGGGCAAGACGAGCGATGGCGACTTCCTTTCCAGCGAAGACGTGGAGTTGCTGGAAACCCTGGCAGGCTACATCGGGATCGCGCTGCAGAACGCGCAACTCTACGCTTCTCTGGAAGAGAAGGTTCAGGAATACGAGCGGCTCAAGGAATTCAACGAAAATATCGTTGAATCGATCAACGTAGGCGTTTTTGCCGTCGATCTGCAGGACAAGGTCGAGTCCTGGAATTCGCAGATGGAAGTGATGTATGGATTGCTGCGCGCCAGCGCCATCGGCAAGTCCATTCTCAACGTTCTTCCATCCGCCTTTTGCGAAGAGTTCTTCCGGGTGCGCGACAACCCCGGCATTCACAATCTTTACAAGTTCCGGCTTGGCACAACCGCGGGAGATACGCGCGTTGTGAACGTGGCAATTGCGCCGCTCATCAGCAAGGACTTCAGGGTGGTCGGGCGGCTGGTCATCGTCGATGACATTACCGAACGCATCGATCTCGAGGCTCAACTGGCACAGTCGGACAAGATGTCTTCGATCGGACTGCTGGCCGCGGGGGTCGCGCACGAGGTAAATACGCCGCTGGCCGTAATCAGTTCCTACGCACAGTTGCTGGCCAAGCAGTTGCAGGGCGATGAGAAGCGTTCGGAGCTGCTGGACAAAATTACCAAGCAGACCTTCCGCGCCTCTGAGATCGTCAACAACCTGTTGAACTTCTCGCGCACCAGCGGCACGGAATTCGGCAACGTCGATTTGAATCGCATTATCCAGGATACGCTGGCGCTGCTGGAGCACCAGTTCAAGACGGCTCGCATCCGCGTGGTCGGCGAGTTGCAGCCTTCCCTGCCGCACATTCACGGCAACCAGGGAAAGCTGCAACAGGTTTTTCTGAACCTCTTCCTAAATGCCAAGGACGCAATGCCTCAGGGCGGAACCTTGACAGTACGTACTGCATACGACCAAGGCGTAAGCGCGTCTGTCATCGACACCGGAACCGGCATCGCTCCCGAGCACATTCATCGAATTTATGACCCGTTTTTTACCACCAAGTCACGTCCCAAGCAGGGTGGCAGCGGCACGGGACTGGGGCTGGCGGTCACCTACGGAATTATTCAGGAACACGCCGGCAAGATTCGCGTGGAGAGCAGCCCCGGCGCAGGCACAAGTTTCCTGATGGAGTTCCCGATGTCGAGAGAGGCGATGCATGTCTGACCAGGCGGGAGTGAAGCGCACTTCTGCGCCGCCGGAGAAGTCCAGCGCGGGCAGGGTGATGATCATCGACGACGAGGCGGCGATCCGCGAGTCGCTGCAGATACTACTGGAAGATGACGGCTACGAGGTGGTCAACGCAAACGACGGAGAAGAGGGACTGAGCCTTTTGGACACGCAGGCCGTCGACCTCGTCCTGCTGGATTTCCAGCTCCCAGACCGCAATGGCCTGGAGATTCTGAAGGATATTCGCGAGCGTGATCCGGAGATGGCGGTCATCATGATCACCGCCTATGGCACGCCGGAAAACGCGGTGGCCGCAATCCAGGGCGGAGCGGCCAACTTCATCGCCAAGCCGTGGAGCAACGAGAAGCTGCAAGCTGATGTGCGCGCCGCCATCGGGCGCAAGCGTGTAGAAGAGGAGAACATCCAGCTTAAGCGCCAGCTCAAGCAGCGCTACAACTTTGAAAACATTGTCGGCAAGAGCGACCTGATGCTGCGCACCTTTGACCTGGTGGCGCAGGTCGCACCATCGCGCTCCACGATTCTGCTGCAGGGCGAAAGCGGCACCGGTAAAGAATTAATTGCAAAGGCGATTCACGCCAACTCGCCGCGTAAGGATCGCCCATTCGTGCCCGTCAACACGGGCGCCATGCCCAGTGACCTGCTCGAGTCCATGCTCTTCGGCCACGTCAAGGGCGCATTCACCAGCGCGGTCAGCAGCAAAAAGGGCCTATTCGAGATGGCCGACCGGGGAACCATCTTCCTCGATGAAATCGGCAACATGTCCATGGAGACGCAGGCCAAGCTCCTCCGCGTGCTGCAGGACAAACGCTTCATGCATCTGGGCGGAGTGCAGGAGATTCAGGTGGACGTACGCGTCATCGCCGCCACCAACAGCGATCTTCGGCAGGCGGTGAAGGACGGCAGGTTCCGCGAAGACCTCTATTACCGCCTCAACGTCATCACCATCGAACTGCCTCCGCTGCGCAATCGCAAGGAAGACATTCCGATACTGGCGCAGCACTTCCTGCTCAAGTATTGCGAGGAGAACGAAAGAGCTTCGCGTAGCCTGGGTCCGGACGCACTGCGCGCCCTGATGGACTACGCCTGGCCGGGCAACGTACGCGAGCTGGAAAATGCGATCGAGCGCGCCGTCGTGCTCTCCGCCCATCCGGTCATCACCGCCGACTTGCTCCCCGAAGACATTGTTAGCCGCGGAGACGCTCTGCCGCTGATCGCCAGCAAGCCCGATGCTTCGCTCTTTGAAATTGTGGAGGACTGCGAGCGCCGCATCATCGCCACGATGCTGGAACGCTGCGGATGGAACCAGACTGAGGCGGCCGAGCGTTTTCATGTGCCGCTCTCCACTCTGAACCAGAAGATCAAGCGGCTCAACATCGAGATCAAACGGCGAGGGCAGAGAGATTAGTTCGCGCCGCCGGCGCCCGCGGCCGGAGCGGCATCTTCCGCCGCGCAACTGGCAGCGAAGCATCCCATAGGTGTTTACCTTACGTTTTGATATAGTCGCTTAAGAGCCGCGCGCCACACCGCAAAGCTGATAAGCGGCGCTCTGTTTCAAATGGCATTCTCTCTTACAGAATACGCGAAGGTCAATGTTCTGGCGGTGCAGGAGTATTCCATCCTCTCCTGGCGCGGACTTGCCAATCTGTTCAGCCAGCCGCGCTATTTCGGCGACATCCTGCAGCAGATGGACATCATCGGCGTGGGCTCGCTGCAGATCGTGGTTTTCACCGGATTTTTCACCGGCGCGGTGCTGGCCCTGCAGAGCGCAAACTCGCTGGCGCGCTTTGGCGCACTTTCCTTTACCGGGCAACTGGTTTCCATGTCGATGGTTCGCGAGTTGGGGCCGGTGCTCACCAGTCTGATGGTGGCCGGGCGCAACGCCAGTGGAATGGCCAGCGAACTGGGTTCGATGCAGGTAACTGAACAGATCGACGCAATGCGTGCGTTGGGCACCGATCCCAGCCGTAAACTGGTGACGCCGCGCCTGGCGGCTACCATGTTCATGCTCTTCTTCCTCACCATTCTCTCCGACCTTGTGGGGCTTGCCGGTGGCTCCGCAATCGCAGTGCTGTTGCTGCGCCTCAACATGAACGAGTACTGGACCTCCGCATGGCAGACGCTTCGCTTCGCGGACATCTTCATGGGGCTGATCAAGCCGGTGCTCTTCGGCTTTATCATCGCCACCGTCGGCTGCTACTACGGGCTGAGCGCCAAGGGCGGCACGCAGGGCGTGGGCCGCGCAACCACTCAGGCCGTGGTCGCCGCCAGCGTGATCATCCTCGCCGTTGACCTGTTCGTAACCCGCCTGCTGATGGTGCTGCTGGGGCCGCTATAGAATATGAGCGAGGCCAGCCATAACGCGACGGAAAAGGCCGTAATCTTTGAAAATGTAAGCCTGCGCTTTGATGAGCAGGTTGTCCTCGACGGCCTTTCCTTCGAGCTGGAACACGGCGCTACAAAGGTGTTACTGGGAGCGGCAGGCACCGGCAAAACCACGGTTCTTAAACTTACGCTCGGCTTGCTGCGTCCCGATAGCGGGCGCATTTTTGTGCTCGGCCATGAAGTCACGGCCATGCGCGAGACCGAATTGTTCGAGCTGCGACGCCGCATCGGAATGGTCTTCCAGGAGTCGGCGCTCTTCGATTCGCTCTCGGTCGAAGGCAATGTTGCATTTCGCCTCTACGAAGAAAAAGTTCCAGAGGAAGAAATCCACCTCCGGGTGCTGGAAGCGTTGCGCTTCGTGGAACTGGAGCACACCATGGATCTGTTTCCCGCCGAACTCTCCGGCGGAATGAAACGGCGCGTGGCAATTGCGCGCACCATCATTTCAAGCCCCGAGGTGCTGCTCTACGATTCGCCTACCGCGGGGCTCGACCCGGTGACATCGACCACGATCGTCGAGCTGCTGGTGAAGCAGCGCGACTTCTACAAGACCAGTGCGCTCATGGTCACGCACCGCCTGCAGGACGCGTTCACCATGGCGACGCACTACTTCAACCCTGAAAAAAACAAAATGCTTCCCGTGCCGGCCGGCTGGAATTGGGATTCAAGAACAACTTTCATGGTGTTGAAAGATGGCGGAAAGATATTCGAGGGCGACGCTTCTGAAATCGCGAATTCCGATAACAGCTATATTCGCGAATACCTGACCTTATGACGTTTTTGCGGCGCTGAGCGCCATCTCCGCAATGCGGGCGGCGGCATTGGGATGCGCCATCGCGCGGGCTTTGCCGCCCATCAGAGCCAGTCTTTGTGTATCCGCCAGCAGCGCGGTCACTTCCTGCACAAATCGCTCCGCGCTCAGCTCACTCTCTGGGATCAGTAGCGCAGCATCGGCCTCAGCGAGCAATTCGGCATTGCGCAGTTGATGATCGTCGGCGGCACCGGGAAATGGCACGAAGAGAGCGCACTTGCCCGCCGCTGCAATCTCGGCGACCGTGGAAGCGCCGGAGCGGCATACGATCAGATCGGCATCCGCAAAGCTCTGGGGCATGTCGTCAATGAACGCTCTTACTTCCACGTCGATCCGCTGCGCCACATAGAAGGCGCCAATGTCATTGAACTCGCGCTCTCCGGTCTGATGCACGATATTCAGACCTGGAATGCGTTTGAGCAGTTCCGCCGCGGTTTGGCAAACAATGCGGTTCAACGCGCGCGCGCCCTGGCTTCCCCCGAAGACGAGCAGCGTCGGTGCCTTGCTGCGCCTCTCGGGGAGCGCAAAAAATGCAGGCCGCACCGGAACTCCGGTCACCTCAAAGCGGCGAAACCAGCGCCCCGTCGGCGCGAATTGAACCGCGGTATTTGCGGCGAAGCGGGCCATCGCGCGATTGGCGTAGCCGGGGACTACATTCGGTTCAAAGAGAACGATTGGAATTCGCAACAACACCGCAGCGATGGTCGCCGGACCAGCCGCATATCCGCCCACGCCAATAACCGCTTGCGCTTGAAAGCCGTGCAAAATCCGCATCGCGGTAAAGATCGACAATGGTAAATCTATAAGGGTGCGCACACGGGTTGCGAAGCTTACACGATTGAGCGCGCCGATCTTAACCAGATATAACGGAAACCCAGCCTTGGGAACGAGGCGCACTTCGATGCCGCGCCTGGTGCCGACAAAAGCCGCTATGTGTCCGCCTCTCATCAGCTCTTCCGCGATGGCAAGAGCGGGAATGACATGACCTCCGGTGCCGCCTCCGGCAAGAATGATCTTCATATCAGTCCGTCTGCTGCGTGATGTTGAGCAGCACTCCCACGCTGGCCAGCGTAACTATGAGCGACGACCCACCATAGGAGATGAACGGCAGCGGAATTCCCTTGGTGGGAAGCAGTCCCAGCACGACACTGATGTTGAAGAAGGCTTGAATGCCGATCATGGCCGTAATTCCGATGGCAAGCAGGCGGGCAAAATTGTCGCGAGTATTCCATGCCGCGCGCAAGCCCCGGTAGCAGAAGAACGCAAACGCCGCGACAATGCAAACCGCTCCTATCAATCCCAACTCTTCGGAAATCACCGCGAAGATAAAATCGGTCTGCGGCTCGGGCAGATAGAAGAGCTTCTGCTTGCCCTCCATCAGGCCCAGTCCGGTGAGGCCTCCGGTGCCAACCGCAATCAGCGATTGAATGATGTGAAAGCCCGCGCCCTGCGGGTCCGCAAATGGGTCAATGAAGGCGACCAGGCGGCGCGCCCGCCACGCTGTGCGGAAGAGCAGGAAGTATAGCGGCACCGCCGATAATCCCAGCGCCCAGAGGTAATACCTCCATTCCATTCCGGAGATAAAGAGGATGGCAGCCGTGATGAAAGCGCAGGCCATGGCCGTTCCCAGATCAGGTTGCGCCACAATCAGCACGCAGAAAACGGCGGTCGGCGCAACCGCCGGCAACAGGGTATGGCGCAGATCGGTGATCGAGCGCAAGCGGCTCTCCAGAAAATGTGCCATGAAGAGAATGATCGCGGGCTTGGCGAGTTCGGAGGGCTGGAACGAGAAAAGGCCGCCGAGTTTGATCCATCGGTGCGTGTTGTGGGAGCGGTCGAGGAAAAAAACCGCAGCTAAAAGCAGCGACGTAACCCCTAGCGTGGTAAAAACCAGCGCGGGCTGGTTGAGCTTGCGATAGTCCAGCCTCATGAAGCCGAACATGGCCCCGAGTCCGAGGAGTGCGTAGACACTCTGCTTAAACAGAAATGCTGTCTCGGAGCCAAACTTTTCCTTGGCGACAATCGCCGACGCGCTGAAGACCATGACCAGTCCGGCGAAGACCATCAACAGGGTCACGCCAAACAACCATCGATCTGCGCTGGCGCGCTTAGCCACTAGCTTCCTCCAGTGGATGAAGCAGACTGCAAAACTGCCAGCGATTGCACCAGCTCTTTGAAAGCTCGGCCGCGGTGCTCGTAGCTGGGGAACTGATCGAAGCTGGCGCAGGCGGGCGCCAGCAACACGATGTCGCCTTCCACCGCCAAATCAGCGGCCTTGCCCACGGCCGACTCCAGCGTCTGGGCGCTGATAACCGGGGCCGAAGCGCCGATCTGCGATTCGATCTTCGCCGCAGCCGCGCCAATCGTGTAGACGCGTTTTACGCGCTCTGCGATCAGCGCGTTCAGTTCGCTGTAATCGCTGCCCTTGTCTTTGCCGCCGAGGATGAGGTGAATGTTGGCGGGAAACGATTGCAGCGCTTTGATCGTGGCGTCGACGTTGGTGGCCTTGGAATCGTTGTAGTACTGCACCCCGCGCAGCGTGGCAACGTATTCAAGGCGATGCTCGACGGCGCGAAAATCCTTGACGGCGCGGCGAATTGCCGCAGGCTCCACTCCGGCGGCCATGCCGATGGCAACCGCGGCCAGCACGTTCTCCACATTGTGTGCGCCCTTCAGAGCAATTTCTTCCACCGGCATGATTTCAACTTCTTCGCGATCGCGATGCAGGATTGTGCCACCCCGCACATACGCGCCGCGCTGCACCGCATTCTGCCGGCTGAACCATAGCACCTGCGGCTTCAGTCCTTCCGCGAGCCGGCGGCAGATCTCGCTGTCGGCGTTGAGCACCGCGTAATCGTCCGCACCCTGGTTCTCGAAGATTCGCGTCTTGGCCGCGATGTAGTTTTCCATCGAACCGTGCCGGTCCAGATGATCGGGCGTCACGTTGAGGATGGCCGAAATATGCGGACGGAAGGTCTCGATTGACTCAAGCTGAAAGCTCGAAATCTCCAGCACCACCCAGGTATCCGGTGAGGACTGCTCGACGAAGGTAATCGCCGGTGTTCCGATATTTCCCCCAACCAGCGTCTTGCGTCCGCCGGAGGCGATGATTTCGCCGGTCAGCGTTGTTGTCGTCGTCTTGCCGTTTGAGCCCGTGATGGCCACAATGTTTCCCTGCAGGAAGCGCGCAGTCAGCTCAATTTCACCGATGACCGGAATGCCCAGTCGGCGCGCATGCTGCAACGGAGCAACGTCGCCGGGAACGCCTGGGCTGACCACAATCAGATCCTGATCGCGGAATGTGCGTTCGCCGTGCTTGCCTGTTTCGACCGTAACCCCGCGGTCAAGCAGCGCCGGAATCTCATTGCGAAGTTGATCCTCGCTCTTGGCGTCGCTTACGGTTACGCGCGCGCCGCGCGCCTCCAGAAAGAGCGCGCACGCAACGCCCGACTTCCCCAATCCAACCACCAGAACGCGCTTGCCTTTGACATCCATAGATTCTTTCCTGCCCTCGAGCAGCTTGCCTTTTAACTTACCTCAACTTGAGCGTGGTGAGCGCAAACAAAGCGAAGATCAGCGAGCCGATCCAGAATCTCACAATCACCTTCGATTCTGACCAGCCAAGCTGCTCGAAATGATGATGCAGAGGCGCCATCAAAAAGATGCGCTTGCCGCGCAGTTTGAACGAACCCACCTGCAGGATGACCGAGAGCGCTTCCAGCACGAAGATTCCGCCGATAAAGGGCAGCAGCAACTCCTGCTTGATGATGACCGCAACCGTGCCAATGGCGCCGCCCAGGGCAAGCGAGCCCACATCTCCCATGAAGACTTCCGCCGGATGTGTGTTGTACCAGAGAAATCCAATCGAAGAACCCACCATGGCGCCGCAGAAGATCGTCAGCTCGCCGACCATCGGCATTTTCTGCAGTTCAAGATAGTCTGAGAAAAGCGCATGGCCGCTGAGGTAGGTG
>JBEKOO010000055.1:0-21844 GCA_049521655.1 Candidatus Korobacteraceae bacterium
ATACCGAGTCCGCTGAAGCCTTCGTTCTTATCCCATCAGTCCTGACTAACCTTCTTTTGGTTAGGGCGGGGTTTTTGATCTTGCCCTTGATCTTGCACTTGTTGTTGTCTTCTCCTGTAATGGGAGTACACCGTCGCTGCTGCCCACATCTGCCGCACCCAGCAGATGTAGGCCTTTGCGCGATTTGTGCCTTTGCCCCAGCCGCCTGCTTACTTCATCATCAACGGAGCCGATACGGATGCCACGCACATCCACTTCCCGTCATGCTTCACCCAGGTATCGGCCCAGCGTTCCCTGGTGTCGATGGGATTTCCCATGCTGTCCATCCCTTTTCCCATCCACGTGCCGGTCACCACGGCGGAGTCTCCGTGCTGGTTGACGCGCAAGTCGGCAATCTCGCTGACTTCAAACTTGGCCTTCGAGGTCCGCGCAACCGTCTCGGCCTTGTCGTGTACCGTGCCGTCGGAGTCGATGTTTATAAAATCCTCGGCCAGCATCGGCGCCAGCATCGCGCCGTCGCTCGCCAGCGAAGCTTTTACCCAACGGTGTTCCATCTCTTTCAGGTGTTGCTCCACGTTGGTCATGCCCATATGCATCTCGGCCTTTGAGGCCATTGCCGAATCCTGTGCGACCGCCATCCCTGCCATGAGCAGGAATGCCGACGCAATTGCACTAGCTAGTCTCATAGAATCTCCACTCCTGAATTGTGACGCCGTCCTGGCCCGGCGGATGGCACCGAGCGGTCTGTACGCGACTCTCTGCCGCAGCCACCGCAGCCGGGCCGAACGCCCGGCCGGCTGGGAAGAAACCATTCGCGTATCCGCTCTCGATTCTTCAGAACCACCGTAGCCATGCGGAGTTGTCCCAAGAAAACCGGATATCCGGCAATGCCCGAAAGCGGAGATGCCGGCCAGAGCTGCTGTTCTGGTCGAGCGGCAGCTAAGCACCACCGGGCGAGTTTGATTGCGTAGCTTCCCAATGTTTTTGCGCATTCATCCCTTCCCACGCCCAAGCCAATCGCATATACAATCGAAGCACTGTCCGCGCAGACCCGGGGGCCCATGGACAAGATTCGCAAGTCAGATGAAGAATGGCGCCGCACTCTAACGCCTGAGCAATACCGCGTTCTCCGCCAGAAGGGCACCGAGCGTCCCTTCACCGGCCAGTATGCCGATACCAAGTGTCCCGGCGTCTATCTTTGCGCCGCCTGTGGTCTCGAGCTCTTTGCCTCGGAAGCCAAGTTCGACGCCGGCTGCGGCTGGCCCAGCTTTTTCGATCCTCTCAACAAGGAGCACGTCGAGGAGCATGAAGACCGCAGCCATGGCATGACCCGTACTGAAGTCACCTGCTCGCGCTGCGGCGGTCATCTCGGCCACCTCTTTCCAGACGGTCCCACCCCCACCGGCCTGCGCTACTGCATCAACTCCGCCTCGCTCCGTTTCAACAAGAAGTGAAGCTCGGCGCGCCACTTCCTGCCCGTCGCGCAAGCCGCCTCTCCACTCTCTTTATAAGCTCCATTCGCCCGATTCACCCGGCCCGCGCCGGTTGACGAATCCCTCTCTGCGACCTAGCCTTAATGGTTCTCCGCTTTTTTTATTCCGATCCTACGGAAGGTCCTCATGTCTACTCTTACTCCCTCGCATAATCGTGTTCTCAACCAGCAATTACGCCAGCGCATCATGTCCGCCGATGAGGCCGCCGCCCTCATCCGCAATGGCGATCACATCGGCATGAGCGGTTTCACCGGCTCCGGCTATCCCAAGGAGTTTCCGCCCGCTCTCGCGCGCCGCATGGAACGCTCCCGCGAGCAGGGAGATCCCTTGCGCGTCGGCGTCTTCACCGGCGCATCCACCGGCCCTGAGCTCGATGGCGCCCTCGCCGCCGCTAACGGCATGCAGGTCCGTCTCCCTTACCAGTCTGATCCCGCCGTCCGCAAGCGCATCAATGACGGCGACATGGAGTACATTGACATCCATCTCAGCCACGTTGCCCAGTACATGGAGTACGGATTCCTCGGCAAGCTGGACATGGCCGTCATCGAAGTCGCGGCCGTCTACGAAGATGGTCGCGCCATCCCTTCCACCTCGCTTGGCAACAACAAGTCCTGGCTGGAGTGTGCCGGCCGTGTCATCCTCGAGGTCAACTCCTGGCAGTCCATCGAACTGGAAGGCATGCATGACATTTACTATGGCCTCGACTCTCCTCCACGGCGCGAGCCCATTCCTCTCACCCGCGCCGGACAGCGCATCGGCAGTCCCTACCTGCACATTCCCATCGAGAAGGTTGTCGCCGTCATTGAGACCCATTCACCCGACCGCAACACCGCCTTCAAGGAGCCGGATAAAATCTCCCGGAAGATCGCCGGCCACATCCTCGAATTCTTTGAATGGGAGGTCAAGAAGGGTCGCATGCCCGCCGATCTTCTGCCCATCCAGTCCGGTGTCGGAAACATCGCAAACGCCGTGCTCTTCGGACTCGAACAGGGAAAATTCCAGAACCTCACCGCCTACACCGAAGTGATTCAAGACGGCATGATCGGCCTCATCAACTCCGGCAAAATGACCTCGGCCTCGGCCACCGCCTTCTCGCTCGGTCCGGAGATGATCAAGCATGTCTACGGCGACCTCCGCAACTATCGCCGCTCCATCGTCCTCCGCACCCAGGACATCTCCAACAATCCCGGCATCATCCGCCGTCTCGGCGTCATTTCCATGAATGCCATGATCGAGGCCGATCTTTACGGCAACGTCAACTCCACCCACATCATGGGCTCTAAAATCATGAACGGCATCGGCGGCTCCGGCGACTTTGCCCGCAACGCCTACCTCTCCATCTTCATGGCGCCCTCGCTGGCCGCCAAGGGAACCATCTCCACCATCGTTCCCATGGTCAGCCACGTCGATCACACCGAGCATGACACCCAGGTGCTGGTCACCGAAGCCGGTCTCGCCGACCTGCGTGGCCTCTCGCCCAAGCAGCGTGCTCGCCTCGTCATTGACAACTGCGCCTCCGAGCTCTTCAAGCCGCTCCTCAACGATTACTTCGACCGCGCCCAAAAAGTTTCTGGCGCGCAGCACACGCCGCACATCCTTGGCGAAGCCCACGCCTTCCACGAGCGCTTCCTCAAGAGCGGCACCATGCTGCCATAAACAGGCGGCCCACATCCGCCCAGCGCCCGCGGCCGGAGCGGCCCGGCGTCGGCGACCGGAGGGCCATCCGTTGGCCCGTACCCGTCGCTAAGCCGTTGCCGCGTACCCGGCTGCGAAACGTCGTTGGCGAATGTGGGGAACAATGCCGCGCCCCCGCTCACTGCCATCACGTGGGCGGGGCTGTTGACCTTGCTCTTGAATTAACCTTGAAACCTTTGAAACCTTGAAACCCTGAAACCTTGAAACCCTGAAACCTTGAAACCCTGAAACCTTGAAACCCTGAAACCTTGAAACCCTGAAACCTTGCTCTTAGAACTTATCTCCCCTGCCGAAGCTCTCCCTCCGCTTGCTCTCATCCCGCGGAAAAGCACTACAATGATTGTTTCCGGAGGAACTCATGACCTGGCTTCGCCGTGCGGTCCGTCTGCTCCCAATCGTTGCGCTCTTCGTGCTCGGCACTTCCTGCGATGGCTTCTTTGTCTCCAACAGCTCCATCGAAACGGTCACCATCGGCCCATCCGCCGTATTCCTCAAAGCCGGGGTCACTCCAGCCGATAGCTACAGCACGCTCTCGTTCACCTCGCTCACTGCCGGCGGAACAAAATCGACTGACGCTGCCAACGCCAGCTGGACGAGCAGCGACACCTCGATTGCCACCGTCGTCGCCGGTGTCCTCACCGCGGGCACTGCCACCTCCGGAACCTCTACCATCACGGCGAAAGATGGCGGAACGGCCAGCAATGCTTGCACCGTAGTGCTCTACACCGGCACTGCCCCAACCACCCTCACCGTGGCCAGCCAAACCGGCGCAACAGCCTTTGCGGCTGGAACCTTTCAGGCAATTGCGAGCGCCTCCTTTGCCGGTGACACCGGCCTTTCCTCCAACATCACCCCATACGTCACCTGGAGCAGCAGCGACACCACCGGTACCATTGCCACCGTCAATTCCGCCGGAGTAGTGACCGTACTCAGCGCCACCACCCCCTTTACCATCACTGCCACGGCTACCTTCGGGGCCGCCGCCTCGCCCGCCACCGTCACTGCCCAACAGGAATTCAACAACACGACCATCATCTAAAGCTCACACTCTTCTTCCCGGAATGCGGCGCTTTTCCCTCCCGCCCCATTCCGGTCCCATTCGGGATGCGGGCGGCCACTTCCTGATCTTCCCGCTTCATTCTGCCCTCTGCCTCTGATATACAATCTCGGCGACGGTTCAATACCCATCTTCGCGTTCATTGTGAAAGCAATATTCCTATGGCTGAACTCAGAAAAATTGGCATCTGCACCGGCGGAGGCGACTGTCCCGGCCTCAACGCCGTCATCCGCGCCGCCGTAAAAACCGCCATCCTCAAGTACCGTTATGAGGTCATCGGCATTCGCGACGGCTTTGACGGCCTCATCTGGCCCGAAAAAAGCCGCTCCCTGACGCTCAGTGACGTCAGCGGCATTCTGCCTCGTGGTGGAACCATCCTTGGCACAACTAATCGCGGCAATCCCTTCGCCTATCGAATCGTCAATGACGGTCAGGAGTCGGTCCGCGATTTCTCCGACGAAGTCCTCCGCAACGCCAAGGCCATGGGCCTCGACGCCGTCATCGTCATCGGCGGCGATGGAACCCAGAAGATCGGCCTTGACCTGGCAGCCAAGGGTCTGAATGTCGTCGGCGTTCCCAAGACGATCGACAATGACCTCTCCGCCACCGAGGTTACCTTCGGCTTTGACTCTGCCCTCCATGTCGCAACCGACGCCATCGACCGCATCCACACCACCGCCGAGTCCCATCACCGCGTCATGATCGTCGAAGTCATGGGCCGTGACGCAGGCTGGATCGCCCTCCACGCCGGAATCGCCGGCGGCGCGCACATCATCCTGATTCCGGAAATTCCCTTCACCGTCGAGAGTGTCTGCTCCTACATCGGCCAGCGCAACATCTTCGGCAAGAAATACACCATCATCTCTCTGGCTGAAGGCGTCCAGGTTCCCGAGGAGATCCGCAAGGACTTTGTGCAGCGATACGGCTCCATTCCCAACGGCCTCAGCGTCGGCAACCTCATCGGGGACGCAATTGCGGTTTGTTCCCGGAAGGAAGTCCGCGTCACCGTGCTCGGCCACACCCAGCGCGGCGGCTCGCCCTCGCCCAGCGATCGCATCCTCAGCACCCGCTTCGGCGTCGCCGCCGTCGATCTCGTCGCCCAGCGTGGCTTTCTGAAAATGGTGGCACTGCGCGGCGGCAAAATCGTCTACGTCGATATCGCCGAAGCCATCGGCAAAATGAAGAGGGTCAGTCCCAAGGGAGAACTGGTCAACACCGCCCGCTCCGTCGGAATTCACTTCGGCAATGAGTAACCTCTCCGCTGGTGCCCCACATCTGCTGTAGTCAGCAGATGTGGGTTCTTTGGCAAACCATTGCCTTTCAGGTCAATCCTTCCTTCCTGACCCTTTACCCTTATGCCAATCGTTGGAAGTTTCTTGAAACGATTCACCATTCAGTTACCCCTCCTTCTCCAACGATTAACCGAAAGGTCAATAGTTTCTTCTCTCAGCCGCCCTGGTTTATAGTGGAGATTAATCCGGATGTGAAGCCCTTGTATCCCCTCGACTCTCGTTTTCGCCTGCTCTCTCTGCCTCTGGCCCTCAGCTTTGCGTTTCTGCTCGTATTACTTTGCGCCGCCTCCTGCAAGCACGCAGGCCCGGTGGGCAGCGGAGAGATCATGTATGTCGCCGCGCCCCAGGCCAATCTCCGTGACCATGTCTCCACCGTTTACAACCGCATCGGTTCGGTAAAGAACGGTGACCGTGTTGAAGTCCTCGAGCGCCAGAAGCGCTTCGTGCGCGTACGCACCGCGGAAAAAGTTGAAGGCTGGATCGAGCTGCGCGCGCTTGTGCCCAGCGAAATCTACGATCAGTTCCAGCGCCTCGGCAAAGACAATCGCACCACCCCCGTCGAAGGCCACGGCGTCACCCGCGTCGAGCTGAACATGCACGTCAGCCCCGGGCGCGAGACCGATACGCTCTACCAGCTCGCTGAAAATTCCAAAGTGGAGATGCTCAGGCGCGCCACCGCCGTGCGCGCCACTCCGGAAGAAATTGCCTCGGTCAAGGCAGCCGAGCTCGCCAGGGCCACCGGTGAGCAGACCAGGACCGCGCCCAGGAAAACCTCCAAGCACGCTTCGCCAGCCGCTCCGCGGCAGGCTCCGGCGCCCGCATCCTCCGCGCCGTCGGCAGCACCACTGGCTGCAACCCAGCCCGCAACGCCCGCGCCCGCAGAGCCACAGCCAAAGCCCATGGATGACTGGTGGCTGGTGCGGGATCAGCAGGGACACGTCGGCTGGGTGCTGGCGCGCATGGTCGATCTCGACATTCCTCTCGATGTGGTGCAGTACGCCGAGGGCCAGCGCATTCAGGCGGCTTTTGTGCTCAACACCGTACAGGACGAGGTCAAGGGAGCGATTCCCCAGTATCTGGTTCTTCTCAACGAGAACAAGGATGGCATTGCTTACGACTTCAACCAGGTCCGCGTCTTCACTTGGAACCTCAAGCGGCATCGCTATGAGACCGGCTATCGCGAACACTTCATCATTGGATATTTTCCGGCCACGGTCGCCATGGAAAATTTTGGCAAGGAAGGCGTGATGCCGGTCTTCACCATCCGCAAACAGAACGCGGATGCTTCGATCAGTGAACGCAAGTATCGCGTCATCGGCAACATAGTGCGGCCGGTGCTCGCTGCTGGCGAACAGCCGCAGCAAGCCGCGCACTCGCCCGGCGAGCCAAAGAAAAAGGGATTGCAAGCCAGGAAATCCGCCCGCGCCAAAAGCGTTAAGCACCGGCAAAATAAGCACTAAGTCCGGAGCTTGCGGAATTCCGCGGCAATTCCGAACTTCTGCGCGCGGCCGTCCATCCCGGCAGGGCCAAAGCGAATCCAATCCCTCTGAAGTGGGAGGCTGTGCCGCGATGGCTGAGAAAATGAAGAAGCTGGACCTCCAAAGGGATTACAAGAAATACCTGTACTTTATAGATGGTCAGGGCAATGTCTGCCACAAGCCGAAGAGCGGGGAAGGGGAATCGAAGATACTGATTGAGCGCGCCGTGGAGCGTGACAACCAGTTTCTCTACTTCATCGACAAAGAGGGAGACATCTCGCGCTCGCCGCGCGGCCAGAAGAAAAAGGCAGCCTGATGCGCGGCTTGGATTGCCGCTCCGCGGCGCGCCATGAATGACTCGGGCTGGAACAACTATGTGTTTCGCGACGGAAGGCGCGCGGTAAGCGGAGCTGAGCTGATCGCGCCCCTCACCCGTGCGCTCTCCCGCTGGCGGCGCGAGCCAGAGCACGCCAGGCAGGACTGCGTGCTGGCGGCGCTGATTGCCGCAGGGGAGCTGGAATGCGCGCTGCTGGACGGCGCGTGTGCCAACCCACTCCACGCGGATTCCTGCGGCATCGCTTCGGAGATTACCGAGGAACTCGCCCGCGCCTTCGTTACCGGCCAGCTTCATTCACATTCATCGATCCTTCAGCGCGTCCGGCAACTCCGCATGGCGGCCCGCTATGAAGTCGCGGTGCAGGAGGGCTTTGCCTATTACGCGCTGCACCCGCGCAAGGTTGCAATGCTGCTGGACGCCCTGGCTCTGAACTCTCCGGTGGCCGTGGTGGGTATTCGCAGCATCGGAGTAACCCTGAGCGCGGTGGCCTGCGCATCGCTGCGCTTGCGCTGTGTCGAGTGCCGGCGGCTCACCGTCCGCCCGACCGGACACCCATACGAGCGCAGGCTGGAAGCAACACCGGAGTTTCGCGATTGGGTCGCACGCTCGCAAGACGCAACGTTTCTGATTTTGGATGAAGGGCCGGGCATCAGCGGCTCATCCTTCCTTGCGGTGGCAGAGGCGCTTACGAGCTGCGGCGTCGAGTGCGGGCGGATTCATATAATCGGAAGCCGCGCGGTGGACCCTTCGACACTGCGCGCCACAGACGCCGCCCAGCGCTGGGCGCGCTATCACTTTCACGTTATGCAAAATGCTCCGCTGGCTCCGGCGGAAGCGGGAGAAAGTCTCTCTGGAGGAGCCTGGCGCAGGCGCATGCTCTGCGGAGAGCGCACCATGCCCGCGTCGTGGACGTCACTGGAGCCTGCCCAGATGCTCGCCGCCGATGAGCGCAGCATCTTCAGCTTTGAAGGCTTTGGACACTACGGCGAGGCAATCGGCAGGCGGGCAAGGCTGCTGGCCGGTTGCGGCTTCACCCCGCGCTATCTCGGTAATTGCCGCGGCTTCGGCGAATATGAACTGGTGCCCGGACGCTTGCTGGATCTTTGCGACCGCTCGCCGGAGTTGCTGCAGCGGATGGCCGGCTATCTTGCCCTCAGGTTTACTGCATTCGCGAGCCCGATGCCGCAATCTCCGGAGCTGGAAGTCATGTTGCGCTGGAACTGGCAGCTCGAGTTTGGCGAGGAGCTTGGCACGGCAGAAGCGCAGTTGCGCGTCGGGCATGTGGTTATCTGCGACGGGCGCATGATGCCGAATCAGTGGCTCCGCAGGGGCAGTGGAAAGCTGCTGAAGCTGGATGCGGGAACTCACGGCGATAATCACTTTTTTCCCGGAGCGTGCGACATCGCGTGGGACGTGGCGGGCGCAATCGTGGAGTGGGAGTTGCAAGGTGAGCTTCGTGAGCGCTTCGTCCGCGCCTACGAGGCACGCTCCGGCGACGCAATTACCGGAAGGCTTGAGCCCTACTTGCTGGCTTATGCGACCTTCCGCATGGGCTGGTCCAAAATGGCCGCGCTGGCAATGCAGGGCGAATACGACGAGGCGCTGCTGCAGAGGGACTATGAGAGGTATCGCGCGATTGCCTCGCGCTTGCGGCAGCAGCACAGTTCGATTGAGCTTGCGGCGAACGGGAAATCCGCCGATGCAGATTCCCCGCATCGTGCAGCGTGAGCTACTTTGAATAAAACTCCGCGATGGCCGCAACCACCGATCGCTGCTCCTCTCCGGTGAGTTCCGGGAAGATGGGCAGGGCGAGGACCTCGCGGCATGCACGCTCGGACTCCGGGAAATCTCCTGCCTTGTAGCCGAGATAGGCGAAGCATTGCTGAAGGTGCAGCGGCACGGGATAGTAGATCTCGCAGCCGATCTGGCGCTGCCGCAGAAACTCGCGCAGCCCGTCACGGCGATGGGCGCGGATCACGTATTGGTGAAAGATGTGTTTTGCCTCGGGCGCGGTTGCGGGCAGGGAAACCGGGTGTGTTGAATCGACATATATCGATCTTCCGCGCCCGTCCGTCAGTCCTGCCTGTTGCAGAAGCTGATCGTAGGCTGCGGCGATTTCGCCCCGGCGCTGGTTCCACTCTTCGATGTAGCGCAATTTAATCCGCAGCACCGCCCCCTGGATTGCGTCCATGCGGGCGTTCCAGCCGATCTCGTCGTGGTAATAGCGCCGGGCCGCTCCGTGATTGCGCAGGCGCTTCATGTGCTCGCCCGTTTCCACGTCGGCGGCGGTTGCGGCTCCGGCGTCGCCAAATGCGCTAAGGTTCTTGGTTGGATAGAAGCTGAAGGCCGCGCTTCGACCCAGGGTTCCGGCATGTCTCCCCTTCCAAGTGGCGCCGAAGGCCTGGGCCGCGTCTTCCACGATCACCAGCTTGTGCGTGGCAACAATTGCGCCGAATGCGTCAGCATCCACGCACTGGCCGTAAAGGTGTACGGGCATGATGCCCCTGAGATTCGCCGGGCGCCGGCTCTCAATCGCCCGCTCGACCGAGTGCGCAGAGAGATTGAAGGTGGCCGGATCGATCTCCGCAAAGACGGGCCGCGCGCCGCAGCGCACGATGGAGCTGGCCGTGGCGAAGAATGTGAAGGGCGTGGTGATAACGCTGTCGCCCGCAGTGACGCCGGCTCCGGTTAGGGCAAGCCACAGGGCATCCGTACCCGAAGAGCAGCCGACGGTGGAGGCAGCGCCCAGGTACTCCGAAATTTCACGCTCCAGCGCCGCGACCTCCTCGCCCAGCACCAGCGATTGCGACTCGCAGACCTGGTCGATGGCGGCACGCACCAGCTCGCGAATAGTGGCATACTGGCGTTTGAGGTCGAGCATGGGAACGGGCTTGTATGGCGGGAACGATGAAGCCGTCATGAGGGGAATTCCACTCCGAATGAGCCGGGAACTGTGGCGATTCTAACATCGGCGCCAGCCCGGTGGATGCAAGACAGCCTGTGATAAATATCACAACAGCATGTGAGCTATGCGCTCCACGGAAGTGACCGCCGGAATCTAGGCTGCTTATTGGGGCAATTCTTCGATTCATTCCGCTCCGGTGCGAAAAGAGGAAGCTTGGCGACTGCAGACCACGGCGTGGCAGGCACGGCACAAGGCCTGAACGCGTTGGCGCGACTGAAAATGACGATTCGAGGCGCGGTCCAGGGGGTGGGCTTCAGACCCTTTGTCTATCGGCTGGCGGTCGAGCTCAAGCTGAACGGCTGGGTGAATAATACCGCTCACGGCGTTTTTTTGGAGGTGGAGGGAGCGCGCGAGCGGCTTGAGCAGTTTCTGCTGCAGGTAGAGCGCGAGAAACCCGCAATTTCATTTATCCAAAGCCTGGAGAGCAGCTTTGCCGACCCGGTCGGCTACGCGGGCTTTGAAATTCGCAAGAGCGAGGGCGGTGAGAAGACAGCGCTTGTCATGCCCGACATAGCGAGCTGTCCGGAGTGCCTGGGTGAAATCTTCGATTCGCGCAACCGGCGCTTCGGTTATCCGTTTACCAACTGCACCAACTGTGGGCCTCGCTTCACGATTATCGAGTCACTGCCCTATGACCGGCCGCGCACCACGATGAAGAAATTCACGATGTGCGCGGAGTGCGAGCGCGAGTACCGCGATCCCGCCAACCGCAGATTTCACGCCCAGCCCAACGCCTGCCCGGAGTGCGGGCCGCAGCTCGAACTCTGGAGCATGGCAGGAGCGGTGCTGGCCCGGCGGGAAGCGGCGCTGGACGAGGCTGCCGAGGCTTTGCGGCAGGGCAGGATTGTGGGCGTGAAGGGACTGGGCGGCTTTCACCTGATGGTTGACGCGCGCAATGAAGAGGCGGTGCGGAGGTTGCGCCAGCGCAAGCAGCGCGAGGAAAAGCCTTTTGCGCTGATGTTCCCAGCGGCGGAAGATGTGCTGCGGGAGTGCGAACTCACGCCGATGGAAGAGCGCCTGCTGCGCTCGCCGGAGTCTCCGATTGTGCTGGTGCGGCGCAGTGGTTCCATGGCATCCATGCTCGCTCCTTCGGTTGCGCCGGGCAATCCGATGCTGGGCGCGATGTTGCCATACACGCCTTTGCATCATCTGTTATTGCGTGCGCTGGGCTTTGCCGTGATTGCCACCAGCGGCAATTTGACTGATGAGCCGATTTGCATCGAAGCCGTGGAAGCCATCGAGCGTTTGGGCGAAATTGCGGATCTGCTGCTGGTGCATGACAGGCCGATTCTGCGCCATGTGGACGACTCGATTGTGCGCGTGATGGCCGGCCGCGAGATCGTGATTCGCCGGGCCCGCGGATTTGCGCCATTGCCGGTGCTGCTGGAAGACGAGATGCCAACGGTGCTGGGCGTGGGAGCGCACCAGAAGAACACGGTCGCGCTCTCGGTGGGCCGGCAGGTCTTCCTCAGCCAGCATATTGGCGATCTGGAAACCGCGCAGGCGAGCGCGGCATTCGAGGGCGTGGTGGAGAGCCTGGAAGAACTTTACGAGTTGGAGCCGGAGACGGTGGCCTGCGACCTTCATCCGAATTACATTTCAACCGCATACGCCAAGCGGATTTGCGCCCATCCGGTGGGCGTGCAACATCATTATGCGCACGTTTTGGCGTGCATGGCGGAAAATGAGGTGAAGGCTCCGGCGCTCGGCGTGGCATGGGACGGTAGCGGCTGGGGTCCGGATGGAACGGTGTGGGGCGGCGAGTTTCTGAAGATTGACGAATATGGATATACCCGCGTGGCCCGCCTGCGTTTGCTGCGGCTGGCGGGAAGCGAACGCGCGGTGCGCGAGCCGCGGCGCTGCGGACTAGGCGTATTGTTCGCGACATTGGGAGAGCAGATTTTCGAGCGCGAGGAACTCAACCCACTCCAGTCGTTTTCCACTGCAGACCGTAAGATTCTTGCGGCGATGCTGCGGCAGGGATTGAATAGTCCGTGGACTTCAAGCATGGGGCGCTTGTTTGATGGCGTGGCTTCGCTGATTGGAGTGCGGCAGATTTCCCGCTACGAGGGGCAGGCGGCGATGGAACTGGAGTGGTTGGCCGCCGGGAGTAGCGAGCGCGGCAGCTACGAATTTGAGATCACTGGCTCCGCAAACGAAACGGCGCCGGAGGAGTTGGACTGGACTCCCATGGTGCGCGGAATCCTGGCGGACCTGGCGCGCAAGATGAAGCCGGAGGCGATCGCGCGGAAGTTTCACAACACGCTGACTGAAATGATTGCCAGTGTGGCAGGCAGGCATGCGGGACTTCCGCTGGCGCTCAGCGGCGGATGTTTCCAGAACCGGTTGCTGACCGAGTTGACGGTGGCGCGGCTGGAAGCCGCCGGCGTGAAGGTATATTGGCACCAGAGGGTTCCCCCGAATGACGGTGGAATTGCGCTGGGGCAGGTAGTGGCGGCGGCACGGCAGTTGAGACTTGAAGAAAACGTGAGGAAGCAAAAATGTGTTTAGCGGTGCCGGGAAAGATCGTCAGCATTAGCGGCGAGGATTTGGCGCGGCAAGCCCGTGTGGATTTTGGCGGAGCGCTGAAGGAAGTGAACCTGGCCTACGTGCCGGAGGCGCAGGTTGGCGAATACGTGCTGGTACACGTGGGATTCGCCATCAGCGTGGTGGACGAGGAAGAGGCGGCCAAGGTCTTTGGCTACCTGAAAGAGATGGGCGAAATCGGAGAGTTAGGAGTGCTGACCCCCGACCCGGGAGTAGAGAAGTGAAGTATGCATCGGAGTATCGCGACGCAGACGCGGCGCAGAGTTTTGCGCGGGAGATTCGCAGAATCACCACGAAGCCATGGACGATCATGGAAATCTGCGGCGGGCAGACCCATGCCATCGTGAAATTCGGATTGGATGAGTTGCTGCCGAAAGAGATCGAATTGGTGCATGGGCCGGGCTGTCCGGTCTGCGTTACGCCGCTGGAACTGATTGATAAGGCGGTGCAGATCGCGCGCCGGCCCGAGGTAATCTTCTGCTCGTTCGGCGATATGCTGCGGGTTCCCGGAAGCGAGTCCGATCTGTTCGGTATCAAGGCGCGTGGCGGCGATGTGCGGATTCTCTATTCGCCGCTCGATGCGCTCAAGCTTGCACGGGAGAATCCTTCGAAGGAGATTGTCTTCTTCGCCGTGGGATTTGAGACCACGGCTCCGGCGCACGCGATGGCCGTGTACCAGGCCCGCCAGCAGGCAATCAAGAATTTCTCCGTGCTGGTCTCCCATGTGCTGGTGCCGCCGGCGATGGAGGTGATTCTCGGCTCCGCGACCAACCGCGTGCAGGGCTTTCTGGCGGCCGGGCATGTCTGCGCCATTATGGGCTACGACGAGTACATTCCGATTGCGGCCAGATACAAGGTTCCGATCGTGGTGACGGGATTTGAGCCGATCGACATTCTGCAGGGCATTGCGATGTGCGTTGCGCAACTGGAGCAGGGCCGGCATGAGGTGGAGAACCAGTACACGCGGGCTGTTTCCGAGGGCGGAAACCGTTCGGCGCAGCACTTTGTGAAGGAAGTATTTCGCGTGGTGAACCGCAAGTGGCGGGGCATCGGCGAGATTAGAGCCAGCGGCCTGAGTTTGCGCCCGGAGTATGCGGAGTTCGATGCCGAGTTGCGATTCAACGTTGGCGACTACACGGCGGAGGAGAGCCCGCTGTGCATCAGCGGGCTGATCATGCAGGGACAGAAAAAGCCGCACGAATGCAGCGCCTTCGGCAAGCAGTGTACGCCGGAGAAGCCGCTGGGCGCGCCGATGGTCTCGAACGAGGGCGCATGCGCCGCGTATTATCGCTATCGGCGAGCCGAACTGGCGAACACGGGAAAGGCATAACCGATGAGCATAGTGAAAGACTTCGTGCTGAGCTGTCCTCTGCCGATCACCGACTATCCCACGGTGACGCTGGCCCACGGCGGCGGCGGCAAGCTGATGCACCAACTGATCGAGAAGATGATTCTGCCGGCTTTTAACAGTCCGCTGCTGGAGGCGCGCCACGATGGCGCGGTCTTTGAGTTGGGCGGCGCGCGGCTGGCTTTTACCACGGATTCCTACGTGGTGCATCCGCTGTTCTTTCCCGGCGGAGACATCGGTTCGCTGGCGATCAACGGGACGGTGAACGATCTGTCGATGTGCGGCGCGCGTCCGGTTTACCTGAGTTGCGGCCTCATCCTTGAAGAGGGGCTTGCGATGGAGACGCTCTGGGCGGTGGTGCAGAGCCTGAAGCAGTCGGCTGAAATCGCCGGTGTACAACTGGTGACCGGCGATACCAAGGTGGTCGATCGCGGCAAGGGCGACGGCGTCTTCATCAACACGGCAGGCATCGGGATTGTGGAACATGGTTTGACGATTGCCCCTTCCAGCGTGAGAGAGGGCGACCTGGTGCTGCTCAGCGGCGACATCGGCCGCCACGGCATTGCCATCATGGCCATGCGCCAGGGCCTGGAGTTTGAGTCGAAGATCGAAAGCGATTGCGCTCCGCTCAACGGCGCGGTGCAGAAGCTGATTTCAGGCAAAGTAGGAATTCACTGCCTGCGCGATCTGACTCGCGGAGGACTGGGCACAACCCTCATCGAGATTGCCGAAGCCACCGGTTTGCAGATCACAATTGACGAGTCCAAAATTCCGGTGCGCGACGATGTTGGTGGCGCATGCGAGGTGCTCGGCTTCGATCCGCTGTACCTGGCCAACGAGGGACGCATGATCGTTTTTGTGCCGGAGAACGAATCTGCGCGGGCGCTGGAGTTGCTGCGCACCGATCCGCATACGGCAGGCGCGGTGGAGATCGGGCGGGTCTCCACAGAGAGCGGCGGACTGGTGAAGATGAAGAGCCGCATCGGCACCACCCGCATCCTCGACATGCTGAGCGGAGAGCAGTTGCCGCGGATCTGCTGAAGCTGGATTGAAAGCTGGCTCGCTCTTGAGTAAAAAGCCGGACGCTTCGCCGTCCGGTTTTTGCGCTCGGCTCTCCATTTCAAGAGAATTCCGTTCCGCATTGCGGTTCGGCGTTGACACACTTGCGCGTGAGGCATATCACATCGCGGTTCAGAATCCGCGCATAGACTCAGAGGCGAAATGGGCGGAAGCTCTGGAATAGAGCGTAGTAGAGAGGAAATTCCGCGCAATTCAGCATGAGACATGCCAGGCAGATTCCGCCCGTACTCTTCATCTCTTCCATTGCATGGAATGCCGTTTTTCGAGAAACTCTTACTCTGTTCCTTTTTGCGCTCCAAACCTGCTATTGCCGCCGCAGAGCGGAAGGGCGGGTTGTCTGCGCAAGAATGAAGGATCGAGGAGCAAGTGATGCTACCTGCACCAAAAGTAGTTGCGCCGCCCTCTGACGATAAGCGCTGGAAGATCGTCGACGGCATGATGCGGCGTCATGGTCACGAACCCTACGCGCTGATTGAGGTGCTGCATACCGTACAGGAAACCTTCGGTTTTCTCACCGATGATGGTCTCAAATACGTGGCGGCCTCGCTGCGTGTGCCCTTCAGCAAGGTGTACGGCGTCGCCACGTTCTACCATTTCTTCACCATGAAGCCGCCTGGAAAGCACACCTGCGTGGTCTGCACCGGCACGGCTTGCTACATAAAGGGCGCGCCCTCGCTGCTCAGCGCGGTACAGGAAGCCGCCGGGATCAAACAGGGCGAGACCACCGAGGATGGCATGCTGTCATTGCTTACGGCGCGCTGCCTTGGTTCGTGCGGGCTCGCTCCCGCGGTGGTCTTTGACGGCCAGGTAGCCGGCAAAGTCAACACCGAGTCGATCAAAATGCGTGTCCACGGCTACCTGGGAAGCGAAAGCGAATCTCTCGTGGTGGAGGAGCACAAATGAACCAGGACGATCTGGCACTCATCGCAGCTCAAACCAAGCAAAGCGACAACCGCTACGATCACGTCGTCAAGGTCTGCGTTGCCGCCGGCTGTCTTTCGGCCAATGCCGACCAGGTGAAGACGCAACTGGAGAGCGAACTGAAGCAGCGCGGCCTTGAGACCTGCTGCAAGGTCAAAGGGGTCGGTTGCATGGGACTGTGCGCCGCCGGTCCTCTGGTCTCGGCCGATGCCAATGAGAAGATGTTCCAGTCGGTGACGCCCGGAGACGCGGCTGCGATCATCGACGACATTGTGGACAACAAGCCTGCCCCGCCAGCGATTGTGATCGACAGCAAGCTGGACTTCTTTGCCGGACAGAAAAGAGTTGTGCTCGAAAACTCCGGCGAAATTGATCCCGAGCGCATCGAGGACTATATCGCCAACGACGGCTATGAGGCGCTGTTTCACGTCATCACCAAGCTGAAGCCGCTGGGTGTGATCGAGCAGGTCACCAAGAGCGGGCTGCGTGGACGTGGCGGAGCCGGCTTCCCGACCGGGCTGAAGTGGACCACCGTGGCCAAGGCCGGCGGCCACCGCAAGTTCGTGATCTGCAATGCCGACGAAGGCGATCCCGGCGCGTTCATGGATCGCAGCGTGCTGGAGAGCGATCCCCACCGCGTGCTGGAGGGGATGGCGATTGGTGCTTACGCGGTGGGAGCCAGTAAGGGTTTTATCTACTGCCGCGCCGAGTATCCGCTGGCAATCAAGCGGCTGCGGATTGCCATTCGCCAGGCCGAGAGCAATGGGCTGCTCGGCATGAACATCGGCGACACCCACTTCGACTTCAGGGTTGAGGTTCGCCTGGGCGCCGGAGCATTCGTCTGCGGAGAAGAGACGGCCCTGATTGCCTCCATCGACGGCGGGCGTGGCACGCCACGGCCGCGGCCTCCGTTCCCGGCGCAGCAGGGCCTGTGGAACGCGCCCACGCTGATCAACAACGTTGAGACCTTTGCCAACATTCCGCCCATCATCCGGCGGGGTGGCGAGTGGTTTGCCTCCATCGGTACGGAGAAGAGCAAGGGAACCAAAGTTTTTGCCCTTGCCGGACGTGTCAATAACACGGGCCTGATCGAAGTTCCGATGGGCATGTCGCTGCGCGAAATCATCTTCAAACTCGGCGGTGGAATTCCGGAGGGCCGAAAGTTCAAGGCGGTACAGTCGGGCGGACCTTCGGGCGGTTGCGTGCCTGAGCAGTATCTCGACATTCCGGTGGATTACGACTCGCTCGCCAGCGTTGGTTCCATCATGGGCTCCGGCGGCCTGATCGTAATGGACGAAAGCTCCTGCATGGTCGATGTCGCGCGCTTCTTCATGGATTTCTGCATGTCCGAATCGTGTGGCAAGTGCGTACCATGCCGGGTTGGCACAACCCAGATGCACAACATCCTCGAACGCATTACCGAGGGCAAGGCGGAGCCGCAGGATCTGGAGTTGCTCAAGCGGCTGACCGGCATGGTCAAGGCGGCCAGCCTCTGTGGACTGGGCCAGACCGCCCCCAATCCTACCCTGACCACCCTGCGTTATTTCATGGACGAGTATCGCGCGCATATCGATGAAGGGCGATGCCCGGCGGGAGTCTGCCATCCGGCCAAGGCTGAAGCGGAGGTGAACGCATGAACCCCAGCGGAGTCGAGATTCGTACCCTCATCATCGAGAACCGCGAGTGTGGCGGACGCGCCGACCAGACGATTCTCGAAGTGGCCGAGGAAAATGGCATCTTCATTCCAACCCTCTGCCGGCTCTCGGGTCTAAGCAGCATCGGCGCGTGCCGCATGTGCATGGTCGAGGTGAAGGGCAACAACAAACTCATGTCCGCCTGCGTCACCAAGGTGCAGGAGGGCATGGAAGTGACGGTGAACTCCGAGCGCCTTGATGAGTACCGCAAGCTTACTCTCGAGATGCTCTTCAGCGAACGCAACCATATCTGCTCGGTCTGTGTCACCAACGGCCATTGCGATCTGCAGGCGCTGGCGCAGAAGCTGGGCGTAAACCACATCACCATGCCCTATATTCACCCGCTCATGCCGGTTGACGCTTCGCACCCGCGCTTCATCGCTGACCACAACCGCTGCATTCTGTGTACGCGTTGTATCCGCGTTTGCCAGGAGGTGGAAGGCGCGCATACCTGGGATCTGATGGGCCGCGGCACCAAGGCTCGCGTCATTACGGACCTGAACCGGCCCTGGGGAGAGAGTGAGAGCTGCACCGGCTGCGGCAAGTGCGTGCATGTTTGCCCCACCGGGGCACTGAGTGAAAAGGGTCAGGCCGCGGGCGAAATGCTGAAGCACCGCATGTTCCTGCCTTACTTGAGCATGATGCGGGAGGTGGGAAAATGACCAAGGCGCGAGTGGCAACGGTTTGGCTGGATGGATGCTCGGGCTGTCATATGTCCCTGCTGGACATGGATGAGCGGCTGATCCTGCTGGCGGAGAAAATCGAGCTGGTTTACAGCCCGCTGGTGGACGCCAAGCAGTTCCCGGAAAACGTGGACGTGGCGCTGGTGGAAGGCTCGATCAGCAGCGAAGAAGATCTGCACAAGATTCATCTCATACGGAAAAATTCCAAGATACTGATATCGCTGGGCGATTGCGCCGTGACCGGCAACATTCCTTCCATGCGCACCGTCTTTCCTCTGGAGAAGGTGCTGGAACGGGTTTATATCGAAAATGCGACGATCAACAATCGCCCGCCAAGCAGGATTGTGCCAAGGCTGCTGGAGCGCGTGATGCCGCTGCACGAGGTGGTGCAGGTGGACGTATTTTTGCCGGGTTGCCCGCCTTCGGCTGACAACATCTTTTTTGCCATCACCGAACTGCTGGAAGGGCGCATGCCGGATTTGAATTCGACCACGCGCTTCGGAGCATAGGAACATATGCCTACAATCACGATCGATCCCGTAACCCGCATCGAGGGCCATGCCAAGATCACGGTGCAGTTGGACGAGCAGGGAGAGGTGCAGAACGCGCGCTTCCATGTAACCCAGGTGCGTGGCTTTGAAAAGCTCTGCGAAGGACGACCCTTCACCGAAATGCCCGCTCTGATGGCGCGCATTTGCGGAATCTGCCCGACCAGCCACCTGCTGGCCTCCAGCAAGGCGTGCGATGACATCATGGCGGTGCGCATTCCGGAAACGGCGGAAAAACTGCGCCGCATCATGAACCTGGCGCAGATCGTTCAATCCCACGCCCTCAGCTTTTTCTATCTTTCCTCACCGGACTTTCTGCTCGGGATGGACGCTGATCCGGAAGAGCGCAATATCATGGGGGTCATACGCAAGTATCCGGCGATGGCGCGCGACGGTATCAAGCTGCGCCAGTTCGGCCAGCGCGTGCTGGAAACGCTGGGCGGAAAGCGCGTGCATCCGGGATGGATCGTGCCTGGTGGCGTGAGCCATCCCCTGCAGGCCGATCAGCGCGACCAGATCCTGACCCAGGTTCCCGAGGCGATCCGCATCACCCGCAGCGCGCTACACTGGTTCAAGGGACAGATTGAAAACTACCGCGCCGAAGTGCGCTCGTTCGCCAACTTCCCGTCGCTCTTCCTGGCCATGGCTAACAACGCCAATGAGTTTTCGGCCTACAACGGCTGGCTGCGTTTTGTTGACGCCAACCTCGACATCGTTGCCGACCACATCACCGGCGTCGACTACATGAATTACATCGGCGAATCCGGCAATGACGATTCCTACCTCAAGTCCACGTACTTCAAGCCATATGGGCTGAAGGACGGAGTCTACCGCGTGGGTCCGCTGGCAAGGCTCAACATGTGCGAGTCGGCGGGCACTGCGCAGGCCGACGAAGAGCTGGCAGAGTTCCGCGAACTGGAGCGCCATTCGGTGCTCAGCTCCTTCTACTATCATTACGCCCGGCTGATCGAAATTCTGTTTTCGATTGAACGCATGGACATGCTGCTGCACGATCCCGAAATTCTCGGAAAGAACGTGCGCGCTCATGCCGCACCCAATAACTTTGAAGGCGTTGGTATTATGGAAGCGCCCCGGGGAACCCTGATTCACCATTACCGCATCGACCAGAACGGACTGATCGAGTCAGCCAATATGGTGATTGCAACCGGGCACAATAACCTTGCGATCAATCACGGCGTACTCCAGGTGGCCCGGCAATTCGTCAAGGGCAACGCCCTGCAGCCAGGCATGCTGAATCGCGTTGAAGCCGTGGTGCGCGCCTTCGACCCGTGCCTGAGCTGCTCCACCCACGCCGCCGGAGCCATGCCACTGGATATCCAGTTGCTCGCCGCTGATGGCGAAGTGGTGGACCGCTTGCTCCGGTAACGCCCTGTGCTTCGCGTGCTGGTCATCGGGTACGGAAACACGTTGCGCGGCGATGACGCACTGGGGCCGATGGCGATTGAACGTCTGCGTCCGTTGCTGCTGGATGTGGAATGCCTCGGCTGCCAGCAGCTTGCTCCGGAGCTGGCCGAGCGGCTGGCAGAGTGCGAGCTGGCGATCTTCGTCGACGCCGCCTGCGATGGTGAGCCAGGCCTGGTGCGCATGGAGCGGCTGTCGCCAAAGCCAGGCGGTATCGCCAGCCTTACCCACCATCTAGAAGCCGCGGCGCTGCTTGAGCTGGCTCAGGCACTCTATGGACGGGTGCCGCAGGCCGTGCTGGTCACCGGCGCGGGTGCGGTCTTTGGCAACCGCGAAGGACTAAGCGAGCAAGGTCAGCAAGCGCTGAGTGAGATCTGCCGCCTCATTCCCCGGCTGATTCAAGATTCCTCCGCGATAAGGTGATGGCAATCGGGAAGGAGAATGAAAGCCGCAGGGAGCAAGAAAAGGATTTGAGGCTGCGGACGACTCACGCACCTACCTACCGTGAAAACTGGGCTTCCGCTTCTCGAGGAAGGCGCGAATACCCTCCTGATAATCTTCACTGTCGTAGACTTCACGTCGCAAAGACTGGATGCGTTCGTAGGCTTCCGGCGTGATGGGATGCGCCGAAGCCAGCACGCGCAACTCTTCCTTCAGGATGCGGAGTACAAGCGGCGAAGTATCCACAATCTGCATCGCCAACTTATGAGTGAAAGTTTCGAGTTCCTCTCTGGGAACAACATGATTGATCACTCCGCACTCCATCAGGCGCCGCGCGCCCACGGGCAGAGCGGTAAACAACATCTCCTTGATGAAGGGCATATCGGCAACCTTCATCAAGTTCAAAATGCCGGAAAGGTTGTAGGGAACGCCTAGTTTGGCCGGAGTAATTGCCATTGTGCTGTCTTCGCTGGCAACAACCAGGTCGCAGCTCATCACCAGTTCGCACGCGCCTCCCCAGACCGTTCCCTCGATCATGGCAATGACGGGGCAGGGATGTAACTGGATCGCGCGCACGAGTTGGCGCAGCGGATCGTTATAAGTGAGGGGATCGCGTCCGTTGGTCGGCAATTCCTTGATCTCATGCCCGGCGGAAAAGACCTTCGCTCCGCGTCCGGCGCGGAGAATAACCACACGCAGATTCTGCGCCTTCATGGAATCCAGGGCGGCGGTAACATCCTCAATTAATTGTGCGCTCAGGGCGTTGACCTTGGGACGGTTGAGGGTAATGCTTCCGATTGCGCCGTTGACTTCATTGATGACTGTTGACATAGCTCTCCTCAA
>JBEKOO010000056.1:0-53340 GCA_049521655.1 Candidatus Korobacteraceae bacterium
TTTCTACCCCTGCACGGCATCCCTGCGTCCATCGCATTGGCAGCGTGGTGAGGTACCTTCACCCTAGCGGCTTCCCCTGCCAGCCGTCTGAGCTATAGTGCTCAGGTAAAGAACGTATATTTTGAGGCTGCAAGCACTTCCAAGGAGTGTGCGATGGTTTTTGCCGGCAGGGTTTCGATTCTAAGGGTTTCTGGAAAGGCTGACGTCGTTTGTTCGCCCCCGCAGCGCATCTGCTCTCGTTTCCGGTGCCATCCCTCCCGGTGTTCTAATTCATCCACACTGCTTCTAGCTCGTCTGAACCCCCTTGGCCCGCGTATTTTCGGATTTTTTCGATTCTGCGGCAAGTTTTTCAGCAAGTCCAAAGGCGTTCATGGAATGTTCCAGCGCCCGCTTGCTGAGTTCATGAGCCGTAAGGTGATCTCCCTTGTCGTGAGCTACGGCGGCGGCCTGATGTGCGTGAATCGCAAGATTGTGCAGTTCTGATGCTCGAGCGTGTGTGCTCTGTGGCATGGTCTTCTCCTCACCTGTGCTCCGCGAGAAATTAGCTAACTAAAACGCTCTCGCCATGCACTGTATACGAGCTATGTTCTGTTCCTTCAATGATGTCTTTCGCCTTGGCCACAGCATCCTGCGAGCCGTGAACGATTAGCAGAAATTTGTCGGCCTTTAGAGCGGTTTCGTATTGCACGACGCTGTCCTTTGGAATGCCTATACTGAACAGCCCTGCTCCAATCGCTCCGGCCCCTCCAATGACTACAGCTCCCTCCAGACCTGCCACAATCCACGCCACCAGGGGACCCGCAACAAGGACGGGTCCAATGCCCGGTATCGCAAAAAGCGCAGATCCAAAAAGAAGTCCCCAGAATCCGCCCCAGAAGGCACCCAGCTTCCCCCAGTACTTCATGCGGTCGCCAGCATTGTAATAACCCACCACGTGTTCATCTGTGTGTTGGTCCTTCGCCGCGATCGACAAAGTCCTCATGTCGATGCCAGCCTCTTGAAGGCTCTTGACTGCCTGTTCTGCCTGTTCGTGCGTATCATAAATGGCTACAATGGAATTACGGTCGGTCATTGCTATCTCCGGTTTCTTTGGTCGAACAACATCACTTCAGGCGACTCTTGCATGAACAGCGAATATAATCGCGTGTTTTAATTGCAAGTAGCCAACGCTTTTACATAATGAGTGTCCCATCGCTCAATCTAGCGCGCTGAGCAATCCGATACAGTTTCCTGCATCTGCCACCCACTACTCGCTGGAACGGTGACTGCATTTTCAACTTATTCTGCGCTTCCCGTGCGGATGAGAACTGCTTTCCCGTCGATTACGAGCAAGCGTGCATAAGGCACAACAGAACGCACACCTCTCACATGCCCGGAGCGGTTATCCTCGCGCTGACCGCACTACACTAAGTGAGTCAGGTAATATACGCCGATAATAAAAAAGCAGGCAGTCGTTTTAATGCAGGTGATGGCGAAGATATCCTTGTACGACTGCTTGTGCGTAAGCCCACAAACCGCGAGCAGGGTGATCACCGCGCCGTTATGAGGCAGCGTGTCCATGCCGCCGCTGGCCATGGCCGCAACGCGGTGCAGAACCTCCATTGGGATGTGTGCCGCATTGGCGGCTGCGATGAACTGATCCGACATCGCAGCCAACGCGATGCTCATGCCGCCCGATGCGGAACCGGTGATGCCAGCCAGCACATTGACGCTGACCGCTTCTTTTATGAGTGGGTTCGGAACGTGTGCCAGGGCATTACGAATAACCAGAAAGCCAGGCAGAGCAGCGATTACCGAGCCAAATCCATACTCCGATGCCGTGTTCAGCGATGCCAGCAATGCTCCACCGATGGCGACCTTAGTGCCCTCCGCAAACTTTGAGTGCACCTTTTTCCAGGCAAAGATGACCACCGTCAAGATGCCGAGCACCAGCGCAATTTCAACCGCCCAGACTCCGACCATCTTTGCAACAGGTACTACGATTGGCTTTGCGACGTCGGTAAGCTGAATGTTGATGGTGTCGCCGTAAAACCTGGGTATTAACCAGGTGAACACAAGGTTCATAATGCCGACAACAAACAATGGCAGAATCGCGATCCAGGGATTGGTCAGCTCCGTCAGCGCAATCGGTTCCGGTTCGTTGATGTGGCCTGTGCCGTAACCTTCGCCTGCCTTCGCACACTGCCTGCGTCGCCAATCCAAGAACGTCATGCCCACTGCGAGGATGAAGAGAGAACCGATGATGCCCAGCCAGGGGGCCGCATACGCGTTGGTCTTGAAGAACGTGGTGGGAATAATGTTCTGAATCTGTGGCGTGCCAGGCAGAGAGTCCATCGTGAAGGTGAAGGCGCCCATCGCAATCGTTACCGGAATCAGGTGTTTCGGGATGTTCACCTCGCGGAAAAGCTCGACCGCGAAGGGATATACCGCAAATACAACAACGAACAATGAGACACCACCGTAGGTAAGCAGCGCGCAAACGATAACGATCGATAACATTGCGCGTGAAGGCCCGAGCAGATTGACAACTGAGTGCACGATTGACTTGGCAAAGCCGGAGATCTCAATGAGCTTTCCGAAGATTGCTCCCAGCATAAACACTGGGAAGTAGTTTTTGATGAATACAACCATGTTCTCCATGAACATGTTGCTGTAAACGGGAAGCACCAGATGAGGATGAGTGCAAAGGACAGCTAACAGGCATGCTATCGGAGCAAAGAGAATGACACTGAATCCTTTGTATGCAACAAACATCAAGAAGCAAAGGGCTGCAAGACAGACTATGAAACTCATGAGCTCCTCCTCGATTTGCGTTGCAGGTTTCGCCACTCCTTTCTCCGGACAAAGGATATGGAGAAGGAATGGCGAAACCGCTGAACCTATTTAATGTGTGTAAGCCAGCCGGGCAGCTTTACTTCTGCATAGCCGTCCATAACTACATCGCCGGTCTGCTTCTTGATGACGACACCGATCTTCGCTACCGATTTCGGCAAAAGCTCCGTGATTGTTGCAACCAGCGTGACCGTGTCGCCAATGAACACAGGCGCGCGGAAATTCACAAGCTGCGTTAGGTATACGGTCCCGACACCAGGCATATTCATACCCAGGACCTTGGAAATAATGCCGAACAGAATACCGCCATGCGCGATACGCTGGCCAAACTTGGTTTTCTTGGCGAAAGCGTCGTCCAGGTGAATTGGATTGCGATCGCCGGTCAGGTCTGCGAAACCGTGAACGAGTTTGTCGTCCACGAGCTGTGTGTACGTGCATGTCTGGCCTACGGCGAATGTTGGAGCTGCGGGAACTGCGATTGTTGACATTGCTTTTCTCCTTTAGGTGTCGCGACATTGAACCCCCACGACGGTGAACTGTTTATTAACTGCAACGGAATGTGACTCCGAACGTGGCCCGCGGGTAACTCCAGCTAGTGACTCCCTTTTCCGTGCATATCACGCGGCAGGTTCCGCATTCGAGGCAGCCGGCATAATCGAAGTTGACTTGGTCATCCTTCAGCCGGTAGCAACGCGCGGGACACACAACGAGGCAAACTCGAGCCGTGCAAGTTGCGCAGATCGCCTTATCGACGAGAATGTGTGGATGGCCTTCGTCCACGTTGAACTTATCGAGTGAAAGCAACTCCTCCGGACTTAGTTTCTTGATCGTCATAGGCTTCGATACGCTTTCCATCCGTCGGACGCCAACTGGCCGAAGCTCGCATGTTTCTTTACAGCTTCCATAAGGCCCTTTACCATTGGTTTGGGAACTTTGCCGTCCACCGTGAACATGAACTTCATTGCGTCATTGGCCAGCTTGGGGTAACCGCTGAAGATACGCGAGAGTTCGAAGATGTTATGGAAGTTCTGATACGCGCGCTCATTGGCGATGACCAGCAGTTCTTCAAGCTGCTTTATATACAGCTCACCCGTTTCTGATGGGTTGGTGGACTTGAGGATGGCCCGCGCCGCTGCCAGCCCGCTTACGATTGCCAGATCCATGCCGCGTATAATCAGGCCGGTATTGATACCGAACTGGGCCGCATCGCCAACCACCATGAACCCTTCCCGGTGCAACCGCTGCGGAATGCCGTGGTAGCCGAGTTCAGGCACCAGGTGCGCACCATACTCGACGCTGGTGCCGCCCTCGATCAAGGGCTGAATCGCCGGATGCGTCTTGAAGTCCTGAAAGATTTCCTGAACGTCACGCTGTTGCTTTGCCGCCTGAACCAGATTAAAGACGATTCCGATCGAGATGCTTCCCTTGTTGGTGTAAAGGAAGGCCCCGCCAGAGATGCCGTCCGTGCAGCCGATGGCCACGCGTGCCGCACCTTCATCGTCTTTTACTCCAAAGCGCGCGCTGATTAGCGTGTCTGGCAGTTCAATCGTCTCTTTTACGCCGAGCCCGACCGCATTCGCCTTCACATCGGAAAAGAGTCCGGCTTTTTGTCCTAGCTGCGAGTTGACGCCATCGGCGGCAACTACAGTGTCAGCACGCATCTCGTCTGTACCGGAGCGTATGCCAACAATTTTTCCTTTTTCTTCGATCAAATCATCGACCAGAACTCCACTTGCGACTGTTGCCCCGTGCGATTCAGCCTCGCCGGCAAACCAATCGTCCAACTCCGCACGCACTACGGAGTAAGACTGAGGGACCATTTCGCCAAACGCTGGATTGAAGTAGTCAATTGTGGTGGCGCCGCGCTCGTTCAAAAGCATGATCTGCTCGCGAACAATCTTGCGCTGCAGCGGAGCACGCTTGTACATATCGGGCTCCAGTAACTCAAGAGCATAGGTATAAAGCCTTCCACCGGAGACGTTCTTGCTGCCAGCGGTATTCCCTCTTTCCAGCAGCAGCACGCTTTTCCCTTGCTTCGCAAGGACATACGCACATGCGGAACCTGCTGGTCCCGCGCCCACAACGATTGCGTCAAACTTATCTTCTGCCATAGTGTGTTCGCTACTTTCTCAGCGCGGCCGTCAGCAGCGGCAAGATTTCATATAGGTCGCCGACAATGCCGTAGTCGGCAGCCTCAAAGATTGGGGCGTGCTCGTCATTGTTTACCGCAACAATGACCTTCGATTCGCGGCAACCTACCATGTGCTGAACCTGACCGGACAGGCCCACCGCTAGATACAGCTCCGGCTTTACGGTCTGTCCGCTGATTCCGACGTAGCGAGCCACGGGCAGCCAGTGTTCGTCTTCAGCGACGCCGCGCGAGCAGGCCAGCTCCGCCTTTAGTACAGCAGCGAGATCCTCGGCGAGCTTTAGGTCTTCCTTTTTGCGGAAGCCGCGGCCGACGGCGATTAATTTAGTGGCGGCCGTAATATCCACGCCTGTTTCGCCTGTCGGTGTTACTTTACTTATCGTGACCCGTGCGTCTCCATCGACTACGACGGTTTCAATGGAGCCAGCCGTTGTGGCGGCGGAGGGTGCGAGAAACGTGCGTGCCCGAATGGTCGCGACGGCGGGAAAAACGACTTCTTCTTCGCACTGCGCAAGTCCGGCGTAGAGCACTCGCGTCGCCAGCAGTTTGCCGTTTTCGATCTTCAGCGTCTTTGCATCCGTTATCATTCCGGCATTTAGTTTGGCGGCCACATAAGCTGCAACGTGCTTGCCACGGATACTTCCGCCGACCAGCAGAATGCTACCTTGCGCTTTACTTACCTGTGTGAAGATCGCCTCGGCAAAACCCTCCACCCACTTACTTGAAGATTGAAGCACTACAGCCTTGTCAGCGCCGAGAGTCGCCAACTCCTTTGCGTCCGATTCATTCAGCGCAAGAGCGGTAATCGGCTGAGTCAGCGATTTCTTTAACTCCAGTGCTGGAGTTAGCAACTGTCTGGCTAGCGCACTGTCTTCTGAAAAAATAAATATTCCTGACATATTTTCGCGCTCCCTAGCAAAGGCCTTCCGAGGCCAGGCTGACTTTCAGCTTGGCTACGTTGTCCGCCCCGCTGGTTTCCTTGTAGATAACGTTCTTCCGCTGCATTACGAAACCCTTCACCGACTTGCGCATGGCCTTGGGCTGAAGATCTTCCGGTTTTAGTCCGAGTTCGGCAATCTTGATTTCTTCATTCGGTTTCTTGCCCGCACCGAGCACCTGTTTTAGAGTTGGAATTCGGGGCTTGTTGATTTCGCTCAGAACGCTGATGACGACTGAACCTTTTACCGTGACGTCTTCCTGGCACTCCTCCAGCTTGCGCGTGGCACTCACCACATCGCCCTCTACGCTCAGCTTTTGAACGAAGCTCAAGCAAGGCAGTCCGAGCAGCGCTGCAAGCCTCGGTGCGGTCTGCTGGTTGAAGAGATCCGAGCTTCCTTCGCCGCATAGAATCAGATCGTATGGACCGAGCTTGCGGATGCTCGCCGCCAGGATATTGCTGATCACGTTGGCATCAGCTGCTTCAGCTCCGGCGTCGGCGACCCAATAAACTTTTCCCGGCCCGCGCGAAAGCGCGTCTTTGAGTGATTTTTTTACGGCCGCGGTGCCGTAGGTAAGAGCATCTACGGCACCTCCGTTTTTTTCAACGAGCAGCGTAGCTTCCTCGATCGCATTGCGATCAAAGTCGCTGATCTTTCCCTTGGCGCGGCTGGAGTCCAGGCTTAGATCTTCGGGCCTGATCTTGATATCCTGCTCGTCGAGCGTCCACTTGTAACAAACCAAACACTTCGGCATACAAAATGGCTCCTGCGATAATTAGGCAATACTTGCTGCAATCAGTTTTTCCGGGAAATCTCCGGGCGCGTCCAGAAGGTTGGTGCCCGCGATGTCGCGGAACATGCGTGGAAGCGGCATGGATTCGCTGTAACCGAAGCCACCTTCGACCTGGCAGGTATCGATTAGCATCTTGGAGCCGAGGCGAACCAGGAACGACTTCACCATGGCGGCTTCCACTTCAAAGGGTTTGCCTTCCTCAATCAGTAGTGCAGCATTCCGCAGACCAAGTCGAGCTAGGTGGCAGTCGGTCGCCACCTCAGCCAGTAACGTCTGAATCGCCTGTAGAGTTGCCACAGGTTTGCCAAACTGAACCCGCTGCTTCGCGTAGGCTGCAGCATGTTCAACGGCGGCCTGGCCGATGCCAACCGTCTGCGCCGCTTCGGCAACCGATGCAATCGCAAGCGCTTTGGCGGAGATGGCTACGCCTTGGTTTACCGTGCCGAGCAGCGCCGTCTCGGGGAGAATGACGTTTTCGAAGGTAATGTCTGCAACCGGGCATCCCCTCAGTCCCATTGTCTCCAGCTTTTCTCCGACCTTTACGCCAACCGCATCCGCCGGCAACAGGAACGCAGCCCATGTTTTTTCTCCGGCTGCCGCGTCCGTAGTCGCAAAAACCACGTACACGCTGGCTTCACCTGCATTGCGTACATAGGCCTTCTTGCCGTTCAGGACATAACCAACATCATGTTTGGTTGCAACCAGTGCATCCGCTCCAACTCCGGGCGTAGGCCCGTGTTCGTAGATTGCAAAGCCGCCGAGAATCTCACCTTTCGCCATTCCGGGTAGATACTGCTTCTTTTGATCCGCCGTGCCCCACTGCTGGATTGAATAGGCCGCGATCATGTGATTGTTTACGATCGAAGCTACCGCCGCAGAGTAACGCGACAGATCCTCAATGACTTCCACGTAGCTTACAAAGCCGGCCGCTGCGCCGCCAACGTCGTCCGGAAGTAGCAATCCCAGAAAGTCATGTTTCGCTAACGCTTTTACTGCCTCCTTCGGGAATTCACCTGAGTGATCCAGCTCGACCGCGATGGGTTCGAGATACTCCTTGGCGAAGTCGCGGGCGCTCTGCCCGATCAGCTGCTGTTCTTCTGTCAGTTCGAAATTCATTTACTTACCTGCTTTCTGTGCAGCGCTCGGCGCCGGAGCGGGCGGGTGAGCTAACACCGCGCGTGAAATCACCAGCCGCTGAATCTGGTTCGTACCCTCGTAGATCTGCATGATCTTGGAGTCACGCATGTACTTGCCAAGTGCAGAGGTGTATCCGTAGGACCCCATCAGGCTTACCGCCGTCGTCGTCACTTGCATGGCAACATCGGAACAGAAGGTCTTACAGATGGCGGATTCCTTGGAGTAAGGAGAACCAACATCGCGGAGGCGCATCGCCTGATGCAAACAATCGCGTGCAGCTTCTACCTTTATCTGCATGTCAGCCAGTTTGAACTGTAGCGTCTGGCCGGGATACGGCTTGCCGGGAAAACGTGCATGGACCTGGGCAACGCAGGTATCGAGGGCGCGTTGCGCGAGACCCACGCTGAGCGCGGCAATTGCCGGACGCGCCATGTCGAGCGTTTTCATGGCGATCTTCATCCCATCGCCTTCCTTCCCCAGAAGGTTGGCAGCCGGAACATGAACGTCCTTCAGAAGTAGTTCGACCGTATTCGAGGCGCGAATTCCGAGCTTGTGGTCCGTTGTTCCGATGGTAAATCCAGGAAGTCCGCGCTCGAGAATGAATGCGCTGATTCCCTTCACTCCCGCGGCTGGATCAGTCAGGGCGAAGATCACATACACGCTGGCGAATCCGCCGTTGGTAATCCAACATTTGGTGCCGTTCAGGATGTACTCATCGCCCTTTTTTACTGCGGTCGCCTTACCCGCAGCCGCATCAGAACCAGCGCCCGGCTCGGTAAGGCCGAATGAACCAATTTCAGCATTGAGCATCGGCTTGAAGTAACGGCGCTTCTGCTCGTCAGTGCCCGCAATCAAAACCGAATCCATGCTCAGCACGCTGGCCGCAAGCGTGGTGCCCATTCCTGCGCAGCCGTAGCCCCACTCCTCCAGAACAAGCGCCTGGGTCACAGCGTCATAATTAAGACCGCCGTATTCCTTCGGAACCGCCATCGCAAAGATGTTGCTTGGCTTCGAGGCTTCCAGAAGAAGCATCGGAAACTCTCCGGACTTGTCATACTCTGCGGCGTTCGGGATGATGTATTTGGCGACAAAGTCTTTTGCCGCTTGTTGGATTGCCTTTTGTTCAGGGCTTAGAATGCTCATGTTTTTTAACCTTTCCTCATATCTATGCGGTGGTCAGTTCCGGTTCAGCGACGCTTGCCTTGGTGTTTTTCGCTTCAAGAATTTTGCGCAGCCCTCCCCACTTCGGTTGAAAAATACCCCCAGGCATCGGCTTCAGATGCGCGGAGATCCGCGGCACAAAGTCCATATGGGCGAGAATATTTTCTTGGAGGTTGATACCCGGTGCAATTTCCGTCAGTGTAACAACTCCGTCTTGCAGCTCAAACACGGCACGTTCGGTAATGAATAGAACGGGCTGCTTCGTAGCTGTGGCGTAAGCTCCGCTGAACGTTACCTGCTCCACGTCTTTTACGTACTTTTTGCCTTTGCCTTCCTGCTTGATGATTAACTTGCCACCCTCCACCGCGATTTTCAGACCGCCGGCGGTGAAGGTTCCGCAGTACACAACCTTCTTGGCGTGTTGAGTGATGTTGATAAAGCCGCCACAGCCAACGCAGCGTCCTTTGAACTTGCTGACGTTTACGTTGCCATGAGGATCGACTTCGGCGGCGCCGAGAAATGCCTGATCCAGTCCGCCGCCGTCATACCAGTCGAATTGCGCCTGTTGCTCCACATAAGCTTGAGCGTTGTAGGACATGCCAAAGTTTTCGCCGCTCGCCGGAATTCCCCCGATTGCACCAATTTCGGTGGTTAGCGTCAGCAGGTCAGAGGCGCCTTCCATGGCAGCCACGGCCGCGACACCTTCCGGCATCCCAATGCCCAGATTCACGATGGAGCCTGGAATCAGTTCCATCGCAGCGCGACGGGCAATGATCAGACGTTCGTCCAACTTCATCTCAGGAAGGTCATTGACCGGAACGTGGAGATCACCCGAGAAGGCTGGATTGAATTGCGTTCCGGCGGACTGCCAATGGTTTTCCGGCGATGCCACAACAATGTAGTCAACCAGTACACCCGGAACCCGTACCCGCTTTGGATGAAGAGTGCCGGTTTGGGCGACATACTCAACCTCGGCGATAACAATACCGCCGCTGTTTTTTGCGGCCTGCGCCAGGGGAAGGCACTCCAGCAACGCACCTTCATCGCTTGCCGTGAGATTGCCGTTCTCGTCGGCAGTGGTTCCACGAATCATCGCGACGTCAACCTTGAGGGTGGGATAGAGCAGCCACTCTTCGCCTTCGAACTGAATGACCTTGACGATCTCCTCGGTGGTGGCCTTATTCATCTTTCCGCCTTCCACCCGTGGATCGACAAACGTATTCAACCCAATCTTGGTGATAACGCCGGGACGGTGGGCGGCGATCTCACGCCATAGCTGGCAGATCACGCCTTGGGGCAGACAATAGCCTTCGCAGCCTCCCTCGATTACCATCTTGGCCATATCAGGTGCCAATCCCGTGTGTCCGCCGATCCACCGTTTCACCATTCCATGATGAGCAAAATGCTGCGTGCCTTTTGTCGCGAGGAATCTCTTCTCGATAGCCACTGCTACTGTTTCCGGCCAACCGGCAAGCGTAAGTGCGCTGGCGCCGACTGTCGACCCATCTTTAATAAGTGCTGCTACATCATCGACCTTAATAACCTTGGACATCTGTGACTCCTTGCAACGATGTGAACCTTTAACCAATGCGTTTCATTTGCCTGTCGAGAAGCGCCAGCGGAAATACTGCACAATCAGAACCAGAGCATTCTCTGACCAAACTATTGCAGCGCCAAACAATGAAAGCTGTGCTGGATTGCACACTCCGACAAAAATAGGTGACGTTTATAAGCGAACAATTCACGCGCGTCGCGTCTGTCAATTTTGAGGAAAATGGAACAGATAACGACGGCCATCAGTGCGTCGCTGTCTTAACGCATGAGAACCGTAGTGCTCCGGAATGGAGCGAAGACAACGCTTCTACAGGACTTGTAGGTTTTCCTGTAGCCGCTACGCTCGCGTCACCGAAGTGAAGAACCTTTCCTTCTGTCGGCGCGCGCCTTGCGTCATGCCACTGACGGCAATTGCAAGGATTGCGCTTCGGCACTGTCGTATGCGCCGGCTCTTCTGTTGCGAATTTGCTCCCGGCCGGTCTTTGTGATCTTTAGAATGGAACGCAATTTCATGCGTGCCTTGTAAAGCTGAGATTTGCTGATTCCGATCGTGCAGCCGTTCATTGCAGCAATCTCATTATGCTCATAGCCCTCAATATCAAATCGCACGAATACCTCCCGGCAACGGGCAGGGAGGTGTTCAAGCGCCCGTTCCAGGTTGACCCGGTCAATGGCCCCTGCCAGCACATCGTCTCGCCGGCCGAGGTCGCCTTTCAGCGTCTCTCGTTCCTCCGGATCAAGCAGCGCCTGCAGAGAAACCGCGAGGAATCCTTTCTTTCGAAAGCGCATCAGCGCCACATTCACCGTCACTCGGTGCAGCCATGTCGAGAATGCCGATTGTCCACGGAAAGCTCCGATCTTGCGGAACACCAGCAGAAACACTTCCTGCGTCAGATCCTCGGCATCTTCCTCGCTGCCGCTCATGCGCCGGCACAAGGCGTACACACCGCGTTTGTGGAGATCATAGAGCGTGGCGAACGCCGCACAATCTCCCTGCTGTGCCAGCCTGACCATTTCCGCCTCCAGCATTTTGGATCCGGCTGCGTTCGCATGCGTTCCGCTGTTACGATTTTGCAACGTCTTCGCATGCCTTTGGCTTGCCGGCTCCGGTGTCATCCTGGAAATGTTGGAAGTGCTCACAGTATCCTCGATCTGACCGGGCTTGCCAGTCTGCTACTCGCTGCGGAAAATTTTCTCCGAAGCAGAACTGTAGTAAAAAGGTACTCGCACCGTCTGATCAATGTTGCTCACTACCGAAGGCAGGCTTAGAACTCAGGAGAAAAACAGCGCGAGGCTGTACGCTCGAAGCGTGGGAGGAAACTCGCGGGCGGCAATTCCGTTATTCGGAATACTCCCGCTTCTAATCGTGAAGCACGACGCTGACCAGCGAGCTATGAACGTGCAGTCCGCCATCGCCGTATTCGATAAAGCCCAACTCCCGGAAGCGGTTCATAAAGAAACTGACTCGTGAGCGTGTCGTACCGATCATCTCGGCGAGGCTTTCCTGGCTCATTCTTGCAATCAGCGGGATCGGTTTCGATTCCTGGCCAAAGTTGGCCATCAGCAGGAGAAGCCGGGCAAGCCGTTTTTCGCTTGAGTTGAAGAGGTGATCTACAAGGTCGGCTTCCATACGGATGTTTCGGGAAAGCAGGTGGGTAAGAAAGCGTTCGGCAAATTCAGGTTGCTCGTGTAGCAGTGTCACCATTGCTTGCTTCGCCACTCGAGTAATGGTCGTGCACCGGGTTGTGTTTGCTGTGGCCATGCGAAGCGGCTGGCCTGCCAGGCAACCCTCGCCGAAGAAGTTGCCTTCCGGCAGAACGGCAACGATGGCTTCTTTGCCACTCGTGGATACAACCGTGAGCTTCACCTTGCCGCTCTCGATGTAGAACACCGCATCCGCCATGTCGCCTTGCAAATAGACGGATTCATCGGCCTGGTACTCCCGGCTGGATCTCCCACTCGAAAGTTTCGTCAGCAACAGGTGGGGATGGAAGACAGCGGTTGCTTTGTCTGCAGCACCAACCTTTGTCGCCTTGAACGCCTGTCCAGGAGTTGTAACCGCCCGCAAGGAAGCGCCCTCCTCGCCTGGTGGCTTCCGTGTGTTCTTCCCAATTGTGGCCATGACTTGCGCTGTGCCGGAATCGAGAGAAACTAAGCGTCTTGAGACCATGGGGAACTCTCCCACTCGGATATCGTGTATTGGGGCCCCCACCGAGTAAACAGAGTATACCCCGCAACGAAAACCCCTGCCATGAATGTTTGATGTTTATTTTGTCGCAATCCAAGGCGTTGGATTGCCAGGGCGTCGCGCCTTTCGGCGCCCTGCATTCCGGAACGGAAACGGCGCGCGAGCGCACATTCTCTTACTCTTCTTGAATGGCGCTTATTCGCCTTACTTTCGCCGCATCGTTAAACCCGCCAGTATCCCCACTCCAAGCCCCGTGACGAAGGTCGCCGCGACCGTGACCAGCGGATTGCGCTGGATGCGCCGAGTCGAGTCATTTACAAAGTCCTCAGCGGCGTCGCCGCCCTGTTTAGCGGCGCGCTTGGCTACTTCCACGCCGTCAGCGAGCGCGTCTGCTACTGCTGAAGTTACACGTGAAGCCTCGCGGACCGATTGAGCGATGTGCTCCCCAGCCTTTTCCACTACTGTTTGCGACATAGAATTCCTCCATTATTTTGCGTCAAGTGCTAACTCGCAACTGGCCAAACCCCAGAACCTCAGCCATTAAGCAAGTTCGGCAATGATTCCTTGCAGGCTTTGGTCACTAATCATTTCCTCTTCTGGTTGCCCCTCTTTACGCCTTTGGGGTGTAGTCACAATGATCAGTCCTGATTGATCCTCTCCCCTGTTAGTCAATGAAAGCTGGTCAATCAAGCTCACACTCCCGCAATTGACCATCCCTGGCCGTGAACCCAACACTCCCGCCAGGGATCGGGAACAGGATCCCAGACATTTTTGCTCGCCGCATCGCTCAAGTTAGCAGCACTCCTCCACATTCCAGGCAAGCAGCTCTCGATCGAGGTGTGATCCTCCCGCAATGGGGACACATTCTCTGGCCCGCAAAAGCCGGCGCCTCCTGCAATGGCCTCCGCCTGGATTGGTAGAGCACTAGGAAGACAACTGCCGCAAGCAACAAACGCACACAAACGCTGATGACGGTCACAACTTCGCTCCTTCCTCCCAACGCCCCAGTCTCACGAGCAGGAACGGGAAAGTGAACTCCCAAAAGCATGGCACCTCTCCCCGAAAGTGACTGATCTCATTTGACCAACTTACTGCTTAATAACGCTTGGAATGAACTTTAATCAAACGGCGGCTTCGGCTCAACAGACGGTTTGTGAAGCGCTGCCAGCCAAATTATTGCGATCTGTTCACTTTTGATCAGTTCTTGCGGCCATGAGATTTCATAGTAAGGAAGGCGGGGATAATTCTCGTTGAGTTCAGACGACTTTCCAGCCTGAACGATTCACCAGTGGCAATGAACATTTTCGCACTCAAGTACCCGGAATCGCCTATTGCTCGCTCCGGGGATTTGGTGTCCTGACTAACCGAAGCAAACATATCGGCCGGGTCGCAACTGCTGGCCAGACAGGTATTGCCATGAATAATGAGGATCCGTTAGAAGGAAATCTTCTCGAAGAGCTGAGGGAGGCCTACCGCAGCCTGCCAAGGCATATTCAACTTCGCGTTGCTTGCCTGTTGCGCGAAAGCGCCCCGCAGGAACAATCCGACGTAGAGCTCGCAAGCTGACGCCTTTACGCCGAAGCATAATGCCATTACGCCATAGGGAACGGCATAGCACGGGGCGCATCGGTTGGCTGCGCGCCGTGGTTTTGGGCGCCAACGATGGCATTCTTTCAACTTCAAGTCTCGTCCTCGGTGTTGCCGCCGCACATGCCACTCACAGTAGCGTTCTCGTGGCAGGAACCGCCGGCCTGGTGGCTGGAGCTATGTCGATGGCTGCAGGTGAGTATGTCTCGGTCCACTCACAGGCTGATACGGAACAGGCTGAGCTTTCCCTTGAGCGTGCTGAACTGGAAACAGACTACAAGGGCGAGCACAAAGAGCTTGCGGCAATCTACGTTGCTCGCGGTCTTGATCCTCCGCTCGCCGAACAGGTTGCACGTCAACTCATGCTGCATGACGCGATCGGCGCCCATGCCCGCGACGAACTTGGAATCTCCGAGACTTTCCGTGCGCGTCCGATTCAGGCAGCCCTGGCATCGGCGGGCAGTTTCGCCATTGGCGCAGCCATGCCTCTTCTGGTAACCGCCGTGGTTCCGTCCGCACTTTTGATTCCTCTTGTCTCGGGAACTTCGCTCGTTTTTTTGGCTGTTCTGGGCGGGTTGGCTGCGCGGGTAGGTGGCGCGGCTGTTGCTACGGGTGCTCTCCGCGTAACATTCTGGGGCGCGCTCGCCATGGGCATCACCGCAGGAATCGGAGCGTTATTCGGAACCATTGCGAAATAGGCGCGATCATTGCGCTGCGCTGCCCACACCAGTCTGCTGCGGCACAATCGACTTCAACTGACCAAGCGCACTCAGCGTCTCCTCCCACAGATGCCGGTCCTTCTTTGTTTCAATCGGTATCGAAAGGTCGGAATAAAATTGCAGAATGTTCTCGCGAAGCTCCGGCGATGTGCGATCGAATTTTTGCTCTGACAGTTGAATTAGCAACTTCGCATATGTGTCGTCGGCCAGCGAATATTCCGCCGCTTTGGTTACGTTGCCGCTGTCAAGATCGCGATTGGGAGCCGACAGTGAGTCGGTTTTCACTTCCTCCAGTAAGGCGCGGTATTGATCGACCGTGGCATTGATGCTCTTGATATACAGGTCTTCTGTCTGCGGCGTGGGACTGTTGAAGCCCAAGCCTTTGAATGGGCCAACCTTCGGCATGAATCGCAGGAGTGTGGATAAGATTCGCGTTCCCAGCCCAGGCTTCTTGTAGTCCTTGCCCCACTCCTTTTCATACCCGGAGCGCGAAAGCCGATAGAGAAACTCCCGCTTCGCAAAATCCGGCTTTTCGCGCATCAGGTCTTTCTTGTGGGTCTGCAGCGCCACTCGGGTCATCTCTGGAATCAACCGGCTGACCGCAAAGCGATAAGACCCGATGGCCAGATCCTCGTGGGTCAGCACGTCCTTCAGTTCCACTCCATACACGACGGGAAAGACCCGTTCCAGCAACGGCTTGGACACTTGGAAGCCGATAAAGTCATGGTACTGCTGCGAGGCATATCGATTCCTCGCGACCTCCAGGGTGTCGAATCCGAACTCTACCCTCAAGTGTGCGCTCTTGTCCTGAGCGTACCGCACTGACTTGCCATACTTCGCGCGTAGCTTCGGATATTCAATTGGGACTGCCAGGTTTACGGCTTCCTGATGACCGGCACTATCTGCAGCATAGTGGGACAGAGCTCCCAAGGCGAAAGCGTACTCGTTTACGTCCTGACTTTCGAGCAACAACTCACGAACAAAGTCTCCGCTGCGAACGTAATGTACCAGGTTGCTGAATTCTTTACTTCCGAAAGGATAGTAGCCGAGATCCTGAATGACAGCCCCGCCGTATGCATAGGCATGAGCCTGCCTGATCTGGTCTTCCGTCAGGCCCGGATATCGACTGGCTAGGAGAGGGCGGATCTCACTGGTCCACAGCAGGTCTACGATTTCCTCATGCGTTAGGACTGAGTACGCCGGTGCGCCGGTGCTGCACATGAGTACGACCAGGAAAAGGGCAGCCACACGTGTGCAGACCAAGCGCCAACGCTGACGGATGGCGCCTGACAAAGTCGTTAGGGCAAGCATGGCCTAAATCCGGCCGAGAACCAGCAGAACCAAAACGATCACAATGACCAGGCCCAGTCCTCCGGTCGGATAGTAGCCCCAGTTTCTGCTATGCGGCCACGTCGGTAGTGCGCCGATGAGCGCCAATATCAGAATCACGATCAATATAGTTCCAATCATCTCTGACTCCTTATCTGTTTTACGATCACACCCAACTTCGCTTATAGGCTCTTTTTGGGCCTATTAATGGTCAATACTGCTCAATACGGCAACATCAGACAAGAATAGTTATAAGAAATGGTTATAAGTGCCTCGGGGAATTGTGTGTGATAGACATACGCTCCCCGAATGGCAAGAAAGTGGTGCGAGCCCATACCATGGACCCGCACCCGTTTAATACACTTCGCGCCTGTTGCCTACCTTTCGTGGCTGGGAGCTTCTTTCTCAGCAGCGCGCGGTGCAGCCTGCGCATGAGCCTCAGGCCTCGGTGCAGCCTGCGGACGAGCCGCAGGTTGCGCATGAGCCGCAGGCTCCGATCGCGGTGCGCTCTGCGTGCGAGCCTCAGGCCTCGGTGCAGCCTGCGGACGAGCCGCAGGTTGCGCATGAGCCGCAGGCTCCGATCGCGGTGCGTTCTGTTTGCGAGCCTCAGGCTTAGGTGCAGCCTCCGGATGAGCCGCAGGCTTCGCATGCTCTGCGCTTTGCTTACTTGGCGCAGCAGACGTACGCGGCGCATTGGTTCGCGTTGCTGAAGCGCTGTGCGCCGTTTCTGGGCGAGCGGCGCTCTTCTCCGCGGGTGGAACTGCTTTCTTTTCTGCTGGGCGTGCCGCTGCCTGCTTTGCTGGAGCCTTGTAAGGTGCGCCTGCCTGCTTTGCCGCTACCACTCCGTGACCGCTAAACTCACCAGGCTTCGCCGTTGCTGCGACTGCCGGTCGTCCATGGTTCACCGACGCGAGCAGCGCGTGGTTCTTGCCGGCAGCTTGTACATGCTGTGTTTGTAATGCCGTAGGCTCAGTGTGGCGCTCGTGCGAGGCGGTTTCTTCTGCCGCCGTCGGACGAGCCGAAACTCCACCACGTCCGCCGTTATAGCTAACGTGGTTGTACGATGTATTGTTGATGACAGCTTTATTGTAAACATTGTGCATGCTTGCGACGTTGATGTTATTCACCGAGCGGTTATAGTTGAACGCTCCGTGATTCCAATATCCGCCTTGGTAGCCAACACCGCCATAGCCGAAGCCATAATTGACGCCACCGTAAAACCCTACATGTTCACCCCAGTAACCGCCATGCCAGGCGTACACGTTATCTCCCCAACCCCAATAACCCGGAGTCCAGAGGTAGCCAACTTCGGGAGCCATCACCCAGGTTCCCGGAACCCAGTAGTAGCCTTCATCTCCATACGCCCAGTAGCCGGGTGTCCATATATAACCGTCGCCGGGAGCCATGGGCTGCACGTACACCGGCAAAGCTGGCGGAGCGAATGTGATCGACACGCTAACTTGCGCGAACGAGATGGCCGGTATGGCCAGTATCAGAAGTGTCAACAATAGCAAACGAATGATACGCATTTTGAATCACCTTGCCCGATCATCCTTCGATTGCCCGGTAGTGCCTTGCTGCTGCGGGCTGCGTGGAGTGAAAGGCGCCGCGTCAGATATGAAGATTCCACGGATGCGTAAGCTGCGCTGTGCGATATTGATCACTTTTTGAATGTTCTTATTAGGTCCGTTGAACAGTTTTCCGAGACGACCTTGCCAACGCCGAAACAAAAAGCGCGAGTCCAGGAAATGGACTCGCGCTGAATAAACCGGAATCTCGCCGGCACGTTGAAGGTTTCTAAAGCACGATGCTCAGCGCTATGTTGACGCCCGGATACATCGGATTGCAAAGGTAATACACCCCGTCAATCTCGATCACATATACGTTTTGCGTGTAGAGCCAGTTGCTTGGCCACGGCTCGGCGAATCCGAAAGAATAGCCACCGTACTGAAAGTGGCGATTTCTGCCGTCGGCCTGGCTGACACGGAATGTGTGTTGCTGTCCGAAACTAGCCTTGTAGCGGGCGTCGGGAATGCGTCCGCCGGCGGCTTTCTGCTGCTGCTTCGCAGGCTGCTTTGCAGGCTTAGCCTGCATTGCGTGCTGCTGCGTGTTTTTTTCTTCGGGCTTAGCGCTGGGCTTAGTGCTCTTCGCTTGTGGCTTGGCAGTTTGTACTTGCTTTGCCGCGGGTTTTTGTTCCTGCTTCACTGCCTTTTCCGGTTGCGCTTTCTTCTGCTCCGCTTGGGCAGGCTTTCCCTTCTGTTCCTGCTCGTGCTGTTCCTGCGCCCAGGCAGGGGCAGCGACTGCAAGAAGCAGCGCCAGTAATACTGTGCTCGTGATTCCGATTGCTTTCATTTCCATTTCCTCGTTACTTCTGGTTATCCTGCGTTAGCGCAGGCTTCCTGTCGTTACGTTGGCCGAGTTGCCGATAGCTTCGCCGGATACCACAAGTTCCACTCTCCGGTTCTGCTGGCGGCCTGCGGAGTTATTGTTTGAGGCTACCGGCAAGCTGTTGCCGAAGCCTTCGGCGCTGACTGAGCCAGTCGCCACGCCTTCCTGTACCAAATAATCACGCACCGATCCGGCGCGATGATCAGAGAGCTTCTGGTTCATCTCGTCGCCGCCCACGTTGTCCGTGTACCCGCCAACTGCAATGTTGAGACTGGGGTATGCAAGCAGGATTCCAGCCACTTTCGCGAGTTTCTCTCGTGCGCCCGGTTTTAATGAATACTTTCCTGTGTCAAATAAGACGTCTGACATGCTGACGATGAGCCCCCGTGCGCTGTCGCGTGTCTCAAGAATCAGATTCAGTTGCTCGGAGAGTTTTGTGCGCAACGCAGCCTTGTCGGCATCCGCCTGCTGCAGTGCCGCTAGGCGCGACGCTTCTGCGTTCGCCTGGGCCGTGGAAAGCTCGGATGCGGAAGCAGCCTGGCTTGCCGCCATATCTGCCTTCGCCTGCGCTGTTGCCGCTTGTGCGTTAGAAGCTTCAATTCGGGCGGCGTCCGCGGCGGACTGTGCCTGAGTTTTGGCCGCCTCTGCATTCATCGCATCGGAGTCAGCCTGAGCCTTCGCCGCTAGAGCGATTGCCGCGTCAGACTGCGCCTTGTTTTTCTGCAGGATTGCCTCATCTGCCTGCCCCTGCGTTCTTGCCAGCGCGTCAGCCGAAGCTTGCTGCTCGTCTGCCAGCCGCTGCTCGTCCATTTTCTTCACTGCGATTGCGCGTGCGTCCTCGGCAGTTTGTACTTCCTGGCGCGCGATTGCGATCAACTGCTTGCTCTCTATGTGATTTCTGGTTGCGTACTCATCCACGGTGTTCATTAACTGGACGGCACGTTGATAACTGCTGCTGGCGTACGTCTCGGCTCCCTCGGCCTTTGCGATGCGAAGCGCATTGCGCGCTTCAAAGAATTCCAACGGCAACCGGGCGTTCAGAACCACGGGGTCGAAGTTGTAGCCAGTGGGAATGTAGGCGCCTCGTTGCATCAGTTCGTACTTGGCGTGTATTTCCTCGGTCGTTCCCTTGGTATTCTCACGGACTAGGTTTTCGAGAATAACTACATTGCTAGGCTCGCGAACCGCATAGTATGGCTCCGCCGTAACGATGAGAGCGAACGACTGAAGGTCTGTAGTAACAACCAGCTTGCTGCGGTTGTTATCGCCTACCAGCACTTCACCCAGATTCACGGCCCGGCCCTCGGGGGAAATCGCCCACATAACATACGTCAGATACTCATGGCCGAATGTCTGGGGACTCTGCAGGCTGCCAAACTCCGCCCGGATCTTTATCGCTCCGCGCTCACTTTCAACTTTGGCTTCGCCGTTCGCTGCTGGCATCAGATCCGTGCCAACAAAATCCACATGAGTGGATCCGCTGCGATGCTCGTAATTGACAGCCAACACGTTCCGGCTGATTACGTTTACCCGGAATAAAGGGGTGGAACTGATATGTTCAACGACAACGGTTCGAGAATTAGTTTGAGCAAACGCGCTCAAACTGACGACAATTCCGGCTGCTAACAAATATTTCGTATTCACACTAGCTCCTGGGGCAGATTACTGCCGTGTTGCGTTATACCGATGTTGATGCGTGAGTTCGGTTTTCTTGACCGGTTTCCTTTTCGTCGTTCTTCATTTTCCAACGCGGATATTCGTGAAGGAATGAAGAAGCCCCGTAGCATTTAATAGCCAAAGAACGACAGCGATCACCACAACTGCATTCAAAAGTGACTTAATGGTCCGCTGCATTGGAATGAAGCGATTCACCAGCCACAGGACGACGCCCACAACAACAAGAACTTCGACCAGTTGAACTAACGGCATGACTTCGACCTTTCCTGTTTCCCCGGCCAACGCCTCTCATCCGCCGTGAGGTGTTGCCCTGATCGGTTAGGGTCGAATCGTGTCCGCCGGATGCTCCTGCGACACACGCGGATGATGGATACCAATGTGACTGAATGTGCTTGCTTCGATGCCAATGGTTGTAGTCCCGCTCAGCAACGCGAAAATGAAAGCTCTGGACTAGCGCCTGCCATACCCTCGACACACCCAGGAGGTTAAAGGATGGCAGGGATGAACTTTTATGCCTGAGCTAGATAGCTCACTCGTGAAGAATTTGGCTTATTGCGCTCGTGATAGGGGATGAGTGTCTTTGCTTTGATCGCTTCCTTAACAACGCGCCGAAGTTACGCGCATATTCCGTAGCGCATGGGAATGTCTGAGCAATATCGCTCAAGTAGCACTTATGTTTTCGACCCTGTGATTCTTGCTCGCTTAGCGTATACTGCGGTTACTTGACGATCCCCTCTGCGGCAAGTGTCTGTGCTGGAGATTCCATGGCCGTTGAACGCGTCATCGCCCTTCCGAAGCAAAAGCCCCACGCCCCTGTGCTCAGGAAAGCATCTCTGCGCCCGTCCGTATTTCTTCCTGCGAAGTTAAAGTCCGCAAAGATCGACGCATCCGGGGAATCGACCGCAACCTTCGATCCGCGCGTCCTATTAACAAGGCTTTCGGCGGGGAAGACGAGCCAGGAGTACCAAACTGACGAAGCCGTCTTCTCTCAAGGGGATCCGGCGGATGCTGTGTTCTATCTTCAGAGCGGCAAGGTTAAGCTCACCGTGGTATCCAAGCGTGGCAAAGAAGCTGTCGTCGCCATCCTCCCGCAGGATAGTTTTTTTGGCGAGGGTTGCCTCGCGGGCCAGCCACTTCGCATGGCCACCGCAAGTGCGCAGCAGCGCAGCACGATTATCCGCGTGGATAAACAGAAAATGTTGGATCTGCTGCATCGGGATTCGGAGTTTGCGGAACGCTTTCTCGCCTACCTGCTTACTCGGAATGTTCGAATGGAAGCGGATCTGGTAGATCACCTCTTCAACTCCAGCGAGAAACGCCTCGCTCGCCTTCTTCTTCTGATGGCTAACTTCGGCCAGGAATCCAAACCCGTGCCTCTCATCGCGAAGATGAGTCAGGAAACCCTCGCCGAGATGATCGGCACAACCCGCTCGCGAGTCAGCTTTTTCCTTAATCGCTTTCGTGACCTTGGTTTCATTGACTACAACAATGGTGGCATGCACGTTCATAGTTCGCTTGTCAGCGTCGTCCTTCATGACTAATAACGGCTAATGCCCCTCTTCACCTTTTATACTCTGAGCCTATTGCCTGAATACCGGCGGCTGCCCCAAATCCGCCCATAGTGTTTGAATGCGGAGCACGGCTTACCGCGATAGCCCGCTCCGGTTCCTGTTCTTAAGAAACCTCCAATCGCCTTGGCACTCCGCTTGCTCTTTACTGCAGCGGAGCCTTCGATGAACAACGGCATCTATGCCGCCAGCACCGGTCTTCTCGCCCGAACCCAGGAGCTCGATCTCGCGGCCAACAATCTCGCCAACGCCAACACCAGCGGATTTCGCGGCCAGCGCGTCAGCTTCAAGACTCAGATGATGAGCGCCTCGGCCAACGTCTCCACCCGCGCCGTCAGCTCTTTCGGAGTCCTCGGCTCCCCGCATACCGACTTTTCGCAAGGCTCCCTCCAGCAGACCGGCAACCCGCTCGATCTCGCTCTCGAAGGCCCGGGCTTCTTCGCCGTCCAGGCTCCCACCGGTGTGCAGTACACCCGCAACGGTAACTTCCATCTCACCAGGGATGGCGCGCTCGTCACCGCTCAGGGTTATCCGGTGCTCGGCGACAAAGGTCCGATCCTCCTACCCGAGGGCAATGCCGAAATCAGCTCCGCCGGAGTCATCTCGGTCAACGGTGACATCGCCGGACAGTTGCAGCTCAATGAATTCGACCCCAATGTTTCTCTCACTTCCCTCGGCGACGCCTACTTCTCCGCGCCCACTGCCGCCGCCCTTCCAGCCAGCCAGCTTACCGTGCAGCAGGCTTCGCTCGAGAGCGCCAACGTCAACCCCGTCGAGTGCGCCGTCGGCCTCATTGAAATTCAGCGCAACGCCGAGATGATGCAGCGCGCGCTCACCACCTTTCACAACGAGTTCGACAAGATCGCAGCCGAAGATCTGCCCAAGGTTTAGGAGACCTCCATGTTCCGTTCGCTTTACACCGCCGCCAGCGGCATGACCGCGCAGCAAACCAATCTGGACAACGTCGCCAACAACCTTTCCAACGCCAACACTGCCGGCTTCCGTAAGCGCCGCGTCCAGTTTCAGGATCTCGTCTATCAGAACATGGTCACTCCCGGCGCCGCAGCCACCCAGCAGACCGTCTCCGCCGGTTTGCAGATCGGACTTGGAACCCGCGCCGCCGCCACCGAAATCCTCCAGTCGCAGGGCGACTTTCAGCAGACCGGAAACTCGCTCGACCTCGCCATTCAAGGCCTCGGCTACTTCCAGGTGCTCACTCCCTCCGGACAGATCGCCTATACCCGCTGCGGCAGCTTTCATCTTGATTCGCAGGGCAACGTCATTACCTCGGACGGCGATGCCCTTCAGCCTGCCATCACCATTCCCGCCAACGCCACGGCCATCACCATCGGCGAAGACGGAACCGTCTCCATCTCTCAGCCTAATCAGACCCAGTCGCAGCAGATCGGCCAGATTCAGCTCGCCACCTTCCCCAATCCCGGCGGCCTCAACAGCGTCGGAGCCAATCTCCTGTTGCCCACTAGCTCTTCGGGCGATCCCATCGTCGGCAATCCCGGCGGCTCGGAGGGCCTCGGCACTCTTTTGCAGGGCTCGCTCGAACAGTCCAACGTCAACACCGTCGAGGAGTTCATCCAGATGATCCTCGCCCAGCGCTCCTACGAGGCCAACTCGCAGGTCGCCAAGGCTGCCGATCAGATGTTTCAGGAAGTCAATCAGCTCGGAAAATAACCATGCGCTCTTTCCTCTTATCCGCGCTCCTCTGCACCCTCTGCCTCTTCGCTTCGGCAACTGCATCCGCTGCCGACACCGCCCCGCTCCAGCCGCGTGAAGCTGCCCGGCAGGCAAAAGGTGCCCCACATCTGCCGCAGTCGGCAGATGTGGGGCTGTGGCTCTCTCAGCAGCTCCACCGCCCAGTAGAGGCCTCGCAAATTCTCCTCGCGCCCGAGGCCGCCGCCCTCGAAGGCTGCGCTATCGCTCGCGCCCGGCTTGCATCCACCGGCGCAACCGCGCTTTCTCTGCATTGTCCAGCGCCGACCCTGCCGCATCTGGTGCTGCTCGATCTCTCCCCCATATCCTCGGGAGGCCCACACCCATCCACGGGTGGCCCATATTCGCCCCCGGGTGGCTCATATTCGCCTTCTTTTGGCGAATGTGGGGAACAGCGAAAGGGTGGCCCATATCCGCCGGGCGCCCGCAGCCGGAGCGGCGTCGATTGCGGCGTACCAGGCTGCGAAGCGGTTGGCGAGTGTGGGAATCAGCCTCCAGCGCCCAAAATCGTGCGCGCCGGCGCCGCGCTCAGAGCCGACTGGCGCACCGAATTCATCCATGCCCAGCTTCCGGTCGTCGCCCTCGACTCCGGAGCCGTCGGCGCCGAGATCCGCGTCCGTATTCCGCAGACCAACCGCATCGTTCGCGCCCGCATTCTCAGCGCCAACGCAGTCGCCATCATCGCGGCAGGAGCCTGAGCAGCTTATGAATCGCACTCCCAGACCTTTCGCCGCCTTTGCTCTCACGCTCCTGCTGCTCTCCACGCCCGCCGCGTCCGGCAAAAAAATGAAAATGGAAAAACCGCCGGACTCGCTCGGCCAGTACCTGAAGCAGCTTGCCGCCGCGCCGCCCTCATCGCAGGCCAATCCCAGCGGCAGTCTATTTACCGCCAGCGGACTGCTCGCAGATCCCGTCGCCGACGTCAGAGCTCACGCCCTCGGTGACACCATTGCCATCCAGGTCGTCGAGTCCACCACCATCGCGCAGAGCGGCTCGGTCGCCACCCAGCGCGATTTCTCGCACTCCAGCGGCGTCACCGCCGTCGGAGGCCAGTCGCCGTCGTTCCTCAATCCGCTGCTCGCCGCCAACTCCAGCACCAAGCTCTCCGGCAGCGGCGCAACAAATTCCCAGAGCTCGCTCAACACCGTGATAACCGCTCTGGTCGTCGCCGTCCTGCCCAACGGCTTGCTCGTCGTCGAGGCGCACCGTCAGGTGATGGCCAATCAGCAGTATGAATACGTGACCTTGCGCGGTGTCGTCCGCCCCGCCGACATCGCCTCCAACAACTCCGTGTATTCCTATCAGCTCTTCGACCTCCAGCTAGACGTCAAGGGCAAAGGCATCATCAGCGACGCGGTACGCCAGCCCAATATCGTCACCCGCATACTTTTGAAGTTGCTCAGCTTCTAACCATGAGTAAACAGCCATGACGAAAAACGTTGGGTTCAATGCGAATACGATCAGGGCGGGTGTCCCACCTTCGCCGCTGCCTTTGCGGCTAAGGTGGGAGAGCGGGACGCATCATCCCTGCAACCGCATTCATCCGACCGGATGGAAGCTGCTCGCCGCGCTTTTCCTGCTTGCCGCCTCGGCCATGGCCTTCGCCGCCCCCGCCGACAATGCCGCGCTCTCGTCTCCGCACCGGGTGCGCATTCGCGAAGTTACCACCGTCGAGGGAGTACGTGAAAATTCCCTCATCGGTTACGGCCTGGTCGTCGGCCTGCGCGGCACCGGAGATCAGAAGCAGACGATCTTCACCAACCAGATGCTCGCCAATATCATGCTGCGCATGGGCCTGCAGATTGCCCCTACAGGCATCACCGTAAAAAACGTCGCCGCGGTCTTTGTCACCTCGTCGCTTCCTCCCTTCGCCCGCGCCGGAACTCAGATGGACGTCGTCGTCTCCTCCATCGGCGACGCCAAATCCCTCGATGGCGGTACGCTTCTGCTCACCGCTCTGCGCGGGGAAGACGGTCAGATCTATGCCACCGCGCAAGGCTCGCTCGCCATCGGCGGATACAGCGCCGGCTCCGGCGGAGTCAGCAAGCAGCTCAATCACCCCACCGTCGGACGCATCGCCAACGGCGCCGTCGCCGAGCGCGATGTCGCGCCCGACCTGCACAATCTCGCCTCGCTCTCCCTGCTTCTCCGTGAAGCCGATTTTGCCAACGCCCAACTCATCGCCCTGCGCATCAACGTCGAGTTCGGACGCCCCATCGCCACCGCCTCTGACAGCCGCCGCATTCAGATCGCCAGCGCCGGACAGGATGTTCCCACCATGCTCGCCCGCATCCAGTCCCTGCCCGTTGAAATCAGCTCGCCCACCCGGGTCGTCGTCAATGAAAAGACGGGAACCATCGTCATGGGCCGCGACGCCCGCCTCGGCGCAGTCTCCATTCTCCAGGGTTCGCTGTCGATCGACATCTCCACGGTCTTCGAGGTCTCGCAGCCCAATCCATTCAGCAAGACCGGCGAAACCACCGTCGTCCCGCAGACCACCGTCAACGCCGCCAGCGCGCCCACCAAACGCATCGAACTCAACGAAGGCGCCACCGTCGAGCAGCTCGTCAACGGACTCCAGGCCATCGGAGCCAGCGCACGCGATGTCGTCTCCATCCTCCAGGCGCTCAAAGCCGCCGGCGCATTGCAAGCCGAACTGGAGGTTTTATGACCCCCGGGCGCCAGCAGCCGGAGCGGCGTCCGTTGCCGCGTACCCGCCAGCGCCAGCAGCCGGAGCGGCGTCCGTTGCCGCGTACCCGCCAGCGCCAGCAGCCGGAGCGGCGTCGGTTGCCGCGTACCCGACACTCCCAGCGCCAGCAGCCGGAGCGGCGTCGGTTGCCGCGTACCCGCCAGCGCCAGCAGCCGGAGCGGCGTCCGTTGCCGCGTACCCGCCAGCGCCAGCAGCCGGAGCGGCGTCCGTTGCCGCGTACCCGACACTCCCAGCACCAGCGCGGGTGCCCCACCTTCGCCGCCGTTTTTGCGGCTAAGGTGGGAGGGCAAGCCATACCCTCCCTGCAACCACTCCAGGTTGTCATTCCGAGCGTCGCGAGGAATCCCCGCACTGCTCAAATATTTCATTCAGACCCAAAAGCAATTCCGCCTGCTTCGCCTTCCGTGGAAGCGCTCCCCTCTGGAGGCAATATGAGCACTCCGCAAATCGCCCCAGCCGTCACCGACCTCATCTCCGATCCCAAACAGCTCGCCGCTCACCTGCAGAACCAGCGCGCCACCAGCGGAGCCCAGGAGTTCGAAGCATCGCTCTTCAGCTCCGTCCTCGAAAAAATGGAGAAGAATCTCTCCATCGAGGACGATCAGAACAGCGATGCCGGTCATGACACCTGGTGCGCTCTCGGCGTCCGCGCCGTCTCCCAGGCGCTGGCGCAACGTCACGTCCTCGGAATCGCCGGCATGATCGAGCACTCACTCGGATTAAAATCCGCCGCCGCCTCTCCCACTGTGGGAACTTTGCCCGCAAAGATTCCGCAGGAAAATAAATAAGGATTTGCACTTATGTCACTCAAGCTCGCTGCCACAATGCCGATAAATAATTCAGGAAGGAATAAAGGAGTTTTATGAGCCTTCGAATTCAGAACCAGGGTCAGCCCGAGATCGATTCCTCCGCCACTCTCAAGAGCGGCACCATGCAGGCCGCAACCGGCACCGGCGATTCGCTCAATTCCCTGTCCACCCTCAATGCGCCCGGTGCCTCGCAAGACACCGCCACCATCAGCTCCGCCACCAGCCAGCTCTCCGGCGATGTTCCCATCCGTCAGGACCGCGTCGATGCCCTGCGCACTCAGTTGGAAACCGGCACTTATACGGTCAACGCGCACGCCGTAGCCACCGCCATGTTCCAGAATCTCTTCCGGAGCTGAGCATGAATCCGCCCACCGCCCAGCTCGTCGCGCCTCAAGCCGGGCCCGGCGAACTCGACGCCTTGCTCTCGGCCATCTCCGCCGCAATCGAGGCGCTGGTCGCCTGGGACATCGCAGCCTTTGACTCTGCCGTCGAGCGCCAGCGCTCAATCTGCGATAGGCTCGCCAGTCTGCGCTGCCCTACATCTGCCGCAGTCAGCAGATGTGGGTCTTTGCCCGCGCCCGCGGGCAGCAGCCCAGCGTTACCCTATTCCCCAGCCGCAGCGGCAACCGCCCGCAAGGTGCGCGAGCTCAACCGCGTTTACGATCGCCTCCTCCAGCACTCTATTCATTGGACGCGCACCATCCACTCCATCCTGGAGGCCGGCGGCCATTCCTTCCCCGGTCGCGCCTCGGTGCATTTCAGGGGCTGATCATGGGACTCACCGCGGATCTCAACGTCTCCGTCCAATCCCTGCTCGCCTCAACCGAGTCCATGGACGTGACCACCACCAACATCGCCAACCAGAACACTCCCGGCTACGCCCGCCGCACCGTTGTCCTCGAGGAGTCTGCCCCATCGGGCGCCGATGGAAGCACCGGAGTCGATGTCAAAGCCATTCAGAGCATGCGCGACACCGTCCTCGACCTCAGCATCAATGCCGCCACCGCGCAGCAGAATCTAAGCAGCACCGTCTCCAGCTCCCTCTCCGCGCTCCAGACCGTTTTTTCCGATACCGCTTCGGGCTCCATCGGCTCCACCATCGACTCCTTCTTCAGCTCTCTGCAGCAGCTTTCCACCTCTCCCTCGGACGGATCGCTGCGCTCCGACGTGCTCACCGCCGCCGACAATGTCGCCTCCTCGTTCCAGAGCACCGCATCCGTTGTCACGCAGGCACAGCAGCAGGCCGACCAGTCCGTTGTGCAGGAGACCAGTAACGCCAATTCCCTGTTGCAGCAGATCGCCGCCACCAACGGTGCCATCACCACCGCCCAGAACCTTGGCCAGAGCACCAACTCCGACCAGGACCAGCTCTCCAATCTTCTCTCCCAGCTCTCCGCCATCATGGGCTACAACACAGTCAACAGCTCGGACGGTCTTACCCTCACGACCTCCAACGGAACCCCGCTGGTCGTTGGCAGCACCGCCTATGCACTCACCAACTCCCTGAACTCCAGCGGCTTCAATGATGTCGATGCCGGAGGCACCGACATCACCAGCGCCATCCAGGGAGGCACCCTTGGCGGCGATCTTCAAACCCGCGACCAGACGCTTGCAACCCTCTCGACTCAGCTCGACCAGTTCGCCTTTCAGTTCGCGCAGGCCGTCAACACCGTCCAGACCGCAGGCTCGGACGCCAACGGAAACGCCGGCGCCGCCATCTTCGATCCGCCCAACACTACCTCCGGAAGCGCCACCGGCGCGGCCTCGTCCATCGCCGTCGCACTCACCAGCGGCTCGCAAATCGCGGCTGCCGCATCCGGCGGAGCCTCCGGAGACAACTCCAATCTCACCAACATGCTCGCCCTGCAGAATCAGTCCATCATCAATGGCAACACGCCCGACGACGCCTTCTCCAATCTCACCTTCTCCATCGGCAACACCATCTCCCAGGCCAACTCCAACGCCACTGCCACCGGCAACATCATCACCCAGTTGCAGAACCAGCAGAGCTCGGTCGAGGGCGTCTCGCTCGACGAGGAGTCTTCCAATCTCCTGCTCTACGAGCGCTCCTACCAGGCTGCCGCAAAAGTCATCTCCACCATCGATACCCTGATGGGCAATGTGCTCGATATGGGCGTCACCGATCCGGGGTACTAAATCGGGGTCTAAATTACGTTCCGGAGTACGAAATCATGAGAGTCAATCCCAATTACAGCGCCGACATGGTCAACCTGATGGACCAGGCGCAGCAGAACGAGAGCAACGCAATTCAGCAGCTCAGCACCGGACGCCGCGTCAATCTTCCCTCCGACGATCCCGCCGCCGAAGCCGCCATGGTCAATGAAAACTCCCAAGCCGCCGCCGTGGACCAGTACACGGCAAACTCCGATTCGCTCACCGACGTCCTCAACACCGCCAACAGCACCCTCGATTCCGCCGTCACCCTCCTCCAGCGCGCCGTCAGCCTTGGCGTCGAGGGCGCTGGCGGCACCATGAACCAGAGCGATCTCAACTCCATCGCCACCGAGGTCTCGGGCATTCAGAGCCAGATGCTCTCGCTCGCCAATACTTCCTACGCCGGACAGTACCTCTTCGCCGGAACCGCCACCGGAACTGCTCCCTATGTCGCCGACTCTTCCGATCCCACTCAAATCAACTACGTCGGAAACAGTCAGCAGAACCAGGTGCAGATCGGAACCGGTCTCTCGGTCGCCTCAAACCTGCCCGGCAGCAGCATCTTTTCCCAGTCCGGAGCCAATGTCTTCACCGCCCTGCAGTCGCTGGTCACCGCCCTGCAATCCGGCGACACCTCCAGCATCTCCGCCGCCGAAACCAGCGTCGGCAACTCTCTCAACGCCGTCGATACCGCCCAGGTCTTCTACGGCAACACGGTCAACGAACTCACCACCAACGAAACCTATCTCGCCCAGGAAAAAGTCAACATCACTACCTATCAGAACACTCTGGTCTCGGCCGACACGGCAACCGCCGCCACCAACGTAACCCAGGCCGAGACTGCCCTCAACGCCACCGTCGCCGCCGCCGCCCAGATCAATCAGCAAGCCAACCTCCTCGACTACATTCAGCAATAGCCGCGCACGATTTTCATGCAAAAAAGGCCGCGTGCTCGCGGCCTTTCTTCCTATTGCAGTTCCATGGTTGATTTACCTTCTTCGTATTAGGCAGGGGTGATTGAGAGGAATGTATTTTTGAGAGTGTCATCCTGAGCGAAAGATCCCTTTGCTGCGCGAGTCTCCCGCACGGCCTCAAGCCCTTTGGCCAGTGATCGATTCTTGCTTTACCCTCGCCGGGGTACATCTTCCGTGCAGCCGGACTTGTTTTCGCACCGCTCTTTCCTATGCGCTCCAGGCTCCGCTCGCCGAGCGCTCGCCCGCAACCATCCATGCTTCCGCGGCTCCGGCTCGCGCCGGCTGGCAACTCTCTCTCACTTCCTTCCATATCGTCTGCATCCGCTGCATCGCTTCCAGAATCTCCTCCAGCAGCCGCCCGCGGCTCTTCATCTGCCCTTCCAGTATCTTCGCCCGCGCCAGCGAGTAGAAGCCATACAGATGCTTGGCCGCCGCGCCGCCGCTCTCCATCTGCAATGTCCCCTGTAGCTGTTCAAGAACATGGAGGCTATGTACCAGCGCATTCGTCCGTCCTTCAATGTCGCCTTCGCCAAGGCACTGAATCGCCTTGCGCAGGTCGCTAATCGCCATCTCGTAGAGCATGATCGTACACTCCACGCTGCTGGCGCCTCGGATCTCCGCCTCCCGGTAACTCCTGTTGACTTCGGCTTGTCTCATTCGCCTTTTTCCTAGCTGCTGCTGTTGTTATTGTTGTTGGTGTTGTATCCGAGTTCGGTATCAATCTCATCCATCGTCGTCGGATACATCTGCAGCGTTACGTTCATCGCGCTGTACTGGTTCGTCAGGGTTGTCTGCAGCGTCGCCAGTTGCGCCTGCAGCGTGTTGATGTTGTCCTGGTCGTCGGTGTAGTTCGCCTTCAGTCCGCTCAGGTCCAGCACGATCGGGCTGTCGCTCGTATCCGTCAGGTTCGTCATCATGTCGGAGAAATTTCCGCCAAAGCTCGAGGCATCCGTGCTCTGGAAGAAGTTCGACACGGCGCCGTAGTTATTCGTCAGCGCGCTTTGCAGCGTATTGTTGTCCAGCGTCAGGGTGCCATCGTCGTTCATCGTGATTCCCAGGTCGGCCAGCGTATTGACCCCGGAGCTGCCGCTGCCGCTGCCGCCCGTTACAGACATCGCCGATAGCAGTTGCTCCTGTATCAGCCGCGCCGTAGGATCATCCTCCAGCACGCCCGAGGTAGCGTCCGACGAGCTGGTCGTGCTTCCCGCCGCCACGCTTCCGTTGTACTGAAACTGATTGTTCAGGTCGGTGACCGCGGCGTTATACGCCGTGACAAAGCTGTTCACCGCCGTTGTGATGTCGGTCGTATCCGCCCCGAGTTGCACCGAAACTCCCGATGCTGACGTCGTGCCTGTCAGGTTCAGCGTCACCCCGGTGATCGCCGTGCTGATCTGGTTCGTGCTCGAGTCAATCGGTACACCGTCCACCGTCAAACTTGCGTCCGTGCCCGCTACATTCGTAAATGTCAATCCACCCGGCGCCGATTGCACTGCAACGCTCGCCGCCGCGCCCGACGCCGTCGAGGTCAGCGCCAGCCGTGTAGGCCGCCGCGTTCGTCAGCGTCGTCGTGGTTGAGGTCGTAGTGTTCCCGCTGGAATCGGTCGTGCTGTCTCCCGGTATGTTGATCGTCTGCTGCGCGCCGCTGCCCAGCGTAAATACCAGCGCACCCGCCGTAATCGTCGAGCTCGCCGAGCTCAGGTCATTCGAGTAGCTCTCCCCGGTCGTCGCCAGGCTGTTCACCACCACCGTGTGCGTTCCCGCCGTCGCCGAACTGCTCGCCGTTGCGTTCACCGCCGAAGTGTCCGACGAGATCGCATCCAGAGTTGAAAAAACGCCGCCGGATTCGCTCAGGCTCTGGAACGAGCTCTGCAACGTTGACAACTCCGTCTGCAAGTTACCCAGTTCCGTCTCCTGGTTGGTCAGCGTTGTCTGGTCGTTCTGCCACGCTGTCTCCGGAGCGGCGTCCGCCTGCAGTATCGCGTTCACCGTCTCGCTGACATTGATGCCGTTTCCGTTGGTATAGCTGGCGCCCGCGATCAGCTCGGTGCCATTCGAACTCACTAAGCCCGATCCAACACTCGATGTACTCATAGGCTGCTTAGGACCGGTCGTTGAACAATGTTCCGGTCTCGTCCTCCTCTGCGGCTTCCGCGCTCTTTTGTATTGGCTCCGGCTCTTCCCGGACCTCTTCGTCTTCTTCCTGGTCGGCTTCCTGGAGTGCTTTTTTCGCCTCGCCCTGGTCTGCCTCGCCTCTCGCCTCTCGCTCGTCCTGCCGTCTCTTCCACTTCTCTCGCAGCTCTTCGCGCTTTCGCCAGTGCAACGCTTCCAGCTCGGTTTCAGCCACTTCCATCGGCGGCTGCCCTTCTTCCACCAGCAATTCCCTGTCCCTTCTGGTTAAAGAGTGCTGAGGAACGGCGCTAATTGCCGCAATCTCCCGTGATGCCGGTGTCACTGCGTCGATCGCCATTTCGTTCCTCCTCTCTGCGCTTCTCCGAAAGCAAAACGGGGGTGAAGCCACCTCTGGCTTCACCCCTGGTCTAACTGCTCGCCTACTGGAGCAGTTTCAGTAACGCCTGCTGCATCTGGTTGGCCTGGGACAGCGCCGAGATGCCCGTCTGCGTCAACACCTGTTCTGCACTCATCTTGGTAACCTGTTGCGAAATGTCCGCCGAACTCACGTTGTCCTGGGCCGAGGTCAGGTTCTGAACCTGGTCGTTGATCACGTTCCCCGCCGCCGTCAGCCGGTTCATGTTGGCGCCAAGGGTGCCGCGCAGCGCCGCAACCTGCGCAATCGCGTTATTGATATCGGTCAACGCGCTCTGCGACGAGGTCGCACTCAGCAGATTGTCCGAACTCAGGCTCACGCCGTTCATGTTGTCGGAGGAAAGCGCGCCCAGGTTGGTTGAAATCGAACTGCTGCCGGCGCTCGTGCCGTCACTCAGGAAGACATTGAACGCGCTGTTGTTGGTGGCCAGCGTGCCCGTCTCCGCCGCGCTGTCGCTGCCCGCCTCAAGCGTGGTCCCGGCGGACGAAAGCTCTGTCGCTGTGCTGGTAGCGCGGTTGTTCGTGTCGGTGATCACCAGTGAGCCGGCCTTGTTCAACGAGGCGACCAGCCCGTCGCCTGAGCTATTGATGTCGGTGATCAGGGCTCCAACCGTCTTGTCGGTGTCACCTGCGTTGAAGGTATAGGTAGAGCCGCCGGTAACCCCGACCACAAGCTTGGAGTCCGCGGCTGTAATCGCCGATGCCGTGCCCAGCCCCGTACCGCTCATCACGAGCTGTCCGTAGTTCGTGCTGCCGCCCGCAAACACTGCCGAGCCGTTGAAGGTAGTCGTCGAGCCGATGCTGTCGATTTCAGACTTGATCGATGAGAATTCGTTGTCCAGCGCCGCCCGCTGTGAGCCATCGGAAACCGTATCGCTGGCTGACTCGGTCGCCAGTGTCACCGCCTGGTTCAGCAGGCTGGTCACCTGGGACAGCGCGCCATCGGCCACCTGCAGTCTGCCTGATGCATCCGATGCGTTGGTCGCCGACTGGGTCAGCGCGGTGATGTTCGCGGTCAGTCCATTCGCAATCGACAGACCCGCGGGATCATCGGCGCCCGAATTCAACTTCGAGCCCGAGGACAATTCGAGCAGCGTGCTCTGCAAAGCCGTGTTGGTCAGATTCAACTGGTTCTCGGCCGACATCGCGGTTACGTTGTTCAGAATGCTGAGTGACATGGAGTATCTCCTTTTTGCCTCGTCGCGGCGCGGCCGGATTGCCGTTCTTTCCGCTGGGGCCGTTGCTTTACACAAGTGCTATCGACTCCGCTTCCCGTAACCTTTACTCTTCTTTCGTTTTTATTTTTTTCCCGTCCTGGCCGTCTTCCTTGCCCGACCGCTTAAGCTTTGTCCGCTCTCCGCCGATAACATCTATGGAAGGCAGGCACGCGGTGATCGAACTCACGAGGCTGAACGGACACCCGCTCGTCATCAACGCCGAGCTCATCAAATTCGTCGAGCAGAATCCGGATACCGTCATCACCCTCGTCACCGGAGACAAGATGGTCGTCCGCGAGGCCACTCCCGAGGTGATGCGCCGCGTTCTCGCCTACCGCCGCAATCTCCTCTTTTCCGCGCTCCCGCCGTCCTGCCCAGATCCTGGCCACGACGATTCCCAACCGCCATCCCAGGAGTAGAGGTCTATCGTGGACAAGGCAACCGTTGCCGGACTCGCCGTTGGTTTTGGAGGCATCACCGCCGGACTTCTGCTCGAAGGCGGCAAACTCACTCAGATCCTCCAGCCCACCGCCGCCCTCATCGTCGCCGGAGGCACACTCGGCGCCGTTCTCCTCCAGTTTCCGCTCACTACCGTCTTCGCCGCCATTCGCGGCCTCCGTATCGTCTTCTTTGACCCGCCCTCACGCGCCAGCGACGAAATCAGCCGCCTCACTAAGCTCGCTCAGAAGGCGCGCCGCGACGGCATCATCTCTCTCGACGCCGAACTGCCTCTCATCGACGATCCCTTCATGCGCCGAGCTCTCATGCTCGCCGTCGACGGCACCGAATCCAGCGAACTCCGCGCCATCATGCAGTTCGAACTCGACGCCAGCGCCGAGGCTGAAGAAGAGTTGTCGCGCGTCCATGAAGCCGCCGGCGGCTTTGCCCCAACCATCGGCATCATCGGCGCCGTCCTCGGCCTCATTCAGGTCATGCAGCATCTCGATAAAATCGACGAAGTCGGCCGCGGAATTGCCGTCGCCTTCGTCGCCACTATTTATGGCGTCGGCTTCGCCAATCTCGTCGCCCTGCCCATCGCCGGCAAGCTGCGCCATCGCCTGCGCATGCGCCAGATTCTTCGCGAGCTCACCCTCGAAGGCGTCATTTCCATTCTCGAAGGAATCAACCCGCGAATGTTGGAGACCAAGCTCAACGGATTCCTCCACGAGGCTGCCGAAAAGCAGGAGGCCCGCTCCAACGCCCAACGCCAATCCGAGGAGCAGAGTGCGTAAACCCCAATGAAAAAGCGATCCAAACAACACGGCAGCCATGAACGGTGGATGGTCTCCTATGCCGATTTCATGACCCTGCTCTTTGCCTTCTTCGTTGTTCTTTATTCCTCGTCCCAGGTTGACAAGGCTCGCATGTCAAGCCTCTCCAACGCCATTACCAACGGCTTTCAGCAGCTCGGCGTCGGTGCCGGAGAGGGCGGCGCTCCTGTCATGATCCCCGGCACCGTGCCCGCTCCCGTTGAAGCCATCCGTCCCGGCGAGAGCACCGAGTTCATCCGCCACAAGCTTGAACTCGGCCTTGCCTCTGAACTCGACCGCCGTACCGTCTCGATCCGCGAAACCCGCGAGGGTCTCGTCCTCAGTCTGCGCGAGATCGGATTCTTCGATAGCGGATCTGCAACTCTACGCGCCAACTCCATGGACACCTTCGACCGCATCGGCTCCGTCCTAACCTCCGTCAGCAGCAATCTCCGCATCGAAGGCCACACCGACAATGTTCCCATCCACACCGCCCAGTTCCAGTCCAACTGGGAGCTCTCCACCGCACGCGCCACTGAGATCATCCGCCTCCTGCTCACCCGCGAGGGCATCGGCCCGGACCGTCTCTCCGCCGCCGGTTATGCCGAGTTCCACCCCATCGCAGATAACTCCACCGAAGACGGACGCCGCCTCAATCGCCGCGTCGATATCGTCATCATCGCCACTCATTCGGTTGCTCCCGCAACATCCACCCGGCCGTCCGCCCCCACCCGCTAAAAAAATCCAGCGTCTGCCGGAGCTACGCTGGCCTCGAAGCCTTTCCCCTACATCTGCCGCATTCAGCAGATGTGCATCCATCATCTCGCCTTTATTCTTCCCCTTGAAACATCACAACCCCGCTCTTCACTGTACCCGCTCTTCCGCCGGACTCAGCAAGCGCGTCAACTTCTCTCTCAGCGTTCGCAGTGTGAAAGGCTTCTGCAGATATTCAATCCTCGAATCAACCTCGCCATCGTGTGTCAATGCATGCTCCGTATAACCCGACATGAATACCACGCGCAACTTCGGCAGAATCTCCTGTATACGCTTCGCCATCTCCCACCCATTCATGCCCGGCATCACCACGTCGGTCAGCAACAAGTCGATCCGCCCGCAATGCCGCTTGCTCGCCTCGATCCCTTCTCTGGGATGGGAGCACGACAGAACCTTATATCCATCCCGCTCCAGCACCTCGCACATCAGCCCCCGAACCATCTCCTCGTCTTCCACCAGCAGAATCGTCTGCTTCATCGATTCCTCGCAATCCGCTCTCAATACAACAGGAAACTCCGCCCTCGCTCCAGCCGATTCCATCATCTGTTTCCCCCAAATGTACTGCCCGCTCTGCCTGCATTCGTTAAAACAAAATGCACTCGCACGACAATCTTCCTTCGAGAATCCTTATTTTTGCCCGCCTGCTTCGCGGTATTTCAACGGCTTGCTTTTCTTGTTTTCAAAACAGAACCGCGCTCCCAATTCGGCAGTGCATCGCCCTCCTGTATTCCTCTCATTCACCCCAGCCGACGTTCGCCAGCCCCAGCCTCGGAGTGCTAAGATTTTCCAGCCGAATATCACTCGCCGCGCTCCTGCCGCGAGAACCTTTACCCCATTCGAGGTCCAGATCGATGCCCCTTTTTCGCCATGCAAAACGCTTTCCTCTCGCAGTGTCTTTTGCGCTGCTCTTCGTTCTTGCCGCCCCGCTTGTTGCAGCTACCGCGCCCAGTCAGGAGCCCGTCGATCTCCAGGTCGTCACCCGCATCCGTCAGGAAGGCATTCACCATAGCCAGGTGATGCAGACCCTCTCCGAGATCTCCGATCGCATTGGCCCTCGCCTCGCCGGTTCGCAGAATCTCAAGAAAGCCAATCTCTGGACTCAGCAGCAGCTCACCGATTGGGGACTCTCCAACGCTCACCTCGAAGCGCTTCCCTTTGGCCGCGGCTGGGCCCTGGATTCCATCTCCCTGCGCATGACCTCGCCGGACAATGCCGTCCTCTTCGGTTTTCCCAAAGCCTGGACGCCCGCCACCAACGGCCCCGTGAAGGGAGAGGTTGTTGCCGTCAAGATCAAATCCCTCGAAGATATTGAGAAGCTCAAGGGTCAGCTCGCCGGAAAAATTGTCCTCCTCGGCGAGCCGCGCGAGCTCAAGCCGGAAAGCGAAGCCGCGCTCCATCGCTACGACGAAGCCAAGCTCAAGGAACTTGCCGAATTTCCCATCCCCGGCGGTGGCTACAGGGATCCTACCGGCCGCCTCTGGAGCCGCGAAGAGCTCTTGCAGCGCCGCCGCCTCGGCATGGCGATTGAAAAATTTCTTCAGGACGAAAAGGTCGCGGCCTCCATCGAAGCCAGCCATGGCGATGAAGGTCTGCTCTTTGTGCAGGGAACGCAGAACTTCAAGCCCGGCGCCCCGGATGGCGTCCTCCAGCTCGTCATCGCCGCCGAGCAGTTCAACCGCATGGAGCGCCTGCTCGACCGCAAAGTCCCCGTCACCGTTGAACTGGATGTGAAGTCGCACTTCGAATCGCCGGACAACGGAAAGATTTTCAACACCGTCGCCGAGCTTCCCGGCACCGACAAGAAGGATGAGCTCGTCCTCGTCGGCGGCCATCTCGATTCATGGCAAGCCGGAACCGGCGCCACCGACAATGGCGCTGGCGTCGCCGTCGCCATGGAAGCCGTTCGCATTCTCCATGCTCTCGGCCTCAAGCCCCGCCGCACCATCCGCGTCATCCTCTGGGCCGGCGAAGAGGAAGGTCTCTTCGGCTCACGCGCCTACGTCAAAGATCATTTTGGCTATCCCGAAGAACCCAGGAACGACGCCACTCCTTCTTACTTGCGCCAGGCGCCGCTGCCCGTCGTCCTCAAGCCCGGCCAGGAAAAAGTCTCCGCCTATTTCAATCTCGACAACGGCACCGGAAAAATTCGCGGCATCTACGCCCAGGAGAACGCTGCCGTTGCGCCCATCTTCCAGCAGTGGGGAGAGCCCTTCCGCGATCTCGGTTTCTCTACCGTCACCTTGCGCAACACCGGCTCCACCGATCACATCTCGTTTGACGCGATTGGCATCCCCGGCTTTCAGTTCATTCAGGATTCGGTCGAGTACGAGACCCGCTCTCACCACTCCAACATGGATGTCTATGATCGCGCCCAGCGCGATGATCTCATCCAGGCCTCGGTTATCATGGCTTCGTTCCTCTACAACGCCGCGACCCGTGACGAACTGCTCCCGCGCAAACCTCTCAGCGTCGGGGTCAAGTACGAGCAGCCCGCCGCTCCCGCAGCTCCGGCAACAGACATGAATGACTCCAGCACAAAAAAATAACCGCTCATCTGTAACTAACGTCAAAGGGCGGCCCTCATCGCGGCCGCCCTTGCTCTTGGATCTTCTTTTCAACTATTGCCATTCTAGTCAATCGTTGGCAATCGTCCGGTTACTCCAAGGTTAATCCTTTCGCGCTCGCGAAAGGATTGACTCATTCATCAACCCAGGTCCGAAAACGATTAACTCTCCGTGCAATCGTTGTCCGCTCTTTCGCTCGGCTCAAATTGCCGCCTCCGGCCTCCTGAGCATCGCATCCTTCAGCATCCACCAGAAAATTTTTGGATTTTTTCGCGCCTGCGACAAACTATAGGGAAGCCATCCATAACCATACGGAACATAAATGCGAGTGCGAACCCCCATCGCGGCAGCGATTCTCAGCACCGCTTTGGATGGCAATCCGAAGAGCAGTTCCAGTTCGCAAGGCGTACCCGCCTTCATCAGCCGCTGCAACGCGGGCGCGGCAAGCGTGGGGTTGTGCGTGGCAACAGCTACTGAGCGGGCGCCTCCGGCAAGGCGCTCGATGACCTCCAGAAATCCTTTGTGCGGATCGCGCTGCGGCATCGCGGGATCGGGCCACTGCCCTTTAACAACTCTCACGCCGACGCCGCGCTGCACCGCCCAATCCGCGTCCTCCAGACTGCGCGCCCAGCGTCCCGGCAAAGTGAACGATATGTTGGCATAGCGCGGCAGCAAAGCCTCCAACAGGGCGCGCGTAGGATCGGCCGAGTCCACTCCCAGCGCATCGAAATGCAACCTTGTTTTTCTACATTCACATTGATCAATCAATTGCAGCAATGCTTCGGCGGAATATTGCAGCGATGGCGCCTTCACGGAGAGATAGCAGTCGAGTCCCTCCGACCCCAGCGCCTGCGCCGACTTCAGGCAAGCGTTGAGTACGTCGCCAGGCGCGGCCCCATCTTCGTCCCAGAAGGCGATAGTGCTGGCCATATCGCGGGCACCCAGTGTTCTGGCCATCGCCAGCGCATCGCCAAGTTCGGGCCCCGCGATATAAGAGCGCGCGGCACGGCGCATAACCGGAAGCACGATGCGAGCGATGCGCTGGCGTATGGTGTGGTTCAACTTGAACTCTCCATTTCACCGCGCAACTGAGTTTTGATTGCGCCCTTGGCATGCTCGGCGACAACATTCACCCAGCCTCGAAGGGTTGGCGCACAGAGATTCAGACTAACGGACTCATGCAAGCGCGGCGCCCAGATCCGGTTCCACGCTTCGCTCTTGCCCATCAGTTCATACCGGTCGCAGCCGCGCTGGCGGGCGCTGCGCAAGCTTTCCACCATCAGCAAAGTCCCTGGAGAAAAGCGCGCGAAGGATTCGTCGAAGCCCATTTTGAAGAGCCATAGGCAGCCATTCTGCTCGATGGCAAGTTGCATGGCGGCGGGGTGATCTCCTATGCGCAACATTCCAATGCGGAGAGTACCGCGCTGACAGGCTGCCTGCGCCAGCCGTGTATAGAACGCTCCCACTTGCGGATCGGTTGCCAGCGCCGAACCCTGATCTCCCTTCCAGCCAGCCGCCTCCACGCGAAACGCATCGTGCAACAGAGGAGCGAGAGTTTCCTGCGTCGGAGTCGTGATTTCGCAACGCACCGGCCCTTGCTTTTCGGCATTGCGCAGAGCACGACGCAGATCTGAGCGGCGTCCCGAGTTGAGATGGGATTCCGGTTCGAGCCAGCTATCATCCAGTTCAAGCCACGGACGACCGCCTGATGGACTTGTAACAAGCCGCCGCCCGCCGAAGCGCCGGAGACTTTCGACGATGATGGAATCAGCCGGCATGTCCCGGATCAGCATGGGCTCTTTCAGGCGCACGATTAACTCGCTGAGCTCCTCCGCAGCGCCGTCGTCTGCGTAAGCAAATTCGGTAGGCTCGTAGAGTTCGGCTCCGAGCGGGATAAGAGCAGCCGAATCCGGGCTTGCGATGAAGGCTGCAATCGCACGCGGCTTTGTTTCGCCCGCGGCAACAATCCTTAATCCTGCATTTGGAAACGCCTGGGCGCAGGCTTGCGCCCAGATGAAGCTCTGCATGGGACTTGCAACAGGCAGAGCCTCCCAGACAGGGCGCAGCTCTTCAACTGCTTTTACGCTCTCCGCGCATGTATCGGAATGCATCGAAACAAGCTGTGGGCCATCACACCGCGAATGCACCGGCGGAAAGGTCGTTCGACTTGCACTCATCCGGTTCTACCTCACCGCAACAGTTAGAAGCAGCAATTCACTTCCTGGATGTACGGAATGCAATTTGAGCCACTCAGGCATCTCGAATGCCCATAATCCCAACTAATGTGAGTGACTGATGAGCTTTCGTCGTAACTGGTCCGAAACCCTATGAGTGCACTGCCAAGCATGGTATCCACGGAGCAGCACCCGCTGGCGATTTCAGAGTGCCATGAGTGGGCCGAGGTGCAACAGATACGAGCCTCGTGGAGCAACCTCGTAGCTCAAGCTCCAGAACTAAGTATCTTCTTAACTCCAGAGTGGATGTTCTCCTGGTGGCGCGCCTACGGCGGAAAGCGAAAACTCTGCGTGCTTGTTTTTACTGATCCGCAGGCGGGCGTTGTGGGGATTGCTCCGCTCTATTGGGAGAGCCGGAGATTTCTGGCCTTTGCCAAGCTCCGCGTGCTGCGGCTGATGGGTGACGGATCGGGGGACTCTGACGATCTTGACTTCATCGTCAAGCCGGGCTATGCGGCTGAGGTTGCCACGGCCCTACTGAATTGGATGGTTCAAACCCCATGGAATCTATGCGAGTTCGAGTGCCTCTCATCGAAATCCGAAGTGGTGGTCCTGCTGAGGGATGAGTTGCGCAATCTGGAATGGAAGGAAGTGACCGCGCACCGCCCTTTTACCAGGGTCGCGCTGCCAGAAACCTGGGAGGGGTATCTGAAACAACTCTCCGCGAAGGAGCGGCAGAAAGTTGGCATTCGGCTGCGCCGCCTGCAATCGCGACACCAGGTGTGCTTTCGGCGCTGTGAGCGCCCTGATGAGATTCCCGCGTTTTTGGAGACTCTGTTTTCGCTTCACCAGAAGCGATGGGAAGCAAAAGGCGAGCCCGGAAGTTTCAGCCTTTCTGAGCGGCGGCGCTTCTATGAAGAGATGACGCGGGCGCTGCTCTCCCGCGGCTGGCTAGAGCTGTGGCAGATGGAGATGGACGGAGTACCAGTGGCGGCGCAGATCGGTATGCGTTACGGAAGCTGCTTCTATGCTTTGCAGGAAGGCTTCGATCCGGACTATGCGAGCGACAGCGTGGGATATGTTCTGCGGAGTCAGATTCTTCGGGAGTGCATCCAGAGCGGCGCCCGCTTCTACGATTTTCTGTACGGCGACCAGGCAAGCAAGCAACGCTGGGGCGCCGATGTTGGACACTACATCGATATTCACTTTTCCCGGCCGGGTAGCGCCGGGGCCGCATATCTGGCAAGCAGCCAGATCTCACGCGCCGGCAAAGACTGGCTTCGAGAACGCGCTCCGGCAAAGGTGTGGAAGGCGCTGCAGACACTGCGGCGCTCCTTACTGGAACGGCGGCCAAAGACTGAGATGAGAGTAGAAAGTACCGTGGAGTGAGGCGCGAGCTAAAAGGTTTGTCACTGGCTTGACAACGCTCAAGGTGATTTTCACATCTCATCATCGCTATCTAAGCTGATTCGCTCCTGCGCTGATGCATACAGGATGCGGAGAAGAACAGAACAGCGCTTCGGCAAACTGTTCTAAAGAATGTTGTGCTGGACGTTTTCCGTCAGACCGGGAGATCCGGGGATGCGGTTCAGAGGGCGAAGCTATGCCCGTGTCAGAGCACACTTCACCGCCGTGCCGGCAAAGCCGCTTCCAATCGCTCCAGAACGTTCACTCCTTTCGTTACCCCGCTTGTTCAGCCGCAGTTGGAGAACCATTCAATGAGTTTGAAACTTGAACCACCCAATCCCCACCCAGTCAAAGCCATCATCGATTCGCCAACAGCGTTGACCGTGAGACAAGCGCCCGGCACATTCGCCGGGGCCGTATTCCATTCCGAGGCGTCGGAGGCCTCACGCTTGTGGGCGAAGCTGCAGAAACACTGGAAGATCTCTACCCTGTTCGCAGTCACGGTGTTTCTGGTGGTGGCCGCAGTAACAATTGCGACACAACCAACCTATGAGCCGAAAGCGCAGCTGGAAATCGATCCCCAGAGTACGGAGTTATTCAATACGCCGACCGCCGGCTCTGACGCCGGCAGCGATCAGTACATGGGTACGGCAACCAAGAAACTGCTGAGCGACGAGTTGGCGATCACGGTAATTCGAAAGCTCCACCTTGAAGATGCGCCGGAGTTCACCGCGCCGCCAAAGCCTCTGGAACGACTGATCGCGAAGGTAAGGAACTTGTCCCGCCGAATCCAGTCCGATGATGCCGCTCCGACTTGGGATGCGAATCGAGCGGTCCAGCTTACCCACGCGGAAAACCTGGCTCTCGATCGATTCCATAAGCAGCTCACAGTGCAGCGGGATTCGACCAGCAGGATCATCAGCGTCAGCTACTCGAGCACCGATCCGGTGTTGGCTGCCACGGTTACGAATACGGTGCTGACTACCTTCATCGAGATGACTTTCGCACAGCGCGAGGCGGATATCGCACAACGCTCCAGTTGGCTGGAAGCGCAATTGAACGATGTACGGAATAGTGTGGATGCCTCCACGCGGGCGCTTGCCCAGTTCCAGAGAGAGACGGGCATTGCCGACGTTGACGGCGCCAGGAACACGGTTTCCGAGCAGTTGTCCGAGCTTAGCCGCCAGGAAACGCTTGCCCAGTCCGAGCGCACACAACTGCAGTCGCTGTTCTCCACCGTGACCAACCCTGATGCTGTCGCGGACGTGCAAAAGAACCTGGTGGTTCAAGAACTGTCAAGAAAGCTGGCGGCGGCCCAGGTTGAGTTGAAGGAACAGGAAGTGACCTATGGGGAGAATCATCCCACCGTCCTAAAACTGCAAAACGAAACGGCCGAGCTGCAGCACCAGTTGAATCTCCAAACCGACGCGATCATGCGGCAGTTGAAGACCAACTATGCTGCCGCTCAATCGCGCCAGCACGCCATTGCGGCGGAAGTGAAGGAGGCCTCGGGACAGCTTGGCAAAGTTGCGCGCTACAACGAACTGAAAAAGAACGTGGAGACAAACACCACACTTGCAAATGACCTCTACCGGCGAATTAAGGAGGCTGGAATCGCAGCCGGCGCTCGCGCCACGGACATGTCAATCGTCGACCGTGCGCGCGTGCTCGATCGGCCGACCCGTCCAAACTGGACCTTGAATCTGGCGGCGGGCGCGCTCATCGGACTACTGGGAGGAATTCTAATCGGCTTCATCCGCGAGAGCTTCGATTCGAAAATTCACGCCGTTGAAGATCTCCGGGGCATGGCAATCGCTTCATCTGTCTCGTTCATTCCGGAGTTTGGAAGCGACATGACATTTCGCGAGCGGGCGCGAATGCGAAAGCTCTCGGAAGCGGGCACGCCGGAAATGTACCTGCAAAAACGTCCTCGTTCGCCGGAGTCGGAAGCACTACGCAGCCTTGGTTCCTGTGTAATGCTGGCGCGGGAGAGCAAGTCGCTGCGCGTCATACTGGTTACCTCATCGGTTCCCAGAGAGGGCAAGTCAACGCTGGCGGTGAACTTTGCAAGCGCGCTCTCACGCCACGGCAAAACCTGTTTGGTGGATGCCGATCTTCGCGCGCCGAAAGTTGGAAGAGCATTCGGCATTGCTTCCAGCACGGGATTAAGCGAGCTGCTTGCGGGCCAGCAGTCTATCCATTTGAATCCGGCAACAGGGCTGCCCAACCTGATGATATTAACGGCGGGCAGAGCGGGTGCGACGTTTAATCCGGCCGACCTCCTGTCCTCTGACGCGATGCGAAAAATTCTGGATGCGCTGCGCTTGCAGTTTGACTCTGTGGTGATCGATGCGCCGCCGCTGTTGCCTTTCGCGGAGGCTCGCGTGCTCTCTACGCTGGTGGATGGAATCATCATGGTCTGCCGCTACGGAGTAACGACTCGCGGCGCTCTGGCGCAAAGCGAATCCATTCTGAAGGCGGTCAATGCGGCGCCGGTGATTGAGATCGTGATGAATGGCGCTCTGATCAACAGCGGGGATTACGCCTATTACGGCTACGAAAAGAAATCTTCCGGAGCCGCATAAGCAACGTTTGATCCTTTCTGCTTGTCAACTTTCGAAAATGTTCACAAGTAAGGTGAGGTTAAATTGGCAGCGCCAGTGAACTCCATCTCCGAAGTAACCTCAGCGATGTCTTCGGAAGATCAGCAGTCGAATCTCCACGACATGGCAAAGGCCTTTGCCTGGACCAGTGGAGGGATGTGGTCAACGCAGCTATTTACATGGCTGGCAACGTTTACCACGGCCCGGCTGCTGACCCCGGCTGACTTTGGTCTGGTGGCAGTGGCCTATCTCTGCGTCGGCATAATGGCGGAAATCTGCGGAGCCTTGGGATGGGTAGTGATATACCTTCAGGAGCTTGGCGAGGAACAGATCGGACAGCTCAATACATTGGTAGCCATGTTGGGGATAGCGGCCTTTGCGCTGACCTGCCTGCTGGCGCATGCAATCGGAGTATTTTTCCGCATGCCGCGTATGCCAATGATTTTGTTCTGGATGAGCATTATCTTTGTGCTCACCGCGCTGAAGACGGTACCGGCAGCACTGCTGCAACGTGATTGTGATTTCAAGTCACTGGCGACCATTGAGTCAGTTTCGTATCTTGCTTACGCGCTCTGCACGGTGACGCTGGCGCTGATGGGTGCGGGTTACTGGAGCCTGGTAGCCGGACTCGTCCTGATGTCCGCGGTATCGACATTGCTAACGTTGCGAGTGCGACGCCAGAGCTTCTACTGGCCCAGCCGTAACGCGCTGCGCTATCCGCTTCGCTTCAGTAGCCACATGCTGGTAAGCAGCGTGGCCTGGTACATCTACTCGAATTCCGATTTCATGGCAGCGGGCCGGATGCTGGGGCAGGCGGCGCTGGGCGCTTATACTTTCGCGTGGACCCTGGCGAGCGCTCCGGTGGACAAGATGGCAAAGCTCGTCAACCGCGTGATGCCTTCGTATTTTGCTGCGGCGCATAAGGACAACGAGACCGGTGCGCTGCGGACGTACCTGCTGACGCTGGCCGAAGTGGTCTCCGTCATCGTGCTGCCGATGGGTGTAGGCCTGGCGATTGTTGCCGACCAGTTCCTTCATGTAGCGCTCGGAGACAGGTGGAGCGCGGCGGTTGGGCCGCTCCGCATCTTGCTTGCCTATGCGGTGATTCGCGCGCTGACCAATATCCTGGGCCCATTGCTGAACGCCAAACAGCAGACCCGTTTCACCATGTGGACAAATATTGCCGCCGCCGTCTACTTCCCTATTGGATTCCTGATTGGAGCGACCTGGGGCACGAGCGGCATTGCGACCACATGGGTGCTGCTCTATCCAGTACTGGCGATTCCGCTTTTTCTTCGGACCTTTCGTGAAATTGAACTTCCATGGGTTGAGTTCATGCGCTCACTGTGGCCCGCATTCAGTTGCGGATTTCTAATGGCTGCGGCATTGCTCGTAGCGCGAGAGTTCCTGCCTGCTGAGTGGCCCGAGCTTGTCCGGTTGATACTGGAAATCGCGACCGGAATTCTAGTGTATGGATGCAGCCTTCTGTTGTTGCATCCAGAAAACGTCCGCAGGCTATATCACATCGTACGAATGCCGAATCCGCAATGAATCTGAGCACAATTTCATTACCGCGAAAGCTGCTTTTCGGTGCAGCTTTTCTGCTGCTCGCCACGCTGGTTGGGTGGTTCGTGGCAAAGGAGGCCTGGGTGCCGCTGGCCGGAACCCTGGGTCTTGCTCTGTTGGCGGTATGGCCCGCGTACATGTGGCTGGGCGTATTTGTATTTTTCGTTCCATTCGACGACGTTCTAGGTCTGCCGGCAGGCGCAGGCGGGATAACACTTACTTCGCTCATCGGCCTGGTAACCCTGTTTGTTGCGTTCGGATCCTCGCTGGCCTTGCGCCGATTCCGCCTTCCTCTGCGTCCGTCGGCTTTCTGGCTGGCGTTTATTGCGTGGGAGGGATGCACGGTGCTCTGGTCCGTCGATAGAGAAGCGGCGATCGAACGATTGCCTACCATGCTTAGTCTTCTCGCATTTTACCTGGTGGTGGCAAGCTGCCACTTTTCGGAAAAGGACGTGTCACGGATCAGCCGACTGGCGATTTTGGGCGGTTGCGCTGCGGCGGTCATCACGCTCTATGAATTTCGCAGTGGAATTTTCTATCTCAGCACAAGCATGCGCGGCTCTCTTGTCTTCGGCGGCAGGCAGACGGATCCCAACATTCTTGCGGCAAGCCTCTTGCTTCCGCTCTCCCTGGCAGTGGGAGAGCTTCTGGGCTCAGCGAAATTGGGCGGCAAACTTCTGCTTGCGTTCTGCGCGCTGCTGATTACGTCGGGAATATTTGTCACGGGATCGCGTGGAGCACTGCTGGCAATTGCAGTCATGCTTCTGTTTTATCTGCATAAACTAGGGATGAACTGGCGCATCCTTGCGCCGCTGACTCTGCTGGGAGGCGCTTTGATGTTTGCTCCCGCGTTTATCTTCCAGCGCCTGGAAGAATCGCAGGCAACGGGCGGAGCGGGACGACTTTACATCTGGCAGACGGGAATGGCCGCGCTGAAGGATTACTTCCTGGCCGGTGCGGGGCTGGATAACTTTCCGGTCATCTACAACAATTATGCGGCACACGCAGCTCAGTTTGCGGGGCTGAATCGGCCGGCGCACAACGTCTTCCTGCAGATTGCAGTGGAATCAGGAGCCATAGGGCTTCTCCTGTTTGTCTTCGTCATCGGCTCCCACTTGAAGTATGCGTTGCGGCGCGACGCGGTGAGTACGGGAGCGGTTCGATTCCGGCTTATTGCGTGCGAAGCCGCTACCTGCGGAATACTGGTGGCATCGTTCTTCCTCGGCTTGCTCTGGACCAAGACATTTTGGATTACATGGACTCTGCTGGCAATATGCTCGCGCGTACCCCGCATGGATTTGTTGCCGACCAGACGGCTTTCGCAGGAGGTGCCCGATGACTTTGAACCTTCGCAGAGTTCCGAGGTACTGGTGAGTTCCCAAGCATGATGCGCTGGATTTTTCTTATTGCCGCCCTTCTCTTCTGGCATATGGATGGCCTCGGAAAAGTTGGTCCAAGAACTGACTTCTATGTCTCTCCGTCGGGAAGCGATGGCGCTGACGGCTCGAAGGCGCATCCCTGGAAAAGCCTGGAAAAAGCCGCGCAGAGCGTGTTGCCGGGGAACACGGTCCATGTGATGGCCGGCCTTTACAGCAGCAACGGTGAGCTAAAGACAACGGCGAGCGGCATGGCAACTTCCCGCATTCGCTATGTGTCGGATGAGAAGTGGGGTGCCAAACTGCGCTCGACCAAGACCGGGAATTCGACGGTGTGGTGGAACCAGGGGAGCTACGTGGATATCGAAGGCTTTGACATCTCCGGAAGCGGCGCGCTGGGGATTTATAACACCGGCTCTTTCACCAAGATCATCGGCAACAATGTGCATGACATTCCCGCACAGGGATGTCCGTCGAATGGAGGCGCAGGCATTCTCGATGGAAACTACGCCGCTTCCGATGACGAAGTCACAGGAAATACGGTGCATGACATAGGCGACCCGCGTGCGCTCTGCGTGCGCGTACACGGCATTTATCACACCAACCTGCGCGGTACGATCAGCGGGAATGTTGTGTATCACAACCAGGGTTGGGGAATCCATTTATGGCATGCAGCCAACGGCGTAACCGTTGCAGGCAATGAAGTCTTCGACAACAGTTATGGCGGAATCGTGGTCGGCGCCGACGCAGCGGACTTTCCCGGCCGTTATGGGTCGGACGACAATACCATCGTGAGCAATAACAAGGTCTACCGCAATGGATTGCTCGATGGCGCGCGGGGTTACGGCATCGAGGAGTACGGTTCGGTGGGCGAACACAACCGGTTTGAAAATAACATCGTCTATTCGAACCGTCCTGCGGACTGGAACTTGACGAACAAGTTTCTGCAGCAACAACTTTCGCGGGCGCGCTAACGGTTTACGCCCGACTCGCTTCGGTGCTGCTTAACCGCAGCAATCATCAGGCTCGACTGGTTGTACATCCTCTGGAAGGCAGGGTCCATGAACAAGTCCGTAAGTCTTGTTGGTTTGGGATATGTTGGGGCGGTCACAGCGGCATGCCTGGCGCACAAAGGATACCGTGTAACCGGCGTGGACGCGGTGGCGGCAAAGGTCGACGCGCTCAACGCCGGGCGGAGTCCCATTGTTGAGGCGCGCCTGGAAGAAATGATTAACCGCTGCATTCGCGATGGGAACCTGCGGGCTACCACCGACGGAGTGCGTGCTGTTGCCGAGTCTGAGATTTCATTCATCAGCGTAGGGACTCCGAGCCTGCGTAACGGCAAGCTTGATTTGAGCGCGGTCGAGCATGTATGCCGCCAGATTGGGCGGGCGATTGCACTCAAGAGCGCCTTCCATACGATTGTCGTGCGGAGCACGGTATTGCCGGGGACCGCGGAAACAGTGGTGATTCCAACCCTGGAGCGCAACAGCGGAAAACGCGAAGGAATCGATTTTGCGGTTTGCAGCAATCCGGAATTTCTCCGCGAGGGTTCGGCCATCGCAGACTTCTTTGAGCCGTCGTTCACCGTGTTCGGCGCCAGTAACCCGCGCTCTCTGGTAGACCTGCGCGACCTTTACGCATGGGCGCCAGGACATATATTTGAGACTACGCTCGGAACCGCCGAGATGATCAAGTACGTCTGCAACGCCTTTCATGCGCTCAAAGCGGGTTTTGCCAACGAGGTCGGCGCGCTCTGCGGCGAACTGGCAATCGACGCCGGGTTGGTGACGGAGATATTCAAGTCAGACACGCGCCTGAATATTTCTCCCGCATACCTGACGCCTGGCTTTGCATTCGGGGGCTCGTGCCTTCCGAAAGACGTTCGCGCGCTAAATTATTGCGCGAAAGATCTGGACTTGAAATTACCGCTGATGGAATCGATCCTGCCGAGCAATACCGAGCATGTGAGCCGTGCGGTGGAGACGATTCTGCAGACCAGAAAGCGCAAGGTCGGCCTGCTCGGACTAAGTTTCAAGGATGGTACCGACGATCTGCGCGAAAGTCCGATGGTTCAAGTCGCAAAAACTCTGATCGGCGAGGGATGCACTCTGAAGATATGGGACAAGAATGTTGTGCTTGGGCGGCTCATCGGATCGAACCGAAGTTTTATTGAGCAGACAATTCCGCACATCGGCCAGTTGCTCACCGAAGACATGGACGAAGTTCTTGCGGAGCAGGAGGTCATCGTCATTGGCAGTAAAGCGATCGACCGTCCGGCGCTGCTGGAAAAACTGCGTCCGGATCAGGCGTTGATCGACCTAGTCAACGTGGACAGGATGACGGTGAATGTTCGGGGCGCACAACTGCAGGATGCACAGGCGGCTTGATTCCGGTGGCATTTGAAAACATTGGATGCATGGAAGGGGTGCAATGAAACATTTTCCGCAACGCTGGTTGATTTTGAGTCAGTACTACGCCCCTGAGATGGGCGCGCCGCAGATAAGGCTGCGTAATTTTGCGCGAGAGTTGCGCAGGCTCGGCATCGACGTTTCGGTGCTTACGGCGATGCCGAATTATCCGCTGGGAAAGATCTTCGAGGGCTACTCCGGACGCTGGTCGGTAAGCGAGGAGATTGACGGTATTCCGGTGAAGCGGCTCTGGGTCTATGCCGCGAACACACGCTCCGGACTGGCGCGAATCGCCAACTACTGCAGCTTTGCCCTGAGCGCAATGAGTGTGCTGTTCGGACCGCGTCCCGACGTTTTGTTCGTGGAATCGCAACCACTTCCGCTTGGATTGGTGGGGCTGCTGATGAAGTGGCTGCGCGGCGTTCCTTACGTGTACAACGTTCCGGACCTGCAAGTGGATGTGGCGCGACAACTCGGATTCCTGCGCGGACCGGCACTCGACCTGGCGTTCGGCTTTGAGACGATGCTGCTGAAAAATGCGTGGAAGGTTTCAACAGTCACGCATGCCTTCGTCGAACACTTTGTAACTCGCGGGGTTCCGGCGGAAAACATTACGTTTCTGCCCAATGGCGCGGACACGACGTTCCTGAAGCCACAGGCGGCGTCAGAGGAGTTGCTGGATCGTCTGCAACTGCACGGCAAAAAGGTGATTGTCTCGGTTGGAACCATGGCCTATTACCAGGCTCTCGACACGATCGTCGAAGCTGCGGAGAAGCTTGCAAAGTATCCGGAGTTTGTAGTCCTGATGGTTGGCAGCGGTCCGGAGCGCGAGCGAATCCAGGAACTGGTGAGGAGCAAAGGGCTGACCAACGTACGCTTCCCAAGTATCTCCTATGAAGAGAGCGCCCAGCTTTATTCCATGGCGTGCGCGGCAGTCGCAACATTCCGTAACGTTGCCGTGGCGAGCAGAATGCGCCCCTCAAAGCTGTTCCCCGCTCTCAGTTGCGGCGTGCCGGTTATCTTTTCCGGATGCGGCGAGGCGGCGAAGCTGATCGAAGATAACGAGTGCGGAATCGCCGTGCCTCCGGAAGACTCCACGGCGCTGGCCGAGGCGATTCTAAAGCTGGCCAACGATTCAGCGTTACGCCACCAGTTTGCCCGGAACGGCAGAGTGCTGGCCGAGCGTGAATACTCATGGTCAGGAATTGCAGAGCGCTGGCTTGACGGCGTGCTCATCACCAAGAGACTGAGCGCTGCGAGTGGCGAGTTGACCAGCGAGGTTGCATTGAGGACCGCCGATCCGGGGAATTCATGAACTGCGCGGGCAAGAAAAATCCGCCAGGCCCTGGGACCTGGCGGGATTCAGCTCACAGCCAGGCCGTGAGATTAGTTTGCATCTTCATATGCACCTATGGACGGGTCAGCCGTGTTGCGGGTGACTCCGAGAATGTCGGTGGCCGGAGCATTCTTCGAAGTTCCGGCGGTGATGACCGGCGAGCCCGATGCGACATCGAAGTTACCGCCCGATGCCGGGGATGCGACATCGACGAACTCCGGGTTTCCGGTAATGTTGCTCACCAGCGATTCACCGACACTGGAGAGATCGCCAGTGCTGTTCCCGCCGCTGCTGGCAGTGTCATTGTTGGAAAAGGTGTTGCCCGAGCCGATTGCAACTCCGCAACCGCTGGCGCCGCAAGCGTCAATGTCATAGCCGGAGTTACCGTACATGGCATTGTTGCTGAATACTGAGTTACTGAACGAGTACCCTGAGTCGGCTCCGAACAAGAAGCCGTTATATCCGCAGCCAACAAGGGTGTTGTTCGTGATGATGTCATGGCTGGGCTGATGGTAGGCCTGAATGCACGCGCCTCCGGCGTTGTACACGATGTTGTTCTGAATCGTGTTATACGACGATGTCGTGTAGAGGCCATGAGTATAGTGATTGCCAATCGTTCCCACGTTCCAAACGATGTTGTCCGACCAGTTGTTATAGTTACTGGCTCCGATCGCGCCGAGGATACCACCGCCGCCGACGCCATTGCCGCAAGAGTAGGCGCCGGATCCGTTGGCAACGTCATGGACGCGGTTGTACGTGAGGTTGATATAGCTTCCGTTGGAGTACACACCCATGCAGCCCATTGGATTGTTGATGTCGAAGCCGACCATATCAACGTAGCTGCCGGTAATCCAGACTGCCGGATCATTGGCGTTATTATCGGCAGTGTTCAGAATGGAGCTGGCGTAGGCCGTGGCAACATATGCGGTGTGGCAAGCACTGGTGCCGCTGTTGGTGATCTTGGCAGTACGACCGCTGGATACCGTGTAGGTTCCCGGATCAACCAGAACCAGGGCACAGCCGGAGACGGTAGAAGCCGCATGAGCTATGGTCGCCCATGGCGCACTCGATGTTCCGGCGTTGGAATCGCTGCCGCCGGTGGAGACGTAGTAGGTGTTAGCGCTGGTGTAGCTCGACTTTGCAGTGTAATTCGCCGAAATTAGTGAACTGTAGGCAGTGGCCAGCGTTCCGCTGCCGCTTGGAGGAGTGGTGGTAGCAGCGATGGCAAGGGTAAGCGCGCCGGTGACTGACTGGGGCGTAGACTCTGAATCCTTGACCGTGACGCTAAAGGACGACGTTCCGCTGGTGGAAGGCATACCGCTGATGGTGCCGCTGGTGGAAAGAGCCAATCCCGCAGGCAGGGAGCCGGAAGCCAAGCTCCACGTGTAGGGAGAGGTTCCGCCGGTCGCTTGCAGAGTGGTTGAGTAGGAGCTGCCCTCTGTGCCGCCAGCAAGAGTAGTTGAGGTGATCTTTAGAGCCGCAGGCGCCGGAGTAGCTGCAGCGATGGCAAGGGTAAGCGCGCCGGTGACTGACTGAGGCGTAGACTCCGAATCCTTGACCATGACGCTGAAGGATGACGTTCCGCTGGTGGAGGGCATACCGCTGATGGTGCCGCTGGTGGAAAGAGCCAATCCCGCAGGCAGGGAGCCGGAAGCCAAGCTCCACGTGTAGGGAGAGGTTCCGCCGGTCGCTTGCAGAGTGG
>JBEKOO010000057.1:0-21517 GCA_049521655.1 Candidatus Korobacteraceae bacterium
GAAGATCCGCTCTTCATTCTTTACACCAGCGGCACCACGGGACGTCCCAAGGGCGTGGTTCACGTCCACGGCGGATACATGGTCGGCACAACCTACCATCTACGCACGTTCTTCGACGTCAAACCGCGAGATATTTTCTGGTGCACTTCTGACATCGGCTGGGCGGACGGGCATAGCTACATCGTCTACGGCCCGCTCTGCGCCGGTGTCACCACCATTTTTCGCGAGGGAGCCATCGATTGGCCCAATCCCGGAACGGCTTGGGAAATTGTCGAGCGCTATGGGGTCACCAAAATGTTTACCGCGCCCGCAGCCATTCGCATGTTCATGCGATACGGCGAGCACCTGCCCGCCGCTCACGATCTGACATCGTTGCGCGTGATCGCCTGTGCCGGAGAGCCGCTGAACCCGGAGGCGTGGCACTGGGCACAAACCTATCTTGCCGGAGACGGCAAGTGGGGCTACGTCGTTGACAATTGGTGGCAGACTGAAACCGGCGGACCCACCCTCGGAACTCCGATTACTATGCCCCATCGCACCGGCAAGGCTGGCATTCCGCTGGCCGGAGTGACCGCCGATGTGGTCGATTCCGAAGGCAACTCTGCCGGCCTCAATGAGCGTGGCCGCCTCGTTCTGAAAGGGCCATTCCCGCACATGATGCGCACCGTCTGGAACGATAATCCGCGTTACGAGCGCGACTGGCAGCAGATTGAAGGAGCTTATGTCACCGGAGATATTGCAGTCAAGGACGAACACGGGTACATCGCTGTTCTGGGCCGTGCCGATGATGTGCTTCACGTTGCTGGCCATAGGATCGGCACCGCAGAAGTCGAGTCCGCCCTGGTTTCGCATCCTGCCGTTGACGAGGCTGCAGCCATTGGCATCCCGGACGCCATGAAGGGCGAATGCATCAAGGTCTTCGTGCTTCTAAGTGCCGGATATGTGGCCAGCGACAGACTCTCGGCGGCATTGATCGAGCACGTACGCCGCGAACTAGGCCCGATCGCCACGCCTTCGGTTCTTGAATTCGTAACTCAACTTCCCAAAACGCGTTCGGGTAAGATCATGCGCCGCTACCTAAAGGCAAAGGAAACCGGTCAGGAGATGGGCGACACTTCCACACTGGAGCAGTAGCAACGCCTCGGGGTTACGACAGACGGAGCCAATCCGATTGCGACGCACGCCACAACCGCGAGTCAGAAAGACGGATAACGCGATAGCAAATTGCGGGAGCGAATAAAGGTCTACAATTTTGACGCCACGGTGAGCTGGATCGCCGAAATGCGGGAACAGCGACCATATGGCCAGGCGGTTTGGGCAGACTGTCTTTTCGCTGACTGCGGCGGAGCCAAAGAAAACAGCTGGTATTCGATCACCGCATGGATGGAATCAAGCGCGAATAGAGACGCAAGAAATCACCAAACGAATTGACCTCGCAGTAATGGTCGGTGAGTTCGGGGCTCTCAAATCCTGTGGAGCAGAAGAGTCTTAACAAGGCTGCTTCCTTAAGAGGGAAGGGAGCGCAGCGCATTCCATTATCGCCTGGAGAAATGCCCTTCGATAAGGGCCGAATACATTTGTGTGAACCAACCTGCCACCCGTACTGACCGGTTACGACAAAGCGGCGGATCGTACATTTACTTCGCTCTTGACAAAATATAGCCTGCGCTTATAACTGTGACCTGGCCAGCAAGTCTCGATCATGGATTCCACGCGGCTTCCGTGAACCGCTAATGGATCCGTTACGGACAAGAGGAGAATAGATGCAAATATCCAAAGAAAAAAAGTTGGCAATGCTCCGGTCGTTACTGCTTTCACGCAAGTTTGAGGAGGCGCTTACGGAGTTGTGCACTATCGAGGGCAAGGTCCCCGGAATGATGATCCTATGCACGGGGCAGGAGGCAGTCGGCGCGGGTGTGTGCGCCGCGCTGCAACCGGAGGATGCGATTATCACCAATCACCGCAGCCATAGCCACCTGCTGGCCAAGGGGGCTGATCCGAAAGCGATGATGGCAGAGATCTTCGGCAAACGAACTGGTTGCAACAATGGCAAGAGCGGTACGCTGCATCTGGCGGTGCCTGAGGTCAACGCCCCCTGCACAACGACGGTGGTCGGCGCGGGAGTGCCGATTGCTGTCGGCAGGGCTTTCGCCCAGCAGTACCGGCAGGAGAAATGCGTTACTGTCTGTTTTATCGGGGACGGTGCGGTCGACGAGGGCTCTTTTCACGAAGCCGTGAATCTTGCAAGTCTGTGGAACCTTCCGGTGATCTTTGTGTGCGAGAACAACCTTTACGCCGGTGCCCAGCGCTATGAAGAACACACCAAGGTGAGAAACATCGCCGACCGCGCGGCTGCTTATGCCATACCGGGGGTTCTGGCTGACGGCAATGATGTGCTGGCGGTTTACACGGCGGCATTGGAGGCTCGTGGGCGCGCCATTAACGGAGCGGGGCCGACGCTCATTGAATGTAAGACCTACCGCTGGCGGGGCCATGGTGAACGCGACCACCAACTCTACCAGCCCAAGGAAGAGATCAAGGCATGGCAGGCGAAGTGTCCCGTCGCGAAACTGCGCGGCGATATGCTCGCCGAGGGTCTCATCAGCGCAGATGAACTGCGGGAAATGGAGTGTCGCATTGATGACATCGTGCATGATGCGATTCGCTTTGCCGAGGAGAGCCCTTATCCAGAGTCATTTGAGGCCCTTGAGGATGTTTTTGCTTAGAGAAAAATATCCCGCAATGAAAGGAGCGCCACCATGCAGCAATTAGGAATGGGACAGGCCGTGAACCAGGCCCTGAGGGAAGAAATGACCTTGGATTCCACTATCTTCCTCGCTGGGGAAGGCATTGGCGTAGGCATACATGACAGCCCGATGCTCCCCACATATGGGTTACTGCAAGAGTTCGGTGCCAGACGCGTCAAGGACACACCGGTTTCGGAAGCGGCAATCGCGGGACTGGCCGTGGGAGCGGCTGAAGCGGGCCTTAGACCGGTTATAGAGATTATGTTCAATACTTTTTTTACGATCGCTTCGGACATGATCGTCAATCATGCCGCTAAATTGCGATACCTCTCAGGCGGCAGATCCTCTTTTCCTCTGGTGGTGCGCATGAAAACCGGGGCCGGTTTCAGTGGTGGGTGCCAGCACTCCCACAACCTGGAAGCCTGGGTCGCCCACTGCCCCGGGCTGAAGGTGGTGATGCCCGCCACTCCGGCTGATGCCAAGGGGCTTCTCAAGTCAGCCATCCGGGACCCGAATCCCGTCATTTTCATAGAAGACATGATGCTCTACTACGCACCCGGACCGGTTCCTGAGGAAGAACACCTTATCCCGATCGGTCATGCCGACGTCAAGCGGTCGGGCAAAGATCTTACAGTGGTGACATGGTCCAAGATGTTGGGGGTTGCCCTGAAGGCGGCCGAGCAGTTGGCCCGTGAGGGTATCGAAGTGGAGATCGTGGATCTGCGCACCCTGGTGCCCCTGGACAAAGAGTCAGTCCTTTCCTCGGTACGTAAAACCGGCCGCTTGGTCGTGTTGCATGAAGCTACGCGTACCGGCGGGTTTGCTGGGGAAGTGGCGGCCGTGGTGATGGAAGAGGCCTTCACCAGCCTCAAAGCGCCGCTGCGGCGAGTGACCGGGCCGGACATTCCAGTGCCCTTCAGCCCGCCGCTGGAGCGCTTTTACCTTCCCAACGAGGAGATGTTGATCAAGGCGGTAAAGGAGATCCTATAGGGCCATCACACATTGGGCGTGGAACAACTCTACAAGCTACGCTTATTGGCGACCGACCGCCGATCCGGCTGAGCCCGCCTGCTTGAGGATGATTCGGCAGTCCAGGATTGCCACGCCATGCGCATAGACGCGCACTGGATTCAGATCAATCTCGCTGATGTCATCATATCTGGCAGCCAGCTCCGAGACCTTGACCAGCAGTTGCGCGACCGCTTCCACGTCCGATGCCTCCTGTCCGCGCACTCCCTCTAATATGCGAGCCGCCCTGGTCTCGTTGATCATGGCCAGAGCGACCTCCCGGTCAAAGGGAGCCACACGGAAGCTCACGTCCTTAAAGACCTCGACGAAGATACCGCCAAGGCCGAACATGATGACGGGACCAAACTGGGGGTCTCTGACCATGCCCAGGATCAATTCCGTTCCCGCCGCGGCGCAGGGCACCACCAGCACTCCGTCGATGGTAGCCTCAGGCGCGGCTTTCTCGATATTCGCGACGATGGCGTTGTAAGCGCTCCCCACGGCTTGCTCGCCAACAACATTCACCTTGACTCCGCCGACGTCGCTTTTGTGAATGATTTGCGGCGAAACAACCTTCAGCACTACCGGGCCACCGATCGCAGCAGCGGCGCGAATGGCGTCTTCTTTCGTCCTGGAAAAATGGAAAGACGGAATGGTGAAGCCATTCTCCCGCAGTAGCTGCAGCGCCTCCGGCTCGAGCAGGCTTCGCCCCTGCGCCAGGGCCCGCTGAATGGCTGGATCGCTGACGGAACCTTTGGCCGTGGCGATTGCAGCGCTCTTGACCAGGCTTGCCCGGGTCAGAGCCGCTAACGCCATGGCGGCACGGTCCGGAGTATCGAAGGTGGGAACTCCGTTCTCCTCCAGATATCTTCTCGCCTCTGCCATGGGCTCGCCCTTCATCAGGCACAGCAATACCGGCTTGTCGAACTCCTTAACGACGGCAGCGAGCCCTTTGGCCAGATCCAACGCAGGAAGAAAAGTCGGCGGCAGAGTGATGAGAACGACAGAGTCGACAGCTGGATCTTCCAGAACGGCGCGCAGTGATTCGCAATGCTCGCGGGTTAGCGCCGCCGCGGTCATGTCCACGTAACCATCGGGCTTAGCGACCACAGCCATAGGCGGCAGGAGGCCTGTCAGCCGCTCTTGAGTAACGCGGCCAAGATTGGCAAGGCGCAAGACTCCATCCCGGGAAACCTGGTCGATACAGGTGATGCCAAGTCCGCCAGCTTCGGTGAGAACGCATACCCGGTTGCCGGCGGCTTTGGGCAGCATGGAGATGGCCTTCGCGCTGTCCACCAGTTCTTCCAGGGAATTCACACGAACGATTCCGCACTGCTTAAAGGCAGCGTCGTACACGGCGTCGGAACCGGCCAGGGTTCCGGTGTGCGAAAGCGTGGCTGCCGCACCCATCGCCGTCCGGCCCACTTTGAATAACACGATGGGTTTGGTCCTGGTGACACGGGAGGCAATTTCCAACAGCTTCCGGCCGTCCCGCACCCCTTCCATGTAGAGCACAATCAAATCGATGGAAGGGTCGGAGCCGTAAGCCTCGATCAGCTCCAGGTTGGAAACATCGCACATGTTGCCGACATGCGCGAATTTAGAATAGCCGAGCGGCTTGGGCTGGTCAGCCGCCAGCATCAGAATGGCGCCTCCGGTGGCCCCGCTCTGCGAGATGTAGCCTATCTTCCCAGGTGGAAACGTAAGCCCTGGAGCGAAGCCGGTCGATAGCCGGGATTCACAATTAATAATACCTATGCAGTTTGGGCCAAAGACGCGGATTCCGGCTGACTCCGCTATCCGCACCAATTCCCGTTCCGCTTCCACCCACTCAGGAACTGCTGTCTCGGAAAAACCCGCCGACAGCACTACCGCGGCCCGGATGTCACCGCGCTGCACCGCCTGCCTCATAGTGGCCAGGACATGAGGCGCCGGTAGACTGATCACCAGCAAGTCCAGTTGGGACTGAATATCCAGAATTGAAGCATGACAGGCGACGCCCAGAATTTCGCGCTCCTTGGGATTCACGGCGAAAACCTGCCCCTGATAGCCCATGGTGAGCAACGTCTTCAGAACCTGATAGCCAGCCTTTCCGGGATCGGCAGAAGCCCCAACAACCGCAACCGACTTGGCATCAAAAATCTTCGAAAGCGAATCAGCTGGTCTTTGATCCAGCGCCTGTGAGTTGTGCATTGAGCCTCGTCATCAATACTTCATATTCTTGGTCCACTTGATTTTGTACGTCCGCAATTGCGGAATCCGGCAAGTTCTTGAAACGTGCCTGGAGACGCAGGTATTCTTCCACTTTCTTCGGTCGAGCGATGGAATGGGTAATGCGGTACTTTGTGCCATCGACAACTTCATACAGCGGCCAGACCCGGGTCTGCACCGCAAGTCGGGCCAAGGTGATCGCCTTCTCCGGTTCGAAACCCCAGCCAGTAGCGCAGGGAGCGTGAATGTGGATGTAGCTGGGACCGCCGCAGGCCTTGGCCTTCTCCACCTTTTTGCGCAGATCATCGACAAAGCCTACCGAAGCGGAGGCCGCATACGGAATGCGATGGGCGGCCACAATTTCCATCACGTTCTTGCGTGGGACGGTCTTGCCGGCGGGAGTTGTTTTGGTCCAGGCCTGATACATGGTGGAACCGCTGCTCTGAATGCCGGTGTTCATATAGCCTTCGTTGTCATAGCAGACATACAGAATGGCATCACCGCGCTCGAAGGCCCCCGATAAAGACTGGAGACCTATGTCAACGGTAGCGCCATCGCCGGCAAAGCCCAGGACATTGATATCCCCGCGGCCCTGCACCTCGAAGCCGGCTTTGATTCCTGCCGCAATGGCCGCAGTATTTTCCAGATTGCCCTGGAAGCCGGGGATTCGCATGCCGGTCTGATTCCCGTAGCCGGAAAACAAAGCGGCACATCCGGGCGGAATGACAATCACGGTGTTCCTGCCCAGCACGCGGGTGACGACTCTCATCGCCAGCTCCAAGCCACATCCGGCACAGGTGCTGACACCGTGGGCTACCAAATCCTTAGCCTCGGTCTTGATCTCTAAAACTGGACTGTTTGTCTCCGACATTAGACTCCCACCTCCCGGATGGACATTGCATTTGCTTCCACATCCAGCCATGTGGTATTCGACGTTGATGGCGAGTTCAGCAGGAAATCAAATGCTTTGCGAAAGGTCTCCAAGCGCACGTCTCGGCCGCCCAAGCCAGCAATGAAGCCTGACACTTCCGGTGATTCGAGTTCGAGTGCGGCCCTAACCTCTCCGCAGAGGGGACCACTCTCGGCGCCCAGGCCCGCGGAACGATCAATGACGCCGACGTGAGGGATGCCGCCAAGAAGCTGCCGCAAAAGTGTCACCGGGAAAGGACGGAAGCAGACGACCTTCAGCGCCCCCACCTTCTTGCCCTCACTCCGCAACTGGTCCACCGCATATCTGGCAGTTCCTGACATGGAACCCATGGTGACGACCACGGCCTCGGCGTCATCGCAGCGGTAAGCGTCCAGGAGCGAATACTGCCTGCCAAATACCTGCTGGAACTCCTCCAGGACCCTGGGCAGTGTATCTAAAGCCTCTCCAAAGGCGAGCGACTGCTGGAACCGCATCTCGGTAAACTCTGAAGGACCGGTCAGATTATTGATGAACATCGGATTGTCGGGATCGAGGAGCAGATTATGCGGAACGTAGGGTGGCAGGAAAGCGTCCACAGTTTCCTGCTCAGGCAGCATGACTACTTCGGTCAGGTGCGAAAGGAAGAAGCCATCAAGGTTCATCATGCACGGCAGCAGTACCTTGGGATATTCGCTCCAGCGATAAGCGATCAAGATCAAGTCCAGCACTTCCTGGCAGTTCTCAGCGTAGAGTTGCGTCCAACCGCTGTCCCTTTCGGCCATTGCGTCCTGGTGATCACACCAGAGGTTCCAAGGGCTGACAAGCGATCGGTTTACAACCGGCATCACGATCGGGAGCCGCAGCCCCGAGGCCACGCCCATCACCTCATGCATGAGGGCCAAGCCTACCGAGGCTGTGGCGGTGCCCGCTCGGACGCCGGTCAGCTGCGCTCCAATGACGCTGGACAGAGCCGAATGCTCGGATTCGATGCGTAGATACTTGGCTTGCAGGGATCCGTCGGCGACAAAATCGGCCAAAGTCTCCGCGATAGAGCTTTGCGGTGTGATGGGATAGGCGGATACCACCCGTATGCGGGCAAAGCGCATGGCTTCAGCAGCGGCCTGGTTGCCATCCATCATGGTTCGTTTCATGGTTGTGTCCTTTCGGGGACCATGGACATAGCGTGCCGAGCGCATATTTCAACGCATATGCTGCAGCCCTTGCAGTAGGAGAGGTTAATGCTCAACACTCGATTGCCATCGTCGTCCCGGATTTCGACGACATCTACCGGGCAGTACTTCTGGCACTCGCCACAGAAAGTACACCTCTTCGAGTCGACAACCGGGCGCTGGACACGCCAAGCACCGGTGTGTTCACTGCCAAAGACCGTTGCAACCGGACCAAGAAGCGCTCTTTTTTCATTCATGATTTCACGCACGCGTACTTCCTTGTGAGGTTAAAAGCTTGCCGAGCCGCTTGGGCATTGCGATCTCCGTTGGCGCCAAAGGCCTTCCGCAAGGCATCGCTGACCGCATCAATTCCGGCCAGGCCGACTGCTGCCATCGCGCCTAACATGGCCGAGTTGGGAATGTCCCGTTTGAGCACATCGAGTGCGATCTGTAAGGCATCGACGCAATAGAAGGTGTGAGAGCCAAAATCCAACTCATCGGCTCTTTTGGAATTCACGATGAAAACCGTGTCCGGTCCGCTGCCACGGAGGATGTCAATTCCATGATTGTCGCGAACTGACAGGTCGAAAATGACAACGTAGTCGGGAGAGTAAACAAAGGACTTAACTTTGATCGGCTCGTCGTCGAAGATTACATCCGCGTAAACGGGTGCCCCACGACGTTCGTGGCCGTAGGCAGGAATGGCCTGCGCGTACTTGAGTTCGCCCAAAGCGACAGCCTCAGCAAACACCTTGGCTGCGGTGACAACACCCTGGCCGCCAAGCCCATGTATCTTGATTTGCTTCACTCGCTTCCACCTTCCCGCGTGATTGCCTTCGCACCCGGAACTGAAAACCATCTGAAGTACGGCATTCGGTACCCCAGTTATTATCCTGACAAAGCTCACTTGTCAAGGGAAAAAGCCCCGGCGTCCTTGGTCATCCAAATCTTATTTGTCAGTCGCTACCGTCGCCCTGGATTGCGCCAATCCCGCTTGCTCCAAGATCCGTACCAGTCGGTAAAGCGTTTCTGTGGTTGGCACCGACATTCCCAAGGCCTGAGCCTCGCGCACTACGGCGCCGTTGATTGCCTCCACCTCAGTCTTTCGCCCGGCGCGCAGATCCTGAAGCATGGAGGGCAGATGGCCGGCATGATCTCTCATGGTCGTGATCAGAGTGTCAAGTACGACCGACTCTTGTGCGGCCACACCCTTCCGGTTAGCCACGGCAACCACCTCTTTCGCAATGGTGGAAGCCAACTCCCTTCCTTCGGTTGTGGCTCCCAAGCCGCCCATGGAAAGCCCCGTCGCGGCAGTCAGCGAGTTCACGGCGGCGTTGAACGCCAGCTTCTCCCAAATCATGGCGAATATATTGGGCGCCAGTTCGCATTGAAGCCCTGCCTGCTGCAAAGCCTGGCAAATCCGTTCCAGCCCGGAGCTAGCACACTCGTCAGCGGTGAAGATCCTAGTGTGCCCCTGTCCCAGCGACCGCACCCGCCCCGGTCCCAGCAGGTCACTGGGACAAGTGGTCGTACCTACGATGATGCGGCTTCGCGGTACCAGCTCCTCGATGGCTTCGACATTTCCGAGGCCGTTCTGTAAAGTCAGCACCCAGGTATCGTCACCGAATAGATGTCGACCAGACTCGATGGCCTGCTTACTGTGGATGGATTTAGTGAACACCATCAGGAGGTCGGGAGGTTGCTCCACTTGTTCGACCCGGCGGGCCGAAAGCACGATGCTCCGCGTGCTTTCCGCAGTCTCCAGAATCAATCCGTGCCGGTTGATGGCATCCAGATGTTCCGGCCACACGTCAACCAGCACCACCTCGTGACCCGTCTCGCTGAGCCGTCCGCCAAACAGGCAGCCCATGGCGCCGGCTCCGAGAATTACGATATACATGCGTTCCAATATCCTCTCCGGATGCGCTAATGCATCCGAGGTCCGGTTCTCCAGTCAATTCCATCACCCCCGCTGCATTGGGAGGAATGGGTCACGGTCGGCCGGCACCGGCAGACATCTGTTCTTTCTGGGTCGCGCCGGATGGCGCAGTCCCGCCGGTCCGTTGGACTTTCAATGCCGCGATCATGCAGGCTGTGACAAGGAACGACAGCGCCATGGCGAGGACCGCAAGCGAGAATCGACCGGTTAGGTCCTTGATCCAGCCGACCACCGAGGGCCCGGCAAAGCCGCCGATGCCGCCAAAGGAGTTGATCAGAGCGATGCCGGCCGCACCGCTGGCACCCCCGAGGTAAGCGGGAGGTAAGGTCCAGAAGATCGGCTGCATTCCCCAAATAGCAAAAGAAGCAATACAAATGAAAATTAGCGCCAAGACAGGCGGCACATAGACGCTGGCTCCAAGGAAGACGGTCGCAACCAGCATACTCACCACCATGTGAAATTTGCGCTCGCCGGTGCGGTCAGAATGCGGCGCGATGACGTACATGCCGAGAAATGCGCAAATGAAAGGGAGACTGAAGAGGAGGCCGATTTGCGTGGCGGAGAGGTGTCCCACGGATTTCAAAATTGTCGGCAGCCAGAACATAATGCCGTAGCCACCGAGGGTCCAGAAAAAGTAAGTAATGGTGAGCGCCCAAAGCCGCGGATCCGAGACAAACGCACTCACCGAGTGGTGCTCTTTCGGGGGAGCGTTGCGGCGGCCTTCTTCCAACGCACTCGTCAGCCACGCCTTCTCTTCAGCTGTAAGCCAAGCCGCATCTTTGGGCCGATCCTTCAGATAGAAAACAGTTACGATGCCCAGGATCACACTAGGAGCACCCTCTAACAGAAACATCCATCTCCAACCCGCAAGCCCGGCCAAGCCGTTCATCGTGGTCATCAACCAGCCGGATATCGGCCCCATCGTGACCAGCGCGAGCATCGCGGCTGATAGAAAGCGAGCGTAGGACTTAGCCCGATATTCAGGCGGGAACCAAAAGGTAAGATAGAAGACGACGCCTGGAACAAATCCAGCTTCCGCAGCCCCCAGTAGGAAGCGCAGCACGTAGAAGCTGGTTTGGCCATGCACGAAGATGAAACAGGACGAGATAATGCCCCAGGTGACCATGATGCGGGCAAGCCACAGGCGCGCGCCCACACGATTCATGATGAGGTTACTTGGAATTTCAAAGAGGGCATAGCTAAGGAAGAAGAGTCCGGCACCGAGGCCGTAGACGGTGGCGCTGAATTTCAAATCCTGGTTCATGCGCAAAGCCGCAATGCCTACGTTGGCGCGATCAATCCAACTGAAAAAGTACAGGATGAAAAGGAACAAAATAAGCCGGGTATTCAACTTGCGCAGGGTTGAAGTTTCTACTGGGGAGGCCATGGGTACTCTCCTTGATTCTTTGCATTTCAGGATTATTTCTATTGAGGTGCAGAATTTTGTACCCCGGTTACAAGAATGTCAAAGAAAAAATCGCGAGGTGTTTTGGGCTTCCCGAGATAGATCGCTTTGCCTGATTACAAAAGGGGTTGGCCGACGTTTACGCGGTCGACTCTCCTATGACTCGGTTTGTCAATGCTGATCGCGCATTCCTGTGGATCCAGAAATCTTCAGGTTCTTGAGGACGAATTAGGACGGTCGTACCGATATCAACTTGCCAAGATCGGTGCCGCTTAGCGGAAAAGAAATGAAGTCTGGGGCTGCTGTTTTCTACGAACTAGGCTGCCCCTCGAACACATTTTGGCAAATATCACGTTTGACGAACTCAAGATGGTCCCGCACCGCCATCTCGGCTCCCAGCACATCGCGTTCCCTGATACGTTCCAGAATAGCCCGATGGCCTTTGAGCGTGTTCTTGGCTGAATCGGGCTCATGCAGGGCTCTCATTCGGTAAAGGTACATGTGCCGGCGCAGCAGGCGACAGATTTCCTCCAACATCCGGCTTCCGCTCGCCCGGAAAAGAATGTCATGAAACCCAGCGTCCAAGCTAACGAAACGCTCTGTGATTCCGTTCTCTAGCTCGGTCTCGGCCTCATTGACATTCGCTTCCAGAGCGGACAGCTCTTCGGGCGTGATCTTCTCTATGGCCCAACGGACCACTAGGGTCTCGGTGATAGTGCGAATCTCACAAATTTGGGTTAATTCGTCCCAGCAAGTCTCCTTCACTTGGTAGCCGATCCGGGGAAGCGCCTCGAGAAATCCCTGCATCTCCAAGATATGGAGCGCCTCTCTTACCGGAGTTCGGGAGACACCTAGCTGCTTGGCTAACTTGCCCTCAAAAATACGTTCCAAGGGACCTATTTGCCCGCTTAAGATCATCTGCCCGATACCTTTAAGAACTTGCTCCCGAATTGAGACAGGCTGCTCAATCACCAACTTGAATTCTCTTTCCATGAATCTCCCCTTATCTTCCTTCTCTCTTCTTTCAACACCCGACTTCTTCAACCGAGTAATCAACATACGGCAATATGAACAAAGCATCTCCACACCAGCGAATCAGGAGCTGCAGTAAGTTCGTACCCTAGGCACAGTCGACACGTTCACAGTACCCCAGGTACGAAACGAATACAAATTTCCGAAACGGTGCAAATTTCGGCCAAATTTTCTATTGACAACCAGAAAAATGGGGTACAGTGTGCGGTACCCCAATTTAAGCATTCGATAAGTCCCTGAAATGAGGTTTGATATGGATTCAGGCATAGTTGCAGTACCGGCGCAAGAGACGGAAAGGACAAGTGCAGCGTACAGGCGACTTGTCATTGCAAGTGCGTTCGGCACGATGATCGAGTGGTACGACTTCTTCGCCTACGCTTTAATCGCACCGCTAGTCTTCGACTCCCTCTTCTTTCCAAAGACGGATCCCCTTGTAAGCCTCATCGCCGTCTACGCTACTTTCACCATCGGCTTTATGGCTCGCCCAATTGGCGGCATCTTGTTCGGCCATTTCAGTGACAGAGTGGGGCGCAAGTCGGTGCTGATGATCACCCTGTTGCTGATGGGCGTTGCCAGCACACTGATCGGTCTGATCCCGTCCTACGCAAGGATTGGGGTGATGGCACCGGTTACCTTGGTTGTTCTGCGCATCCTGCAGGGTTTGGCGCTGGGCGGCGAATCCGTTGGCGCAGTGGTACTGACGCTGGAGAATGCCCCGGCGAAGAGGCGCGGCTTTTACGCCTCCTTCTGCAACGCCGCTGGCCCGGTCGGCATAATTCTCTCGTCGGGGTTAAGTGCTTACCTCATGTCGCATTACGGCAAGGCTGCATTTCAATCCTGGGCCTGGCGGGTTCCCTTCCTATTGAGCATCGTCCTAGTACTGGTAGGCACCTACATGCGTTCCCACGTCGACGAGTCGTTCTTGTTCACCGACGCATTGAAGCAAAAGAAAATTCCGCGGGTGCCCATCGCCGTGGCATTCAAGAGCTGCAAGAAATCAATGCTCTTCGCGTTCCTGGTGAACTTGGTACATAGCTCCTATAACTACCTGTCGACCATCTTCCTCATGGCCTACGCCATCAAGAAGCTCTCGATGTCCCAGAGCGGCGTAACTTCCGGGTTCACCATCGGCAACGTGATTGAACTGGTCACCGTGTTGGTGATCGCTCACCTCAGCGATCGCTTCGGACGCAAGCCGTTTCTGATTATAGGTATCATTTGCGCGGCAATCTATTTCCCGATCCTGATCCACCTAGTGCTGCTTAAGAACGTGTTTTATTTCATTGTCGCCATTAGCTTTTCGATTGGGATCGTACATTCCCTAATGTTTGCACCGGAAGCAGCATTTACCGCGGAACAGTTCCCTACGGAGGTGCGTGTGACCGGGGCTTCTGTAGGCAAGCAGGTGGGAGTCGTTCTGGGCGGAGGGGTCGCACCCCTGGTGGCCACCAGCTTGATGGGACGCGGAACCAGCTTCATGCCCGTGATTTGGTATTTCTGGGCAATGGCTATCCTCGCTTTCGTGGGCGTTTTGTTCGCTAAGGAGAGCTCTAAGCGGGCTCTCTAGCTAGCGAATTGACGTTATAGTTTCGGAAGATCGATTGCTTTGGTGTGGCAGTCTTCCGTGGAATCCGTAGTTGTTTCAGGTCTTGCTCTTGGTTCTGGGCTTGGGCGAGGATTCCGCTTTCTCGCCCGACCGGTCCACCCGCTCAGGAATACCCGATATTAGGCGTTCATAACCCTTGAGTCGTTCGCTTGCGATGACCAAACCATCAGAGGTGATTTCATATTCGCGGACGTCCTGACTGTGGCTGCCACCGCGCATTTTGATGATGACCATGATCTTGCGAAGCTGGCCTTCGATGGATATGTACCTCAGCCGGATAATGTCATCGGTGAGAAAGGAAATCGAGTAGGTACTGAACGGAAATTCGGTGAAAGACTCGTCCACTTCCACCGTACTTAGAATCGTCACACCGATTCCGGTCAAAGCGAAGATCATCCGGTAGAGAGATTCGCGGAAATCTTCGCGGAATCCTGGCGAGAGCGCCATTTCAAATCCTGCCAGCGAATCGATCACCAGGCGCTTGGCGCCAAGCTTCTTCACCGATTCGAGAATCTCGTTCATGGTTTCATCCACCGAGAGGTCCAGTGGACGGAGATAGAGAATTAGGAGTTTTCCCTCTTTCTGCGGCGTTTCCAAGTCCAGACCAAAACTGCCGGCCCGGTCCACGTAGGCTTGCGGACGTTCTTCAAACACCGCCACAATGCCGGGCTCACCCTGACGTATGCCCTCGGCAATGAACTGGGTTGCCAAAACCGATTTTCCCGTCCCCGAAGCCCCTGTCACCAAAACACTATCGCCTTCAGGAATGCCCCCGCCCATCATCTTGTCTAACTCTGGAATCCCTATGGAGAGGCGTTTAGAGCCAGGTTCTTTTCTCTTGTGTCCGCTCAGCCCAAAAGTACGCGAGAAGGCTTGCAGGCCGGCATCGGTAATGCGAAAGGTATGCAGACCTGGCACGGAAGCCTGTCCGCGTAGTTTTACAATCTGCAATTTACGCACGATGGAGTTTCGCTCTGCGGTTTGCCGCAGCCAAAAGAGACCATCAGCGACGGTGAATATGGGATTGTCACGCAACTCATCCTCGGCATATTCACCGATCAGAAAGGTCGTAGCTTGCCAACTTGCCAGGAACAGCGCCAGTTGCTGGATGAAGGATTGCAGGTCCATTTCGCTGGGGCCGCTTTGCGACTTTCGTACCATCGTGCGAAAGGAATCCACCACCACGACGGCCGGACTGGCCTTTTCAACCTCTCTGATAATCTCCGCCAGAACCGCGCCCAGATCCTTCTCCAACACTATCTGGCTCAGGTTGATAAAACGGACAGAGTCGGGCAGTTTGGCCGGATCGAAGAACGTGTACTGCTGCTGGTACCGCAGCATTTTTATGGCAGATTCACCCAGGACGGTAAAATAAAGCGCTGGACGCTGAGGGGTCGCATTAGCGAATACAAACTGGTGGGCGAGCGTGGTCTTGCCGCTTCCGGGAGCACCAGCGATGATGTTGAAAGAGAATTCCGGAAGACCACCACCCACAATTTCATCGAGGCCGGGAACCCCTGTTGGCAGTTTATGTATCGTCACCTTGTCTTGTGTGCTCATGCTGTTTTCCCATCTCCAGAATTGAATTCGTCTAGGCCACATCCGGCCAGGTATCCCGCACTAGCCGCAATGTCAGAGCCTCGCCGATGAAGGTAATCAGTAGACTAAGCAGCTGGGCAAGCAGAATGACTCCGCCCTCGTCAGCCTGATGCTTGCTGCTTTGCGATTCAGCCTCGCCGAGTCCCTGTAAGGACCCATCCGCCGCGATCTGTATCGCGCTGAGGCTGGGAGCTTCGGATTTGGCTAACGTCAGAGCACGAGAAGCGAGCGAGCGGAAACCAGCAACTCCCGCGAGTGAACATAGGTTCCACCGCAACTTTTCATAGACGCGAAGAACCGCAGACTCCGTTGACAGGGAGGTCTTATCCGCAGCGGCTTCGTCAGCAAGAAGCCGCCGGGCCAAATCTCGTGTCGCTGCGGAAGGCATCGTTTTCAGTTCCATGCTAAATGCGCCGCCACACTCGACGTGCGACAATGGCCCTAATGTTACGCCTATCGCCCGGATCGAGAAAATGCCAATGAAGATGAGGGAGTAATTTTGATACAGTACCCGTGTCAGGATCGGCGCAAAGCCGTCTCTGAAGGCTGCATGCGATGGAATGGTGGCACCGCAGCCCAAACTCTACACCTGTCAACCGTTCAGGCAGAAATCACATCAAATAGCGATCTGATCGTTGCTTTGGCTCTTTTTTCTCAGCTTCGCCAGCCTTGGTTCTGATGAGAGCGAGAACCTCCAACGTAGTAGCTGTGGTGCGAACATTCCCCGATACGCTCATAAGTACATCTTCGACGGAAGGATGCTGGTCTGCCAACGACTCAAGACGGTCGCTCAAGCTGTTGAGATGGCCGACCTCTTTCAGAATGTCCTCGAACGGCGTGATTGTGCCCGCTTCTGTTGTGACCGTAATGTTAGGGAATACATTCTGCACCAGTTGGAGCGTCACAGCTGCGCCTAGTAAAGAAAAAAACAGCCCAAGTAAATGGCCAATGAGAAGGACTCCTCCTTCCGAAGGGTGGTCCATCTTAGTTTGCGGCGCAAGCTCCTCGAAGCCCTGCAAGCATCCATCCGCGGCGACCTGCAAAGCGCCAAGCCCGGGAGCTTCCGCCCTCGCGAGCGTCAGAGCGCGGGCAAGGAGCGAGCGATAACCGACAACTCCCGCGAGCACACATACCGGGCCACGCAGCTTTTCACAGACCCGAACGGCCACAGACACTATTGCTTCTGAGGTCTTGCCGGAAGCGGCTTCGTATGCAAGAAGGCTCCGGGCTAAGTCCTTTGTTTCTTGGGAAAGTGCCATCATATTTCCGTTTATAACGCGCCAAGTCTCTGAATAGAATAGAGGCGTAAACAAAATGCTACACCCTTTAGCACTGCTCGGTATAGGTATTCCTCACTCCCTCTTCGTACTCTCGCATGTGTTTGAGAGAATCATCGCTGTCCCGAAACTCTCAGCGCATGCGCACGGCATCTCCAGCCAGCCGCGCCAGAGACATAGCTCCCAAGGGCTGACCGGGTTGGGGATCTGATGACCGTCGCCGATGAATGTGATTCGCAATGGAAGCAGACAATCATCCTCATCGAAGCAGGCAGGCAAGAAAGCGTTCAGCAAACTCAGGTTCACGCTCAGGTTGGGACAACTTAAGCAGCGGTTCTCGCATACCATGTCAGTATGGCATTGAAATTCACGACCTCCTATCTTGAAGACTCTCTGTCCGTGCTCCGCTACTACAAGAGACTGGCGGAAGCGGCAATGGCACAGGCGACGGATGAGCAACTCTTCGCTGTGCTCGACCCAGAAATGAACTCCATCGCCCTGATCGTCAAGCATATGGCGGGGAATATGAGGTCTCGCTGGACAGACTTCCTCACGAGCGACGGAGAGAAGCCCGACCGCAACCGCGACAGCGAATTTGAGGAGCCTCCGCCAAGCCGAGAGGAATTGATGAGCCTGTGGGAGTCCGGTTGGGAATGCGCCTTTTCCGCGCTTAAGCCGCTATCCTCTGAGGATATGACGCGCACGGTCATTATCCGAGGTGAGGCGCACTCGGTGATGCAAGCGGTCAGTCGCCAGATTGCTCACTACGCTTATCACTGTGGACAAATCGTGTTCCTGGCGAAACATTTCCAGCACGCCCGATGGAAGTCCTTGACGGTGCCCCGTGGCCAGTCTGCAAAGTTCAATCAGCAGGTAAAGGCGGGCGAAGCCAGCCAGCGGTGATTCTGGAGTGTGGCCCTTTTGATCATGCTGCGAGTCACGTTAACTACTCAAGGCTCGTCGCGCAGATAACCCTCTTTGCTCGGGTCCGGCATGCGAATTGCAACAATCAATGCAATCGCGCACATGGTTGTGACGTACCAGTAAAAGGTCGATTCCATGCCTCTCGATTTCAGCTCCAATGCAACGAATTCGGCCGAACCTCCGAAGATCGCATTCGCCAGTGCGTACGACAGACCAACAGCCAAGGCGCGCACTTCGAGAGGGAACATCTCTGCCTTGATCAAGCCGCCGATTGAGGTGTACAAACTGATCACTGCCATCGACAACAACACCAGCCCGAATGCGGCATAAGGATTCGTAATATGAGCCAACGCATGCAGAATTGGTACCGTGCTCAGCGTTGCCAACGCGCCAAACCAGATCATCGACGTGCGTCGGCCGATCCTGTCTGACAGCGCACCGAAGAGCGGTTGGATCAGCATATAAACAAGTAGTGCGCCAGTCATCACCGCATTCGCCATTTTGGCGTGCATACCTGCGGTATTGACCAGATACTTTTGCATATACGTAGTGAAGGTGTAGAAAATTAACGAGCCCCCGGCAGTGAAACCAATCACCGTCATAAAGGCGCGTTTATACTTCATCAGGCCAGCGATGGTGCCTGCGTCCTTGTTCTTGCGCGAATCAGTGGTGGACGTCTCACTTAGTGATCGACGCAAGTACCGCGCCACTATGGCGGCACATGCACCCAGCACGAATGGAATACGCCAGCCCCAGTCCTTAAGCTGCGCAGCGGTTAGCAATTGCTGCAGAATCACCAGTACCAGCACCGCCAGCAACTGGCCGCCGATCAGCGTCACATACTGAAATGAAGCGAAGAAGCCACGTCGCCCCTTGAGCGCAACTTCACTCATATAGGTCGCGCTGGTACCGTATTCACCGCCAACCGACAGGCCTTGCAACAAGCGTGCGAAGAGCAGAAATGCTGGCGCCGCTGCGCCGATGACGGCATAAGTTGGCAGGAAGGCGATCAGCAATGAACCCGCGCACATCATCAGCACCGACGTCATCATCGCGGTCCTGCGTCCACGCTTGTCGGCGAGGCGGCCGAAGAACCAGCCGCCAATAGGTCGCATCAGAAAACCTGCCGCAAACACGCCAGCGGTTTTCAATAATTGAACAGTTTGATTGCCGCTGGGGAAAAAAGCCGATGCGAAATAAATTGCGCAGAAAGCATAGACATAAAAATCAAACCACTCCACCAGATTGCCCGACGAGGCTCCGACAATTGCAAAAATTCGCTGGCGGGTATCTGCTGCGGTCGAGACTTCAGGTAGCGCCATATAGGCCGTCCAGTCTTTAAATGAATATAAAGTACCAGACCAACCGTGCCCTGCACCCCTAAATCGTACCTAAAGTGGATTTGATTTCGTCAAACTGAAAAATGAAAGAGGAAGATGCACGCCGGATAGCAGCATCGGCAAATAGAACCGGCGCCGACAGGCGAGGTGAACGCAACTGGCGGCGCCGGGTTTTGTTTCATGGTCGGAGGCAGTAATCCGTCTTAGCTCATCTTCAAGAGTTTCGCCATATTGCCACCGAGGAAAGCCTTCTTGTCTTCCTCGGAAATATCGAGCTTCTTCACGTTGTCGAGATAGTACTTGTAATCACGGCCGGTATGTACTTCGAACGGATAATCGGTCCCGAAGCAGAGGCGGTCATGACGAACGGCCGCAAAGCCCATACGCATGATCGGATCCCATCCTGCAGAGCCGGCGCCGTCGATGTACAGGCGGTCGAACAGTTCATCGAAGGCAGCCTTATAGCCGAATTCTTCGGTTTCCAAGGGGCTCTTGGGCAACGGCTTCAGTTCTGGAGGCACGGGTACGCCGAGGTCTGTCGATGGTTCGAAGAATGCGACTGCGCGCTGTTTGTGGGCCAGAAATCCACCACCAAAGTGCGGGATGACCATCTTGATCGTCGGGAAGTGCGGCAGCACATCGTACACCAGGCGGAGAACCAGGCGGGAGACATCGAAGCCGCGTCCGACGGAACGGTTGATGGTGCAGTCCGTGTCGGTGTTGTAGGGGAGCAGGTGCGGGTGCCAAAAGATCGGCACATCGTATTCAACGGCCTTGGCATAAATCGGAAACATCTTCTCTTTGTTGTTGGGAGTTAGTTCCTGTCCTTGTGAGCTGAGCAAGGCAATACCGCTCAGCTTCAACTCCTTGATCATGTAGTCAATTTCTTGCACGGCGGCTTCGGTGTCGGCGACGGGAACCGAACCGGCAGCCTTGAAGCGGTCGCCATACTTAATCAGATGGGCAGCGACGCCCTCGTTGATCTGGCGACAGACTTTTGCTCCGGCAACATTCCATTGCGAAATCGTAAGAATGGCCATGTCAACGCCTGCGAAATCCATGGCTTGGAGTTCATCGTCGACCTTATAAAGGCGGGCATTGAACACGAAATCGTTGCCCTGGACGCGCGATCGCACGGCCGGGAGAGCTGGGTCAGCAAACAGTTTATAAACATCCAGCGGCAGGTGATGAGCATGAGCATCAATGATCATTGGTTCCCTCTCTTATTTGTGCCGGCACCGAAAACGCTATGAACGACTCAGCTCCGGAGTACTCGAAAATGACTCTACCGCTTACGTGACCGCCACCAGTCCCCGGTTCCGATCCGTAAGTAAATTACGCGCGCATCTGGATACGACCTCTCACCGCAGCACGACTTTGCAGTGCTGCGATGTTTCGACCTAAATTCCCGTACTCTTGCGTGGCCCAAAGGTCGGGCCCGGAGCGCATCGTCGTCCTGTTCTCTTTGGAAGTGCGGCCGAAAATGCCGATCGCCAGTACATACTGTAGTTTACTGTAAAGCACCGCGATTGCGGCCAGCGGCGAGAACTGGTTCATCGCCAGCACCATGCTGAGAGAAGCATTCTCGACTCCAACCTCGAAGCCAGCAGCTACCTGCTGCTTGGGTCACCCATATTAGATTAGCGATCAGGCTCTAAAATGCCTTTCTTTAGTAGAGATAAGTAGAGATGAGTGTGCGTCCAGCGAAGGCTGGCATGATCAGTGGGAGCAAGTCCCACCGGGGTAAGAGTCCAAGCCCCGTAGCTCGAATAGCAGGGTGGGAAGGAAACCTCCCATTCTGAAGCCTATTGACGAAGCCATCTGAAAAGGATGGTGAGCGAGTTGCCGGGCCGTAACGCAAGTGAACCCATATGGCCTCGAAAGTACTGCAACCTGAAGGCCGAGTCCTCACTTATCGGGCGAAGGCAGCATGGAGCGTCGCAAGGACTGATGCGGCGAAACACTTCGGCGGGGTTGGTAGGGACAGCACGGTGACAAGGTCATGCTAAGCAACTGGAGAAACCCTCCTCGCCCCATCGAGAAATCGGCGGAGCAGGGAAGCCGTATAACCGGTGGCACCGGGAAGTCGGCGACCGGCGAGAGGGATTCGGCCGGGTCTGTAGTAGCTAGGAAGCGGAGCAATGTCCGTGGAGCAAAGAGGCCCTGCTGTTTGTAATGGCTCTGACAAAACGGGAGGCAAGGGTGAGATGACAAAAGCGCCCATCAGCTTGCAGGACCTGAGAAGGAGTCTATATGTCAAGGCGAAGGCAGAACCGTCTTGGCGTTTCTGGGGACTATACGTCCACGTCTGCAAGATGGAGACTTTGCGGGAAGCCTATCAGATGGCGAG
>JBEKOO010000058.1:0-31577 GCA_049521655.1 Candidatus Korobacteraceae bacterium
AGTGCAATCGACTTCATCAGCCGGTCATGGTTCACCCGATCAAAGAACTTCTCCAGATCGAGGTCCACTACCCAGCGACGGCCTTCCCGCACGTACTGCTGTGCCTTCCTGACCGCCTGATGCGCGCTGCGTCCGGGCCGAAACCCGTGACTGTGTTCGGAAAACGTTCCGTCCCATCTGCCTTGCAGAACCTGCATCACCGCCTGCTGGACAAACCGATCCAACACCGTCGGGATGCCAAGTTTGCGCACCCCGCCATCCGGCTTGGGGATTTCCACCCGCCTTACTGGTTGCGGCTCGTAGGTTCCACTCAACAGTTGTTCCCGGATTACTAGCCAGTGCTGCTTCAGGTAGCCCGGTAGTTCCTCGACCTTCATACCGTCGATGCCCGGACTTCCCTTGTTCGACTTCACTCGTTTCAAAGCCCGCAGGCAGTTCTCCCGCTCGCAGACCTCTTCCATCACTTGCTCTGGGATAGCCGGACTTTCGTACTCGCGTTTCGCCGTGTTCGATTCGGTCCCTTCCCGTCGAGCCATTGGAGCTTCACTCCTCCCCTCGACAGCGAAGGCCAGCACCATCTGTAGCTGGTTCTTCCGCCGCTTGTCGCCCATCGAGTCCCGCGGACTACTCGCCGCTCCCTTTCCGTTCGGGCCTTCACTGCTCACGCAGCTACTATGCCCTCTGCTGACTCCTGCCGCGCGGTCAGAGTGAATCACTTCACCCCCAGTCGTGAATCCACGACACACAGCAGGTCTCCCGAGGTAAGTTCAACCGCCTTCAGCGCACAACCGCCGGATTTACCACCAGCAGACTTAATGGATATGGGCTTCGCGATTTTGTGCCCGCTCGCCCGCTGCCGTAGGCCTCATCATCCGGTTCTTATTCATCGGCTCGCGCCTTTGCTCCACGCTACTTTCAGACTCCGCCTCACGACGACACCCTTGCGCTTCGCTAACCCTTCACCTCCATCAGGTTGGGTAGAGGACTTTCACCTCCAAGCTGTTAAACATGCTCGGCACACACAAAAAAGGGCAGCCATTGCGGCTGCCCTTTTGATTGGGGCGTTAGCTGAGTCCCCACATTTGCGTCGAAAGGCACGACGCAGATGTGGGCCACGTGATTGCTGTTTTTATTCTTCTTCCTCTTCTTCGAGGCCGGCTCCTGCGGCCTTGGCGGCGGCGATGATTTTTTCCTGCTGCAAAGCGGGAACGAAGTCGTAGTGATCCATTTCCATATTGAACGATCCACGGCCCTGGGTCATGGCGGTGAGGTCGGTGCCGTAGGTCAACATCTCAGCCATGGGGCAATGGGCGCGCACAATGGTAGCACCAGCCTTGTTGTCCATGCCCTGGATGCGGCCACGGCGTGAGTTCATGTCACCCATGATGGCTCCGGCAAACTCGTCGGGAGCCGTGATTTCAACTTGCATGATGGGCTCAAGAATAGTGGGCTTCGCGACTTCCATGGCTTTCTTGAATGCGATGCGTCCAGCTTTCTTGAAGCTCAGTTCGTTGGAATCGACGTCGTGATAGCTGCCGTCGTAGAGGCTGACCTTGAAGTCGACGACAGGGTATCCTGCGAGAAATCCACGAGCGGCTGCTTCGATGATTCCCTTTTCCACGGCGGGGATGTAGTTCTTGGGAATGGATCCGCCGAAGGTGTCATTGGAGAACTCGAAGTGTCCGCCACGGGGCAGTGGAGCCATGCGGATTTTGCAATCGCCGAACTGGCCGTGTCCGCCGGACTGCTTTTTGTGGCGGCCCTGAACCTCGGCGGTGCCGCGGATGGTTTCGCGGTAGGGGACCTTGGGCGCCTTGAGAACGACCTCGGTGTGGTAGCGGCGCTTGAGCTTGCTGACGACGACCTCAATGTGCTGCTGGCCGGTTCCGGCGATGAGGAAGTCCTTGGTCTGGGGATCGCGGAAGAAGCGCAGCATGGCGTCCTCTTCCATGAGCTTGTGGACGCCGACGCCGAGTTTGTCTTCGTCGGCGCGGGTCTTGGGCTCGATGGCGAAGGTGATGGCAGGCTCGGGGAGGGTGACGGGGGGGTACTGGATGGGCGCGGACTTGTCGCCAAGAGTATCTCCGGTGAGGGTTTCCTTGAGTTTGGCGACGGCGCCGATGTCTCCGGCGGAGAGCTCGGTAACGGGAATTTGCTGCTTGCCGAGGACGGCGGAGATGTGGGCGAACTTTTCCACCGTGCCGCGAACGTAGTTGGTGACCGAGGCGTCATTCTTGAGCACGCCACTGACGACCTTGAAGTAAGAGATGCGTCCGGCAAAGGGATCGCTGACGGTCTTGAAGACGTACAGCGAGAGCGGCTGAGAGGCGGCGACTTTGCGCAGCGGAGGCTCAGCCCCGGCAGTGGCGGGAAGACCGGCGACGGTGCCGCGCTCGGTAGCCGAGGGAACGTAGTCGATGAGGAAGTCGAGGATCTCGTCGCTGCCGATGTTTCCGAGGCCGGAGGAGAAGAGGACGGGGAAGAGACGGTCATCGCGAATGGCGTTGTGGATGCCGGTGATGATGTGCTCCTCGGCGATGGTTCCGGTATCGAAATACTCGCTCATGAGATCGTCATCGCCTTCGGCGACGAGTTCGACGAGAGCTTCATGCGCGGCCTTGGACTGCGCGGCCATGTCGGCGGGGATCTCTTCGACACGGGCGCGGCCGTTGCCGCCGATCTCATAGTAATAGGCCTTCATCTTGACCAGATCGATGACGCCTTTGAAGGTCTTTTCGGCTCCGATGGGGAGCTGGACGGGAACGACGTTGCGCCCAAAGGTGGTGGTGAGCGACGTCATGACGCGCTCGAAGTCGGCGCGCTCACGGTCCATGCGGGTGCAGATGACAACGCGGGGAAGCTTGAGAGCGTCAGCGTAATTCCAGACCTTCTGGGTGACGACCTGGACGCCGGAGACGGAATCGACGACGACAAAGGCGGCATCGACGGCGGGGATGGCCAGTTCGGCTTCATGGACGAACATGTTGAAGCCGGGAGTATCGATGAGATTGATCTTGACCTTGCTCCACTCGAAGGCGGCAAGCGAGGCGGAGATGGTCATCTGGCGGGAGATCTCTTCCTCGTCGTAATCGGTCGCGGTGGTTCCGTCATCGACCCGGCCGAGGCGGGGAGTGCTGCCCGCGGTGAAGAGCAGGGCCGAGACAAGAGAGGTTTTGCCTGAGTGGGAGTGGCCAATGACAGCCACGTTGCGGACATTCTCACCTTCGTAAGTCTTCACTAAATAACTCCCGAGAATATTGATTCGAAATCCCAGCGTCGAACTGACAAAGTTCCAAAACTACGACCAAGTACACAAAACAGCGATTCCGCTGCCCGAAGAAGCCCGCCGGGCGCGCCACAGAGCTCCCAAAAAGTGGGACAGAAGGTAAAAACTGCATGCATCATGCGGCACAAACGGAAGAAACACTGAAGCTGACCATCGTAGCACAGGGCGGGAGCTGGCTCAATTTTCACCGGATCGTGACAATTCTCTTCCATAGGTGTGATACACGAGGGGGCGAGAAGCTGTCCTAGGCATAGGTCACAGAGCGATGTGACATGAAGAGGCGGATGGGGCGGGGGATGGGACCCCGCATCTGCGTTGAAAGGAATGGCGCAGAGAGGGGCCAACGGTTGAGGGCTCCGCCGAGTCAGCGGAAGATGGGACGCGGATCGAGGCTCTCTGGATTGCCGGGTGGCGCTATCAAGAGTGGCTGGCCATGTTGTTTTAGGTTGAGGTAGGGGTTGTCGGCGACGCCCATGGTCACCGAACCGGTGCCGTCGTGTTTCCATATCCGGAAGATGGTGTCGCCGCTGGGCTCGGCCATCAGCAGTACGGTCTGAGTTCCCTGGCCATCGAGGGTGAGCATTGCGTTGGCGTAGCCGTCGCCGGTGACGTAGCCGCCACGCTCGGTGCCGGTTGCATCGGAGATGAGGATGCCGGAGACAACTCCGTCCCGCTTGTGCCGCACGCCGGCAATCATGGGATCTGGAAGCGGAGCAGCGATCAACACGCGCTCGACGCCGTGGCCATCCACCACGCTGAGTTCGCGGCAGCGGAGCTTCTGTGGATTTCTCGAGCTTCTGATCTGGAGGGATTGAAAGACAAGGGCAACGGCCATAGCGATCAAGATGAGTCCGGCAATTTGATAGCTTCGCTTTTGGCTGCTCTCGAGAACGGCGATACGGGCGAGGAGTTGTTCTTCGTTCATGGAGTCATCGTAACTCAGGACGACGGTTTGGAGACGAAAACCAGAGAATGCGATTCAGGGCATAATTTCGGGAAACGGGGGTTATCATGCATGGTATGAAAAATCTCCGATGCACTCTCCTCCTTGTCGCTGCCGTCATTGCTTGTGTTTGGCCGGCGGCGGCGCAGCAGAAACGCCTCAGCCCGCATGAAACGGTCAGCGCGGTGGTGGATGGCAACCGGATCACAGTTGTCTACGGACGGCCTTACACCAAGGATCCAACGAGCGGTGAGATTCGCAAGATATGGGGCGGACTGGTGCCCTATGGCAAAATCTGGCGCACCGGCGCGGATGAAGCCACGCTGCTGATCACGCAGCAGCCGATTGAACTGGGCGGCGCGAGCATACCGGCCGGCGCCTATTCGTTGCGAATGCTGCCGATGGAAGGCACAAGTAAGTTAATCGTCAATAAGCAGATTGGGCAGTGGGGCATCAGCCCTGACCCCAAGCGAACTTATGATGAGGCGCTGGATGTGGCGCGGATCGATCTAAAGAAGGATGTTCTGAAAGAGCCGGTGGAGCAGTTCACAATTTCGATTGAGAAAGACGCGGCGGGCGGTGGAGTGCTGAAATTGGCGTGGGAGAAGACACAGTACTCGACGACGATCAAGGTGAAAAAGTAACTCGATGGTGAGGGATGAGGAGACGCTTCAGGGGCTTTCCATCGGGAGAATCGATGCTGGCGGTTGGAATGCCTCTGGAGCTACGCGGGTGATTTGAGCGGCGCGGGGATTTCTCGCTGCGCTCAGTGACACTGCAATCGTAATGGCACTGCAAATAGAGAGTGGAATGACACGGCAATAGAATGGGCACGGTCGAAGCCGTGCCCATTGTGTTGCGAAGCAAAGTATTGCGAAGCAAAGCTAGTCGTGGACTCCGTCCATGAAGGCGCGGAGTTTACGCGAGCGCGATGGGTGACGGAGCTTGCGCAGAGCCTTGGCTTCGATCTGGCGGATGCGTTCGCGGGTGACGGCGAAGGACTGGCCAACTTCCTCGAGAGTGTGCTCGCTGCCATCTTCGAGGCCGAAGCGCATCTTGATGACCTTTTCTTCGCGCGGGGTGAGGGTGCGAAGGACTTGCGAGGTCTGGTCCTTGAGGTTGACGTTGATGACGGCCTCGGCGGGCGAGACGACGGCGCGGTCTTCGATGAAATCTCCGAGGTGCGAATCTTCCTCTTCTCCGATGGGAGTTTCGAGGGAGATGGGCTCCTGGGCGATCTTGAGGACCTTGCGGACCTTGGCGACGGGAATGTCCATGCGGCGGGCGATCTCTTCGCTGGTTGGCTCGCGGCCGAGCTCCTGCACAAGCTGGCGGCTGGTGCGGATGAGCTTGTTGATGGTCTCGATCATGTGCACCGGAATGCGGATGGTGCGGGCCTGATCGGCGATGGCGCGGGTGATGGCCTGGCGAATCCACCAGGTGGCGTAGGTGGAGAACTTGTAGCCACGGCGGTACTCGAACTTGTCGACGGCCTTCATGAGGCCGATGTTGCCCTCCTGGATGAGGTCGAGGAACTGGAGGCCGCGGTTGGTGTACTTTTTGGCGATGGAGACGACGAGGCGCAGGTTGGCTTCGATGAGCTCGCGCTTGGCGTGCTCGGCATCCATGTCACCCTGGATGATCTCGCGCTGGGTGCGCTTGAGCTCGATGAAGACGGCTCCGGCTTCGACCTCGATGCGCTCCATGTCGGCGCGCACGGTGCGAATCTGCTTGCGGATTTCCTTCTTCTGCTCTTCGTTCCTGGTGAACTCGCAGCGCTTTTCAAGATTGAGAACCTGGCGGTCGAGGGCCTTCATGTTCTCGACCGTCTTGTTGACGCGGTCGATGAGGCGCTTGCGCTCCTGGTTGGTGAAGCGAAGGTTGCGGATGGAACGGCTGACCTCTACCTGAGCGCGGCCAAGCCCCCAGTGCAGTTTGCGATGGTCGCGCTGTTTTTTCTTATCCTTGCCGGGGACGCCGACCTCGGAGAGCTTGACGGCAAAGGCGAGGCCTCTTTTGTAGTGACGGCTGAGCTCGTCGATTTTGCCGGAGATTTCCTTGAGGCGTCCAAGCATGACTTCATCGGTGATCTCTTCCTCGTCAAAGACCACGACTTCCTTGACGGAGCGGACACCGCGCTTGAGATCGTCGCCGATGGCGAGGACTTCGCGGATGACAATGGCCGAACGGGAGAGAGCCTTGAGGACACGAATCTGTCCGCGCTCGATGCGCTTGGCGATTTCAACTTCGCCTTCGCGGGTGAGCAGAGGGACGGTGCCCATCTCGCGCAAATACATGCGGACGGGATCGTTGGTCTTTTCAAGGGCGCCGGGAGTAAGGTCGAGTTCAACGTCTTCAGACTCCTCCTCGGCGTCGAACTTTTTCTCCGAGGGGAGCTTGGTGTCTTCCAGGACGTTGATTCCCTGAGTTCCGATCATTCCGAGCAAGTCGTCAAGATCGTCGGGAGAGTTGATGTCATTGGGCAGCAGGTCATTCACTTCGTTATAAGTGAGAAAGCCCTTTTCCTTGCCGGTATCGATCAACTTCTGGATATCTTCGTATTTATCGTCGAGAGCCAAGAGCGGTATCCTTCACTGGCGCCATGGGCAGCCGTAAATCGTCGTATGCGGCAACGTGGCCGCAAAAAGTCACAAGTGGGCCTTCCGGCCCAAAAAAGCCGAAAAAAATAAGCGGACACCCTCGAATTCTATTACGCAATGCACACGAAAACCCGCTCCGCTACGGGCACGTCGCCATAAGGCGAGAAGGCATTAAGCCTTTAGATGGCGGAGAGTCGTCCCGAGCTTCGGGAACTTAACCATTTTTACAGAGAAGTGGCTGGAAAAGCAAGGGCGGAGGTGGAATCGGGCAGTTCCGGAGATCCCCGGATTCGCCAACTGCGCTTCGCAGCCGGGTACGCGGCAACGGATGCCGCCCCGGGCGCGGGTCAGAGCAGGCCGGAGCGGTAGACGATCCACCAACTGAGCCAGAGGGCGACAAACATCTCGACGATCGCCCAGCCGAAGGGCAGGAAGTATCCGGCGAGGCTGAGAATGGTCCAGAGAAGCCAGAAGACTTTGCGGTTTGTGGAGTCATCGCTCACGGAGCTTGATTGTACGGGAATTCGCGCCGGCAAGCAGGTGCGGCCAGGGCACTCAGCTTCGCCGTTTTCCGGAGACGTGGCGGACGCCGAGGGCGAAGACGCGAGTCACGTCCTCCCGGCTGACGATGTACTCGGCTCCTTCCTTCTGAAAGTTCGGGGAGTACTTCTCGATGAGCCAGGCGAGGGCGAGGGTCTTTGCTTCGCCGAAGAGTTCGCGGACCGCGCAGGTGGCGATTGCGCTCTCATAGCGGGTGCTGAACATCTCCGGCTGAAGTTCGGTGGCGCCCACCACGCAGAAGCTGACGTGAGCTCCGGGGCTGAGGTTCTGCAGCTTGCGTCCTTCGGGTGCGGAGTGGATGTAGATCTCGCCCTCGCGGTAGACATAGCTGATCGGCACACCGTAGGGCTCACCCTCGGGGCCGACGGTGCTGAGCACGCCGTACTCACCCTTGGCCAAAATCTTGCGCGCCTCTTGTTCGTCAATCTGGCGGTCTTCGCGGCGCATGGCATGGGCCGCAGTATCGTGCATTGTGCTCACCCCCACAGGTAGGCTGCTGGGGATGATGTGCGATTTCCGGGCCGATTGCAAGCGGGAATTAGAATTTTCAGACGGTTGTGGCGTGACGCAGGGCGCGGTCCACTTCCTGCTTTTCCTGCATGAGGCGGGCAACGGCGAGGGGATCGTTGTTGCGCGCGGCTTCGGCGATCTGGCGGCGGAGGTCGCGCTGGCGGTGCTCAAGCTGGCGACGGCGCAGGGCGCCGATAGCTCCATGAAGAAGCTCGGCGCTGAGCGGCTCGTGCTCCTGCATGAGGACGGACATGAAGAGGGCACGATCCTCGTCGGCGAGCGGGAGGGTCATGAGATCGGCGCCTTCGGCAAGAGCCTTGAGAACGGCGGCGATGAGAGTTTCCGCGCGCATGCCCTGGTGCAACTGCTCGGCGCTGAGAGTGTAGTAGGCCTGCTCGGCGGGGTTGTAGACCTGCTCCTGACCGTTTTCATCCTGGAAGGTGAAGGCGAGTTCGCGGCCGGAGGCAAGGGCCTGGAGGAGAATGCGCTCGGCTTCGGTAAGCGCTGCCGCGGGGGCGGGCGCGAGCTGGGTCGAGGTGCGGGCTCCGGCGACGTGGCGAAGTTCCTGGCGCAAGACGGCGGAGTCGATCTGCAACTTCTGCGCGACATCGGCGGCAAGTTCATCGCGGATAATGCGGCTGGGAATGCGCTGGATGTGGGGCAGAAGATAATTGACCGCCTTGACCTTGCCTTCGGCGGTGCGGGGAAACTGGGCCTGGGCACGCTCGATGAGGTAATCGAAATACTTTTGCGAAGCCTGCAAGGCCGCGCCATAGGCGGCAGCTCCCTTGCGGCGCACGTAGAGATCGGGATCGAAGCCCTGATCGAGGGTGACGGTGCGAATATCGAAGTCCTCGGCGACGAGCAGGGCGAGCGAGCGTTCGGCGGCGGCAGCTCCGGCGGCGTCAGGATCGAAGTTGACGACTATCTTCTTGCTGAAGCGGGCGAGCAGGCGCGCCTGAGGCTCCGTAAAGGCGGTGCCGCTGGAGGCGATGACGTTGTGGAATCCGGCGTTGAAGACCGAGATGCAGTCCATCTGGCCTTCGACGAGGATGACGTAGTCGAGACGGCGGATGGCCTCCTTGGCAAGGTGAAGGTTGAAGAGGACGCGCGACTTGCTGTAGATGGGCGTCTCCGGCGAATTGAGGTACTTGGGGCCGGACTTTTCATCGGTGGCCAGGGTGCGTCCGGTGAAGGCGATGACCTTGCCACTCTCATTGCAGATGGGAAAGACGATTCGATTGCGGAACTTGCTGTAGAGCGAGGCCTTGGCGCCTGCGGCCGGAGCGGCGTCGGTTGCCGCGTACCCGGCTGCTTGCGCCAAGGCGGGAGCGGGCGGAGCATCCGAGCGGGAATCGTTGACGCGGGTATCAGGGCGTTCTTTCCAACTGAAGAGGCCGCTCTCACGCAGGGCGTCTTCGTCGGCCATCCCCTTGAGTTTGTCGCGGAGAAGGAAGCCGGACTCGGGGGCGAAGCCGATGCGGAAGCGGGCGATGGCTTCGTCATCGAGGCCGCGGCCACGCAGATACTCGCGGGCGGCAGCGCCTTCAGGACGGGCGAGCTGCTGCTGGAACCAGAGGCAGGCGGCCTCGTGAAGATCGAGCAGGAGTCCACGGGTGCGGGCTTCGCGAGCTTCCTGCGGGGAGTTGAACTCGGCCTTGGGAGCGGCGATGCCGAGCTTCTGGGCGACGGCGCGGACGGCCTCCGGGAAGGTGATGTTCTCGATCTTCTGGACGAAGGTAAAGACGTCGCCGGAGACTCCGCAGCCGAAGCAGTGGAAATACTGGCGGCTGGCATGGACGGAGAACGAGGGCGTCTTTTCGCCGTGGAAGGGACAGAGGCCGGAGTAGTTCTGGGCTCCTGCCTTGCGCAGCTTTACATACTCGCCGATGATGCGGACGATGTCTGCCTGCTGCTTGACGGTGTAGGCGAAGTCTCCGGGGTTGGCCACGATACTATTCTGCCTGATTGGGGGCCTTCGCGCCTCACATTCGCCAAAAGAAGGCGGATGCGCCTGTCAGATAACCCCTGCAGCTCTCCATCGCTCCATCGCGGGGTCGAGGAAAAACTGAAAGAAATGCTCAAAACTGATTACATTCGTCGCATTTTGGTAGCACTCCGTCTTGATGCGACTCGGCACCACAAGATAAATCCGCGATGCGAGCATATCGTTAAGGTCTCGCTGCGCGATTCCTTCATCGATGGTTGCCAGGAAGAATCCAAGTCCCCGAGTCCCCTCCGTTACAATTTGTCGCCAGCGCTCCCGAAGTGTTCTCTTTACGGTGAAGATGATCGCATCCATCGGGTTTCGGTAATAATGCTCAACGGATGGCAATATGAAATCCGGCTGACCATTGATTACGGCTTGCGAAGTGAACGGGTATTGCAGGAGCACGAATACCTCGTGAATGAGAAGCTCGAATGCCTTTCCAGCCCTTACACGGCGACCTTGAGTCAAACCTAGAAAAAATTTATCGAGCCCATAAAAGTTCGCGCCAATAATGCGTATTGCATCGATCGCCGTGGCTTCTTCACCAAGCTGCGGCAAAAATGCTTCAGCCAATGCGGCTGCCCCGACCTGTTTCTCGAATTCGAGATATTTCTCATACGCATCAAGTTGGACCTGTTCTACGAGAATGCTGAAATTCTGTTTGATCCAAGCGGCATCATGTTCATGACCCGCAATCGCTTCCGCAACAGCTTTGGAGGCAATCTTGCGTCCGGTTGGGATACCACGCTGGAATGATCTTTTCAGGACGAGAAACACATCGCTTTCAGCTTGAGTCGGCATTTGGGCTCCGCCCACAAATGTACCGATTCGCGACCAGCTTACGCAACTCTTACATGAGGTGACGGACAAGGTGCTTTGCTATGCAGCATTTCTTTTCGGCGGCCTAGTCAAAGCACGCGATTTCCCATCAACTTCTGCCGCCAAAATTCGGCGTTGTTCTTCGGAAGGCTCCCGCACTTCGGACAGCAATGCCAAAAGCAGCCATCCACAAATACGGCAAGCCTTGACCTTCGGAACACAAAATCTGGGTGCCCCGGCAGTGATTGATGCCGACGCCATCCAATGATTTGAGCTGAACGCATGATATTGATGAGACGAACTTCGGTCGAAAGGTTATTCTTTCCCCGAATTCGGGACATTACCTCTGACCTTTTTGCCTTTGTGAAGACATCAGACATTGGTCACATCACAAGCGAAGAGGGGGTCACCGCTCGGGTCTGGTTGAAGACCTCCAGTTCGCCAGCCGAAAGAATCCTACTGTTTGAGAGAGACGCTACTACTTCTTTGGCCACTTCGGCAACCAGCGGAACGACGACCGAATTTCCGAACTGCTTGTATGCTTGAGTATCCGAGACAGTGATGGCAAAGGATTCTGGAAAGCCCATCAGCCTTGCACACTCACGCGGGGTTAAACGGCGTGGATTCTTGCGGGGCTGAGGTATCAGAATCTCCGAGCCGTCCTTGTAATACCTTGCGCTGAGAGTCCGGGTAATCCCGTTGAGGTCTGCCAGTCCGAATCCGAATCCATTTCCCGCGAGCAGGTGTTTGTCTCTATAAGCCTGAAGATAGCTCCAAAGCTTGTCGGAAAGCGTGTATTTTGGGTCTACCCTATTCTCAAGGATATCCTTGATTTTAGGTTTGCGATCCACGAGCATCGGAATCTTGAAGGGACGGGGTTCCCTGAATCCAACCAAAAACACACGCTCGCGGTGCTGGGGAACAACGAACTTGGCATCCAAAAGCAGTGGCGGGTAGACGTAATACCCAAGATCATCCCTGAGCGTTTCGTAGATGACCTCCATCGTCCGACCTTTGTCATGATTGAGTAGGTTCTTGACGTTCTCCAAAACGAAAGCTGTGGGCTTGGTGTCGCGAATCAGCCGAGCGACCTCGAAGAATAGTGTCCCTTGCGTCTTGTCTTCAAACCCGTGTGGGCGCCCCAAGCTGTTCTTCTTCGATACGCCGGAGATCGAAAACGGCTGACAGGGGAAGCCGCCCACCAAAACATCGTAAACGCCCAAGTGCTGGCCTTCCACGTCATGAATGTCTTCTGCAATGGGGCGTAGGTCTACAAAGTTTGCGGCATAGGTTTTGCGGGCATACTCATTCCAGTCACACGAAAACATGCAGTCGCACCCAGCCGCTTCGAAGCCAAGCCGCATCCCGCCAATCCCACAAAAAAGGTCTACGAAAGAGAATCTTTTCATGTCGCCCCCGTCATCAAGTTACCGCGAATCCCCGCAAAACGGAATACCATCTTGGAGGGTTTATGCTTTCGCCGAAAGGACCTCCCAAACTTACACTTTTAGTTCCACTTCGGTTGCGCCTCCGCCGCCCTGGTTTTGGGGAGGTTCGGTGACGGCGATGACCTGGGGATGGGTTTTCAGATATTCGCGGAGAGCGCGGCGGAGGATGCCCATGCCGGAGCCGTGGACGATGCGGATATGGCTCAGGCCGGCGAGGAAGGCGCGGTCGACAAATTTTTCAACCTCGGCGGTGGCTTCATCGACGTTGCGGCCGATGACGTTGAGTTCGGCGGGGGCCGAGGCTTCATCGTCGCGGAGGCGGACGTTGATGCCTTTGCCGCGGGCGGCGGTGACGGGATTGTTGGCGGCGGCGGCGTTATTCGAAACAATGGCGGCGATGTCATCGAGGGGGACGCGCATCTTCATGGGGCCGACCTGGACTTCGAGGGCTTCGCCTTCGAGCTTGCGCAGAACCTTGCCGGTGCGTCCGATGGATTTGAGCTGGACGGTGTCTCCGAGGCTGACGCGGGCGACGACGTGAGGACGGGCGTTTTCGTCTCCCTGGTCTGAGCCGGTGGTGTGGGCGACGACGGTTTGATTGAACTGCTCGCGGAATTCGCGGCGGGCACGGGCGATGCGGCGCTCGGCTTCCTTGCCCAGCTTCTGGGCGGCGGCGCGATCCTGCACGGCGGCAACGGCCTCGCGGGCGTGGTACTCGAAATCGCGCATGAGGGAGTCTAGTTTCTTCTCGAGGTCGCGGATCTTCAGGCGCTGCTCCTTGAGGCCCTCGGCTTCTAGGCGGCTGCGCTCGCGGGCTACCTCCTGCTCGCGCTGGCGCAGGCCGAGGCGCTCGGTTTCGATCTGGCGGAGATCGGAGTGGAGCTGATTGAGAAAGCCTGCGATGTCCTGCGTCTGGGTGCTGAGACGGCGGCGGGCGTCGGCGATGATTTCGCCATTGAGGCCGATCTGCTGGGCAATGTTGATTCCAGCCGAGGCTCCGGGGACGCCGACACGCAGCTCGAAGGTGGGCGCAAGGGTTTGCTCATTGAAGCCGACGGCGGCGTTGAGGACGCCGGGCGAGTTGGTGGCGTAAATCTTGAGGGCGGTGTGGTGGGTGGAGATGATGGTGAGCGCACGGGAGCGGCGGAAGTGCTCGGCAATGGCGACGGCGAGGGCGGCTCCCTCTTCGGGATCGGTGGCCGAGCCTAGCTCGTCCAGCAGGACGAGCGAGCGAGCGGTGGCGGTGTGGGAGATGAAATCGATATTGGTGATGTGGGCGGAAAAGGTGGAGAGACTCTGCTCGATGGATTGCGAGTCGCCGATGGCGGCGAGAACCGCGTCACAGATGGGAAGATCGGCACGCTCGGCGGGGACGGGGATTCCGGCCTGGGCCATGAGGACGAGCAGACCGACGGTTTTGAGGGCGACGGTTTTGCCACCGGTGTTGGGGCCGCTGATGATGAGCTCGCGGTGAGCGGAATCCATCTCCAGGGTGAGCGGGACGACGGACTTGCCGCGGGAGCGCAGATTGCGCTCCATGACGGGATGACGGGCATCGCGCAGAATTAGCGAGTCTGGGCCAGGAGAGGCGGGCTGTTCCCCACATTCGCCAACGGAGGGCGGATGTGGGCCACCCTCCTGGCTGCGGGCACTCGGTGGATGTGGGCCACTTGCCGACTGTTCCCCACATTTGCCAACTGCAGGCAAATATGGGCCACCCAGGATTTGGACGCGGGTGCATTGATACTGCTCGGCGAAGCGGGCCTTGGCGAATTGCAGCTCAAGCTCGCGCAGAACATCGATGGCGGTGAGGATGGCCTCGGATTGCTGGCCGAGGCGGGCGGTCATTTCGAGGAGGATGCGGTGGATTTCGCGCTGTTCGTCTTCGAGCAGGCGGACCAACTCGTTGTTCTGCTCGATGGTTTCCAGCGGCTCGACAAAGACGGTTTGGCCGCTGGAGCTGGTGCCATGGACGACGCCCTGAACGCGGCGCTTCTGCTCGATCTTGACGGGGATGACGAAGCGGTCGCCGCGGATGGTGACCAGCTCGTCCTGCAGCGCATCGCCTTCCGAGAGGCGGCGAAGATAACCGCGGAGCGAGTTCTGGATGGAGCGGCGTTGCTTCTCGATTTCGCGGCGGATGGCGGCGAGGGCGGGCGAGGCGTTGTCATCGAGAGTTCCGTCGGGCGCGAGCTTGTTGGCAAAATAGCGTAGGAGCGGGGTGAAATCCTCGAGGGCGGCGCTGAGCCGCTCGACGGCGGGCCAGGGCTCTTTCATGGCTTGTGGCGGATGCATGGCGGCTTCGCGCCATTCGGCGGCGCGGTCGACGAGGAGGATGACGTCGCGGAGTTCTGTGGTCTCCAGGGTGGCCCCGCCGATGCGGGCGCGGAGCACGAGCTGGGAGGGATCGGTTAGAGCACCGAAGTCAAAGCGTCCGCCGGCGCGGAGGAAGGCACGTATCTCGGCGGTGAGCTGCTGCTGGCGCTCGATCCATTCGGCGTCCGTGGTTGGAGCAAGCGAATCCACAGCCTGCCGGCCAAGCTCGCTCTGGCAGCAGCCGCGCACAATCTCGCGGAGGCGGTCGAACTCCAGCACGGCGGCGCTGGTGTGGAGAAGCGGAGTGGGCATGGGAGTCATGGGCTGAGAGCCATTATCGCAGAGAGGGCGGCGAGAGGACGACGATCAGGCGAGGTGAATGTCGTCGGAGGCGATGCGGCGCTCGTCTTCCGGGGCGCGGGCAGGGGTGTCCTGCGGGGCGGCGGGCTCAACGGTGGCGGGAGCTTCGGCGGGGATGAGGTCGTGGATGGATTCCAGCCAGAGCATTTGCGAGCCGAAGAGTTCACCGAAGCTGCGTGAGGCAATGGTCATCACTTCGTCGAGCGATGGGCGCAGGCCGGTTTCATACTCAATGGAGGTGACGGGCTTACTGATGCCGCAGGGAACGATGAGTTGGAAGAGATCGAGAGCGGTGGTGACGTTGAGAGCGAAGCCGTGCGAGGTGACAGCGCGCGAGATATGCACGCCGATGGCGGCGATCTTGCGCTCGGTCCACGCGGGCTGTGCCCCACATTCGCCAACAGAAGCTTCGCAGCCGGGTACGCGGCAACGGATGCCGCTCCGGCTGCTGGCGCTTGGCGGATGTGGGCCACCCTCGGTTTCCTCTTCGCCGCTGGGGATATAGTCGCGTCCCATCGGGCGGCCGTTGAGGCGCGGAGGGACGGTGGGATAGGTCCAGACGCCGGTCATGCCGGCGATGCGCTGGCTCTCGATGGCGTACTGGGCGCAGATGCGCATCAGGACTTCTTCAAGAAGGCGGACGTAGGCGATGACGCCAAGCCTGGGCGAAAAGGAACGCAGGTCGAAGATAGGGTAAGCGACGAGCTGTCCGGGAGCGTGCAAGGTAACGTCGCCGCCACGATTGATCTCGTGAATCTCCACGCCGCGCGAGGCGAGCAACTGGCGCGAGGCGACAATGTTGGCCGCGCGCGCGTTGCGGCCCAGAGTGATGACCGCCGGGTGCTCGACAAAGAGGAGCACGTTCGGGATGCGACACTGCTGGCGGAGCTCGACCAGGGTCTCCTGCAGGCGTAGAGCGGTTGCGTAATCACAATGGCCGAGATTGAGGGCGGAAATCATGCCTTGAGTTAGGATACAGCGAACGGCCCACGGATTCGCAGGCCGCCCGCTATTGGCTCGCAGCGCCCGAGTGCTATTCGACCTCCAGGCCGAACTCCATGGTATCCATCCAGAAGCCGGAGTTGCTTACACAATCGATTTCCGCCTGCACGATGGCTTCATGTCCCTCCTCGATTTCGACGAAGCGTTTGAATAGCTCTTGCCCTTCACCATCGAGGGTGCTGACCATTTCCTTGTAGAACTTGCTGGTCTTTCTTTCGGCCTCCAGGGCTTTCTTCAGCAATTCAAGTTCGAGGGTCAGCTTGGTGCGTTTGGGTTTTACGGTCTTGCGCAAGTCTTGCAGGCTTTTATTGATCGCTTCCCTAGTGGGGATCGAGGTTCCCAGCTTTTTCACTCTGATCTTGCCGGTCTGTTGCCACTCTTCGAGGCGCGCCTTCAGGTACTTGATGTGGCCCATCTCTTCGTCGGCGAGGGCTTTGAATACGCGCTTCCCCGCTTCATCGGAGGTTTTCTCCATCGCTTCGAGATACGCTTTGTGTACCCCGGCTTCGTGCTCCAAGGCTGTCCTGATGGCGTTATCCAACTTCATTTTTCCGCTCCCTAAGATGAATGAAACCCCAACGAAGAAGATTAGCCTGACTATAGCCGCGAATTCCGAATCCCGCAAGCGGCGGAGAAGCGCTTGGTGGCCTCTCTAATTAAGCCACTGCCAGAGCCAGATATAAGCCGCGCTTTCCAACGATTCCCACGGCCGTCGAATCAGATCTTCGTCGCCCTGCACGCCACCGATCTCCGCCTTCTTGGAATCCCAGGGAGTCACCATGAGAGGATAAGCAGCATCTACCCTACCGGCGGGCGCGGCTTTGGGCATGGCCTTGACGCTCTTGTCGTACCATCCGAACTCCATGATCGCATCGGCCAGCGCCCTGAGATTTTCCGCCTTTGTCTCGTAACCGATATTGCAGCCGCCGCTGATGATGAATCCGCCGCCCTGGCCCACGGTTTCGCACAAAAGTTTGACTTGCTGACGCACCTCTTCCGGGGTGCCGAGGATAAGCTGGGTATTCTTGACGCCACCGGCGATGCATTGGTGGTGGCCAATGTCTTTCTTGGCTCTGAAGATGTCACCCTGATTGTCAATGTCGCAGAGGACCTTTCCCTTGGGCAGTTCCAACATATGATGCCAGTGCGGAGCCCAATCGCCTTCCAGGTAGGCGCGGACGGTGTGCCCGGCGGCAATGACTCCTTCCAACACCTTCTTGAACGAAGGCCAGTAGAAGGTATCAAATTGCTTAGGCGACATGAAACATGCCTTGTGGGTGGGCACGAAGACGGGCCAGCGCTTCAGCGGGTCTGCCGTGACCAGGGCAAAATTGATCTGTACAGGAACCAGGGCCTCGCAAGCGGCGAGAACCTTATCGGGCTGCCTGCGGCAGTCCAGGAGCGAGCCCCTCAGTCCTCTCAAAACATCGGCCAGGGCATCGAAGGGAGCTAGAAAAGCGCCGCCCATGGGTTGCGGCATTCCGGCCTGCTGCTGAAGGACCGTGGTCCGGTTGCGCATGATCTGGCCCCACTGCGCCTGCGCCATGCCGGCTTTGAGGAACGCCATGTAGGAACGGATCGAACCCCGCTCCTTGAATTCGCCCAGGATGCGCGGCAGAAAGCAGTCAAACATGAACTTGACCGGATTGGCGATGAGGGCGTCGTACTCGTCAGCCAACATGTACTCGGCTTCCATAAACTGGAAGTCGGTATTCGGCCCCACATCGCGTCCCGAGAGCTGATAAGACTTCAGGTCGATGGCGTCATACAGGGGACCGTAGATGCGATTGTTTCTCAATACGTCAAATTCGGGAAAATCCCTGGCAAACGCCAGCTCAGCCTGCAACCATTTTTCTGGATTGTAGAGGGTCTCCTGCTTGGTGTTGCCCGAATAAATTTCCGCATAAACATTGGTTCCCGTAGCGATCGGTATGCGATCCGTCGGTTCCAGCGCGATCGCTGCCTGGTACCGGCCCAGGCGTTCGTCAAACAGCTTGTTCATGTCGTCCGGCACTCTGACCTCCTTGCGTCCCTGTTTCCCGTTTTATGAATGATATCGATATTGAGCACAGTAGCACGCCGCCCTGGCTCGATGATTAGAACATACAGGCGTGAAAGTGGCCTATGCAACCGGCCCATGAGAATTGGTCACAACCAGAGGTGCAATGCCGCTTCCGAGAACGATTTCGCGAATCAAGTTCGTCTTCAGGGCATTGCACCGATAAAACTCTCCTCTGGTTGCGACCGTTATTGTGTCGTCGTCCGAGCGCGCCGCAGCCGATGCAGAGGCGTCGCTACGACGCTACACGCTGCTTTGTGCAGCCGTTGGGGGACGCACGAGGCTCATCACCACGATTCCGACCAGCGGACCGAGCGCCAGTATGTACCATATCGAATGGAAGGTATGGGTGAAATCGATGGACATGCCCAAAGCCAGCGGCGAAAGAATCGAGGCGATCTGGAACATGACGTTCGAGATGCCGGTTGCGGTTGCGGAGCGATCCTTGCCCGCAATCTCGGCAACCATGAGGCTGAGATGCGGATTTGCAAAGTAAGAGCAGAAGCCATAGATGAAACCAACGATCATCAGCATCTGCAGAGTGCTCTGATAGCCAAAAATTAAAGTGAGCACAATGGCGAGCGCATAAGAGCCCATGACGAGCTGTTTGCGGTGGCCCACGAGATCCGATATCCAGCCGGAGACGGGCGAAGCCAGGATTCCGCCAACGCTGTAGCAGACCAGAATCAAGCCGGCCTCTTTGATGCTAAAACCCAGTTGCTTCTTGATGAAGGTATTGGCAAAGGCCGCGAAACCAATTTCCATCCAGATAAGGCAGAAACCGCCGAGACCCAACAAAACCAGGTCTCGATTGGTAAAGAATGCGGGAACTCCGCCGAAGATCGATTGTGCCTGCTTCGTATCAGAAGCTTTAATGAGCAAATAAACAAGAATGCCGAGAATCACAACCGCAGCGCCGACGATATGGTATGCCATGCGCCAATCAAAGGTGGAGTTCAGGGCAGGCACAAGATAGTTGGCGATCAAGAGTCCAAGGGTTGGCCCTGCCAGAAGGAAGCCGAAGGCCATGCCCCGGTCCCTCGGCGAAAACCATTCCATAATCGCCCGGACGCAGCAAGACATATCCGCTCCGGCGGCCAGTCCAATGATGACCCGCAGCCAGAAACCGGTCTGAAAACTCGTAATGTTGCCCATGCAGAACTGAGCAATGCCCTCGAGCACCAAGGTAAATCCGAGAACCGCGCGCACACCAAAGCGGTCGGCCAGAATTCCGGCAGGTATCTGGGTAATCACATAGCCGATATAAAAGGCGCTCATATAGGCGCCGGCCTGCGACATGTTCATGTGAATAACCGGAACAATGACAGGAATCAAAGGCGGCCACGAGAATCGACAAAGAAATGTCAGGACAAAACTAAGAACCGTGAGAATCAAGATCAGCCAGCGATATGGACTCTCACCTGTTTTGCCCGCAAGAGTTGCTCCAGTTGTTCCCATTGCCTACCTCCAGTTTTCATTGTGTTCGTGGTTGAAGCTGCAGAAGAAAAAATAAACAGCCCTTCGTTTTTCTCAGGAAACTATTACGGAGCTTCCAGCACAACGTCCAGCAAGCATTGAAGCGCTGGTTCGCGGGCATACTCGTCTCTTGAATGCGCCAGACGAGTAGATAGAGCGTTGCCACAGGATTCCCCGAAGTTACAACGTCGCCGGGAAATTCACAACAAAAAACCTAAGTGCGCTCATGGCGATGGAGTTGATTCATAATTCTAATCAATCACCGACTTCTATGGCGTAATCGGCTCGTGTTGGGCAGGCCGCACGGCAATGCACGTCCTTCGACCGTTTGCTTGCCCCTTCTGCCCTCAGATTCGCCCATGGCAGGCTGACTTGGGACGCCCGGGATGGAAAGCGCATCTAAACAAGCAGGAATCTTCCGGAAAGAGGCAGAGACATCATGAGCCGCAGAGCGGATGAGCGTCGCAAACGTGAAGCAGGGTTGGATGAGCTTGACCCCGATTCAGGGCAGCTAGGCTCGGAGAGCGGAGGGCAATCCGGAGATACGCAAGGGCTGTCTCCAGAGAGCGAAGCCGCCGATGAGAGCGTGGAGGAGTTGGCCGAAGACGATCAGGCCTTCGAGGCAGGAGTCATCGAGGGAGTCGAGAACGCAGGAAATCACCCAGAGCGTCCGGTCCGCAGCCACGAAGAGCGGCGGCCCGTCCATGAAAGTGAGCAACCGCCCGATCCCGATTGGAAATAAGTAGCTGATGCGCCCTGAAACTGGACGGGAAAATTGAGTCCGAGCGGAGAACGACAAAGCGCGAACGGACGGCTGTGCGGCTCAGCCCAACGCTGCATCGGCCCCACTCAAGCCAGTAGAATGAGCGCTTGAGTGGGCGAGCCGCCAGCTAACTTGGGGTGATAGCGTGGCCGGATTTCCGCAGAAGATCCGACGATTACCGAACAAACCCTGCGGGTTCCGGCTGAGGCAACTTGAGCACTCGCACGGCGTTAAGATAGCCAATGGCGCGCTTCGCCGCCGGATCGAGATCGACGCTCTCGAACCATTCGTTCGCCTCCGTCGTCGATTCGTAAGGGTAGTCCACCGCGTACATCACTCGATCAGCCCCCATCACGCTGACGGTATGTTTAAGCGAAGCCGTATCGAACATCCCACTGGTTGTTACGTAGAAGTTGCGGCGCAGGTATTCGGTGACGGTAAGTTTCCGCGGGCGCTGGTGGTCGGCAGCCCACTTGTCCCATCCTTCGCGTTGGATTCGATGATCGATCCGCCATGCCCAGAGCGGAAGGAACTCGCCAAGGTGTCCTATGATGATGCGTAAATCGGGAACTTGGTCGAAGAGTCCACTCATAATCAACCGCAACATATGCTCGCCGGTTTCGATATGGAAGCCCCAGGAGGCGCCGCGAAGTTCGGGATAGTCTGAGTAAGTGGTTGCGCGATTATCGGGTACGGATCGAGGATGGACATAGATGGGCACGTCCAGCGCCGCGGCAGTTTTCCAAAAGTCAACATACTCGGGAGCGTCGTAATAACTTGGTTTGCCGCCTCCGGAGTTGTCGTAGCCGTTGATCATCGCTCCGACAAAGCCAAGCTCTTTTACAGCTCGGGTCAGCTCTTGCGCGGCCACCTGCGGATTCCGCATGGGCAGGGAGGCAAGAACCTTCAAACGGTCTTCATGCTTGGCCACGGCCCCGGCAAGATAGTCATTCCATTGACGGGCAATATTGCTGGCATCGGCGGCACTGGCGCCATCCAGACCCTGCAATCCCGGACAGGTGGTCGAGAGAACGGAAATCTCGATCTCTCCGTCGTCCATCGCACGCAGGCGCTCATCCGTGATGTCGAGGAGAACTTTCATATTGTCTTTGAATTCAAGGTGGGTCAGATGCTCGGGGACAATCTTCTCCGCACCTGGAATGAGGACAGCTTCTTCTAACGCAATTTTCTTCATAGGGATCTCCCAACGCTCTACGGTACAAACTATCCGATCAGTTTTGCCGCTTCCTTTGCAAAGTAAGTGAGGATGATGGAGGCTCCGGCGCGCTGGATGCTGGTGAGGGATTCGAGCATGACGCGGTCATGGTCGATCCAGCCGTTCTGGGCGGCAGCCTTGATCATGGCGAACTCGCCGCTGACCTGGTAGGCGCCGAGCGGAACATCGAAGCGCATGCGGGCTTCGGCGATGACGTCGAGGTAGGGGAGGGCGGGCTTGACCATGATCATGTCGGCGCCCTCCTGCATGTCGAGCTCGATTTCGCGCATGGCTTCGCGGGCGTTGGCCGGGTCCATCTGGTAGCTGCGGCGGTCGCCGAAGGATGGGGCGGAGTCGGCGGCCTCGCGGAAGGGGCCATAGAAGCCGCTGGCGAACTTGGCGGCGTAGCTCATGATGGGCGTGTTCTCAAAGCCGTGAGCATCGAGCGAGGTACGCAGGGCTTCGACGCGGCCATCCATCATGTCCGAGGGGGCGATGATGTCTATGCCGGCGCGGACCTGGGAGACGGCGGTCTTGGCGAGGATGTCAAGCGTGAGGTCATTGACGATCTCATACTCGGTCTCAGGGATTGGGCCACCAACCTTCTTGACGATGCCGCAATGACCGTGCGACATGTACTCGCAGAGGCAGACGTCTCCCATGATGAGCAGATTGGGCAGGGCAGCCTTGATGGCGCGGGCTGCCTTCTGCACGATGCCATCTTCGGCCCAGGCTCCGGTGGCCACTTCGTCCTTGGTCTCCGGCAGGCCGAAAAGAATGATGGCGGGGATGCCCAGGGATTGGACCTCGCGGCACTCCTTCACCGCCTCATCGACGGAGAGATTGCAGATGCCGGGCATGGAACTGATTGGCTTGCGAATGCCCTCGCCGGGACAGATGAAGAGAGGATAGACGAAGCCGGCGGGGGTAAGCCGGGTCTCCCGCACAAACCCGCGCAAGGCTTCGGTGCGGCGCAGACGGCGCTGACGATTGATAGGAAAGGCCATGCTCAAAAGTATAGTCCCGCGAAGGGATTGGCGGGCTGTGATGAGGGTCACAGGAGAAAAGCCGGCGAAGTTAAACGATACCTGGAGGACAGATTCATGTCACAATTCCCTGCATGGATCGCAGCGACCCAGATGCGGAGTTGGTGCTGGTAGCCCAGTTTTTGATGGAGCAGGAATTTCTCTTCGCGCGGGGAAGGCTGGAGTCGGCGGGAATCGAGTGCTTCTGCTCCAACGAGTACCTGAGCCGGATCAGCAGCGGCCTCTATAGCGGACTGACGGGAGGGATCGAACTGAAGGTAAGACGAAGCGATCTGGCCGATGCACGCGCGATTCTGAACGAGCCCGCCAAGCCCTACCTGGTGCGCTGAACGGTTGGCACGAAGCGTGTGGATGTGAATCCAAAGCTGGTCCTTGGGCCTCTATGAAGAAGAGCGTTTGCTGCGCGCGTATATAATTTTGCTTTGATTTGGGAAACTCACGATCCAGCAATTGTGCGGAAGGAAGACCATGCCGACTGACGTAATCATGCCTCAGATGGGCGAGTCCATCTTTGAAGGCACCATCACCAAGTGGCTCAAGAAACCCGGTGACAAGATCACCAGGGACGAACCGCTGTTTGAAATTTCAACCGACAAAGTCGATGCCGAGATCCCCGCACCCGCATCCGGCGTGCTGAAAGAGATCAAAGCAGAGGTGGGTGCGACGGTGAAGGTCAATGCAGTGGTCGCGGTGATCGATGAATCCGGCACGCAGGCGGATGCGGGCGGCGAATTGCCAAAAGCTGTTCCCGCGGCGAGCGCGCCTGCTACGAACGCAGATCCTGCTGCACCTCCCGGCGGAGCCGCAACCGACGTGGTGATGCCGCAGATGGGCGAATCAATCTTCGAGGGCACGATCACCAAGTGGCTTAAGAAGGTCGGCGAACAGGTGACGCGCGACGAACCATTGTTTGAGATTTCAACCGATAAGGTGGACGCAGAGATTCCCGCGCCAGTCTCCGGCGTGCTTACCGCAATCAAGGCAGAGACAGGGACGACCGTACAGGTCAACAGCGTGGTTGCGGTGATCGGAGGCAAGACCGGCGGGACGGGCGGAGCCACCAGCGTTGCGCCTGCGGCTCCGGCCGCGGTGAAGGCCGTGGCAGAGCCCGTAGCCGCTCCGCGTGAGGCCGCAGCGGCAGTGCGCGGCACAACCGAAGCGGTATCCGGCGAAGAGGTTCGCAGCTCTCCTCTGGTACGCAAACTGGCTGCCGAACACAATGTGGATATGCGCCAGCTTACAGGCAGCGGAACCGGAGGCCGCGTTACCCGGGACGACATTCTCGCCTTTGTGGAGCGCGCTAAAACCGCACCGGCTGTACCTGCGCCATCGGCGGCAGAGCCGGTAACGGAAACGGTTGCCGCTGCGGCTGCGGCTCCGGCTCCGGCTCCGGCTCCGGCTCCCAATAAGTTTGCCGGTACGCCCGGCGTCGTGGAGCCGATGTCGGTGATGCGCAAGAAAATTGCCGAGCACATGATTGCCTCGCGGCGCACCAGCGCGCACGTACACACCGTCTTTGACGTTGACATGACGCGCATCGTGAAGTTGCGCGAGAAGAACAAGAACAGCTTCCAGCAATCGACCGGACTCAAGCTGACCTACACGCCGTTCTTCATTCGCGCCGTGGCGCAGGGTCTGCGCGCGTGGCCCGTCATGAACTCTTCGGTGGAGGGCGAGAACATCCACTACAAGCGCGACATCAACATCGGAATCGCCGTCGCCCTGGACTGGGGATTGCTGGTTCCGGTGATCAAGCACGCCGACGAACTGAGCTTCGTGGGCCTGCAGCGGGCGCTCAATGATCTGGGCGAACGCGCGCGCACCAAGAAGTTGAAACCCGACGAAGTATCGGGCGGCACCTTTACCATCACCAATCCCGGAATCTTCGGCGCAAGTTTCGGGCTGCCGATTATCAATCAGCCGCAGGTAGGCATTCTCGATCTCGGAGCCATCGTCAAGAAGCCGGTAGTGCTCACCGATAAGGAAGGCAATGACACCATCGCCATCCGTTCGATGATCACCATGGCAATCGGCTTCGACCACCGCGTGGTGGACGGTGCCGTGGCCGACCAATTCATGATGGTCGTTAAATCCGTGCTCGAAGGCTGGGCCGAGCCGCTGTAACGAAAGAAAACGCTTCGGACGGCGGGCTTCGGCTCGCCGTTTTGTTTTGCACAAACGGAGAAACGCGGCAGCCCCGAAGGTCTGCCGCAATCAATCAGGAGTCGTCGTTCAACGCCTCTTCACTCTGCCTTTATCGCCACCATACCCTTTACTTCCTTGAGAACCGCCAGCAGTTTTTCCGCATACCTCGGATCGGTGGCCCAGTGCTTTGCCAGCTCCGTGATGAAGCCGCCTTCATCGCCGCGCTGCTCTCGCGCCCCCGCATAAACCGCGCCCCGCAGAAGAATTCCATCCCTGCACCGGAAGCACTCCAGCATCGAGAGATACCTTGCAAACTCGGCATGAATCTCGACGCTCGCGCCGTTTTCGCATTCATCGGTGGGCATCAGCACGCAGTCGTGATTGCCGTGTGCCTTGATTCCGAAATAGTTGTTCGCCTGCTGTGAGAGCTGCGACTGCCCCCAGTTGCTCTCCAGCGCGGCCTGGGCCACGGTCACCATCGCGGGCATCCCGCTCTGCTCCGAGCTCCGCGTTGCCGCTGCGCATGCCTGTTGCACAAACTCACTTTTTGTCATCAGTGATGCATCACCTTCAGCGAATCCAGCGCGAAGTGCATGATGGTCAGCAGGATTCCCGCCGCCACTCCGATTCCCGCGGTGCGTTGCAGCGCCGCCTCATGCTTCTGGATTCTGCTTTCAAGTTCCTGGATTTTTCCTTCGTTGCCGTTGCCGACGATCCACCGCATATGCGCTTTCAACTCGCCGAGATCCCTGAGTACCCGCTCTTCGAAATTTGTCATGGCTACACCACCAGATTCAGAACCGTCGAGTAGGGTGAATACTGCGGCGGCGTGCTTGCGTCGTACTGTCTGAGGTAGAACGCCTGGGTCACTCCCGCGACCGGCAGCGTAATCGTCCGGCTGGTATAGCGTCCAACCAGATTGCGGCTCGTGGTCGTCCCCCATCCCCAATCTCCTTCCACCCGCACCTCGATGCCGCCGCCCGCCACCGGAGCCGTGCCCGCGTCCATGGTCAGCGCTGTGGCGCTCCAGGTGGTAATGCGCGCATCGGGAAGTCCCGCCGGACGCGTCGAGACATTGTCCTGCAGATTGCTCGATACCACTGAAATGAGCGCGTTGTGTTTTGTGCGCACAAAGCGAATGGCAAACGGCTGCGCCGCATCGTTGGCGGCTTTCAAGGTAAATACCGCGTATTCGTCGGAGAGATTCTGGAATTCGATCTCGACCTCGCGCACGACAACCGCGCAACTGAGGCCAAACGAAGTTGCGGAGATGTTCCACTCTTCGCCCGGTTGCACATCGCTGGCCCCCTGCGGAAGCGAGCCAACCCACGCCTGGTACTCACCGCTGTAGCCCGGCTGGGTCAGATCGTCGAGCAGCGCCCGCGCCGCCTGCTCGCAATCGAGCGATGTGCGCGGCGGCGGCCAGGTGACGTGAGCCACCATCGAGCGCGTTCCGCTGTCTTCGCTGTTGGCCAGTGCCTGCACGCTTTGCGGAGCCACTACCCTGCCGCAGGCCAGCGCTTCGGTTCGGTAAAAGATTTCGATCTGCTCGTTCAGCACCGGCTCGCTGGCTGCGGTGAAGTGCAGTTCGTCCGACGTCAGATAGCACTCCGCGCCTGCCGTAACGTCCCCGATGACGCGGCTTCGCCAGGCCTGTCCTGGCCGCGCCGATTGCACCCAGACCGCGCCTTCGTTGACCGCGCTGGCAGAGCCGAGCGTGCAGCTAAGGTTCAACCCCCACAGCGGCTCGTAATCCGCATAGGCGGGCACGTTCTGCAAAGTTCCGTCGTAGATCACCGTCTGAGCCGTGCTCGTTGTCGAAGCGTTCGTCGGATCGATTGCGCGCATGGTCAGCACCACATGCGTCGTTCCCGCCCAGACCTCTGACGTGAGCGCGTTCGCTCCGTTGCACACGCTGCTTGCATAAACCTGTCCGGCGCGAATTGGCTCCGGATGAAAAACCAGGGTACGAAACTCGTACAGCAGATTCGGTGCAAGCTGGCCTACCGGAGCGTTCATCACCCCGTTGATGACCGGACAAATATTTCCCCCGGTCATCATTACCCCGGCGATGCAGTCATTCACGGCGAAGCCTCCGCTGAATAGCGCGCCCACCAGGCCTTGGCCGCTCACGTAGCTGATGCCGGTCTGCTCCAGAATGATCAGCCCGCCGATCTCTACCCGGTCCCGGAAGCGCAGCGCCACCGGCCCCGCGCACGCCACTCCGCCCGGAGTAAATGTTAGCGGCGCGGGATCGTCGCTCACCCACTTGGTTGCATCCAGCGCCGAGCCGCAGAAATCGTCCTCCACCAGAACCGTGGCCTTCGCCTTAAATGCCGTCTCCGTCAGGTAAAAATACTCTTCGCTTCCGGTCGTGGTAATGCAGTCGCGCCAATACATCGCCGGTTCCGTCTCGCCAATCACGGTGATGTCGTTGGCTACTGGCGCGCTCACGGCGAGCTTCAGCGATTGCTGCGAAAATCCGGGATCCGTATCGGTAAGCGTGCGTGTCACCGTGCCCACGGGAGCCAATGTCAGGGCGCAGTTGGCGGAGGTCAGCACGGCGCGCGTACCGCTGGCGACCGCACCGGCGCTTGCGCTCCAGAGTTCGCCGGTCTCTACCGTGACGCTGCCCGCCCCGGCAATATCCTGTACAGCCGAGACGTTGTACGCCGCGTTCACCTCGCGGGTAAGCGCCGTAACCGCTTCTCCCGCAGTATAGCCGACCATCGCCGCGTGCTCGCTCAGTGCGCGGCGATCCAGCGCCGAGAGCTCTCCCTTGGCGTTCAACGCCGCGCGAAAGACTGGCTTCCCCATCGCTTCGCCCGCGAACTCAAGTTGTGGCGCTTCTTCCAGATATCCGCTGAACCACAAACCACCCGAGTCGCGATAGAGACGCACCTTGCTGCCTGCGGCGGCCGCAATGTTTCCTCCCTGGCAGGCAAGCCACGCCGTCATCAGCGGGGGTTGGTTTAGCTTGCGCACGATTTTCGGCGGCGCTGCCGAATCCAGCAACGCGCTGTAGTCGGTCTCTCCCGCTCCGTTCAAGTTGTCGATCGTCAGTTTCATTTCACCTCTCACCCGGACTCTATCTGCGGCGCTCGTATCTCACGCAAGAAAGGGCGAACCTGTCGCCCCTTCCATTTATCTCTGACTCTGATATTGCCGCAATCGTTTCTCTGCGAGGCTCCTGCGTAGCGTTGATCAGTACGCCGGCACTCCCGGAGCAGGGACATAGCAGCGATAGCACACCACCATCTGGCCGTCGTTCGCATCCGTCGCGGCCATGGCTTCGAACTCTGCGTGCAGCAGGGTTGCATTCAGTCCGCTGGCCAGCTCCGTCACCGTCTCTGCCGCCGCCGACGCTGCCTGCAATCGCGGATAATAGAAGTACACCCGTCCGCCGCTGGCTTCTTCCAGCGCGAACAGCGCCGACCACTCCTGTAGGAAGCTGTCTCCGTCGCGGTCAACGAATGCCACGACCTTCTGTACCCGCGCTCCGCTCGCCGGAACTCCTCCCAGCAATGGCGCGCCGAGTTGCAAACCGCTCGTTGTGATCGCGGCCACCGCTCCCACGTTGTAGCTCACCCGGCGTATCGCGTCGACGTCCATTGTTCCGGAAACTGTTGCACCCGCACCTGCCACGCCTCCCGTAATTCCCGTGCCAAGCTCCGTGGTGCCGGACGTGTAGTCCACATCCACCACGATCAGCTCTCCAACCTGGTAGTTGCCCAGACCCGAAGGATCCAGCAGAATCAGCGTCGCCGTTGAGCCCGCCAGAATCGGTTGCCCGGGCGTGGCTGCTCCACCCGATGCCCGCGGCTGCGTGCCGGAGCTCTGCAGCACGTTCATGTGCTGCGAGCTTGCCGCCAACGCCATTTGCAGCTTGCCCCACTCGCAGAAATCCAGGCTCACCCGCGCATCCAGAGCCTTCAAAAACTGCGTCTGCGGCACTCCCGCCGCTCCGGCCCGCACCATCCCCATCGCCGACTTATCCACGCGCTTGAAATTCCGCACCAGGCCCAGCCGCACCCATGGCGAGGGAGGATTGTTCAGGTTGAAGCTCACCGATGGATCAAACACCGTCCCCGTCTCCGTCACCCGGTTGACCGGCGCGAAATACGCCCGTACTTCACTGAAATATTCCTGCATTCCGGCCCGTTCCATCACGCCACCTCCGCGAAAAAGAACATCCTCACCTTCGCTGTTCGCAGCAATATTCCGTCCACTTCACTCGGAGCTTCCAGCACCGGCAGCGTCCAGAAAATATTTGTCCCCAGTGCTGCGGGTGGAGTTTGCGTGTAGTCGCAAGCCATCGCATGGCACGGCGCGCACAGCCGCAGCAGCTCGCCGTCCATGGCGGTCACAATGCGTCCGCGATCGCTGCGCAGCATATCGTCCGTGCCTTTGCTGCCGTAGCTCAGCTTGCAATCCAGATACATCAGCGAACCCTCCGGCATGGCCCGTCCACCGCCCTCCCAGTTCAACAGGAAGGTCTCCAGAAACGTATTCGCCGGCACTGGAGTTTCGTTCTCTACCGCCATCACCGCCGCACGCGACGCACCGTCCAGCGTCACCGTCCGCGCCGGATTCACCACTGCCAGCCTGTCGGCCAGCGTCCTGAGAAACGTATCTTTTGCCGCCTGCATTTAGGCCTCGATTTCCAGTTCGTACAGCAACTCCGCGCCGCCGAACCACTTCACCATCACCGACACGATGCGGTACTCTGTTCCCCCCGCTCGCAGCATCGCCGTCTCCAGGGCTTGCTTGGTGGCGATTTCACCCGTATCGATTGCCCCGGCGCTGCTTAACGCTCTTCGCACCGTGCCTCGCGTCATCCGCGCAAAAAAGGTCTTCCCATTCGCCGTCGCCTGTAGCAGGACCGGCTCAATCTCCACTTCGTTTACCAGCGGGACAATCAGCCCGAGTCCAGTCTGCTCATTTGCCGTGACCGGTTGTGGCGCCAGCAGCGAGGCCTTGCCCGCGCCCAGCGTGCGCAACATCGCCAACGCCGCCTGCTCCAAACCCGCCGCCTCGCCGTTCGTGACGAAGCTGCTCATGACGAAAGCCTCTGCGCGATGTATGGTGCCAGTAGCCGTTGCACATCGGCGTCCACCAGCGAATCCGCAAAGTATTGCAGATACATGGTGTCAATCTTTTGCTTGGAGACGTTCAGCGCCGGAGTTGCCAGCGCGTTCCTCACCAGCTTCGCGCAGGCTTGCTTCACCGGCCACGGAACTTCCGTGTATCCCGCCGTGTAAGTCAATTCCAGATCGCGCAACGCCGGCGCAAGCAGTCCGCAACACACAATCACCTCGCCGCTCTCCAAGTCCAGATCCAGTGAATTCGCCGGAACGCTGAACCATGTATTTGGCGCGGTAAACACCTCTGCCACCTCCGAGGCCAGCTCCGCCACCGCCCCCCAGTCGCCAACCTTTCCCGTATAACGTCCCCGCGCCTGCACAATCGGCGACGCCGCGCCGGCCGCCGCCGCCAGCGGAAGATAGGAAAGCCTCACCGTCCGCGACCGGCCCACCCGGAACCGTTCCATGTACTGTGCAATGCCGAACCCTTTCCTCCGGCAATGCGCATTAATCAAATCCGACGCCGCATTCACCATACTGACCGGAATCGTTTCCTCCAGCCCAAACAGCGTGTATTCATCCGCTGACAGGTATGCCATCTTCCGCTCTTCTCCCGCGCTTTCGAAAGGGCCTCGGCCCTCCCCCGCGCCTCTGGATTCCAGCTTCAACCGCTTTTTCCCGTTTGCCTTGTCACCGCCCGGGCGATGCGGGGAACCCGTCCCGCATTCCTCGCATCGCCGCTCCTATTAGCGGGTAACGGTCACCTGGGCGTGTGCAAATCCGGCGCCCTTCACCACAACCGCGCCGAACTTCACGACCATCAACTGCCGCGCCAGCGTGCCCGTCAGTCCAAGCTGGAAGACGCGAGGATTCGCATCCGTAAGCCAGTGATACTCGATCAGCTCTTCGGTGACGATGTAGGCGGGAAGCAACGCCGTGCCGCTGCCCGGAGTGCCCGTATACGACAGTGCCCATTCCGGAATCAGTGGCAACTCGCCTGCCTGTGTCGACAAGGTCTTCACCGTCAGTCCGCCCTCAACCTTCGTGGTCGAGAGCACAACGTTGAACTCGGTCTTCATCTCCCGGTCGATCAGGTCCAGCAGCACCGGGTTGGCGTAGATAGCCGTCGGACGAACCTCGTAATTCGAATTCGCAACCATCGACGCAATCTGCGATTTCAATCCATCCACGATGCTCTCCGTGGTGGGTATCGTGGTGCTGTTGCCGCCGGCATTGATCTGTGCCGCCGCGCCATAGTACTGGAACGTAGTCGGCGCGCTCAGCGAAGTGTCATTGCCGTTCCACAGCGCAACATCGTGCGTGCGCATCACGCCGGTCACGGAGTCGGCCAGATCCTTTGCCTGTAGGTAGGCGAACTGCTCCTGCTGGTTGCCAACCTCCATATCGAAAAGGTTGTAGTTGATCTGCGACACCAGCGCCTTCAGCGGCACCGAGAGCTCCAGGCGGGTTGGTGACGCCACTGTCGCCGCAATGTTGCGCGGATCGACAAACCCGTTTGCCGCCGTCGGTGCCGGGATCGCCGTCTCCTCAAAGAAGCGCGACGGATGGCCCGTGGCCGGAACATTCTTGATCCGCTGTCCGAACGCCCCACGGCGTCGGCAAATGTCAAAAATCTCAGTCTGGTAACGCTCAACCTCGATCGCGCCCGGTCCCATGAAGTCTGCTGCGGCGTGCAAATCCACAAATTGTGTATTCATTCTCTGCTTTCCTTCTCTGCCGGACCCATTCGCCCGGCCCTGTTATCCCGTCGCACTGCCGTGCCCCGGTTGTTGTTCAATCTCTTCCCATGCGTCAGCCCCGGAAATATGCGGGTGCCCCATCGATAAGAACGAAGGCGTTGTCAAGGCGAGATTTTCCTGAGCGGTGCGCAAGCACCGCTTGGTTTGCCGCCAGAGTTAAGTTTGAGGACCAAGACTCTGGAAACATCACTCG
>JBEKOO010000059.1:0-33566 GCA_049521655.1 Candidatus Korobacteraceae bacterium
CGCCTCGCCCATCGACAGCGACTCTCCGATCTTAGCCAGCACGTCGGCCGAAACATCCAGAAATCGTTGCACCATGTCTACTCTCGACGATACCTCTGCATCGCGCTCCATTCTCTTGCGCAATCGACGCAAGGTTAAAAGGCTCAGCCGAATACGTTCAGCCTGATTCAAGAGTGACCAATAGCGCTCTGCTTCCAGGCTGTTGTCGTTACCGAGTCCCGCCAATGTTTCTCTAGCGACAGTGCTTTGTTCACTCGCCGGCGGACCGCCTTCCGGGCCCGTCGGTACAATCGCCGCACTTGAAAGCTGGTTATACAGGTCAGCCAGGACGCGCCTTTCCGGCTGATAGCGGCGTACCGGCCAAAGCATCAGGGCCAATGCCGCTTGTAACAAACCTCCGCCAAGCGCAAGCACGCCAGAAAGAAGCGCTATTTCCGGACTTAGTGGCTGCGCGGAGTAAATGATCAGCGTAACCAGGCTGATAACGCCCAAACCTTCTGCCGTCGGGCCAATACACACCCCAAGTCCCGCGGCAAAGGCCCACAAGCTTGGCACGATGACTGCGAGAAATCGGTTTTCCCCGACCAGTCCGCCCGCCACCACTGCGACCGCGCACAGTAATGTTGCGGTCAGCATCTGTTTGGCGCGCTGTGCATAAGGACCGTGCCCGTCGGAGTATGAGACTTGCAGTGCTCCCGAGCTTACCGCAAGTCCGCCGAGTGGCATCCCCAGCGCGATGCCAACCATCAGCGGAACCGTGACGCCAATCGTATTTCTAAGCGCAATCCATGGCTCCATTCGTCCATGGTCAAAATGAACAACCTTGCGCCACTGCTGTAGCCACGCATTCGGGTGCTCCTCGTGTGCAGCCCTGATCATCGTGGATTCCAACTTGCCCAATCGTTGCTCCTTTTCTCCAGGCGCCATAAAAAAAAGAAATCGGTTCGTCAATCGCAGAAACTTCGTCTCACCCAGTTCTCCTGCTGTCTCGCAATGACAAGATTGGAAACGACATGGTCGGCGCAGGATTTGTGGTTGCCTTATCAACCGTCATACCAATCGTGTTCTCCTGATAATAGACGAACTAAACCACAAGGATGATGTGCAGTTTCACACTCTCGCGTATCGGAATCCTGATGGTTCCGGTAATGCCGCCCAACCGCGGCATCCCGGTGCGTGCGATTCGTCGCCGGTTTTTCGCCCCGCTGGACTTGTTGCAATTTTGTATTTTGGTGAAGTTTGCAGCCCTGCTGGGGCCTGAAAATACCCTGGGGACTTCCTGAGAAATCTCAGCTCAGAATCAGCAGCACTTAGTCGCTTCTTGAATGCGACTGACGCCCGGGTTATCAGAAACGACCGCAGTTATCGGTCATTACGGTTTTACCCTTCGCGCATTTGTCAGCCGAAGGGCGCAGCTTCGAGCCCCTACCCGAGGAGCTGTTCTCTCGGTGAGTCACAAGTCCGGACAAACTGACATTCACCGTGCGGGAATAGCCCCGCGCTCGGTCCAGGGCTCGTACATGCGGTACCCTCGAACCAGCCGCCGCTCCGGCCTTCGCAACTATCGTTCAATCAGGCGTATCGCTTCTACACGGTCGCACTCGCGGCATTCTTCCTTGCTTGTTCCGCCTCGCTTATCTCGAGTGATACTTCCTTCTCGATTCTGGCTCGGATCAATGGCTTGAGAACAAAAAGAGAAAAGATCGATGCGATCCCGCACAGTACGGCTGAAATGTAGAATGCAACTGCAAAAGAGCCACCCAGATACGCCGCCAGCGCTGCCGCTCCAAATCCGGCGAACACGGAAGCCAATCCCTTGGCCGTATATAACATGCCGTAATCAACAGAAGCGTTCTTTGGGCCGAAAACATCACCTGAAGTCGCTGAAAACAGGGAATAAATTTCACCCCAGAAAAGGAAAACAAACGAGAACAGAACCAAAAATGCGATCGGGCTTCCAGCTATTCTGGTCACCAAAAACACGAGGATCGCTTCTACGCCAAATGTTAAGAACATCGTGAATTCCCGCCCGATCCGGTCCGAGACCCAGCCCCAGACGACTCTGGATAGAGCGTTGAAGATCGACGCTAACGTAGCGGTTAGCGGAACGAGCGCGACCCCCCATACTTTTGCGTCACTCACGGCCAGCGACTTGGCAATCTGTGAGAGGTTCCCGGTAGCTATCAACCCACCGGCGTTGGCAAAGAAAAACATCGCATAGAGCAAATAGAACTCGGGTCTTCGAAGAGTCTGAACCCAGCTATAGTTCACCTTCGTCTGCACGATCGCCCTGTGTGCCTTCTTTACGGGCCGCTCCCACCCAGGAGGAGCCCAGCCGGCCGGCGGATGACGGAGTATTAAAGCGGCGATGAATGCAACAATGCCCTGAGCAACCCCCCAGACGGCCATCGCTCCGGCCCATCCCAAGTGGTGAATTGTGTTGGCAATGGGCAGGATAGTGAGCGCGGCCCCGCCTCCAAATCCTGCGGCCGTCAACCCAACGGCCAATCCCCGCCTGTCTGGAAACCACTTCACCGCATTGGCGACACAAGAAATGTAGATGATTCCTGCACCGGTACCCGCGATGATGCCGTAATAGATGTATAAGTCAAAAACGGACTTGGCGATTGTTCCACCCAGCACCCATCCGAGAAGAATACACAGCGAGCCGAGCGCCATAAGCTTCCGGATACCGAGCTTATCGACAAAGTATCCGGCCAAGGGCATGGGCCAAGTCTCGAACAGAATAAAAGCCGAGAACACCGCCGCTATTTTTGCGTAGGGCACTCCCGTGAATGTCTGTCTCATACCCGGTGTAAAAAGCGTGAAGGAATACTGATAGTTGGAAATGACGATCATTGCGATGACACCACACACCAGCTGGATCCACCGGTTTTCAATACCCCCCCCGGTATGAATCTTCTGGGCGATGTCCCGCTGCTCCACAGCTAAAGTCTCGGTAGGCATGCCTCTTTCCTCCCATTGAACCAATTCGGTTTTGTTCCGTACTAGGGGCCCGCACTCGCTAGCCCATTGGCTCGCACATTTCAAGGCAATAGGTTGAAGTGGTTTTCGCAACATAGTGATGGGACCGTATCGATCGCGACGATCGTAAGGAAATACTGAGTCCCGCAGCGCAACTTCTCATGAACCTCTCGCGCAATGCCCCAAGCGCGCCATCGAGGGCGATTACTCGACGAGGCTTGAAGCTATCTAGGAAGCCCTCGATTTGTACCCGCCAACTTTGTCTGAAAATAAGGCCTGCGAATGCAGCTTGGATGGCAGCGAAGCTGACATGCAGCCATGCCGTGAGAGGTGTTGCAAACAATTTCCAGGGATTTTGTAAGTTCGCGATGGCGGGCATCGCGATCGCGCCGGCTATCCAATGTAGCCAACGGTTAACGATTTCGGGTTCGGACTGTAATCCAAGGGCCCGGGACATCGCCATTTGCCTACCTCCTTGCCGGCAGGCACTGTCGTGGCAGATCCCCGTAGCGCAACCCCGTACTGAAGCACTGCAGCACGGCGAGAAAAACAATCAACCCTTCCCCTGGATGCGACACTGCCATCGGCGGCTGTGTCACATCCAGGGAAGCGGTTTTTATCTACGCTGGTAGCGTGTCAGCTTCCAAATCTTTCAGAACGGGCATGACTCCGGGAATCAACCACCTGTTCCACATCTCATCAACTTTGCTCTGGAAGTAATCCACATCGTCATCGGTGAAATGGGAGAACCGGCCCTGTTTCAGCAAGTAATCCCGTACCGGCAGACGTTTGAGCTTGCCATTGGCGATTTGCTGGGACTTGCCGAGGTACTCCAGCTTGCCCTCCACAATTTCGTACAACGGGAAAATACCGGTTGTCACGGCAAGCTCTCCAAGTTCACTGGATAGAATTGGGTCGTAGTCCCAACCCTTGGGGCAGGGAGCCAGCACATGGAGGAAGGTTGGGCCTCCGATGGATAGCGCCTTGCGGACCTGGTTCATGGTGTGCATTGACTGTGCGGAGGAAGCGGTGCCGACGTACTTAACAGTCGGGTGGCCGGCCGCGATCAAGCCCGCCATGTTCTTCTTCCAACGCTGGTTCATGATCCGCTTCACTTTCCCCGGAGTGCTGAACGAGGTGTTGGCGCCGTACGGCGAGCATCCAGAGATCTGGATATCCGTATTCGCGTATGACTCGTTGTCGTACATGAGGATGAGAAGGTTATAGGCAGGATGCAGCATGGTCGCCGAGATCGCACCCAGGCCCATGTCTGCGCCTCCACCGTCACCGCAGAAGGCGATCACGTTGATTGGCTCGTCTTTGATCTTGCCTTTGCGCATTTGCGCCTTGAACGCCGCAGCAGCGCCCAGGGCGGCCGAACCGCTGGACCCCAGTTGGGTGTGCATCCATGGCACGCCCCACGGAGTCGTGTAGTAAGAGGTGTTCGCTACGTACATGCAACCCGTGCTGCCCATCACGATTGTCCTGGGACCGGCGGCTTTCGCCAGCAGCCTCATGGTCTGTGCGGAAAAGCAGCCCTGGCAGGTACGATGACCAGAAGTGAAGTACTCCTCGTGAGCAACTTTCTTTACGCCCTTGAACGGCTCCAACTTCTGTGCAGGTTTTTGTTCGCTGAAAACACTCATTTTTCGCTCATCCTTTCCGGCAATGGAGACACGTCAGGAACGTGCTACTCCCGCAGCCCGATCCATTGAGTCAGTGGCACGGATTTCCCCGATGCAGCCTGGGAGACAAAGTCCATCATCTTCTCGATGTCTGGAACGAGTACTTCCCGTCCGCCCAAACCGCAGATGAAGCCCAGTACCGGCGGCTTGGGACCCGTCCCCGGATACAGCGCGGTGCGGATTTCCGTGGCCACCACGCCGCTGAGATAAGGCGAACCCAGCGCATAATCGCGGTCCACCACGCCGATTGCCTTGAAGCGGCGAAGGCATTTTGCCAAGGCCTCAGCCGGGAAGGGCCGGAACCACCGCAAGCGGACGAATCCGACCTTCTTGCCTTCCGCGCGCATCTTGCGAATCGCCACTCTTGCCGGCGTCGAAAGAGTGCCCATGCCCAGCAGAACGACGTCGGCGTCTTCCGTCATGTACTCTTCGAAGAACGGATTGCCGATCTTGCGCTCAAAGATGTTCTCGAACTCGGCGTAGCATTCGCTGATTACGTCGAGAGCATGCTCGGTTACGGCGTAGTTAGAGCGGCGGATTTCCATCACCCAATCCTCATTGCACTGCGGAGCGATTGAAATGACGTTGTCCGGATGCATCAGTAACTCGCCACGGTCATACTTGGGCAGGAACTGCTTTACCTGTTCTTGTGTGGGGACCTGGACCAATGCCTGCGAGTGCGTCAGGAAGGAGCCGTCGCAACTGATCGCGACGGGCACCATCATGCGAGGGTCTTCAGCGATGCGATAGGCGAGCAGAGCCGTGTCCAGGGATTCCTGGGCAGAGTCAACCCAAACCAGGTTCCAACCGAGGTCGCGAACCGAAAGGGCATCGTTGTGCTCCACGCCAAACGCGCCCGGATCGTCCAGCGCGCGGTTGCCCACCATGGCAACCATGGGTATGCGCAGGGCAGGAGTGACCGTCAGGCATTCCATCGCGTACATCCAGCCCACGCCACTGCTGCCACAGAATACGCGGGCGCCGCATGCGGACGCATGCTTGACTATTTCAAATTGTGAGTGTTCGCCTTCGGCCGCGATATACTCGCAGTCCATTTCTCCGTCGGCCACAAGCTGGGAAATGTACTGCACTACCGTGTCGTAAGGACGAATCGGATATGCCGTGACCACGTCAACGTCAGCCAGCTTGCATGCCACCGCAATGGCTTCGGCTCCGGTGATCAAAGCTTCCTGTTCAACGCGCTTTTGTTCTCCCACTGCTACTGTTGCCATAGGAATCTCCTTCTCCGAACGCTCTTAGCCTTTGTTGGCGACTTCCAGCGCTGCCGGGATTTGCTCTTTATACTGGCCTCGATAGCGATAGCCGTTGGATCGCTCGCCCAGGGACACAGCCGCGGCAGATTTTGCTGCCACCCACGCCTTGTAGGCGGTTTGGTCTTGCTTGAAAGCTGTCCATTGGCTGGCGTTATCGGTGAACTGATGCTCGCTTACCATCGTGATGCAGTTCGTTACCGGGCAAACCTGCTCGCAAATACCACAACCACAGCAGGATTCGAGATCGGTGTCGTACAGTCCATCGGGTGTGACATCGAAGGATGCATCCGGGCAATTTAGCCAGCAAAGAGTGCACTTCGTGCAAGTCTCGAAGTTGGTTACGGGACGCATCGTCCTCGTGCTGAACTTCAAGAAGGTCTCGCTGCGGGCCGGACGATAACCGCCCACCTCGCCCGTTTTCGGATCCTTGAACGAATCACCCTGGGGCATGCCCACAATGCTGGTGCCTTCGCGCATCCCATCCCACTTCGGTTGCACATACTGCCGGAGCGCTTCGGGATTGCCCTGCCCAACTTCCACCTTGACGGTGTTGAAGCGCTCATACGCCAGCTTGGCGGACTGAACCTTCGAGGGGCCATCTTTCAGCTTCGTGGCGATGTATTTCTCCAGTGCGGAGAAGCTGAATAGTTGCGGCACGGCCTTCGCGATAACGCCCAGAACACGAACATCCGTGTGGTCGTCCTTGAAGTTCCACATGCCGGAGAAGCTGGGTACGCCTTTAAAGATGCCTAGCTGATAGGGTTGGTCCTTGACGTGGATAGACTTCAGGAGTGTAGGAACCGTTTCATTGGAGATGACTGCCAGCGTAGCGTTCGGCTTCAGGAAGTGGTTGACTGCCTGTAATCCCATCCACGCCCATGATTCCAAACCTTTGCACAGCGTATCGTCGAGCACTACGGCGATGTCTACCTGTTTAGGACTGTATTGAGCCATCCCCGCTTCGAGCGTCTCATCGTCGGTGGCGACGATAGAGTAGCTCTTAGCCGGGATTCCATTGCGTTCCGGTGAGTCTGAATAACGGCCAAATGAAAGTCCTGGTTTGCCCTCATTGTGGGCAGATAAGACGATCCCGCGGCAGATATTCTTGGCCAAGATCTTTTGAAAGACCCCACGGTAGATGATTTCAACCGCGAATAACTGGCCCATGTGATAACCTCCATTCCTTTAGAACCGATTAAGAACAATTTTCCCTATGTCCTGCAAATGGCGACTCATGGCTGCTTCGGCAGCTGCCGCGTCCCGGCGCTTGAATGCGGCGAGGATGCGGCGGTGGCCGTTAAACGATTTTTGCGAACGCCCTTCGGTCTGCAGCGAACGTTCCCGGGTTTCACGCAACAAATCCATCAATACGTCCAGTACCTTCAGAATCACGGTGTTGTTGGTGGCCAATGCGATGTTGTAATGAAATTCGGAGTCCTCCTCGACTGCGGACTCCCCCTTGCGGACTTTCTCTTCATGTTTCCGGAGAATGTCTTCCAGTTTAATGATCTCTTCCGCAGAAATTCGCAATGCCGCGCGCGCTGCCAGTGCAGGCTCCAGAATGCAACGCACGTCGAGAAGCTCGGTTACCAGTTCCCGCTTTCGCAGCAGCACATCGGCGAGCGAGTTGCTCGTTAGATGAGCGGATAGATCACGAACCACAGTTCCAGCGCCCTGCCGGGGCTCTACGAGCCCCATTAACTCAAGTCTGCGGATGGCATCGCGAATGGAGCTGCGGCTCACCTGAAACATCTCCACCAGACTTCGTTCGGGAGGAAGCTTGTCGCCAGGCTTCAACTGCTTTGCAATCAGATGTTCGAGTCTGCTTGCAACTTCTTCTGAAAGTTTGCTCTTCCGAATCGCTCCGATGGCTGGTTGTGCCGTGGCCAATGCTTTGTCTCCCTAAGACCAATTGGTCTAATCATCAGACCAATTGGTTTCACACGATATAAATTTCAGCTCGGAGCTGTCGGTGACGCAGCTCACGCCACTTTGTGAGATAAATTAGCCGCCACCCCTATCCACTGCTGGCCGGGTAAATTCGACTCTACTGGAGCAGCGCGGAAGCGATCTTCGAACTCTCACGCAGAAATGCCGGAAATTGCGCCGCCGAAATCTGCGCGCCGGGGCGAAAGATCAATACCCACTCCGCATTCGCGCTGACATGGAACGGCGTGACTGCAGGTCGTAACTTCGCCAGTTTCTCGGGCGTCAGCCAGTCATGGACTTTCTTCGGTTCCCTGCAGTGCACGAAAAACTCTTTGGCAAACTCCCGGTCCTCAAGTAACTCGGGCTTTTGCCACAATGCATCGCCAATCTTCGCCAACGGACTTTTCTTGCCGATCTCGAACTCCAGCATATCTTTTCTCGGACAGCGGAACGCCGCCACCGTGGTGAAACGCTGGTGCGGTGTCTCCGCCTCGCACGTTTCAACAGACGCCAGGTCGAGCACCAGCGCCTGCCGGCCGTCAATCGTGACCTCCACTACATTGGCCGCCTCCACGCATGGGTCGCCCTCTAGGAAGGGCAATCCGTGGACATCGGAGCCTTCGAAAGGCTTGCCATCTGCAGAGAACGCCAGGCCCAGCTCGCGTGCTTCGCGCGCTATGGAAAGGTTGTGCCGCGACCGGCAGATGGCTTGGCCCGCTACCAATGCGACCGCGCCCAATGACAGACCGGCAATCGTGAGAATAGGGCGCAGATAGACGAAGGAATCGTTCGTAGCGCTGAAGGCAGCGGCAGACAAGACAACAGAATCCTGAAGTCCCCATCCCGGCCACGAGCTAAGCAGAAGTGATGTCAGCAGGAGAATCACCGTGCCTCTCTTGGGTGCCGAAGGTCCATTCCGGCGGTAGGAGCGGGAATCGAACCCGGCGTACCACATCGTAGGGCGTGATACCACTTTGCAGCCATCCGTACCGTGAGCGCGCTCACAGGAATATGTGACAAGCCCCCGCGCTTATCAGGCCAAGTGCTTTCAAACTGCCAAGATCGGGCAGCTTGCGTTTGGTGTCGGGGGCCTTCTTTCCGGAACTTATGACTGCCGAAGAACGAGCGCGTCAGGATGTATTCACGAGTAGCACGAGAAATTTTCAATCAGCCTTTTGGGCGGAACTATCTCGACAGACATACGACCCTCCCGGGCCAGCGAGCCACGGACTTTGTCTCTTCCACCGCAATCCCATCGGCTGCGCTTTCCCTAAATCAGAAATAAACGGCCCCTAAAATATTTTCAAATACACCGCAAGCAGCGAAGCAGATTTCCGCCCCACAACAGAATTTAGAAGTTCTTTAGGAAGGCTTTAGAAACGATTTATTGAGGTGTGTGTACTCTGAATTTGCAGGCTGTGTAAGGAGAAACTTGCATGAAAACTGTTTTCCAAAAGGCTGTTGCGATTTTTGCTTCCCCTTTGGTCCTTTCCGTCGGCCTTCTTTCTACTAATGTCCAGCCCGTTTTTGCTCAGATCCAGGTACAGAGCGGCACTGCTCCTTCTGCATCCACTTTAGATAAAGAGGCGCTTGAGAAAGAACTCGCCGCTATGGCAGCACGCATTGCGCAGCTTGAAGCACTGCTGAAGGCTCAAACGGCGGGACAGACAGCTGCACCAACGCCTGCTGCTCCCGCGAGCACTGTCCAAGCGGCTCCTGCGGCCGCCCCTGCCGAGCCTGCTCCAGTTGTGGCGCAAGCGGCATCTGAAGCCGCACCCGCCAAGCCGGCTAAGATCGAGCCTTTCTCCGATTGGGACTGGACCTGGCTCAATGGCAACCCTCGTAACAAGGATACGGCCTTCGATTCGAAATTCTTCACGCCGGAAATCCGAGTGGACATGACTTACACCTACGACTTTAACAAGCCGATCGACGATTCGATGGGTGGGTCGAGCGAACTCTTCCGCTCCAACGAAATCCAGTTGGAGCAGCTTGGCCTTGGCGGAGATTTCCATTACGACAACGTTCGCGCCCGCTTCATGACCCAGTTTGGCGCCTACTCCATGGCGACCATCCGTAATGATCCCAGCCCCGCAAAGGGCCAGTGGAATCTCGACAATGCCGACCGCTACCTGGCGGAAGCTTATGGCGGATACCATATCAACAAAATGAACGGCATCAATATTGACGCCGGTATATTCATGTCGTACGTTGGCCTTTTCAGCTACTATAACTACGATAATTGGGCCTACCAGCCGTCGTATGTCTCCTCCAACACACCGTGGTTTTTCCAGGGCATCCGCCTGCAGTTCTTCCCCACCGCACATTTGAAGTTGGAGCCGTGGATTATCAATGGATGGCAGTCGTACGGATCGTCCAACTCGAGGAAGGGTCTCGGCGGACAGATAAAGTACACTCCGCGGCCTTGGGTGAACATCATCAGCAACAACTACGGTCTGGGCCACGATGACCTGTACACACCGAATCGCGGACGCATTCACACCGACAACAGCGTCGAGTTCAAGTACTACGACAAACCGAAGGCAAAGCTCTGGGACAAATCGGCGATTTCCATCACCGCCGATGCGGGATGTGAATTCGGCCCCAGCACAACTACCGCGCAAAACGTATATATACAAGGTGTCAGCTGCCTCGGCAGCACCAGGGACAAGAACTCGGTCGGGGGAGACCATTTCAAGGCAGGAGTCAATCCCAAGCAGAGCTTTATCGGCTATATGGTTTACGACCGGAACTGGTTCAAGCACGATAAATTTGCTTTGACGATCGGCGGCGGCCAGATCAACAATCCCGGACGCTATCTCGTGCTGGTTCCGCCGATCAACGGTGAGACCGCGGCTTCGGCAGCGCTGAACTCGCCCTACTTCAGCTTTAATCCCAGCGATCCGTTTAAAGCCTGGGATAGCTCAATTACCTTCGATTGGATGCCGAGGCAGTGGCTCACCTTCCGCACGGAGTACGATTTCCGCCATACGAGCGTTCCTTACTGGGCAGGTCGTGGTGGCATGACGCCGCCGAACTCCTTCGGCTACTCGCCGGGTACGAATAACGGCAGTCCGCAACTCTTCGCCTGCAATGACGGCAGCTCTGACCCGAATATCGGCGACGGCGCACTGGCAGCCGCTGGCTATTGCGGAAATGGATCCATCGCGAATGGTGGACATGGCGGCCTTTGGAAACCGGATCTTCGTAAAGATGAGTCACTGATCGACATCGATTGGATGATCAAGTTCTAGCGGTGAACTGGGTTGGTGCCTATCTTGCTTGAAGCCATGCAAAAGAACACCGCTGCTCCGGAAGTGCGGGGCATCGTTCTTTTGATTCCAACCAGCTCAGATGGTGGTCGCGACCTGCTCAGACGACCTTCGATTCCTGCGGAGTTCGCCGGGACTGGAAATTCAGCAACTTTACGAACAGCGAGACCTGGCGATTATCGCGGATTTCCGGCAGCCATCAGCCGAGATCGTGGCCAGGCAGTTCGGCAATCCCAAGTTGGAGCACATCTTCCCTGGCTTCAACCCTTACGGATCGCTACATTTGTTGGGCTGAGCTTGTGCATGCAGAGGCTGCCAGACTGCGCATGATAACGCCGTGGGCAACTCATTGTGAATAGCGAGACCTCAGGTCTCGCTATTCACCAAAGTCTAGGCCACCGGCACTACATCTGTATTCAAAGTCTCCGTAGGGTTCGCAGCCTTGTAGCGCTTGAAGAATGCCAGCATGACTCCCAACACGAAGCCGAGAATCGCTGCGCACAGCACCCTGTACTCCGGCGGAAGCAGAAAGGTAATCGTATGCGCGGGAATCCAGAAAAAGGTAAGGAGCCTGATAATAACCACCACAACCAGGCTATGCCAATTGATGGTCGCAAGCACCTTGTCGAATCGTATCGACGGCAGATTTCGCAAGTGCCCACCGGCCAGGTCGAGATAGGTATCGGAAATACGATGGGCGCTCATGATTACCGGACCGTACGTCGCGTTCATCATCACGCTGGTCCAGAAGGCCCGGATGACAGGCGAGTGAAATCGAGATCCAAATAGTATCCCGCTCTGAATGGAGCCGGGAACTCCATTCGCGTAAACCGAAACAGCCGTGGTCAAGGTAAATCCCATGAATCCCCAGAAGCAGGTCCGGTAAATCATGCCGCACGGAATATTCCACTGGCCTGCGATAATCCGAATTGCAAACAATTCACCCATGCTGGCAAGAATGGCAAACTTGATGATTCCCATCAAATATGGATGCACCATGGTTTCACTCATGATTGCCCCGCGAGAGGTCGGATTCACCAACGATGCCACCACGCAAACCATGATTGCCGACCAGATAAAATCTCCACGCTTCATCGATACTCTCCTTATGATTCCAAACCAATTTCCGACCGAGGCTTCCGATTCTTCGTCCGCACCGGAAACCCTTCCTGACGTTGCCGAAACAAAATCGGGTAATAATATCCGATAGCGCTCATGGGCGCTATTGATAATCCGGCGGCCAGCCATCATCGATAGCCGCTGGCCACGCGACATTGCCACGTTTCATTGAAGCTTTAATTTCTATGCGAATTATACGTGAAGGTGCGCGAGCAGGCGGGTGCGAAAGCTGTGCGGCTCAGTTTTCCGGGCGGGTCTTCGTTGGAACTCTTCAGAATGACCGCGGACTCTTCCAGAGGCGCATGGGCGGACTTTGGAAGCGCGAAACAAGGTCACCTCGGGAGCCGCAACGATTGGCAAAATAGTTTATCCTTTCGGGGCCCTTAGTGGCAAGTTGAGCAATCCTTGTGGAAGTTGCGCAACCATTAACTTGGCCGCCACTCCCCCCTGCGCAACCATATATTAGAAGATCAATGGTTGAGAGTTGGTGCGGCGGGTGAGAACATACCGTAGAATTACCGAAGATCAATCAAAGCGATTGCATTTCGCGGGCAAGGAGTGCTACGGCCTGCAAGGGGAGTGGCACTTTCATGCTCTTCAAGACCCTGAGCGCGGCGGTCTACGGCATTGACGCGAATCTGATCGACGTGGAAGTCGATGTCTCCGGCATCAAGATGAACGAGGACCACTTCACCACGGTCGGTCTGCCGGACACGGCGGTGCGCGAGAGCCGCGAGCGCATTCGCGCCGCCCTGAAAAATTGCGGCTATGACATTCCTCCCACTCACATCACCATCAACCTTGCGCCGGCGGATCTGAAAAAAGAGGGGTCGGGCTTTGATCTGCCGATGGCCCTGGGAATCCTGGGCGCATACGGCGGGCTGAACAAGCGCGAGCTTGGCGAGTTCGTGATCGTCGGTGAACTCTCGCTCGACGGCAGTCTGCGTCCAGTGCGCGGCGCGCTGCCGATTGCGGTGGCGGCGCGTGCGCGCAAGGTTCCGAATTTATTGGTGCCGGAGCAGAATGCGCGCGAGGCCGCAGTGGTCGAGGGCGTGAAGGTTTTTCCCATGAAGAGCCTGCTCGACGTGGTGCGCCTCATCAACACCGGACAAGGCCCCGCGCCACTGGTGGTGGACAGCCAGGCGCTGCTCGAACAGGTCGAACACTTTTCCGTGGACTTCAAGGACGTGCGCGGCCAGCACACGGCCAAGCGCGCCATGGAAGTTGCCTGCGCGGGCGGGCACAACATCCTGATGATCGGGCCGCCGGGCGGCGGCAAGACGATGCTGACCAAACGCATGCCGACGATTCTTCCGCCGCTCACTTTTGAAGAGGCGCTGGAGACGACCAAGATTCACAGCGTGGCCGGAGTGCTGGATGCAGGCAACGGACTGGTGGGCGTGCGTCCCTTCCGCTCGCCGCACCACACCATCAGCGACGCGGGACTGATCGGCGGCGGCGCGGTGCCGCGTCCCGGCGAGGTATCGCTGGCGCACAACGGCGTGCTCTTTCTCGACGAGCTGCCGGAGTTTCCGCGCAACGTGCTGGAGGTGATGCGGCAGCCGCTGGAAGACGGCACGGTTTCGATTGCGCGCGCCTCGATGTCGCTGACGTTTCCGGCGCGCTTCATGCTGGCGGCGGCACGACCGCGCGCGCGAGTGCAAGTGTACGCCGCCGATGATCCAGCGCTATGTCTCAAAGATCAGCGGGCCGCTGCTCGACCGCATTGACATTCACATCGACGTTCCGGCGGTGAACTACAAAGAGCTGCGCTCGAAGGTGACAGCCGAGCCCTCGGCGTCGATCCGCGAGCGCGTGCTGCGCGCGCGAGAGAAGCAGTTACAGCGCTTCCGCGCCGCCGGGGAAAAATTCTTTGCCAACGCGCAGATGGGTTCGCGCCAGATACGCACCTTCTGCGAACTTTCCGCCGACTGCGAGCGCCTGCTGGAGCGCGCGATGACGCAACAGGGACTGAGCGCCCGCGCCCACGACCGCATCCTGAAAGTATCGCGCACGGTTGCCGATCTGGAAGGAGCGGAACAACTAGAGGCAAAGCACATCGCCGAGGCGATACAGTACAGGACGCTGGATAGGACGTACTGGGCGTAGAGGGTATGGAGTGGCGCATGTTGTTTCGTCGGTAGGATCAAAGTCAATATCCCCACGTTAGCCAAAAGATGGCTAGCATCACCCGGGTGGGCGGGGCCAATGTTTATGCGGCTTCCAGAGCCTCTGGAGAATGAGATTGGCATTTTTTCTGGAGTGGGCGGTCTTCCGGGGGCAGGACAACCATTGCCTTGCGGGGTAATGGTTAGAAGGTAACAAGGTTATCTTTGAGTTAATCAACTTTGAGGCGTTTTGGCGCACGTGAGGTTAATAGCACATCAGTTAACAGGTGAAGGAAAATGTACTATTACATTAATCATTATATAGTTACTGTTATCCAATGAGGCAATAGTTTCAAGCCGACGGCGGGCTTGGATGAGAGCCACGAAATCGTATTGGCGCGAGGTCACGCCGTTCGGGTGAGTATAAGCTTGCGAAAGACCCACATCTGCTAACTGCGGCAGATGTGGGGCACGTTCAGCCGGATGAGATGTGGGACGAGAGCCGCCTTCAGCGAACTGAAGATGTGGGCCACCAGCCGTTGTTTCGCCGGTAGGATCAAAATCAAAAACCCCACGTTAGCCAAAAGATCCCGAACCTCTTTGAGGGCCAAAGCGGCCCCGATTTCTCTCCCACGTCCTGGAGCCACCGAGGCCCCTTTCTTGCTTAACGGGGGCGCAGGAGTCCTGAGCGTTTCCGCAAGCTGCGGTGCGCAGCGTCAGCGAATGCCGGCGGCCTGCAAACAGGCGCTGTACTTCCTATCGCGCTCAGCGATGTGCGTCTTAAGCCAATCTTGCAGAAATTCCTGCAGATCCATGGTGATCACGGTCTTCCCATCCCTGATGTCCTTCGCCAACGCTGCAACCTCGCCGATCAGTTTGTCATGCACGGCCTTGTGGCTGGCAAAATCCGGATAGTGAGCCAGCTTCATTTTGCTTTCTTCGTCGGCAAAGTGTTCCCGAGTGTACGCCGCGAGACGTTTCACGATCTCTGGGGCAAGCACGCTTCCTTTTCCGGCCCTCATGGCATCGTGCAGCTCATTGATCATGTCAAACAGCTTCTGGTGTTGCTTGTCGATGGATTCAACTTCGACCGAGTATTTCTTGCTCCACGTAAGAAGCGCCATGCAATTCCCCTTCGTCGCGCGAACGAATTCATGCGTCGCTTGGAGGAATATCGGCAGCGGGGGAAAAAACTTCAGAGGGCGGAATGTTTCTCCAGCTCTTCGAGCGCCGTGGGCTGTTGCTCCTGAATGTCGCTGTAGCCCTTCGAATCGAATATCGCTGTGTAGTAGCGATGGGCTCGCTCCCATGCCTGGTCGTCAGGCGGGGCGCCAAAGGTCTGCAGATAGAGCGGCGAGCCGGGAAAGGGATACATCGGCACCGGCTCGCTGACCCAAACCCCTTCGGCCTTCATCTTCTCCTGCCAACCGCGAATTTCGTCGCGATCGTCATGCGCGGTGAGAATGAGGTTGGCCTGCACCCAGGGGATGCGCTGGCGGGCGTAGATCAGCAGTTCGCTAATGCGCGCGGTACTCATGCGGCAGTTCTTGTTCAGTTGGTCGCGCCCGGCATCGGTGATCGATTCAATACCGCACTCGATGGAGATGGTGTGAGCGCGTCCCAGCAGGTCGAGCTTCTCTTCGTTCCACAGGTCGATGCGCGTCTGGAAGCCAATACGGACCTCGCGTTGCGCGACCTCTTCCAGCAGTCGCAGCACGTTCCTGCCAACCCCGAATATTTCGTCGATGAAGTAAATGTAATCCACGCCGCGGGCGATCAGGCGATCGATCTCCAGCAGCACCGCGTCCACGTCGCGCTCGCGGAATTGATTGCGGAAGAGCTGCTTGTTGCAGAAGGTGCAGTTCCACGGACAGCCGCGGGCAAACTCGATTTCCGCGCCGCGCCCGCTGCCCTGGTTGAAGACATGATGCCGGTGCCAATGCTTCTCCACGTTATAGCCGGCAAAGTCGAGTGCGCCCAATGTCTTCATATCCACCACGGCGAGGCCGGGGCTGTAGTGCTCTCGCCCGCTGCCGTCGCGGAAGCAGACTCCGTCGATCAGTTCCCAGGGGTCGTTGGCGAGTGCGGCGAGCGCGTCTTCGCTTTCGCCTTTGATGGCCACATCGGCGCCGCTCTTGTGCAGCGCGGCGCGCGGCGTCGCCGATGCATGAGGCCCGATCAGCACCTTTGTCGCCCGGCCTCCGATTCCGGCAAACCACTCACACGGAATTCTGAGCTCCGGCGGCGGACAGCGCCAGAAGAGGTAGGAGGGTGCCGAGGGTATGACCAGAAAATCCGGGTCAAAGCGCTCCACCCGCGCACGCGTCTCGGCCAGCGTGAGGTCGTCGGTCTGGGCGTCGATCACCAGCGCCTGATTGCCCCTGGCGTCTATCTTCTGCGCCGCAAACAGCAGCTCCAGCGGAATGTGCGGATCACGGCAGCCAAAATAAGTGGAACCCGCGAAGTCCCAGTTCGGATTGACCAGTGCGTAGCGAGTCACTTTCACTACGCTATCCTTCGCGCGGCGGTCAACCACTCCGCCCGTCCCGCTTGTTCCGCTGGCGAGGAGACAAACAAGTCGCGATTGCCGCGATACCACTTGCAGATCCCTCTGACGATGCCATCCAGACTCACCTGCGGCTCCCATCCTGTATGGCGCGAAAACTTGCCATGGTCGGTGACATAGATAAGCTGATCGCCTGCGCGCTTCTCGCCAAAGTTGTAGCCTATGCGCGCTCCGGTGAGCGCCTCCACGCGCTCCATCAATTCCAGCAGAGAGATGCTATTCTCCTCCCCGCCGCCGATGTTGTAGATCTGCCCTGCGGTCTGCTCGCGCTTCGAGTAGGCTTCTTCGAAGGCGCACAGCAAATCCTCAACATAAAGAACGTCGCGCACTTGCCGGCCATCGCCATAGATCGTGATCGGCCTGCCCTCCAGCGCGGAATAGAGAAAGTGCGCAACCCATCCCTGGTCTTCGCTGCCGAACTGGCGCGGGCCGGCAATGCAGGACATCCGGAAGACCACCGAGCGCAGGCCATAAATGCGCGCATAATCGCGCACATACTGGTCGGCTGCACCCTTCGAGCAACCATAGGGCGAATGGAAGTCCAGCGGTTGGGACTCGTCGGTTCCGCTGTGGCCGGACGCCACGTACCGACTTCCCTGCGCGCGCACCTCGCCGTCGCCGGAGTTGCCATAGACCTTATTGGTGGAAGTGAACAACAGGTAAGGATTTTGCCCGTGCAGCCGCGCTGCTTCCAGAATGTTGAAGGTTCCGCCCAGGTTCACCTCGAAGTCCAGCCTCGGCTCCGCCAGTGATTTTGTGACCGCAACCTGTCCCGCAAAATTGTAGATTTCGGTTGCCTGCTTCACCGCGCGGCTCACCATCTCGGCGTCGCGCACGTCTCCCACCGTGACCTGCAACCGTCCCGTATGGCCCGCTGCTCTCTGAAGGTACTGCAGGTTGTGGCCTGCGCCCTGACGTGAGAGGTTATCAAAAACGTGCAACCTGGCTTCGGTGGTTCTCAGCAGCCGTTCGGTCCAGTTCGAGCCAATAAACCCCGCTCCTCCAAAGATAACGATGGACCGGAACTTTGACTTTGTCGTTGCCATCGCATATCCCCTAAGTTCGCGCCCGGCAAACTGCGACCTTCGCTCTGCGTGGAGCGTTCGTTCCCAGATTCTGCCTGTCGTAAGTAGATGCCAATCCGTGTACCCGCGTTGACCCCTGAATCGTATTTCTCCCAACTTTGGAGTGCGCAAGGCGGAATCGCTTATACTTGATGCGACTCTCGCGACTCTCTTAACCCTTTCGGACTAAGCGCATCGCATCCAGGAAAACATTCATGTCCGCCAGTGCGGAAGCAGCCATGGTAACCGTTGACGATGTGCGGAGAGCCTACGCGCGAATCCACGATTCGATCTATCTTTCGCCCTGTTCGCTTTCGGAAACCTTTTCGCAGCTCTCCGGCAACCAGGTTTTCCTGAAGCTGGAAAACCTCCAGATGACCGGCGCTTACAAGGAGCGCGGCGCGCTCAACAAGATTCTGGAACTGACTCCGCACGAGCGGGAGCGCGGATTGATTGCGGCCTCGGCGGGCAACCATGCGCAGGCCGTCTCTTACCACGCCAGCAAACGCGGCATCGCGGCCCAGATCGTGATGCCCATGACCACTCCGCTGAACAAGGTGATGTCCACCCGCCGCTTCGGGGGAGAGGTGGTGCTGCACGGCGCCAATTACGACGAAGCCTGCGATGAGGCCAAACGCCGCGCCGCTGAATCCGGCCTCACCTTCATCCACCCATTCGATGATGATGCCGTGATTGCCGGGCAAGGCACGCTCGGCCTGGAACTGCTCAGCCAGACTCCTGACGTCGATGTTGTCATCACCGCCGTCGGCGGCGGCGGCCTGATCAGCGGCATGGCCTGCGCCCTCAAGGAGATCAATCCGCGAATTCAGGTGATCGGCGTGCAGAGTTCGCGTCTGCCTTCGATGAAGGCGGCCATCGCTGCCGGACACCTGGTGACCCTGCCCGTCGCCACCACCCTGGCCGACGGCATTGCCGTGCGCCGCGCCGGCGAACGCACTCTGCCCATGGTGCGCAAGTACGTGGATGAAATCGTCACCGTGGAAGAAGAGGAAATCGCCAGCGCGATTCTGCTTTTGCTGGAGCAGGAAAAGACCGTCGCCGAAGGTGCCGGAGCCGCAGCCGTCGCCGCCATCCTGCATCGCAAGATCGATTGCACCGGCAAGCGCATCGTAGCCATCGTCAGTGGCGGCAACATTGATGTGGGCATTCTTTCCCGCATCATCGAGCGCGGCCTCGCCAAGGACGGACGCCTCATCCGCCTGCGCATCCATCTGCCGGACTATCCCGGCGCGCTCCACACTCTCACCGGAGTGCTCGCCGAGCACCGCGCCAACATCGTGGAAACATCTTATGACCGCAAGTTCGGCGTCGATCTCGGCTACTCCGCCATCGATCTGACGATGGAAACGCGCGGCAGTGAGCACGTCGAGAATCTCCTCACCGCGCTTGCCGCCGCCGGCTACCAGTTCGAGCGCATCCAGTAACTCGCAAGAACGGACTCGCGCCCCGGCGCAGGCACGACCGCATTCCTCTTGTGCAGCCATCTCGTTAAACAAAGCAGCCCGGCAAGCATCCCTGCCTGCCCTATCCAACTCCGCTCGCCGTCGTCTACACTTGTTGCGGCCAAGTTCGGCATTATCTTCCCGGAGCCCTTATGAGACATTTCTTCAAATTCGCACTGCTTGCCCTGTGCTTCACGCTCGTTCTCACTTTTTCCGCGCTGGCTCAGCCAGCCCCGGCGCCGGAAGCGCATGGCATCGCTCTCAATCATGTGGATCGCTCGGTTAATCCCGGTGACGACTTCTATTTCTATGCCAATGGCGATTGGCTCAAGCAGACCGAGATTCCCGCCGATCGCGGCTCGGTCGGCGTCTTCAGCACCCTCGACGACGACGCCAGCCAGCGCACCGCTGCAATCATCGAAGAGGCAGCCAAATCCAACGCCCAAGCCGGTACCAGCACCCGCAAGATCGCCGATCTCTATAACTCTTACATGAATGAGCAGGCGATTGAAGCCCGCGGTCTTGCGCCGCTTCAGCCGCTGCTGCAGTCGATCCGCGAGATCAAAGACAAGCGCCAGTTGGCGCGCGCGCTCGGCGAGACTCTTCGCTCTGACGTTGATCCGCTGAACAACACCAATTTTCATACCTCCAACCTCTTCGGACTTTGGGTCGCTCCCGGATTTCATGACTCGTTCCACTACACGGCTTATCTTCTGCAGGGCGGCCTCGTTCTTCCAGACCGCGAATATTACGTCTCCACCAGCTCCCGCATGCGCGACATCCGGAGCAAGTACCAGGCCCACGTGGCCGCTATCCTAAAGCTCGCGGGCTTCGCCGCAAGCGACCGGCGCGCCGCCCGTATCGTCGAACTCGAAGCTAAAATCGCGGAAAAACACACCAGCCTCGCCGACAACGAAGACGCAATCAAGGCGGACAACAACTGGAAGCAAACCGATTTCGCTCTCAAGGCGCCGGGCCTTGACTGGGAGGAATTCTTCCGTGCCGCGGGTCTCGGCAAGCAGGCGACCTTCACCGTCTGGCAGCCCGCCGCCTTCACCGCGGAGTCGGCTCTTGTCGCCGCGCAGCCGCTCGATACATGGAAGGACTGGCTCGCCTACCATCTGCTCGAGCAATACGCTGGCGTGCTGCCCAAGGCTTTTGCCGACGAACGCTTCGCATTCTTCGGCAAGATGCTCTCTGGCACGCCGCAGCAGCGTCCTCGCTGGCAGCGGGGCGTAAGAGTTGTCAACGGATTGCTCGGCGACGCCGTCGGCCAGATCTACGCCGAGCGCTACTTCTCACCGGAAGCGAAGGCGCGCGCCCAGGCCATGGTCGCCAACATCGTCGACTCTTTCCGCAAGCGCATTGACGCACTGGACTGGATGGCGCCGGCAACCAAAACCGAGGCCAAGGCCAAGCTGAACACTCTATATGTGGGCGTGGGCTACCCGGAGAGCTGGCGTGATTATTCGGCGCTCGAGATCAAGCCGGATGAAATCCTCGGCAATCTCTGGCGGAGCAGCCGCTTTGAATATCTCCGCCAGATCGCCCGCCTGGGAGGCGCGGTCGACAAGAAGGAATGGTCGATGACGCCGCAGACGGTGAACGCCGTCAACCTGCCATTGCAGAACGCGCTGAACTTCCCCGCGGCAATCCTGCGGCCGCCATTTTTCGATCCCGAAGCGCCTGCGGCGGCCAACTACGGCGCCATCGGCTCCATCATCGGACATGAGATCAGCCACACCTTTGACACCGAAGGCAGCGCCTTCGACTCCACTGGAGCTCTGCGCAACTGGTGGACCGCGGAAGATCACGCCCACTTCGATGTGGCCACCCAGAAACTCGCCGCACAGTATGACAGCTACAAACCGTTTCCAGATATTTCCGTGAACGGCCGGCAGACGCTGGCGGAAAACATTGCCGACGTCGCCGGTATCTCCGCCGCCTACGACGGCTACCATGCCTCACTGGGTGGCATGGTAGCACCGCAGCAGGGCGGCTTTTCGGGTGACCAGCAGTTCTTCATCGCATTTGCCCAGAACTGGGCATCCAAGATGCGCGATGCCACAGTTCGTCAACAGGTGATGACTGACCCGCACGCGCCTGCCCAGTACCGCACCGCAACCGTGCGCAACATTGATGCCTGGTACTCTGCCTTCGACGTTGCGCCGGAGCGCAAACTCTACCTTGCCCCAGCCGCCCGCGTGCGCATCTGGTAGCAGCCAAGGACACACCAATACAGGAACTGCCCTTGCCGGCGCCGGAACCTGCGTTGAGCACCCCGCTCGTCGCTGCCCCTATTTACACCGTAACCTATGACTTTCGTAACTATTGCCTTTTTTGAGGAAAGTAGTACGATATGGACCGTCGGGTGTGCAGCGCAGGGGTCTATTTTCCTATCCGTGGTTCATAGATTTCTCATCGCCATCCGTTGTGTTGGGGGCTGCCCGTGATCGACTTTCATGCTCCTAACTCGAGAAAAGTCTCCACCTTCGGGCAATACGCCTGGGCCTTCGCCGCCGTCGCCTTCTGTACCTGCCTTGCCATGGCCTTTCGGCCATTCACTACTGAAGCGCCTTTCCTCATCTTCCTGCCCGCAGTGTTTTACTCTCTTGCAATTGGTGGCTTTCCCGTCGCCCTCTTTGCTTCGGTCCTCAGTGCTTGTTCGGCGGATTTCTTTCTCTTCCCCCCGCTCTACAGCTTCTATCAGAAGCCTCAAGACCTGGTGAAGGTAACTTTCTTCGTAGTGATCATGGGCGTCTCTGTGTGGCTGTTTCAGCGCCAGCGTAACCGCTCCGAGCAGTTTCTCCGCTTGCAGCGCGAACTGCTCGATACCGCCGACGCTTCCATCCTGATCACCGATCAGCGGCATCACCTCATCTACTGGAATAAAGGCGCCGAGCGGCTCTATGGCTGGACCGAGGCCGAGGTGATCGGCAAAATTCCGAAGGAGTTTCTCGATACGCACTTCCCCGCGCCAATGGAAGAGATTGACCGCCAGCTCAGGGAAACAGGGCGCTGGGTAGGCCATCTGCACCGGAAATGCAAGGATGGCCACTATGTCGAAACCGAGTCCTCCTGGGCGTATGACAAAAAGGACGGGTACATTCTACAAACCGCCCTGGACGTAACCGCTTTAAGCCATGCCAGGAGCGAATTGGCCGGGGCAAACCGCGCCTTGAGCGCCCTCAGCAAGGTCAACCAGCTTCTGATTCACAGCCCGGAAGAAGATCAACTGCTGCAACAAGCGGTGGAGATCATAGCCGAGTCGGGCGGTTATCCGCTGGCCTGGATTGCAGTCCCCGTGGATGACCCCGGGCGCTCCGTTAAGGTGCGGGCCAGCGCCGGAAAGAGCGTCGAATATCTTTCCAAGCTCAGTATGACCTGGAACGACGAGCCTGCCGGTCGCGGACCAACCGGAACGGCTTTGCGCGAGGGAAAGCCGAGCGTCAATCACGATTTCCTCACCTATCCGGATTGCGCTCCGTGGCGCGAACTTGCCATGCAATACGGATTTTGCTCCTCGATTTGTCTTCCCCTGGTCGTCCAAGGCAAGACCATTGCCGGCCTCACCCTGTACGCCGCCGAGGAAAACGCCTTCGAGGGACGGGAACTCGTCCTGGTCTCCGAGCTTGCCGACGATCTGGCCTTCGGCTGGGGCGCGCTCCGCCTGCGAGAGCAGGCCGACGAGGAGCGGAAATCCCGGCTGGCGGTGGAGGCACAGCTTCGCCAGTCGCAGAAGCTGGAAGCCATTGGCAGGCTTGCCGGCGGAATCTCACACGACTTCAACAACCTGCTCATGATCATCATGGCCCAGACCGAACTGCTGAGCATGGAACTGGAAGGCCCATCCCTGGCCCGCGCCGCAGGCATTATGAGTTCTGCAATGCGGGCGTCGGAGTTGACGCGCCAGCTTCTCGCCTTCAGCCGCAAGCAGATCGTCGAGTTGAAGACAATCTGCCTGAACCCCGTCGTCCTGGACATTACGAAGATGGCCTCGCACCTGGTGGGCGAAGACATCGAGATAGCGACCGGGCTTTGCGCCGATCCCTGGCCGGTGCTGGTGGACCGCTCGCAGATTGAGCAGGTCATCATGAATCTTGTGGTCAACGCGCGCGACGCCATGCCTGGCGGCGGCAAGCTCACCATCGAGACCCAGAACGTGAATCTCACCACGGAATACACCGCCACTCATCCCCTGGTGCCCGCCGGCAGATACGTGATGATGGCAGTCTCTGACACCGGCGTCGGCATGGATGAAACAACCCAGACCCACATGTTTGAGCCCTTTTTCACAACCAAGGAGCCCGGCAAGGGAACCGGACTCGGGCTCTCCATGGTTTACGGAATCGTGAAGCAGAGTCATGGATTTGTCTGGTTTTACAGTGAGCTTGGAAAAGGCACCTGCTTCAAAATCTATCTGCCCGCCGCGGAATCGGCTGCCGCCGCAGAAGCACCGGTCACTTCCGCTTTCACTCCAGCCCTCGATCATGCCACCATCCTCCTGGTGGAAGACGAACCTACGCTGCGCGAAGTGATCATTGATTTTCTTAAATCCGGCGGCCACACGGTGATCGCCGCGGAATCCTCTGAGGAAGCGATGGAGCGTGCCGCCGAGAGCGGCAGCGCTATCGATCTTCTCCTCACCGACGTCATTCTGAAGGGAGACAACGGTAAGCACATTGCCGAAAGCCTCAAGGCGAAAGGATTTCACTTCAAGGTCATCTACATGTCTGGCTATACCCCGGACGCCATCGTGCATCACGGAGTGCTGGAGGAAGGCACCATCTTCCTGCAGAAGCCGTTCTCCCGCGCTACCCTCCTGGCCAAAATTCAGGAAACTCTAACCCACTAATCTGCCTCTTGCTCCAGCTTTTTCATCCTGCTTCGCGGTAACATTCATCCATGGCATTAGTCTGGCTGGTTGAATGCAAAATCTGCGCCCTGCGCTTTCCACTGCTGCCGCGCGAAGCGGTCACGGGTAAGAGCACCGACTCCCTGGTGCGAAACGCCGCCGTCGGACGCTTCGAGTGCCCTCACTGCCATGAGTTCCAGGATTACTCGACCGACGACTTCATTCCCGGCGAAGGCCAGATCGTGCCTTCGCGCGAAACGGAGTAGCTCGCGCGGCAAAAGGCCGGCGGAAAATCGCCGGCCCATCCGCCACTCACCGGAAGCGCCTACCGCTTCAAAACCGTGCACACCGAAGCGCATATCGCGCCGCCGACGTTGAACGTAGCCGCCGCCTTCGGGTTTTTCATCTGCAAGCCTTCAGGCATCTTCCCCATCAACTGGTGGAAGCAGGTACCGATCATGGCAACGCCGGTTGCGCCAATCGGGTGGCCCTTGGCGATCAGTCCGCCGGAGAGATTGATGGCGCACTCGCCATCCAGCCGGGCTTTCCCCTCCACCCAGTACTTTGCACCCTCGCCCACCTTCGCCTTGCCGAGCACTTCGGCGCCAATCGCGCCCATCACCGTAAAACAGTCATGCACCTCGGCCACGTTCACGTCCTGCGGCGTCAATCCGGCCATCTCATAGGCGCGCTTCATGGCTCGGTTGGCTCCGGCGGGGTGCAACACGTCTCGTCCTGCCTTGAGGAGGGGATCCGTGGCCTGCGCGTATCCCGCAATTTCCACTGCCTCCGCCTTGCTCACGCCAAGCTTCGCCAGCCCTTCTTCCGTCGCCAGAATCAGCGCCGCGTATCCGTCGCTGATCTGTGAGCAGTCGTAGGTCTTCAACGGCAGACCGTCAACGATGTAGCGATTTCTCTCCCCGATCGTCGTTGCCTCTTCGAGCGTAAGCTTCACCTTGTTCATCTGCGCCAGCGGATTCTTGTTGGCGTTGGCATACTCTTCCACGGCAACCGCAGCCAGCTCGGCCTCCGTCACCTTGTGATGCTTGATGTAGCACGCCATGATTTCGGCAAACAGGTGGGGGAAGATGTAGACCTTGCCGGCGCGCTCGTCGGGGTGCGAATAATATCCCAGAGCCTTGCCTACGAGTTTGCCGTCCATCTTGCCCTCGGCGTCGCGCATCTTCTCATAGCCCATGGCAAAGCCGGTTTCGCCCCATCCGGCCTGCAACTTAAGAATCGTGGAAAGCACGGCTTGTCCGCCGGAGGCACAGGCGTTTTCCACGCTCTCAATCGGTTTGCTGGCCAGCCCCGGTACGGCCGCGGCCAGGCCGGAGACCAGTCCCTGCTCATTGAGTGCGATGTTGCATGCAGACGCAACCGCACCCACATCCAGCATTGACGGATCCGTCTTGATTTCCTTGCAGACGCTCTCGATGGAGTTCTTCACAATCTCCGGAACCGTCATTCCGAACAGCTTGCCGAACTTGGATTGGTGATAAGCAGCAATGTAAACGCGTTTCATATGAATCTCCTATGAAGTAACGCAACGCGCTGGATTCTACTGCATTTGCAGGAATGGGGAAAGAGACTTTAGCGGTGCAGTTCCGCACCCAGACTGAGCAGGTTCACCAGCAGCCGCAACGCACCAGGCACTCCCGCCGGAAGCTGGCGGAAGAAAGAAAGTCCGGTGTACGTCACATAGCCGCGTTTGTAGCGTGTACGAATCAGCGCTCCCTCCTGCACCGGCTGGCCCGGATCGCCCATGCGCAGCAGCGGAACGAAATGCGCATCCCAACTGCGCGCAAAGCAGCGCCCGCGCTCCTCGCTCCAGCCCCGGAACTCCTCGCTGCCAATCATGTTCGGAGTTGTAAGGATAGGATCGAGCGCCTCAATCCTCTTCACCTCCGAGGCCGCATTGCTCACCCGCGCCGTACCCAGCTCCAGTGCGCAGGGCAGCGGAGCGTCGCGGGAGAAGCGAGCCGCATCCGACTGCGCCAGCATCACCAGCACCCCGCCCTCTTCGGCGTAGCGCAGCAAAAGAGTTCGCGCCCCGGCCACATCTTCGCGCCCATCCACCGCATGTGCTCCCAGCACAATGGCCCAGAACTTTCCCAGCCGCCCGGTCATCAACTCTTCCCGGTCAAGCTCCGTGACCTTCACACCTATGTCGCGCAGCGCGGCCGGTATCGGATCGCCGGCAACGCCCACGTATCCAACCTCAAGATTCTCCGGCACATCCACACGAGCCGACACCAGGGATCCGCTCGACGTCCGGTAATCGTACGCAATTTGATTGTCCGGTCCGCGCACAATCGTGTATCCCTGGTCGAATACCGCTCCACTCCAGCGCACCACCGCACGCACCGGAAATCTTCCCTCTCCGCCACGCTCCTGAACCAGGAAAAAGCGATAGGAGTGCTCTTCGCCGCGCCCCTCAATCTCCAGCATTTCGTGCTCGGGTTCAGCCCACCAGCCGCTTGGCGGATGAACCGAGAGCAGCGCGTTCCGCAGCTTTCCCAGATTGCTGCGCACCCGTACTTCGATCTCACCATAGGAGAGGCCTGTGCGCCGCTGCCAGCGCGTGCGCGGCTGCACGATCACGGACACCGGCGGTGCCACAACCACCATTCGCGTCGGAGCGTCGCGCGACTCCACCGGCACGCTGGCCCGCACCACCTCGCCCGCGACTTCGATCTCGGCGATCGCCCGCAGCGGCGCCGGTGGCAAAGCGCGTGTGGCATTGCGCTCATCGAGAATCCGGTATTCGCCATCCTCTTCACTGTCGAGCAGAAACTGTGGCCGGGTAAACGGCGCATCCATCGGAACCCAGCCGCGAAACACCGCGTGCGTGTCGCCCACGTTCCACTCGCGCCGTGGCGTCCAGCGTCCGCCTTCCGGCCTCAACTCCATGCCTGCAACGCGAACGCCTGCGCCCTCCACTTGCACATGAACCTCAAAACTTGCGCCCGGAACCAGAACGTACGCGTCCCCATTCTGCGCCTCGCCCGCGACGTGCGCTTCAACCCGCACGCCTGCGGCTTGCAGCAGGGCGTGCTCGGCCTGCTTGCGCTTGGCCGCAACTTCGGCGCGCAGCCACGTCGGCGGATGCACTGCGAGCATGCGGTCTTCCACGCCGCGCAGATTGCGCAGGTACTCGGCGATCCAGGCAATGCAGTTGGGGCGATCTTCCGCACTCTCCTCTGCCGCCTTTGCCGCCTCCGCCATCGCCTTCAGCCGCGACTGGATTTGCTGTGTCTCTTCCGCTCCCGCTGTGGTGCAGGATAACGACGCGAGCCCCGTGTTCAATCCTTCCGCAAAGTCCTTCGCACCCTCGGCCATCGCAAAGCCCGGCGCGGATTCAATCAACCGGTAGTGGCGCAACGCCTCGCGCGGCGCATGCCACGCACCCTGCTGCGAAGATTGTTCGCCCAGTGCGCTCTCGGCTTGCTGCTGCCAGCTCTCGTTTTCTCCCCCGCCGCTATCGCTCGCGTTGAACGCCACGGAGTACCCGCCCGAGCGCACCAGCGCGAACAGCCGTTTCGCCTGCCACGGCTCCATGCCATCGCTCAGTTGCTCGGGAAATTTCTTTGCATCGGCAGCCGCGCGGAATGCTTCGCGCACCAGGATGGCAGTCGCCTGATGCTGACCGTCTCCGTCCGGCGAAGCTTCATCAAAGGGAGTGAAAATGATATCCGGACGGCTCTCGCGAATGACGCGCACCATGTCTCCGAGCGCGGCATTGTGTCCGGCCCAGCGGTCAAAGACCTCATCCGCCGTGCGTGCGAATCCAAAATCCACCACCCGGGCAAAGCGCTGCTCCACGCCATAGCGCGCATCGCTTGAGAGTTGCTCCATGGTGCGCAGCAGGCCCTGTTCGGTGGGCTCCAGAATGCCATGAGGATTGTCGCCACGCTCACCGCGAGTCAGCGTCAGCAGCGTGACCTGCGCGCCCAGTCCGTGGGACTCATAGAGCAGCAGCGCGCCGTCCTCATCGCCCGGATGCGCCGTAATCTGCAGCACCCGCAGCGTAGTGCCCAGGGCGCGAATCTCTCCCCGCAACTGGTTTGCTGCCGCCGCCTGCGCGTGCGTGCCCGCCGCCAGCAGCAGTGCGATCACGAGGCCGAAGATGTTGCGCATTGTCACCGCTTCCCTTGTATCCGTTCAACGTATCCGTTCACCCCCGCGGAGTGCAACCGTCAAACGCAAAAAGGCCGGAGAGCATAACTCTCCGGCTGTGCGCCGCAGCCGGAGCGGCGGTTTATGCCGCGTACCCGGCTGCGAAACTTGCCTTGCAATTCCTCAGGCGGAAACCAGTTCGCCGGATTTCACCGCCGCCAGTTTTTCCTCCAGCCACTTCATCCACTCGTCCAGCCCATCGCCCTTGCTTGAGGTCTCGATGATCTGAATTCCCGGATGCACCGACCGCGCGTTGCTCATGGCCAGCTCGGCCTTGAAAGGCACATACGGCAGCAGGTCCACCTTGCTCAGGATCATCAGCTCACTCTTGACGAAGATCGACGGATACTTCAGCGGCTTGTCTTCGCCCTCGGTTACGCTCAGCATTACGATCTTGAAGTGCTCGCCCAGATCATAGCTCGTCGGGCATACCAGGTTGCCAACATTCTCGATGATCAGCAGGTCGAAGCTCTCCAGCGGCCAACCCGCCAGGTGCCGTTCGATCATCTTCGCATCCAGATGGCAGGTGCCTCCGGTGATGATCTGCTTGACCGGGAAGCCCCATTGCGCCAGCCGTGTCGCGTCGTTTTCCGTCTGCAGGTCGCCGGTGAGCAGCACTACGCGCCTGCTCTTGTCCATGCGCTCCAGGGTGCGCTCCAGCAGCGTGGTTTTGCCCGAACCCGGCGCGCTGATGATGTTGACCACCAGTATCCCGTGCTCGCGAAATCTCTCGCGCAACCCGGCGGCAATCTTCTGATTTTCGTTCAGAACCTTTTTCTCAACCGCAATCTGACTCAATCTTCCACCTCGACGTATGCGATCTGGAGCTCTTCTCCAGCGATGGTGATGGTTGCGGCCTCGCCGCACAGCGGACAGGCCGTGGCCCAGTTCTCCGCCTGGAATTCCGCCTTGCAGCCCGGACATCGCTGCCGCCGTGCCACCTGCTCAATCTCCAAGGCCAGCTCCGCCCAGTCCGTATCCTTCACCACGCACTCAAAGCCAAAGCGCAGACAGTCCACATCCACGCCCGCCAGCTCTCCTACCCGCAATCCAACCTTGGAAAACCTTGCACCCGCATGCTGCTTCTTCAATTCCTCAAGCTGCTCCAGAACCGAAGAAACAATGGAAAGCTCGTGCATCACAACCCCATAATCCCCAGCACACCACATCCCGCGTTAGTCTCTATCTCGATTCTCATCTTCTCACGACCCCTTGGCTGTGATGGCGCTCACAGCTTTGCCGGATGTTTCCGCTACTGTAAAATTCAGCTTTCAGGAGCGTACATGTCCAGTCCTTCTTCTGTGCCGCAAACTCATCTTCCCGATCCCAATGACCCGAAGGCCTGGGCCCGTTATGTCGAAGACTTTCGTATCTCCGCGCACGGCAGCGTCGAGTGGATTGCCGGCTACCTCGCCAACATTCGCGATTATCGCCTCCTGCCCACCGCAAAGCCCGGCGAACTCGTCGATGCGCTACCCGCACAGGCCCCTCTGCAAGGCGAGAGCTTTGACTCCATTCTGGACGACTTCTGCAACCAGATTCTTCCCGCCGTCACCCATTGGAATCATCCCGGCTTCATGGCGTACTTCGGCACCTCGGCCTCCACGCCCGGAATCCTCGCCGAGCTACTGATCGCCGCCATGAACACCAACGGCCTGCACTGGAAGACCTCGCCCGCCGTAGCTGAACTCGAGCAGGTGTCCATGGGCTGGCTTCGCCAGTGGCTTGGCCTGCCGCCGGAGTTCTTCGGCATCATCTATGACACGGCCTCCACCAGCACCATGCACGCCCTCATCTGCGCCCGCGAATTCGCGCAGCCCGAAAGCCGCGTCGAGGGCTATCGCGGCAACCTCGTCGTCTACACCTCCGAGCAGGCGCACTCCTCGGTCGAGAAGGGCGCAATGGCCGTCGGCATCGGCCAGAAGAACGTGCGCAAGGTTCCAACCGACGCCGACTTCCGCATGAAGGCCGACGCCCTGCGCAAGCTGATAGAGGCCGATCTGCGCGCCGGACTCCAGCCCGCCTGTATCGTCGCCACCATCGGCACCACCTCCTCCACCAGCGTGGACCCCGTCGCCGAGTGCGCCGCGCTGGCCGAAGAGTTCGGCCTCTGGCTGCACGTCGATTGCGCCTACGCCGGCCCCAGCGCGCTGCTGCCCGAGTGCGCCGAACACTTCATCGGCATCGAGCGCGCCCACTCCGTCGTCACCAATCCCCACAAATGGCTGATGACCCCGATGGATCTCAGCGCCTTCTACACCCGCAAGCCGGAGGTCCTGCGCCAGGCCCTCTCGCTGGTGCCCGAATACCTGCGCGCCAGCGAAGACCCGCGCGCCGTGCATCTGATGGACTACGGCGTGCCCCTCGGCCATCGCTTCCGCGGACTCAAACTGTGGTTCATCCTGCGCTACTTCGGACGCGAGGGCGTGATGCAGCTCGTCCGCCGCCACATGCAGCTTGCCCGCGAATTCGCCGGATGGGTGGATGCCGACCAACGCTTCGAGCGCGTCGCCCCCGTTCCCTTCTCCGTCGTCTGCTTCCGCCTGCGCGGCAGCGACGAGCAAAACAAAGCGCTGCTCGAAAAGGTAAACGAGAGCCGAAGCATCTTCCTCTCCCACACCGCGCTCAACGGCCAGTTCGTCATCCGCATCGCCATCGGCAACATCGCCACCGGCCTCGCGGACATCGAGCTGACATGGAAGCTGATTCTGGATGCGGCGGAAGAGGTGGAGAAAGCGAAGTTGTAATGCGGGCTCTACCGCCTATAAGTCTGAAGGTTCGAGTCCGGTGTGCTTGGCAATGCGTGCGAGCATCTTAGGGCCGATCTCGTCGGAATTGTGGAAAGCCCAGGTGTACGGCAGATAGCCCGGACGAATCAGAGTTTTGTGGGAGCCGCTGGAAGTTGATTGTGGCTTCACTGTCCAGCCAATCTTAAGGAGTGCGCGATACACCCGAGATGCCTTCGCGCTAGGCCACTGGCTCACGCTGAGGCGAAGCGAATTGCCGTGGTGGAGGTATTCTTTTCCTTCATCTGCTCGGCGATGACCTGTAGAGCCAGCGCTTGTACCTGCACCCTGGCCTCTTCTTTCGTCGCCCCGTAGCACATCACGCCTGGCAGTTCAGGGATTTCCGCGATCCAGCGGCCATCATTCTCGCGCTCGAACTCGATCTGGAAATCCATCTCCTGTTTCCCCTCGCTCGCTTCAGCACTCATCATACTCCCGCGACTCCACACATCCAACATTTTCTTCTCCCAATGTCGATGCGTATTCGGGCGCGAAAGATGCAATTCGGTGCTTGAACATCGCCACCGGCCTCGCGGACATCGAGCTGACATGGAAGCTGATTCTGGATGCGGCGGAAGAGGTGCTAAAGAGCTAGTTGAGCTTCGAGACAAAAGAACACTTGAGGGTGCCCCATGCTAGCCATCCTTCTTTTGGCTTGAGTGGGGTAGTTTCAGCGCTGGACATATTCGCGCAGCCACCCGTCCGCGATTACATTTACGAAAAACGCTGTTTCAGGCGGAGAATTGGCAATTCGAAAAACCGCCATGAAATACTCGCAGCAATGAAGGCGGCAATGAACGTGATTGGCACAGAAATCGTCGAATGGCCCTTAATGTTCGCTGATGTGAAGTGCGCGATTAGCCCTCTGCCGACCCAAGATGCCGGACCGTGTAGCAAGTAAAGACCGTATGCAATCTGGCCCGTGTAAACCAGTGGACGCCAGCGCAGCACTGCGGCAAGTTTGCTAGCTGGCGATGACACGACAATTGCCAGCAGGACCACACATCCAATATCGATCAAGGTGTAACCGACCGAACGCATGAACATGCTCGCGTAGTCAACACCGAGTAGGGCAGGTGCAACAGCCAGTCCGATTACGAACGGTCCGAATCGCTTTAGCGTAGGAGTGGACAAACTAGCGGGTTGGAAACGCCCAATGACTGCTAGCAATCCGCCTAGCGCAAGTGCGTCCATTCGGCATGGCATGAGAACGAAGCAGCTCTCGGCACTCCCCGGAACAAAAAGCGTGAGATACGAGCGCAGTAGCGGAGCTATGACGACACATCCTATTAGGAAGCGGCGAAGTGCCTGCATCGATAGCAATGCGACGGCAAGCGGAAAAAGCAAGTAATATTGCTCTTCAATTTGCAACGACCAGAGTGGCGCGAAGGAGAACACAGGCGGCCCGCCATGCACCCAAGCGGCGCGTATGTTACCTAGATAAAAGAAGAACCAAGTAGCCCCCCCCACTTCTGTAACGATGTATTATGGGCAAACTTGGTGGCTATAACGAACAGTACGAGACACACATAATACAAAGGGAAGATACGAAGCGTTCGTCGTGCAATAAAGTTTTTGTAGTAGTGTGGCCGCCCGACGGTATCCACCAAAATGCCTGTAATTAAATAGCCGCTTATAACAAAGAATAAATCGACGCCAATCCACCCGGTCTTACCAATATTGCTTAACCAACCTTCAAAGGGATAACAGTGGTTCAGAATAACAGGCAGAATAGCGAAGGCGCGGAGCCCGTCCAACTCCAGAACCCGCTGCGAGGACCGGGGCACCCCTGGTTCGAGCACCTTTGGCTGGAGCGACCTTGAAGCAGTTCGGGCGAGCGCCATGTTTAACAGAAATCCCCTTTTTTCGACCCCGAATTGCCTCGATATGCGCCGCGTACGTTTTACCGCTTCGTCTGAATGCGCTCAACTACCGGGGCGAGAGACAATATCGACCGCCTCGGAGAAACTGCGTCGCCACCAGAAAGCCTTAAAGTTGTAAGGTTGTAATCGCTAACGAGAATGTACCACCTGCCATTGTCGATGCAACATAAAAGTTATGAGAACAACCCGGGCCGGCGCCCCAGAGTTGGCTCTTTTCCAACTCTGGGGCCTTTGCCCATATAACCCGCAAACGCCCCATTCCATCAGAAATATTGCCGGGTGCCCCTCGATAAGAACGAAGGCGTTGTCAAGGCGAGATTTTCCTGAGCGGTGCGCAAGCACCGCTTGGTTTGCCGCCAGAGTTAAGTTTGAGGACCAAGACTCTGGAAACATCACTC
>JBEKOO010000060.1:0-19340 GCA_049521655.1 Candidatus Korobacteraceae bacterium
CCCAACCGAACCAACGACCACCAGAACAACTTCCGCTTCAGCACCGGAGTCGTTGTTCGCTTCGGCAAAAAATGACCGCAACGCGCGCACAAGTAAAAGCCCCTATCGAAACCGATAGGGGCATGGCACTCGCTCTTTCTGCTCCGGTTACGGCAGTGGCAACAGCCCGGCCTGAGTGGGAATTTCCGGCGCCGTCGCATTGTTCACCACCAGCAGATCGTACTTGTACTTGCTACCCTTCACCCACTGTCCGCCCACCAGCGGCGTTTTGCAAACGTTTTTCACCGGGTTGCCGTACGGACTCTTTATCCAGTTGATCGGGCCCACGATCGAGTGGTAGTCCGTGCTGCGGATGGCTTCCAGGACCGCTTGCCGCGAGTCAATATCCTTGGTGCGCCGCAGTACATCGATCGCGACTTCGAAGAGTGAGTGTTTCATGCCCAACGGCTGCGTCCACTGCTTGCCGGTCCTGCTCTCGAATTCAGCGCAGAACTCTAAGCAGCTTTGTCCCGTCAGCCCGGATCTGAACGGATGGTAGGGAGACCACCACACTTCTGTCGACAGGTTCAGGCCGCGCCCGCCGAGGCTCTCCACCGATGTCGGAAATAGCAGCGCCTTGGCCACAGTCGTGATCTTCGGCTTCAAGCGCTGCTGCGCCGCCTGGCTCCAAAAGGTAGAAAACGCTGGCGGCGTTAGCGTACCGGTTACAATCTCCACCCCCGCTTTCTTAAACGCGCTGATCTGTCCCAGGAAGTCGTTCGTGGTGGGCGCCAAACGTCCGGTATCGACAAGAGTGAAACCGAGTTTTTTCAAGGTCGATGGGAAGCCCGTGCTGGCATCGGCGAACGCAGTGCCGTCCGTGTCGTTTGGCCATAGCGCACCGACTACTTTGTTTGTCGGAAGCATCTGCCAGAGGTTCGTGCAAACCGCCACGATGTCCTCCATGCCCCAAAAGAAATGATAGGTCCACTCGAATCCGACACCTGGCTTGCCGCCGCGCCCGAAAAAGTAGCCCTGCCACGGCGCATCGTTGGTGATGCAGGGAACCTGATTCGCCTCCGCCTGCTCGGCCACGGGGTTGACGGTCTCCGGCGCACCCGATGAGATCAGCAGATCTACCTTGTCGGCCTTGATCAGATGGCTCGTTACCTCCGCGGCACGATTAGGATCCGAACGGCTGTCCTTCTCTATGATGACCACCGTATGCATGATGCCATTGATTGCAATTCCATCAACGAGCAGTTTTCGCACCCCACTGAGCACAAATTCGTCAGCCTCTGCAAACGGTGAAAGAGGACCCGTCTTCGAGGCTACGTAACCGATCTTGACGGTCCGCGCTGCGTTGCTCGTCGTGCCGCAAGAGATCAGGCTGCCAGCGGCAAGCGAGGCCGCTGTCACCGCCGCAGTTTTCACAAACTCGCGTCGCGTCGATCGTGTCGAGTGCTCCACAACTGCTTCGTTGCCGGGTGAATCTTCTTCTGGATTCATAAGCGTTTCCTCTCACTCATGGTGCATCAGCACATTTTGACCGGCAGCTCCGGCGCCACTGCTCCCGTTGGTGGATTGCGTGAGGATGAAGGCAGTGCGCGCTTCTTAGGGAGTGAAATCATGCGCGATCTCGGCGAGTCAATTGATCTTTGATGGATTGTCAGTCAATACAGTTGACTTGAATAACGAAACGACGGCGCAATTATCCCCATGTTCAGGCAAAGTGTCAACAGCTTGTATCCCAGTGATTGCCTGTTAAAAGAGGCTGGTCTTTCACACATTCTCAACTCTTCGCTGACCCTGGAGCGGTGCAACCCACATAGGAAGATTCAACCGCAGTCCTTTGAGTATATGGTCCGAAGATAGGACTCCGAACGCCCCTCTCTCACCGGCCACATCTGCTCTCCAGCCAGAATTGACGTCGAGCACAGTCGCTTCGCGACCGGTTGCTGATGCCGCGTCCATCCTCATTCTAGGGCGCTTCCCTAAAAAATGTATCCGCGCGTGCCCCACCTTCGACGCGCTGTTTTTGCGCGGCTAAGGTGGTACGGGCAGGACACTCCAATGCAGGAACTGCGCTAAAAGCTAGGCGTTGGCAGCGTGCCCCAGGCGGTTTCAACGGGCAGACTTTTTGCGTCCATCACTTGCAACGTATGCACATCCACGTCAATCATGAATTCGGGCCTTCGAATTGCATTGACGGCGAATGGATCGAATTTCTTGCCCGGTGCCACACCAGATACGCTGACGAAGATCAGTCTCCTCACGGTTGCCGACTCCATGCCATGTTCAGAATGGTTTGCATCTCCATGTGAATGATGCATCCCCGCCATGTGACCCGAAGGGTGAAGAATAAAGTCGGTAATCATGCTCAAAGTGTGGTGCTGTTTGTACAATTGCCAATCGCCTCCGGTGTCACCGATGAGTCCCTGCATGACGTAATTTACCGGCATGAAATAAACGAGATAGGATTCGCCGCCGTGCAATCTCGAAGTAACCTCTTCGAGTTTGAGAATGTCTGCCATGCGGTGTTCAAGCATTACTTCATCCTGGGGCATGATCGGCAGCACAACCACATTCGACTCCGACCACAAAGACAAATGACCTATGGTGTAACTCCGCAGGAGAAAGGCGCCGCCGAGGACCAATGAGGCGAGGATAACAAAGACCGCTAACCTGCCCGTCGTGGTGGAAAAGCCAAGCAATCGCTCCATGCTTTTTGGCACGAACATTCCCGAACTCTCCATATATTTCTGGTACGACTCCGGAAACTGCTTGAGCATACGTCGTTCTTCGTCCTTGGCCAGAAAGTAATAAACGAGCACCATCGCAATCCACAGGACCACAACCAGGAATCGAGGCCACAGAATGGCAAGCCCGATGCCGGAAACAGCCAGACTGAGGTATTGGGGATGACGGATCACGGAGTAAAGCGCCTTAAAAGCAGGGCCGGTCTTAAGAAATTTGCTGGCATAAACTTGGAGCGCGCAAATGAGAAACACAACAATCCCTAAGACGAAGAGAACAGACCCCATAATTCGCAGAAATTGCAGCGCACCGTTAGGTGGAGCTACCAGATGAACGAAAAAAAAGGAACTCAGCCACCGCGTCGCCGGATACTTGCCCAGACCGAGAAGAAAGGGATTGAAGGCCGAATAGAAAAAACCCGCAAAGGGACTGATCATGATCAGAATTTCCAGACAGATCACAAAGTAAAGGACAATCGCACCGCTTAGCACCGCTTTACTCTTAGCCATCGCATTACCTCTTGAGTCGTTTCAGCCAGTCCGTTATTGACAAGAGCCGTTCTTACGCAAACCGCGGATCCTTGTCATTCCTGCACCCCACTATCTGAGCCGGTTTGCCGATTGAGTTTGCGCCGTAATGCGGGAGCTAACAGCGGCGACAACTGCCGTGCAGCGGAAGGCCGGGCCGCCGCCAAACTTTCCAGCAATCCCGCTCGTCCTCCAGAGGGAGTCTTCGCCAGCCGATGGTCCCAATCGTCGATGGTTTTGCGCAGCGCGGCACGCAAGTGCTGGAGTTCGCGGATCCGTGATCCGAGCGCCTCCAGTTTGCCGGCCGCCAGTTGGCGCACGCGTTGGCAAGGGGCAAGGCCGCGATCATGAGCGCCAAGAATCTGCGTCAGTTCGTCCACGCTGAAGCCGACTGCCAACGCTGCCCGGATCACGCGAATCCGAGCGAGCGCTTCATTGGGATAACGACGATAACCGTTAGCTGCCCTCGGCGGCGCGGGAAGCAAGCGTTGCCGTTCGTAGTACCGCAAAGTGTCCGTGCTTACGCCGGCCAATCTGGCGCATTCGCTGGCGCTGTAAGACTGTTTGGAAATTATGGTTCCAGTGCCGCTCTCATTCCGTGAGCTGGAACCTGTTCGAGAGTCCGGTGTTTTCCGAGGCATCGTTGTCCCCATTTTCTCGACCTCTTGTCCGGGCGTGAGGTACTCGTACTGGTCCGCCGTTCCGTACAAGCTCCATTCTCAACCCTGGAATCTATTCCAGTGTCAAGCTTTTATTTTAAGAAAAAAATCGCTTGACCCTGGAATGGGGCGGTGGCCCAGAGTTGGCTCTTTTCCAACTCTGGGGCCTTCGCGAGTCACGCCCAGTGGCCCGCCTCTCGATATTTCGCCCACGCTGCCCCACCCCTGCCGCCGTCAGCAGATGTGGATCGAAACCTTCCTAACACCACCGACGCCCGCCCGAAATCCCCTCACCTCCCGGCGATTTTTTTCTCCCGACTTCCCAATCTGGTCCTCCTCTCGCCTCCTCCGCACCCCAAACCATAGGCAAATCAGTAATCAAACCTATTCCGGAATTGCCTGATTAGCCAATCGTTGAACCTCCGCGCAACCATATACCATTCAGTAACCTCACCTCTCCAAACCATTCACCACTTCGCCAATCTTCAAGCCGTATTTGCACTACAAAGAGTGCAAAAATAGACTCTCGTGCATCCCACTTGAGCAAAAATGTCGCGCAACATCGTCAACTCTCTTTCACCCGCTGTTTACGCGCCTCAAACCATGATGCCACGCTCCCGCTTGCGGTTTGCATCACCTCTCGCTTGCATACGCGCGTTGTCATCTGCTACGCACCGCTATCCTGTACAATCGGGCAACGATGAAATTGCTGACGAAATCTGGCATTACTCTTCTGCTTGTTTCGTTGCTGAGTGTTGTCGCGCTCGCCGAACCGGTGGCGCAGTTGCACCCATCCAGTTACGTCAATGATTTCGCACATGTTCTCGATCAAACTACGGTTGCACAACTGGAAAATGTCTGCCTCCAGATTGACCAAAAGGCTCATGCCCAGATCGCCGTAGTTACCGTTAATTCCTTGGACGGCGCGGATATCGAGAGCTACGCCGTTGATTTGTTCAAGAGCTGGGGCATAGGAAGCAAGTCAACCAATCGTGGTGTGTTGATCCTCTATGCCATCAAGGATCACCGCGCCCGGGTTGAAGTTGGCTACGGCCTGGAACCAATTCTGCCCGACGGCAAGGTAGGGGGCTTTCAGCGGGAGGCAATCCCGCTGATGAGCAGCGGAAATTACAGCGCGGCTCTGTCTCTCGTCACCGACCGCGTAGCGGGCGTGATTGCGCAAGATGCCGGAATTCAGATCCCCAATCTGCCGGCCCCTGCCCCAATCCGGTCGCCGGCTCATGCAGACGACCAGCACGTTTCGCTCGGTGGCATCATTGTATTTGTGGTGATCCTGTTGATCATCCTTTGCACTCCTCTGCGTGGTGTGTTGTTCTGGATTCTTCTCTCTCAGCTTTCCGGTGGCCGCGCGAGTGGAGGATGGGGTGGCGGCGGTTTTGGCGGCGGAGGTGGAGGCTTCGGTGGTTTTGGCGGAGGCAGTTCCGGCGGCGGTGGAGCAAGCAGCAGTTGGTAGTCGGCGAGGACACGATGATTTTTGATAGCAAGCTTGAGGAATTTGTGAAACGCATGCGCGACGCGGCTGGGGCAAACTTGGAGAGTGTCATTTTGTTCGGATCGGCCGTGGCCGGAGATTACCATCCCGAATTTTCAAACTTGAATCTGTTCTGTGTGCTGCGTGACAATTCGTTTCCTGCCTTGCAGGCTCTGGTGCCGGTGGCACGATGGTGGGAGAAACAAAAGCAGCCTCCGCCACTAATCATGACGCGCCGCGAGCTCGAACGATCCAATGACGTTTTTACCATCGAGCTTCTGGATATGAAGCAGCATCATACAGTTCTTCTCGGTGAAGATGTTCTGATCGAATTGCAAATACCAGCGGGCCTTCATCGCGTCCAGGTGGAATACGAGCTTCGTGAGAAGTTGATTCTGCTGCGCCAGCAACTGCTGCTTTCCTCAGGCAACAGTCGGCGATTGTGGGAATTGCTGGTTCGTTCGGTATCCTCTTTTGTCACTCTCTTTCGTCATGCTCTGCTCGTGCTCGGTCAGGCACCTCCAGTGGGAAAGCGCGAAACAGTGCGCGCCTTGGCGGAGCATCTAAGTTTGGACGCGTCTTCGATTCACCAGGTGTTAGACGTTCGGGAGCACAAATCATCCCCAAAGACTATGGATGTCGATGATCTTTTCGCCCGCTACTTGTCAGTAGTGGAACGGGTCACTGCCGCGGTTGATGAGGCTCTGGACGCGGGTGCGCCAGCCGAATTATAGCCGCATACTCAATTGCTCAGGAGAGCTTATGAAGAAACTATGGATCGCAATTATCGTGGTAGTTCTGATCGCGCTTGTCTCCTTTGGACAGTACGTTTCAGTGCGCAATACGCTGGTGAGCAAGAATGAAGCGGTTAAAGCCGCATGGTCGCAGGTGGACATCGTCTTGCAGCGCCGGGCGGACCTCATTCCCAACCTGGTCGAAACAGTGAAAGGCATTGCCCTGCAGGAGCAAACGGTTTTCGGTGACATCGCCAAAGCCCGCTCTGCATTGCTTTCGGCCGGTACCCCAGAGCAGAAGATTGCGGCCAACGGGCAACTCGATGGAGCGCTTGGCCGCCTGCTGGTCGTCGTCGAGAATTATCCGCAGTTGAAATCCAATGAGAATTTTCTGCGACTACAGGATGAACTGGCGGGTACTGAGAATCGCATCGCTGTTGAACGCAAGCGCTACAACGACACACTGCAGGACTACAACACATACGTTCAGTTATTTCCGAACAATATCTTTGCCGGCTGGGCAGGATTCCAACCCAATCGCGCATACTTTGCTGCGACGGAAGAATCGCGCCAGGTTCCCAAGGTGAACTTCTCGAAGCCCGGCACACCGACTCCGCAATCCACTACTCAGCCCACTCCCGCAAAGTAGTGCGGGTTGGCACCGAGAATTCGAAATCGAGATGCGCAAGAACCGGCTCCTCAGGCAACAAGTAAATGTCTGCTGCGCGAGGAGCCAAGGCAATTAGCACTGCCCCGGTTCCGATAACCAAGCCTTGAGCTTTCTGCCCGTTGGCGTCTTTACCGTAAGCCTCTTGCCGTTCAGCACAACTGAGACATCCTTACCCTTCGCAGCAAATAGATCGTCCATCTCTTCGATAACGGGCGTTACGTACTCGCCACAATAATTCTGTTCAGAAACGCGGACTGTTAGATAAAGCCGGTAGTTGCGAATCTGGGGATACCGAGTGACAAGATGGTAGCCTACCGCAACCTTTCGCACACTGAGGATCGTGCCGATCTGTTGATCTTCAACTGAGGCGCCGTACCCAGGCGCTGATCGTTGTGCAAAACTGGCCGGTGGGAGGACAAGCGCAGAGACAAGGACACGAGATAGAGCATTACCCGACAATTCTCTATATGCCATACCAGATTCCTTTGCATGTGCTGTATGAGAGCTGTTGCCGATAATGATCCAACTATCGGCATCATGCAACTATCTTTCGATTTCTTAGCTTGCCAAACTGAGAATTACTCTTGGCGGGGCGGCCTGAGACCAAATCTGCGACTGGGTACAGAATTGGGCACAAAGCAGAATTGCCCACATACAGAGAAAGCGGCCAACTGGCCGCTACATAACTGTAACGTGGTGATTGCAAAACTTTGATGGCGGAGAGGGAGGGATTTGAACCCCCGGTGGAGTTGCCCCCACGTCTGATTTCGAGTCAGGTGCATTCAGCCACTCTGCCACCTCTCCGCGGTGCAGAGCGAGCAGGCGCTCGCATAGCGAGTGTAGCAAATGCAATCGCTCACGTCACCTTCTTCATCTGGAGGCGACGCACACGGCCATCTTCAAGTCTCTCCTGATGGTTACGCTCCCTACACTACAAAATACTTTGCCCCCGGATGATGCACCACTATCGCCGAGGTGCTCTGCTCCGGCTCAAGCAGGTAAGTAGAGGTCAGATGCACACCGATGTTCTCAGCAGGCCGCAGCAGCGCGAAGAGCTTAGTCTGATCTTCCATGTGCGGGCAGGCCGGATAGCCGAAGCTATAGCGTGAACCGCGATATTTCTGGTGAAAGAGGTCTCCGATACGCGGTGAGTCCTGGTCTGCGATATTCAACTGCTGGCGGATGCGCCGGTGCAAAAATTCGGCCAGCGCTTCGGCGGTCTCCACCGAAAGCCCATGTAGGTAGAGGTAGCGCGTGTACTCGCCGCTCGCAAAGAGTCTCTGCGTCTCCGCGCTCGCTCCCGCGCCGATTGTAACCACCGACAGCGCGATCACATCGACGCGCCCGCTTGATTGCGGCAGGAAGTAGTCCGAAATGCTCAATCGACGCCCTTCCGCCTGCCGCGGAAAGGTGAAACGCAAGAGTTCCGGCAACTGCCTTGACAGCTCGCCGCCGGCCTCGATGGCCTTGGCGTCGAATAACGGGCTTGCGGAGCGGAAATCACCGAGCGACAAACCATGCGCGGGAGCATAGACGATCAGGTCGCTACCCTTGGACTGGCATGGGAAATAGCCGTAGACGACCTGCGGGTCGAACCAGCCGCTGGCAATTGCGTCCTGCTGCAGCGCGGCTAGAATCGGCTTGTACTTCTCTTCCACCAGGCGCGCATAATCCTGCTGCGAAGCCGTCTTGAGCTGCCACTGGTTCTTGAAGAGCGCGGTGGGGTTGATGTACTCGAAGAGTGTTGTCAGATCAAAATCGGCGGCGCGCTCGGTTCGTACACCCCAGAAAGGCGGTTGCGGAATCTGGGCCGCGGCAATCGGGTCGCGCGGCTCATCCGGCAGCAAGGCATCGGCCACAACCTTCGCCCGCGCCGCTTCACGCACAACCGAGCCCACCTCGATTGCAGCTTCGCGCCCGGCTCCGCTCAGCGCCTCCATCGTGTGCAGCCCGGCAAAGGCGTCCTCAGCGTAGAAAACGGCAGAAGAGTACTCGCGCCGCAGATCGTCCTCCACGAACTTGCGGGTCAGCGCAGCGCCGCCGCAGATCACCGGATACCTAAGCCCACGCAGTTCGAGATCCTGGATCACGTACTTCATTTCAAGAGTCGATTTCACCAGCAACCCGCTGAGGCCGATTGCATCGACCTTGTGCGCCTGAGCCGCGTGGATGATTGCCTCTGCCGACTGCTTGATGCCGAGATTCACTACTTTGTAGCCATTGTTGGTCAGGATGATGTCCACCAGGTTCTTGCCGATGTCGTGGACATCGCCCCTTACAGTGGCCAACGCCATGGTTCCCTTCTGCGAGCCTTCGGACTTTTCCATCTTCGGCTCCAAATGGGCCACCGCAGCCTTCATCACGCCTGCCGAATCCAGCACCGACGGAAGCTGCATTTTGCGCGCGCCAAACAGATCGCCCACGGTGCGCATTGCGTCCAGCAGAATCGTGTTGATGATCTCCAGCGGCGTATAACTTTCAAGAGCGCTCTCCAATATCTGCTCGATGGTCTGCCGCGAGCTGCCTTCGCCTATACCCTTTTCGCCCTGAATGATGCAGAACTTCAGCTTATCTTCCACCGCGAGCGACTCGGCGTGCGCCGCCGGTGCCACCTCCTGCTGGCCCTTCATCGCTGCAAAATGAGCCATGTAATTCTGCAGAGGATCGCCCGCGCCGCGGTCGGCGTGGATCAGCTTGCGCGCCAGCGTCAGCTCAACTTCGGGAATCTTGTAAAGCGGGTAGATCTTGGTGTAATTAACGATCGCGATGTCGAGGCCACGGTCTACCGCCTCATGCATGAAGACCGAGTTCAGCACGCGCCGGGCATAGGCGTTCAACCCGAAGGATATATTCGACACGCCGAGTATCGTCTTGCACTCAGGCAGCGCTTTCTTAATTCCCTCGACCGCCTTCAGCGTCTCCATTCCGGCGGAGCGATAATCCTCCTGCCCGGTCGAAATCGGCAGGGTGAGCGCGTCAAAGATCAGATCCTGCGGCCTGATTTCATACTTGTTCACCGCAAGCTCAAAGATGCGCTGGGCAATCGCGATTTTTTTCTCCGCTGTCAGCGCCATGCCATCTTCGTCGATGGTCAGCGCGATCACCGCCGCGCCGTAGCGTTTGGCCATCGGCAGCACCAGCGCAGTGCGCTTCTCTCCATCCTCCAGGTTAATCGAGTTGACGATGGCTTTACCTGGACTGCGCTTCAGTGCTTCTTCCAGTACCTCGGCCTCCGTGGTGTCGATCAATATTGGCGCAGGCACACGGGTGGCGATCTTCTCCAGCACCTTGCTCATGTACGCTTTTTCGTCTTCGCCAACCACGGCACAGCAAAGGTCCAGCATGTGTGAGCCGTCGTTCACCAGCTTCTTAGCCAACGTGAGAATCCCATCGTAGTCGTCGGCGCGCACAAGGTTGCGGAAGTTCTCCAGGCGGGTGGTTGTGTTCATCTCCTCGGCCACAATCAGCGGCTTCGGCTCCAGATCAAGGGGTACTGTGGTGTATGCGCTGGAGGCAGCCGCCGTGGCCGCAACCTTGCGCGGCGCGGGAGTAATGCCGCCGACTGCAGCCACCACCGCCTGCAGATGCTCCGGCGTGGTTCCGCAGCATCCGCCCACGATGCGCACCCCGTAGTCTTCTACGAAGTGCTTGTGGTAAGCGGCCAGCTCTTCCGGCTTCAACAGATAGACCGCGTGACCGCTTACGTTCTGCGGCAGTCCCGCGTTGGGCAGAACGGAGACGTGTTTGGTCGAGTTCAGTCCCAGGTAACGCACCGCATCGTTCATCTCCAGCGGCCCGGTGGCGCAGTTCAATCCGATTGCATCGACGTTGAAAACTTCCAGTGCCGTCAGCGCCGCTCCTATTTCAGTGCCCAGCAACATTGTGCCCGTCGCTTCCAGCGTCACCTGCACTTGCACTGGAAGCCGTTTGCCAGCTTTCTTCATTGCGTCAAAGCAGGCGGCCACGGCGCACTTGGCTTGCAGAATGTCCTGGCAGGTCTCCGCCAGCAAAATGTCCACGCCGCCTGCAATCAGCGCCTCGGCCTGTTCGACATAAGCAGCCAGCATGGCGTCCCAGGTAATGTGTCCCAGCGACGGCAGCTTGGTGGTGGGCCCGATTGATCCGGCGACAAAGCGCGGGCGCGCCGGAGTGGAGAACTGCGCCGCCACCTCGCGCGCCACCTTGCAGGCGGCTAAGTTCAACTCCGCCGTGCGATCTTCCAAGCCATACTCGGCGAGCACAATGCGGGTCGAGCCGAAGGTATTGGTCTCCACCACATCGCAGCCGACGCCGTAGAAGGCAGCATGAATCTCTGCAATTACATCCGGGCGCGAGAGCACCAGCAGCTCGTTGCACCCCTCTTTGCCCCAGTAATCGCCGGCAGTAAGGTTGCGGAGCTGAATGTTCGTGCCCATCGCGCCGTCATAGACGATGACGCGCTCACTGACGGCCTTTAGAAAGTCACTCATCAAGACGGGAACCTCTTGCTTTCAGCAGCTACTAGAATAGCTGAAATGCTTGGATGGCGGAGTTTGACGCCCTGCGCCCAGCCGAACTTCGCGCCAAACGAGAGTGGACCGCCATGAGAGCGGTCCAGTGTGAACTCCGGCTAGCCTGGGCCTATCTTGCGATGGCCTTCATCTTCTGCGCGTCGGTGGCGTTGAAGCGGGCGTTGTCACCCTCGTGCGCCGGAGTGATCGCCAGCAACTGCTCCTTGCGATAGACCAGATTGGTTGCGTTGTAGGTCGCCAGCTCAAAGCCGTGGCCATGGGTGATCGCATCGGTCGGGCAGGCTTCCACGCAATAACCGCAGAAGATGCAACGGTTGTAATCGATGTTGTAGACCTTGGCGTAGCGCTCAGCGCTGGAAATGCGCTGCTCCGCCGTATTCTCCGCCGCCTCGATGTAAATGCAATTAGACGGGCAGGCCGCGGCGCAAAGGAAGCAAGCTACGCATTTCTCCAAGCCGTCTTCATCGCGCTGCAAGACATGCAGCCCGCGAAAGCGCTCCTGGAATACCGCTCCGCGCATCGGACCTTTTCCGTCCGGATAGTTTTCCACCGTGGTTGGCTGGAACATCTCCATGAAGGTGATGCTCATACCCTTGGCTATTGCCGCAATGTTCTGAAAAAGTCGCATGTGCCCCCACACCCAACCGCACAGTATAAATGTTCGGAGGGATTCGAGCCAATTCGTCGTGGCAGCGATTAGTTCGTCAACTTGAGGAAAATAGCAAACCAGCAGCCTTGCATCACTTCCGCACCACCGCAATAAGAGCTACAAGGGCACTTAACACTGAAGCAACTGCCGAAATCATAGCCAATATCCATAGCCGTGATTCACGAAGCCTGCGTTCCGCTTCCGTTACCCGCCGCTGTAATTCGTAATCCGGCGCGCGCGGGGCACGCCCAGACGAGCTTTGCGTACGAAGTTCACCCGCAATATCAACTCCGAGTTTCCGAGCTCGTTGCTCAAGTTGATCGCCCTCAAGAAGCTTTGCCATATCAATCCAATGTACTCGTATTTTTGAGCATTCTCTGAGGATATTTCGAAATGACCCACCGCCTTGCAACAGGCACGACTCCTACGCTTTCTTCCCCCTTGCCGTCCCGTGCTGCTCAACTGTGGACCATGTCTTATCCGCCGCGTGGCAGACGGTCTCCAGCGGGCACTCCGCGCACTTTGGCCCTCGGGCAACGCACAGAGCCCTTCCGTGGTGGATGACCTGGTGAGAGAAGTCGATCCACTTCGTCTGCGGAATCAGCTTCATCAGATCCTGCTCAATGTGCTTCGGATCATCCGAGCAGGTCAGTTCCAACCGCCGTGAGATACGGTGTACGTGCGTGTCCACGACAATTCCCTCGCCGCGCCCGAACCATGAGCCCAGCACCACGTTCGCCGTCTTGCGCGCCACTCCCGGCAGCGATAGCAACTCCTCCATCGTCTCTGGAACGCGCCCGTGGAAGTGATCCATCACCCTCCGCGCCGCTCCCACAATCGATTTCGCCTTGTTGCGAAAAAATCCCGCGGAACGAATCAACGGCTCCAACTCTACGGGCTCGATCTTCGCCAGCGACGAAGGAGTTGGATACTTCTTGAAGAGCGCCGGGGTCAACATATTCACTCGCACGTCGGTACACTGCGCCGAAAGAATGGTTGCCACCAGCAGGTGCCATGCGTTTTCGTGTTGCAGCGCGCAGTGCACGTCCGGATAGGTGCGCTCCAGGATTTCGAGAATCGCCGAGAGCCGCTGCGGGGCCCGCGGATTGAACTTGCGTGCAGTAGATTGGGCAGGAGCAGCCTTCGCGCGCGCGGGCGCCTTTGTGGATTTCCGTGCAAGTGTCGTACTGGAACTTTTCTTTCTCTGCGTTGCCATATGCGATGCCAGCGATGGTAACAGACCCTTCCCCGCTTCCAATGAAAAACAAAATCATTTCGGCTACTCGGGTAATCCAAAACATATGAGCACAACCGACCCAAGCGTAGCCACCCAAAATTATGATTTGCCCTCCGTTCCTCTCACCCTGGAGGGTTCTGCGGTACTGCACCAGATGTTCCGCTTCCGCTGGAGCCGGTGGCGCAGCCAGAGCGTTGATGAGCGCGCCCGCATAACCGCCGAGGCGCAGAGATCACTGGCCGAGATGGAGAGTACAGGTTCGGCGCTATTCTCCCTCTTTGGCCACAAGGGAGATCTGCTCTTTGTCCACTTTCGCCAGGACTTTGAAGCTCTCAACCAGGCCCAGCTTTTAGTCAATCAGCTTGAACTGAACGAATATTTTGAGTGCGCTTCTTCATATCTGTCCGTCGTTGAACTCGGATTGTATGAGTCCACCATCAAGAGCTACCACGACCTGCTTTCGCGGGGCGTCGAACCATATTCGCCCAAATGGAACGAATCGCTGGACGAGGGGATGAACCGGCAGCGCGAGGCAATGCACGTGCGCCTTTTTCCACAGATACCGGAGGGTCGATACGTCTGCTTCTATCCAATGGACCGCAAGCGCGGTGAGTTGAAGAACTGGTACACGCTCCCCATCGAAGAGCGGCAGCGGCAGATGGATCTGCATGGAAAAATCGGACGCCGTTACGCCGGAAGGGTCCAGCAGATCATCAGCGGCTCCATCGGCTTCGACGACTGGGAGTGGGGCGTCGATCTCTTCGCTGACGATCCCGTGATCTTCAAGAAGCTGATTTACGAGATGCGCTTTGACGAGGTCAGTGCCGTCTTTTCGAACTTCGGTGCGTTTTATATGGGCCTACGCTGCGCCGCCAGCGAATTGCCGGCGCTGCTCAAGGGCAAAACACCGAAAGCGCTGCCCCGCAGCCGTCCTGTTCCCTCCGTCCGCCCGGCACGGCCCTAGTGGGTGTCACTTTCGTCACGCGATCGCCCTGTGGGTAGGGTATTGGCATTTGACCCCGCCAGATCGAAGCTTTAGTCTTAAGCCTATGGCAGTTAAGGCAATACAACTCGGGCAGGTATGGCGCGAAGAGACTAGCGGACAAAGTTTTCTGGTCACCAAGGTCTATGACGAAGTTTTTTCGCAGTTTGCCATGCTGCGTCCCGCCAACGTTTCGGCGCCCACGGCAGAGACACGGCGCATTAAAGTTGCCAAGACCGCGCAGGGGCTTCTGCTGCCGGGATATGTTTTTAGCCAGGACTCCAACCAAGAGTTTTGAGGCTTCATGATTGAACACCTTCTGCTGCTATTGGCCACTTTCATAAAGACCCTGATTTCTTCGCTCGGCTATCCGGGAATCGTGGTTCTGATGGGCATCGAGTCGGCCTGCGTCCCCCTGCCTTCGGAAATCATCATGCCCTTTGCCGGATTTCTGGTTTACGCGGGACGCTTCTCGTCTCTGACCGTTGTGGCAACCCTTGGAGCCCTTGGCTGCAATCTTGGCTCGGTACTTGCCTATGAAGTCGGCGCCTATGGCGGGCGGCCTCTGATCGAGCGCTTCGGAAAGTACATCCTGATGAACCGACATGACCTGGATGTGAGCGACCGTTTCTTTCAGAAGTACGGCAGCATCACGGTCTTCATTGGCCGCTTATTGCCGGTGGTTCGCACGTTTATCGCACTTCCAGCGGGAATCGCACGCATGCCGCGCGGCAAGTTTCATCTCTACACCTTTGCCGGCTCCTGGCCCTGGTGCTACGCGCTGGCTTATTGCGGCTACACTCTCGGCGTGCGTTGGGACAGCGATCCGCGCCTCGAGCAGTGGCTGCATCGCTTTGATGCCCTGATTGTGCTCGCGCTGGTTATCGGCATCGTTTACTTTGTGCAGAGCCACTGGCGCGACCGCGTCCGCGCGGCAAACGCCGCAATCGCCGCCAGCGTCAAAGCCGCGGAGAGCATCGCCGACTAGCGGCAAGCGCGCAGAATTCAAACCACGGTTAGGAACGGAATAAACGCATGAAGCCCCGGGGCTTGAGATCGGGGACAGTAAAGCGTTGCGCGTCTCCGGCAGCCTTCGATAGGGCCTCGGCCGTAAGATATCCCGCGCGCACGGCGCCTTCCATTGTGGAAGGCCAGCCCGTAGCGGTCCAGTCGCCACTGAAAAACAGCCGCGGCCATGGACTTGACGGCGATAGCCGGAACTCATCACTGAGTGGCGCTGGCGCAAAGGTCGCGTGAACTTCCTTGATCACCGTGGACTTCACCAACTTTGCATCGCGCACGGCTGGAAAGAACTCGGCAAGCTCTTTCATCGCGAGTTCGACAATTTCCGTTCGGCCCATCTCCAGCAGCTTTTTCGACGAACTCACCACCAATTCCAGGTAGCTGCCGTCGTCGTCCGTGGTGCGCGCCTCCGAGCGCGTCAATATCTTCGACTTCTGAAACATCCATTGGATGGTTCGATCCAGCAGCGCAGCGTGTTCCAGATCAGTGAACTCGCGATCAAACCAAAGGTGTATTCCGGTAATCGGCACGGTCCGCAGATGATTCACCTTCCGCTGCAGCTCTTCGCTGACCAGCGATTGCGGCAGGATGCGCCCCAGGGCATGAAACGGAACCGCGCTGATGGCGTAATCAAAGTTGAACTCGCGATCGTTGGAGCGCAGCGTTACCCCGCAGTCTTCACAGACGACAGCGTCGACTCCGCTGCGCAGCCGAACCTCGCCACCGCGTACACGAATGTAGTCTGCGCCTACTCCGTAGAGTTCAGAGAGCGGAACCGTGGGCACTCCCATTTTTCCCGCTTCGGCGGATTTCAGAAAGGCATCGCGAAAGACCATCGCGGCATACTTGACTGAAGACTTATCCAAATCCTCGTTCAAGCTGCTAACGAGCACTGGAGCCCAGAAGCGGTCAATCGCAGCCTGCGTCTGCCCTTTGCGGCGCAGCCAGGAGAGAAAATCGTCGCTGCTGTCCTTGGGCACTCCCGCAAGCAGCGTCATCAAGGCGCGAGCGATACCGAGCTTGTCCCGCATTGAGAGCAGCTTGTACCGAAGAAACGAAACTACGGAGTGAAAGGGTGCGGGCAGAGACGACGCTTCGATGAAGCTGGAACGACCGCCGGGCTCGATGAAGGTGATGCGCTTGTACCAGCGCACTTTGTCCTGGACGCCAAGTCGCCGATAGAAATTGAGCAAATTGGTGCAGCAACCCAGCAGCACATGCTGGCAATTGTCCACCACTTCGCCCGTGCCCGGATGCTCATAGGAAGATGCACGGCCAGCGAGAAACGATTTTCGCTCAAAGAGCGTGACCTTGTAACCGGCGTCGGCCAGCGCGCACGCGGCGGAGAGTCCGGCAAGTCCACCGCCGACAATGCCTACACTGCAACGCTTCGCATCTACTTCGCGCCGCGCAATTGTGTCGCTCACAAGAGTCTCTTCCAGAATCCACTGGCCAGAATCTTGAGTTTATCGCCCAGCGAGAGGCGCACGCGCTCGGAATACACGTCAAAGTGCCTGAGTTCGATCCGGTCGAGAATCCCGCGATAGATCTCCACCATCGCCCAAAGCGCGGGCCGGCTGACCTCGTCGATGAGGGGCAGCAGGCGTTCAGCGAAAACGTAGTATTCGCGCGCCCGCGCAGCCTCGAAGGCCAGCAGCGGACGCAATTTCTCCAGCGGCACCCCAGAGCCCAGCTCTGCAGCAGTGACGCCGAAGCGCGCAAGATCCTGCTGCGGAAGATAAACGCGAGATATCGCCGCGTCTTCTTTCACATCGCGCAGAATGTTGGTGAGCTGGAATGCAATGCCAAGATGTTCGGCGTACCGCTCAGCGACAGCGTCACGATAACCGAATATGCGGATGCAAACCAGGCCTACAACCGACGCAACCTGGTAGCAGTAGTTGTAAAGCTCGTCGAAGTTCTGGTAGATCACCAGCGGCGCATCACTCTGCGGAGTCTCCTCGCGCACATCCATTCCCGTTCCAGCAACCAACTGCTCAAGCAGTTCGATTGGAATGCCGTACCGCTGCTGAGAGTCGCGCAGTGCTAAAAAGACCGGGTCATCGGTGCTGCCAGCTGCCAGCGAGCGGCGATAGGATTCAATGAAGCCGGAGAGCTTCGACCTGCGCTCATGCGGCGTCATGCCCGGATCATCGCTCAAGTCGTCGGCGTGGCGCATGAATGCGTAAACGGCACTGAGTGCGTTACGCTTGCGGGCTGGCAGCAACATGAAACCGTAGTAGAAATTCTTGGCTGAAGAACGCGCGATGTGGCGGCATACACTGTAGGCGGTGGTCAGCCTCAGCTTGGCATGTTGATCGGTATCGCTCATCCGACTCATCCTGTTTTTCCCAAGGCGATCCGGCCGGCCAGTGCTCGGAAAACCAGTCTGGCCTTCCTTAATTTGCTCAAACTTGGACGCCGCACCAGCACGTTGAAGTCCTGTTTTACAATCGCCTGAAGAATCGCCAAGCCTCCGCGGCTGAATAATTCCAGATCTAGCGCAAGCGAGCGGTTCACCATCCTGACCAGGGGTAGTCCTCGTTCGAACCACTGGCGCGCCCGCTCCACTTCAAAGCGCATTAATTCGCGAAACTGGCCATTAAATCTGCCCTCTGCAAGTTGAGCTTCGCTGACGCCGAAGCGTCCGAGATCTTCGAGTGGCAAATAGACGCGTCCCTTTTTCCAGTCCACGGAAACGTCCTGCCAGAAATTTGCAAGCTGCAGAGCGGTGCAGGTGTAATCGGAGAGTTGCTGCCGCTCCTCATCCCTGTATCCGCACAGGTAGAGCACTAGATGGCCGACTGGGTTCGCGGAATTCTTGCAATAGCCAAGCACTTCGTCGAAGGTCTCGTAGCGCGCGACCGTCTGATCCTGGCGGAATGCCATGAGCAAATCGCTGAACTCATGCTTGGGAATTGAGCAATTCTGAATCGTCTCCGCCAGCGCGATGAAGACCGGGTGCCGTGCCACACCCGCACTCTTTGCACCTTCAAGCTTGCCGTAGGTAGCTTCCAGTTCCTCCTCCCAACGGTCGAGCAGGGCAAGTGAAACGCGGCTATCCCCAACCTCGTCTCCCAAATCGTCGGAAATGCGGCAATAGGCATAAATATTGAAGAAATGCTGATGCAGGTGCTTCGGCAGGAACCACGTAGCGACGGAGAAGTTCTCGTAGTGCGAAGTGGCCAGCCTCCGGCAATAACTGCGAGACTCGTCGAGCGATGGCGCAATGGCGGGGATGGCGTACTCCGGCGGCAGGCTTGCCCACCCGTGGGCCAGCAGAGTTTCATTGTCGCTGAGTTGTTGATTTGCGCCGGTGCTCCGGTCGCCGTTCGAATGAGTGCTGGGCACAAATGCGGTCAATCGTCTTCCCTTATCAGTGTCCAGGAATGATCGCGGTTTTGATCTCGCCGCCACGAGTCAGCATTTCCCGCAGCACGGATTGCAGCTTCGAGAGAGGCGCTTCTCCCGTGATATAGTCCGTGCCCTTGATCTTGCGCTCGGCAATCAGCGCAAAGGCGCGGCGCACTGTGTCTGGAGTGTGATGGAAGGTGGCCTTCAGCGTGATCTCTGAATAGTGCAAACGTTCGGTATTCAGTTGCACGCGTGTTCCCTTGGCGCATCCGCCAAAGAAGTTCACGGTGCCGCCCTTTCGCACCATGTCAATCGCCCATTCCCAGGCTTCGGGACGTCCCACGGCTTCAATCACTACATCGGAGCCGCGGCGCTCCGGAGTCAGATCGCGCAAGGCTTCGATCGCATTGGCAGCCTTGGTGAGGGCCACCACCTTGCTGGCCCCGGCATGTTTCGCCAGGAGAATCTGCTGGTCGTGTTTCACAACGGCGATCACGTCGCAACCCATGATGTGAGCCACCTGCATGAACATTAATCCGATGGGTCCGGCTCCTATTACGGTGACCGTTTCACCGATTTCCACACCAGTTTCATGCAATCCCCGCAGCACGCACGCCAAAGGCTCGGTGAGAGCTGCGGTTTCAAAGCTGATCTCCTTGGGCACAACCAGCATGTTGTTTTCAACAATCCGTCGCGGAATACGGATGAACTCCGCATACGCGCCGTTGTTGAAGAGCAGATCCTCGCAGAGATTCTCCTGGTGCTT
>JBEKOO010000061.1:0-19192 GCA_049521655.1 Candidatus Korobacteraceae bacterium
TTCGTATGTTTGACTGAAATGCTTAAGGTACTTGATAATTAAGCCACTGCCCCCTCGTTCAACGGCAGGACAGCTGACTCTGGATCAGCATATCGGGGTTCGAATCCCTGGGGGGCAGCCAATTTATTATCAGGCACTTACCTCTCCGGACTTCCCCAAAAAACGACCAGTGGTAACAGTTAGTGGTAACTTTCGCTTCGCGCACACCGCGGAACGCCGCTGCATGCCCAGGAACAGCGCCGCCGCCTGGACTGCCTGGCTGCCGCGATTCGTGTTGCAAGTGGAGCGCAGAAGCGGCGTTTGACGGCACTGGTGACTCGTGGGAAAACACTCGTCATGAAAGGCACCAAACGCCCCAAGCTGCCGCGCGGTCTGCGCTGGCGCTCCAACTCACCGTTCATCTGGTTTAGCTGGCGCGACAGCCGCGGCAAACAGCATCAGCAATCCACCGAAACCGCCGATCTCGCCGAAGCGTTGTCCAACAAGCTGAAGTTCCTAGCGAAGCAGGAACACGAGCGTGAGGATTTCAAGGCGCAGGCGAATGAGATGGGCAAACTGGCACTGGAGCGCGTAGCCGAGCTCTACTTCAACTGGAAAGCGGCCAGCTGTTCGGCGCGCACCATCGAGTGCGAGCGCCGGATTTTCGCTCCGGTGCTGAAGTTTTTCTCCAGCAAGCTGCCCATACGTGCAATCACCCTTCCCCTGATCCGTGACTACCAGCAGCAGCGCCGGCAGCACGTCAGCACGAACATGAAGCAGCCGGTGACGGGACGCACTGTCAATTACGAAATGCACCTGCTACGCGGCATGATGATCTTTGCCGACTGCTGGACCGACAGCTTGGCCGCGCGCTATGCGCCGTTGCGGCAGATCAAGAAGCGCGCCGGTAAGGTATCGCAAAAAAAGTGCAATTGATGGACATCATCAACAAGGCCAAAGAAAACGACTACTGGCAATTGGCCATGCATTGCGCGGCCGTGGCAGTGGGTACCGGTTGCCGGGGCGGAGAGATCCGCAATCTTCAGCTGAAGGATATCCAGATCGGTGAAAGCAAGATCGTGGTTCGCCGCGAGATTGCTAAAAACCGCACGCAGCGGGAGCCGCGCCTAATGGCGCTGGCGGATTGGGGGCTGCGAAATCTCCTGGTGCGGGCCCACGCATTAGGGGCTACTGAGCCGGAGCATTATCTGCTGCCGCTGAATCTCCGGAAGTCGAAGCATCTGAGCGGACAGACGAAAGCGAAATGGGACGTGACCCGCCCCATGACCGGCTGGGTGAAATCGTGGAGGAAACTGATGGAGGCCTGCGGCATGCAAGGCTTTCGTTTCCACGACCTGCGGCACACGTTCCGCACGCTGGGTGCCGAAACCGGGGTGCCCATGGAGGTCATGATGGCGCAACTCGGGCACATGGATCGCGAAACCTCGCTCGAGTACGTGCACATTCAGCAGAGTGTGCTGGAACGCGCCAAGCAATTGATTGAGTCGGAGCAGGAGGATGTACTGGCGACCGCAGAGGGCCGGCCCATCGAGCGTACCAAGCGAGGCGACGCCAGTCCGCGCCGCGCCCGAATAAGGTCGCGCCGCTCCCGCCGCTCGTATCCTCAATCCAGGCGTGTAACCTTGGCAGCGGTGCTGCCTGCTCGAACGGCCCGCCACGAATTGCCGTCATCCATAAACCAGGCAAGTAGTATGTCCACCGATACCGGCGAGGATCCGCAACCGCAAGATTCCGTACCGAGCACTTCCGCCACTGGGTCGAGCTGAGGCGGGAACAATGCCTGGTCCAGGTAGGCCCGGCCCGAAGAGAACGCCTCGCTCGGGCCGCTTCCGTCCTCGGTCTTTTGACAGATTTTGCGTTCTAGATTACAACCGCGACCTCAGGAACAAGGAGAGTAAGTCATGAGAGCCTCAACGACCGCAATCAGGATGACACCGCCAAACGGATCAGCAGATTACTTGGACGGCCAGCTTTTTTCAGAGCCCGAACAGCCGAGCAACCCAATGCGGCCTCAGTCAGTGAGCGTTTCGCGTTCTGGCAATGGGCACGGAGCACAATCTCTGCGCATGTACACAGAGGAGCAAGTGGCAACCATGTTGCAAGTCTCGCTCTCCCAGGTGCGCAAATGGCGCATGAAAAAGAACGGAGGGAGGCAATTGGGGCCGCCCTTCCGGAAAATAGGGCGTCTGGTGCGTTATCCGGAAAGCGCGCTTCTGGCCTATATCAACAGCGAGTGAGCAGATTCGTCAGATGGCGTAGAGATTAAGAAATTCCGGAACCACATGGAATGGAGTGGCGGGAGGCACTATGGGTTCTCCAACTTGGTCGATGGACCCAGGGGCAGCGTTACCAACAAACCGAGCGCCCTCGCGAATGTGCACGATCCGGCCAGGTTCAAATCCCATCAGTCGCGCACAGGTCGCATCAACCCCCATTGCCATGGATCATAGCGTTCAAGAGTGCCTCCCGCAGCGCAAGTTCAATGCCACCTTTGCTACCGTCGGGCTCGAAATCTCGCAATGAACCGCATCAATTGGTCAACGAATGGCGAGACGAAGGTGATCCGACTTGGGAGAGACTGCTTCAACTCCACGAAAGCCTCGCCTTGAGGAGTGCAGGTCTGAAGAACAGTACTGTATGTCTGTTCCATATTGAATTTGCAGCATTCGCCGCACCCTTTATATGTGGGGCAAGCCTCATACCAAATCGGGCGTTCGAGTAAGTGTGGAACTCAGCCGTTCTCGATATCTCGCCGATCATATGTCGGCTATTAGGCTGTTGGCGCAAGTTGCTGCCTCGCATGGGAGCCGGGTTGAAAAAAATCTTTCGACCTGGCGGATGCGGCTAGATGCTTTAACGCCGCAGCCTTGGCGACGACCACGTCCCGTCGTGTGGATCTCAGCAGCAGTGAGCATTCGTGGTCTGAATAACCTTCCAGCACAGACATAACGAAAACAAACCGTTCGAAGGTATGGAGTTGGAGTACTGAGCGGAGAACGGGATTGAGTGGTGAATCGGGCGACTTCAACTTAACGTCTGAAGGCTCGTCCTCATTACTTACTACAGGTTCCAAAATGCGAATCGCGTTTTGTAGAACGACACGCCGCGTCCACGAACTGGTCCACTCTTTGAATACGGGGCGTAAGTCCATGCAGTCGCCCAGGCTGGACGCAAAGCACTGTTCGGCAGACTGCTGCTCAGCTGTGAGTAAGAACGAAAGCAGGTACAGGCTCTTCATATCCTGCTTAAACGTCCGGCAGAAATCAGCTTTCGTGGCCTTGCTCCTACTGGTTCCAGTGTGGCGTCATCGGTTTATTGAAGTAGTCGGCGCGGCAGATGTTTAGCCGGCGCATCTTGTTCTGCAGAGTGGTGCGCTTCAATCCCAGCCTTTCGGCCGCTCCGCCCTTACCTGCGATGCGTCCCGACGCTGCTTTCAAAGCTTCGACAATTACGGTGGATTCCGCTTGTTGAAAAGTAGAGGTCGACCTAGTAACAAGAAACATTTCGGAAGGGGTGCGAAGCTCCGCTATCGGCACCTCTAACTCGTCACCGACCGTGAGAATGACGGCGCGCTCGATAAAGTTTGCCAGTTCCCGAACGTTCCCCTTCCACGGGGCATTCGTTAGAAACTCCATGATATAGGGTGGGATGAACCTGATTTCCTTCCCCATCCGTTGGGCCAGGTTTGACACGAAATGGGCGACCAATAGCGGAATGTCCTCGCGACGTTCCCGAAGAGGCGGGATCTCAATCGGAAAAACATTGAATCGATAAAACAGGTCCTCGCGAAACTTTTCCTCCCGAATCATGGCGGGAAGATCGCGGTGGGTTGCGACGACCATCCGCACATCGACATGGATGGTCCTGGCGCTTCCAAGTCGCTCGAATTCCCGTTCCTGCACCGCCCGCAAAAGTTTCGGCTGCAGTTCCAGACTGATGTCCCCGATCTCATCCAGGAAGAGCGATCCGCCGTCGGCCAGTTCGAATCTGCCCTTTTTCTGCACCAGGGCCCCGGTGAACGCTCCCTTCTCGTGTCCGAACAGGTCACTCTCCAGTAGTCCCGAGGGAATAGCGGCGCAGTTCATGCGTACGAAGCTGCGATCACGCCGGGAGCTGAGATTGTGAATGGCACGTGCAATCAGCTCCTTCCCCGTGCCCGTCTCCCCATGAAGCAGGACGGTGGAATCCGTAGGCGCCACGATTGCGACTTGTTCCAGCACCTTCTTAATGGCTGGGCTCTTTCCAATGATGCCTTCGAAACAGTACTCACTCATTGCTGGTTCCGGAAACAGCTGCTGTTCTTCGAGCCCCATCACTTTGGGAAAGCTTGCTCCTGCGAGCCCTTCCGGATCTGTGAAAGTAACCCCCGCGTGGCTCATATGATGTCCTACCTATCTATCACTCTACATAGTGGAGTGATTACGTAATGGATGGATAGCTTGGATCTCAGCCAGCAGATCGAAGCTATCCTTGCTAACGGTGTGTTCCCATGCCAGGAGCGACGCTATGTACTCTGCTCTCTGCTGTGAACAGTGAAGCCTTTGCTTCACTCTCTTTTCCAGTGCGTAGATCCTATCCAGGTCCATAAGACCTCCTTACAGGCTCACGCCCAGTGCGTATGCCAACATGTGGTCATAGTTGTTAGCGGTTAGTAACTCGAATGCTTCTAAGGCAATATCCTCTTCCAGAAAGTCGCTCGACTTGGCAAGTTCGAAACAATGCTGAGCGGAGTCCTGAAAGTTTTCTATCTTAAGCATTGGTGCCTCCCAGTCTTTTGTTCAACCCCTTGGCTTGAACTTTGAATTAGAGCCTTTTGGTATGACCGCATTATCCGACCAAGTGCCGTTTGCCCACAGCCCCACATCGGGGTAAATCGCAAACTCTTGGGAGGCGAGGAGCAGCCTCTTCTGAGGCGCGATATTTGGTGTTCTTGAGTGGCTCTAGGGTGAGGTAGAACTACTTCTTCGAGGTGGAGCTTGGACGCGCTTCCACCCAAACAGGCGAGCATCGACGGACCATAGACCCGGTCCTAACATCGCGAGAGCGCCGCCGATGGTTCCCAGCAAAAGCGGAACCCGTACGTCCCCAGGCAGCGTCAGCATCTGCCAGGTTTCGACCAAAGCAATCAACGCGCCCGCAATGGGAGTCCATAGTCCGGCGATTAGAAGAATTCCGCATCCCGCTAGAAATGCATACGTTATTGTTCTGGTAATTGGAGGGTCGTTCCACAGCATCGCACTCGCGCGCATAACCAGCGCGGAGCCGCAGACCAAGCGCATCAGAAGCAAACCTGCGCCAGGCCAACCGCCGGCGAATGTGGAATATAGGCGTCGCAATACGCAGCCTTCTGGTCGTTACTAGTTTGTGACATTGTGAAGACAAATCGAAACCCCAAAAAGAGCTGTGATGGTCACTCTTTAGAGTTTTGTGTGGATTTGCGGCGAGCAGGCAAGCTGGGGGGAACTACAGCTCGATGATTCCTCTCTTCAAACCGATCATTGCGGCGTGGGTTCGATCGCTAGCACCCAATTTCGAAAGAATGCACTTGACTCGACTCTTGACGGTTTCTTCCGTGATGGAGAGCTGATCCGCAATTTGCTTGTTCGCATTGCCGGCTGCGATCAGTCGCAACACAGCGATTTCTGCGGGCGTCAGGGCGTCATCCATCGCATGCTCAGCGACTTCATGCGAGACCTCCGGAGAGAGAGTCTTCTTTCCGACATGAACTGCACGGATAGTCTCCAGTAATTCCTTGTGTAACGTATTCTTGAGCAGGTAGGCTTTAGCGCCGGCCTTGAGCGCACGGACGATTTGCACATCGCCTGCATAGGTCGTCAGCACGATGACTCTTGGGTCGGGAAATTCATTGCGAATCGCAATGAGCGCATCGATGCCGTTCATCTCCGGCATTTGCAGGTCCATCAGCGTAATGTCCGGATGGTACGTCCGGAATTGCTGGATAGCCTCGCGACCGTTGCACGCTTCACCTACTAAAGTCATGTCCGGCTGGACCCCAACCAGACCGGCGATCCCTTCGCGCACGAGTGGATGATCGTCAACCGCAAGGACTCGAATTCGGGAGGCGTCGTCGCTCATGATCGGTGTCCTACTTCATCCCTTTGCCTTCGCGGCAAATGCTTGCGACAACCACGAACGTCGCCGATTGGTCACGTAGGCGATGCCGGCAGGAACGCTCAGTTCCACTTCGGTTCCTGCATTGGCTTCGCTCCACACCGTTAGTTTAGCTCCCATAATTGTGGCGCGTTCCCGCATACCGGGCAAGCCGTAGTGTCCCTCACTGCCCTGACGCGAGAGCACCGCCGGATCAATGCCTTTTCCGTCGTCGCGCACCCGCAATCGGAATTGCTCACTGTCATAGCGAATCTCAACCTCGACCCGTGGTGCGTTGGCATGACGAAAGGCGTTCCGCATCGCTTCGGCGGAAATCTTGTAGATCTCGTCACGAAGGATGGGATGCAAATCTCGCGACTGGCCCTCAACGGCTACACGGAATGCAGGGCGGTGGCCGGTTGAGTCCGCTGCGAGTTCTTCTCCGAGGGTGCTTATCGCCAGTGCCAGATCATTGGTTTGGATTGTCGAATCGCGCAATCCCTGCACCGCATCCCGGCCTTCCGTGATTGCCTCAGCCGCCCGCTCGATCGCGCTGCCCAGCTTTTCTTTTGCCTCAGCCGGACGTTCCGGCAATAACTGGAAAGCAGTTTGAAACCGGAGCAGCAGACCGTGGAAGCTCTGCAGCAGAGTGTCGTGAAGTTCCCGTGCGATGCGTGTGCGCTCGCCGACGCGCGCGTCCAGCGTCACCTCAAATTCATGACGCAACTGCCGGACTCGGAACTGGTAAGCCGCCCATAGCAGAGCCAGGAACGCGATCGCGCACAGGGCGCGGAACCAGTTCGTCTGGTAATACGCGGGAGCCACTAAGAAATCCAGTTTGGCGGCGCTATCGTTCCAGACGCCGTCGCTGTTCGATGCGATCACTCGAAACGAGTACTTTCCAGGGGGCAAGTCCGTATAGAACGCCTGCCGCCGCGTACCGGCGTCGTGCCAGGCGCGATCATAGCCATCGAGCCGGTAGCGAAATTTCACTTTCTGTGGAATCAGAAACGTAGGCGACGTGTAATCAATCTGCAAGTCGCGCGGGAGCGGGGGCACTTTGAGATTATTAGCTGGTGCGAATTCCTTACGGTCAGCGATTAACGAATCGACGTATGTCTCCGCTGGCAACGCTTTCTGCGACAAACTAGCGGGATCCACCACCTGCACGACGCCTGAGTTCACAAACCACACCCGCCCATCGGCCGAGGTTGCCGCCGAATTGAAGGGTGGCCGGGCGGAAGGGCGGGCGCCCTCCAGTACATCGTAGACCCGTGTCTGGACTACCACGTCGGGGTTGGCCCACCATCGCTGGAGCTCGGAATCCGAAAACTCGACGATTCCACAGTGTGTGTTCAACCACCAGCGTCTCGCACCGTCCTGAACAAAAGAAATGACTTCGTCGCAGGGCAGACCGTTTTTCGTCGTCATCCGCTGCACTTTGTCCTGCCGCAGTCCTACAAGCCCGTTGTCAAAAGCTGCAAGTACGGAACCGTCCGGTTGCCCAATTATCTGATTGGCGAGCGAATCCTTAGCATCGGGACTTACAGGGAATTTCCGCAGACCACCGTGGCGAAGCAGCCCAAGCTCGCCTTTATGAGTGGCAATCCAAATTCCCCCCTGAGGATTTGGCGCAATACGAGCCGCTGGAATTTGGGCTCGAGTGAACGCTTCTTGCACCCGAAAGTCAGCGATACGCACAAGCTGCGCCGTGCCTGCGCACACTGCCCAGATATTTCCGTCGCTATCCTCGGCCAATCCAAAAACTAGTCCAAGAGGTTGATGATTCCGCTCGGGAAGGCGTCGGAAGCCCCCGTTCTCAAACAGATACAGTCCGTCATCTACTCCGACCCACAGCCTTCCGGTGTGATCCTCTAACAGAGAAGAGACTTGCTGTCCCGGGAGACCATGCCCGGTTCGAATTGAGGAGATGGTCCCGTTAACGATGTGGTCGAGCGAGTCGGCGTTCGCTACCCACACCGTGCCATCTCTGCCGGCTAGAATGCCTACGGCATTGTCTTCGCCCAGGCCCTCAACGGCTGAGAAGGTGGTGACACGCGGATCGTGAAACTTGTCTATTCCGTTGTTGGTCGCAGCCCAGACAATTCCTTCCCGGTCTTCAAAAAAAGCGCGGACAAAATCGCCGGACAAGCCTTCGGTGTGTCCATAATGGTCCATAGCGTTTCCACGCACACAGAACACACCATGGTTTGCGCTGCCGACCCAAAGATTGCCGTCGCGGTCGAAGCGCAAGGAGAAGACGATGACCTTACTTCCATCGAAAGTGGGTGTCACGAACGATTTGACGGTGCCCTCCTCGAGTCTTGCAAGTCCTAGCCCTGGTCCTGCTGAAAATATACCGACCCAGACAGATCCATCGGGCCCACGTGCCAGGCTCATTACTCCAGGTGCTCCCATGCCGGATTTCAAACCTTTGATCGGGTACATCTCCGACACGCCGGCGTGCCAGTGTACAAGGGCAGCCTGCCCTCCCAGCCAAAAGCCGCCCCTCCCATCGGCCAATATGGCATCAATCGGGGCAATCGGTATCCCGTCCGATTTGCCGTAGCACTTCACCGTGTGCTCGTTGACGTGGCACACGGGCTCCGCAATTCCATTGTCGCCTCGCACCACCCAAATCGAGCCGTCAGTGTCCTCACTTATGTTGAGCGGATTCGGCTCGAGCCCCTCCAACTCGAAATGAGAGGTGACAACCCCATTCTTCAGGTGAGCGATCCCGTCCGCTCCTAGTGCCCAGAGCCCACCTGCCCGATCGCCAACGATGTTTCTGATCCTGCCGATTAAGCCAGCGTCAGCAGGCAGACGCCAAGGACGAAACTGGACACCGTCGAACCTGTAGATATCGCCGCGAGAAGACAGGAACCAGAGGAAACCATCGGACGTTTGCGCAATCGTGTACATGCCGGAGGGCGCGGAACCATCCTGGATCCGCCATGATGCATGCGTGTACTGAGTGAGACGTTTGTTCGGATCGAGGGCGTGAACCGTGCCTGCCAGTGACAACACGCAGGTGAGGCAACAGCCTAACGTGGCCGCAATCGCGGTCCGGGGCCATTTAGAACGAAGCAGAAGCGGTCGGCCTGAAGCTGTCTTTTCCATGTTCGTAGCCGAGCAGCGTAAGAGATTATGGTACCCGTTCCGATGAGACTCAACCTTTTGTATACCTTAATAAGGAACAAAAGGCCGTGCTTCCGCTCACTTCGAGGTGTGATTGCCACAAAAGAAACGAGCGGGCCGAGGAGATGCGTTTATTCCGAGGGAACTGTTGAGAGCCTTCGCGGCCGTACCCAGTGGCATTTTGAATGTTGGATTTGGGCTGGTGGAAAAAATCAGGCGCCCTAATCGCTCGTAGGCTGTTGAATCGAGGAGACCATTGCGCATGGTGAGAACATACACGAACAGTAGTGCTAGACGATGAGGTGAGCGGGAAGGTTTCATTACGCTCTGACCAAATAATGCCCCCTTCTGCCCGTCGCTGGGCAGGATACGATCTTCGCCCCCCACGCGTTACTGCAACCTCAACATAGAGAAGCGGCTTGCTTGTGCAGATGCATTCGGCAACCGGCGTGCACTTATGACCTCGGTGGAAGCTGGTTCGGTTTTTTCGAGGAGGTTGTCCCACAATGAAGCCGTTCAACCGCACTGCACCGCTGCGCCCGTGGATGACTCACGACGCAAGCCGGATTGGCGTTCAGGCAATGATCCGCAAATCTGTCCTGCTCACGGTGATGTTCGCGATGCTCGCGCTGTCGCCTCTCTGCCGTGCACAAACTCAGGAGTCCAGTATCGACTCAACAGCCATTGAGGTTATCAGGGCCGACATGCAGGCAGACAGAGCCACAATCATTACGGCTGCGATGAACTTCAGCGACAAGGATGCTGCGGCATTCTGGCCAATCTACCGGCAGTACGAGTATGAACGGTCCAAACTGGATGATCGCCGTGCGGTAGTCATCAAGCAGTACGTCCGGAAATACTCGAGTCTGACCGACGCCGATGCCAAGGCGATGGCGGAACAAGTGTTTAATTGCGACTCTCGTCTGGCAACTCTAAAGAAAACGTATTTCAAGAAGTTCAACAAAGTGCTTCCGGCGCTTACGGTGACGAAGTTCTTTCAGTTGGATCGTCGCATCGACTTGCTGATGGATATGAAAGTGGAGTCCGCACTTCCTCCACTCACTGAACCACAGTACGCCGAGGCGAATTAGCGCCTGAGAGCATCGTCCCTGCGGTTCCCTTATCAAGCCGGCAGCACGCTCAAGAGCAAGCGGCGGGGATTTGGACGATGCTCGCCTGTGAATGCAGTGGTAGCGGGTTCGATAGATCGGCGGCCCCGGAGGTGAAATGATATGACGACTCCCCCATATTCCACGCTGCCGTCCGAAGTGGACGACTCGGATGTCCTCACGCGACTCGCGCTTGACCTGAGCTGGTCCTGGAACCACTCGACCGACGAGCTCTGGAAGCGCCTTGATCCCGAGCTATGGGAGCTTACCGGAAACCCGTGGCTGATCCTGCAATCCATCTCACGGCGAAAGCTCGACAGTCTAACTGACGACGCCTTTCGCGCACAGGTCGACCGACTCTTTGCGGAGGCGAGCGAGAGGAATGCGGCTCCGGCTTGGTTCCAAACAGCGCATGCATCATCTCCGCTTCGCACTGTAGCTTACTTCAGCATGGAGTACATGCTGAGCGAGGCGCTGCCCATTTACTCCGGTGGCCTCGGCAACGTCGCAGGCGATCAGTTGAAAGCCGCAAGCGATCTGGGCGTACCAGTGGTTGGTATCGGGCTCCTTTACCAGCAGGGGTATTTTCGGCAGGAGTTCGACAGCCAAGGCGGCCAACAGGTTCTTTATCCGGTGAACGAACCCGGGCAATTGCCAATCCGTCCAGTACGCACATCGGATGGCGACCTGCTCAGGATGCCGATGAGGCTTCCGGGCTGGAAGATCTGGATTCGTGCGTGGGAAGTGCAGGTCGGACGAACCAGGCTGTACCTGCTTGATACCAATGATCCCGCCAATCCGCCGAATATAAGTGCTATCACCAGCGAGTTGTACGGCGGCGGGCCCGAAGTGCGTCTTAAACAGGAGGTGCTTCTGGGAATCATCGGGGCGCGCTTCCTGCGCACGCTCGGCATCCAGGCTGACGTCTGCCACTTGAATGAAGGCCATGCCGCGTTCGCGGTGCTCGAAAGGGCTCGCGGATATATGGAAGAGACCGGGCGCCCGTTTCATGAGGCGCTCGCCATTACGCGCGCCGGAAACGTATTTACGACCCACACCGCTGTAGACGCCGGGTTTGACCGGTTTCCCCCCGAACTGATCCGGCAATATTTGCCGTTCTACGCACAGGACATTCTGGGCATATCGGTGAACGATCTACTCGCGCTAGGCCGGCGGAATCCAGACGACGAGTCCGAGCTTTTTAACATGGCGTATCTCGCAATCCGCGGCAGCGGATCGATCAATGGCGTGAGTCGTCTGCATGGACAGGTCAGCCGGCGGCTGTTTCAGCCGCTGTTCCCGCATTTCCCGGAAAACGAAGTGCCGATTGGCCACGTTACGAATGGAATTCACGTCCCGACATGGGATGGGGAAGCGGCCGACCATTTATGGACGGAACTCTGCGGCAAGGAACGGTGGCGAGGAGACCTGGGCAGCCTGGAAGGGCGTATGCGCTCTGCGAGTGACCAGCAAATCTGGCGTATGCGTTCTGCCGGACGTGCGGCTCTGGTGAAATATGCGCGGCAGCGGCTGACGCGGCAGGAGGCAGGCTACGCCGCGTCGCCGCTGCAACTGCAGCAAGCGGAGGCGGTCCTCAGTCGGCGAACATTAACGCTGGGGTTCGCGCGCCGCTTCGCCACATACAAGCGCCCCACGCTCTTGCTGCATGATCGCGATCGGCTGGCCCGCATCCTCACCAACCCGCAGCGTCCCGTACAACTGGTCCTTGCAGGCAAAGCGCACCCGAACGACGGACCCGGACAGGCACTCATCCGCGAATGGACCAGCTTCGCCCGAAGTCCGCAGATGCGCTCGCATGTAGTGTTTCTGAGTGATTACGACATGCTGCTGGCACAGCACCTGGTGGAAGGTGTAGATGTCTGGATCAACACGCCAAGGCGCCCGTGGGAAGCCTGCGGCACCAGCGGGATGAAAGTGCTCGTAAATGGTGGGATGAATTTGTCGGTACTGGACGGATGGTGGGCCGAATCGTACTCCCACAACTTGGGATGGGCGATCGGCGACGGGCAGGAACACGGCGATGATCCGGCGTGGGATCGCGCCGACGCTGAGGGGCTCTATGCCGTTCTTGAAAACGAAGTTATCCCAGAATTCTACAAGCGCGATGAGCAAGGCATCCCGCGATCGTGGGTGGCGCGCATCCGTGAAAGTATGGCGGTGCTGACGCCCGCGTTCTCTGCGAACCGGGCGGTGCGCCAGTACACAGAGAAAGAGTACATTCCTGCGGCCACCGCATATGCTGCGCGCGCGTCGGGTGACGCAAAGACCACGGAATTCCTCGCGTGGCAAGAGCGGATCGCCCAATACTGGAAGGACGTTCACTTCGGCGCACTGAACGTGACTGCGCAAGACGGAGACCTGACATTTGAGGTCGAAGTATATTTCGGCGGCCTCGATCCGAGCGCCGTACGGATCGAGCTGTACGCCGAGCCGCAGAACGGACTGCAGGCGTTCAGGCAGGAGATGCATCTGAGCGCACCTCCTGCCGTCAGTTCAGGGCCATACTCGTTTTCGACACGAACGCCGGGCACTCGCGATGCGATCGATTTCACACCGCGCATCCTTCCATACAATGTGCTAGCACTGCCGCCGGAAATCCGCCAGATCGTGTGGCAAAAATGATCGTCACGCCCGTGGCAAGAGTTCGTTCATCGTCGATCAAAGCCATCCATTGGACATGCTGACCGATCCCGCATCATTCCGGGTGCCCTGAGGTTGAGGTCCGACGAGCTGTTAGCTGCCGCGTCAGTCTATCTAGAATCGGATAGCGGGCTATGAGGATGTCAACGACGCTGAGCGGCTCGCGCAAGATCCGACGTTCCGGCCGATTGGCTCTCACAAGATATATGGGTGCGTGGGGCGGCGCTGCCACTGGGCAAATGCCCAATAGCTAGCAATTGCCAACCCACGGTCATTTGGTGCACAACTTCGTACTAACCTGCGGCACTACTCAACCCCGCATAAGTTCCATGTTTTCTGTTGAGAAGCACCCACATCGACAGGCTCCGGCTTTGGCTGGTGACGTGCTCTATTCATAGCGAGAGAGTTTGATTAACACGCAAGCAGTCCTTATCCCGCCTGTTTGTCAAACTGCTATTGATATAGAGGCTCCATGAAATCACATAGAAAAATGCGTTTGGCATTCTTATCAGCAGTATGCATTTATTCCGTGGCCCTAATGACGGTTTTCTCGATGGCAGAGACCAAGTCACGTGTTAATGGTCATAAGGTGAAGATCACGGGGCCGATTGTCGTGCACGAAGGCGACATGCTGCAGATCCTGAACGAGAAGGATGGCTCGGTCCACGGCTTCAAAGTCACAGACGAGACCACAATCAGATGCGAAGAAGGCTTCTTGCATCGCAACACAGTTATGCATCCTTCGGCATTAGTGCCAGCCTTGACCGTTGAGGTAGAAGGGATAGGCACTCCCCAAGATATGCCTGAAGCCAAGACGATTAAAGTCGACCCCGACACATTCGCGCTCACGGTAGGCCAGGACAAGCAGGGTGGGGATTTGTGCCGGAAACCCGCCCAAGGTGCTGGGCGGTATCACGGAATAAAAACTTTATTCAGCAGCTTACTTCCCCCGATCTAGTTGCGGCTCGCACGCCATTCGCGATTCGCGAATAGCGAACAAACTTCGCAACTATCGGCTATACAATAACTTGCCTGCTCCGCTTATCCCGGTTCGCGGGATCTTACCCTAATCTTCTCCTCAACACCGCGAATCCCGCCCGCATAGTCGGCAAGATCTCCGACTCGGCTTCTTCCCCCAAGCGCCAGCACGCCCCTGATTCGCTTCCTGAAGGGAGCTCCTCATCGACGCTCTTGTCAGGCATCTTGTCAGGCATGATTTGACGTTCGCCCACAAGCGCGTTAAGCTGCGCCGGGTGATTTCAAGCATGCCAAAGCATCTTCCTGATCGCTACTCCGAAATCGGCTGCCGGATTCCCAAGGAATATTTCTGGGTGATCGGCTGGGGAGAGAGCAATGTCGGAATCGAAATCGGATCGTATGACGCAGCTCTGCACATGGCTGGCATCGAGAATTACAACGTTATGCTCTACACGTCCGTGCTGCCGCCGGAAACGGTCGAACTCTCAGAGTTGCCTGACATTCACCACGGGTCCGTTCTCGAGGGAATCATCGCTGTTCAGCACACCGATAAACCAGGAACACGGATCACGGCGGGCCTGCTTCTGGCCAAGGTGTATCGCAACTCTGACGGGTCTCACTTGGGCGGTTTTGCTTGCGAGTATGCCGGCAACGGATCCGTCGAAGAAGCGGAAGCCACTCTGCGGGAAGCGATGCAGCAGCTTTTTGCGCGTCGTTATGAGACAAGATTCTACAAACTCGAGTGTGGGAAGTCGGTCGTTCGGACGTACACGCCGGGAAAGTCTTTCGGAACCATCCTTGTCGGCATCGGGTTCGCCAGTTATCTTGTGCCGGTATTGAAACCAGTAGTAGAGTTTACGCCTTCCCACAAGGACAAGTCGCACGTGAAATATGCGACCAGATGAGTAAGCCAGCATTGAGTTCTGGCCAGCCTCAAGACGGGCTCCTAGCCCTCGCGATTAGTAGCGTCAGGTCATCGGACTGTTCGCCGGGCGCGTACTGCTTCACAGCTGCAGCCACGACTTCCAGCAACGCGCTTGCCGAGAGTTTACAGATGGACGCGCCATTAGCTCGTGATAAGCAAAAGGAAAAGGCTGTGACTTTGGTTATGCTCTAGCCGACAACTCCCGCGAGAGAGTCCCCAGCGTGGATGCATGTACCGTCACAGCCCTTGACGCGATCACCGCTTTCCCAGTTCCAAACCCCGGCTGACACCTCGCAATGCAGTCGGTTTTTTCGGGTCTGGAGATTCCGCAGGTCACCCCGCCGAACCGATCACTCAGCATACTTCAGGTTGGCTACTATTTGTTGCCCGCCCTTTTCTGCCGTCGACGAAAGCGATCCTATCCGATGAATTAAAATTGTCAACGCCCAAGGTGGGTGCAAACGCAACCTATTCTTGTGTGCGAATCTTTTCAGCTAAGTTACTGAATCCAAAAGGGGGCGTCGAGTGTGGCCGAGAAATGTCCAAAGCCAATTCACATGTTTTTCACCAAACTCAGGCACGCAGCTAATCCGCAGGTTGAGAATCACCTTTGGAATCAGTTCGATTTCTGAACTCGACGGCAGAACTGCACCGAGGCAGCGGTTTTACCTACGCAGCCTTTTTCCTCGCCGCCCACCGTGCTTTCATCATCGCTGACAGTTTCTTCCTCATAGCAGGACTCATCGGCTTGCGAGCAGAGGCTTTCTTCTGGGCTGGTGCAGCCTTCTTTGGAGCAGCCTTGCCCTTCTGCTTTGCCCACCAGGCTTTCTTCGCGGCAGCTATTCTGGCCCGTGCTGCTGCACTCATGCGACGCCGTTTCGGTCCGGTCGCTGGCACCACCTGGTTTTTCTTGGCGGGGCGACCACGGTGTGCGGGTTGGGAGCCTACTCCCAAAAGAGCTGCAATTGCATGTTCGATACGGCTCGCTTCTTGCCTAAGTTGCGCCACTACGCTTTCAATGTCCATGTCTGTCCTTTCGATTTAGCGATGACCCGACGCTATGTGACGTCAGAGAACTCCTGGAGCCACTGGTGCTTCTTCTGTAGGTCAGTCCAAGCAGGTCGGCGTGCTTCGTCTCCGGCCCACCCGTTGTCGTTGTACCACTTGAGGAAGTCCTCACAATCGATGCGTTCGTGTCCTGTGAGGCTATCTAGCCGAATTTGCATGGGATTCCTCGTCACGCTCCCGTCCGTCACGTGGCCATCGTATCACTAGGCTTTATTTCATCCCAGTTCCGCCATTGAACATAGTGGCCGGTTTCTTCCTTGACGGCTTGCGCTAAGGCTTCCCATACCGTTTCGGTGAGCATATGGTTGCCCAGGGTTGCCAAGAGATCGATTGCGGCGGCCTCCCATGTTTATGATCTTCCTATGGTGACGGAACACAGGCTGGGCGACATCATCGCGAACTCCGTAACCCACGGCGTCGGGGCGGTACTGGCTCTCGCAGGAGCGGTTGTACTGGTGGTGGCTGCGGTGGGTGGAACCGCCGGGCAGGTTGCCAGTTGCTCAATCTTTGGCTGCACGCTGGTGCTGGTCTATGTCTGCTCTACTCTGTATCACTCGCTCGTCCGCACTCGTGCGCGTCACGTCCTGAGAATCATCGATCATTCTGCAATTTATCTACTGATCGTCGGAACCTATACACCGTTCTCCCTGGTGTCGCTCCGCGGGCACTTGGGATGGCTTCTGTTCGCCATCGTATGGAGCCTTGCTATCCTGGGAATCATCTTCAAGAGTATTGCTGTAGAACGATTCGCCATCGCGTCGGTCGTCGTATACCTGGGAATGGGTTGGCTGGCGGTGTTCGCGATGCGACCTTTACTGCACGCTCTCACGTGGCACGGCATATTCTGGATTGGTCTGGGTGGCTTGTTCTATACAGCGGGCATAGCCTTCTATGCTCTCGACCGCCTGTCTTACTTCCATGCGTTCTGGCATCTCTTTGTGCTGGCTGGAAGCGCCTGTCACTACTTCGCCGTGCTGTTCTATGTTGCCCAGCCGCGCTCCTGACGCGCAAAAACCTCGTCATTACTCGTGGTCAGCTTTCCGCGCATGAGGTCTTCGACGTCTAGCCGCATTGCCAGCGTCGGACGGGAGAATCTAACGTTTAGCAGGTCACATGGAGAATGGCATTGGTATTTTCGACGCGCCGATTCAAGAGCTCCATGGCTTCTTCCGTAGGGAGGATGATCAACTCAACTTTGCGCCGCCGCGCTTCACGTCTGACTTCATCCATGACTGGCAGTGCTCCAGTGCCCGTGCCCACCACCAAGCGACAGCACTTCCACGGTATCTCCTCTTCCAAAGAGAGCGGCGTGTGACCGAAACTGTCCCGGAACCTCTTGGATGGTTTTTTCTTGCGCTCGCGGATCTCTCCTCGGTCGATCACGATGTCATAGCCGTACTCAATGCCATCGATGCGAATTTGTCCAAATGAGAACTGTTGGAACTTCATGGCGGCCTCTGATAAGCATACAACCGGGCGGTGCCCAGCCCGCCGGCACTGCATGATGGAAAGTTGAGGGCTATCCTGTAGGCACGGGCAGAGGCCCGACCATGATCGAGATCAAGTCGGTTCGCATGAGATCTCCGGCCGACGCCGACATCATTGGTTGGTCAAGCACATTTCATCTGAGATGCCTTTCAGTGCAAAGAGTTTCGTATGCGTTTGTCGTCATCAGGCACTACCGCTACAGACCGGGTTCACCCGCACACCATAAGCCTGAAACTGCGCGACACAAACCAACTCTTCAATTCGATGGACCCTTCTCCGTTCATTGAAAAGGATCTCGACGACGACGCGGAGGAGTTCATCGTAAGCTGGGCCCAGGAATTCCCTACTAACGCTCCGATCAAATTGCGTATCCACTTGGACCAGTGGCCGGACGAAGACCCCAAAGAACTGATCAGGACGGCCGTCCACAACCATTTTGCCCACCGTGCCCAAATCACTGAATTGGAGTTCAAGCGCCTCCTGAAGCAAGGACGCACCAGCCTTTTCATTGGGCTGCTCTTCTTGGCGGCATGTCTATTCCTCAGCAAGATGTTGTTAGGTCATGAGGCGGGAACTTGGGCTGCTGTCGTGCGGGAGAGCCTTACGATTGCCGGATGGGTCGCCATGTGGCGACCGATGCAGATCTATCTTTACGATTGGTGGCCTCTGCTACAACTGCGTCGGGTTTTTACGAAGCTGAGCCACATGCCCGTGGATGTCGTCCCAAAGGGCAAGAGTTGAGCAGCCTCCCCAGTCCGTCAGCCGCGCACTGAAGTGCGAACTATCTCTACCGAGCACTTGGCATGGCGAGCGACGAATTCGGCCATGCTGCCAAGCAAGAAACGCTGGATGCCGCTGCGCCCATGCGAACCAACGACGATCAGATCGGCACCCCACCCTGAGGCGTCATCGATGATTTTCTCTCTGATGTCGCCCACCTGCGGCAATCAGCGGCAGTTTCTCAATTTCAGGATGGACTTGTATGTTATGCACACCGCAAATTCATGGTTGGCATGTTGTGCGCAGGGATCCTCGCTTCTCCGGTCGCGTCCGACGCGGCTGAGTTAAAGGGAGAGACCCTGCGAGATTGGGATGCGTATGTCGAGACGGCAAACCTGCAGATGCGCGCCCGCGTGCGCGGCACGTTCCTCTGGAGGTGAAGGTCGCCGGAGATTAGCAAGGGGTATTAGCTGCGCAAAAAGCCCTTCCCGCGCGGAAGGGCTTTTTGTTTGCGCTCGACATCCCGGCGCGGCACAATGGCTGCAGTGAAGCCATATCGCAACCTCAAGATCGTGTTCGTGGCGCTGGTCGTGCTGGTTTTCATCGGCATGGCCGGGTTTCATTTTTTCGAGGGCTGGTCGTGGTTCGAAGGTTTTTACATGGTGCTGACCACCATTACCACTATCGGCTATGGAGAAGTTCATCCGCTTTCGCACACCGGCCGCATCTTCAACAGCTTCGTCATCATTGCTGGCGTAGGACTGGTGCTGTTGTTCTTCGGGGGCGCGACTCAGGCTTTGTTGCAATTCGAGCTACAATCGGTTTTCGGCAGGAGACGCATGGACCGCGAGATCAGCCGGTTGTCGGACCACTACATCATCTGCGGCGCAGGGCGCGTCGGCCGCAGCGTGGCGCGCGAGTTGGCGCGCAAACCTTGTCCCTTCGTCATCGTCGATAACGATGTCAACAAGCTGGCAAGCAACGCCGACGAGGG
>JBEKOO010000062.1:0-18572 GCA_049521655.1 Candidatus Korobacteraceae bacterium
GTGTTCCGTAGTTGTCCAAGATCATGTGGATGTCCAACTCCTCGGGCACGTTCTTCTCGATGGTGTCGAGGAAACTGCGGAACTCGACCGAGCGATGGCGTTGCTGATTCTGGCCGATGATCCTGCCGGTCTTGGCGTCTAGCGCGGCAAACAGACTGGTGGTGCCGTGGCGCACATAGTCATGCGTGCGCCGCTCGATCTGGCCGGGACGCATGGGCAACAGAGGAGCTGTGCGATCCAGTGCCTGAATCTGGCTCTTTTCGTCCACGCATAAAACCAGCGCGCGCTCGGGTGGATTCAGATATAACCCAACGATATCCCGCACCTTGTCGATGAACAAAGGGTCTTTGGATAACTTGAACGTCTCGGCGCGATGGGGCGCCAGGGAAAATGCCCGCCAGATGCGGCTGATCGCGGTCTGGTTGATGCCCGTAGCCTGTGCCATGGTACGCGTCGACCAATGCGTGGCAGCCGGAGGCTTGCTCTCCAGCGTGCGCACAATCACCTGTTCGATCTGCGCATCGGAAAGCTTGCGGGGCTGTCCGGGACGCGGCTCATCGAGCAGCCCGTCCAATCCCCGCTCGTCGAACCTGCGCCACCATTTGCTGACGGTTTGAATGCACGCTTTGGTCTCAACGGCGATGGCGGAAGCGGTCAGTCCCTCAGCGGCACGCAATACGATCCGCGCTCGCATGGACAGAGCCTGGGCGGTCTTCCTTCTCCGCGTCCATCCCTGCAAGGTCGCGCGCTGCTCCTCGCTCAGTTCCAACCCCGGTAATCTGCGTCCTCGTCTCATGACACGCTCCTGCCATGTTAGACGATTCTTGCCTATAAATAGTTTACCGAATTACTGACTCAGTACACTAGCGCAGAAAACGGCTTTGCATCGTTCCTGTCCGCTCCACCAGCGTGCGGACAAGGGTTTTCTCCGTACCGATGAATCGCTCGGAGGGTACGGGCATTGAAACCGCTGCGACTTCACCGTTAGGAGCATGCAGCGCTACCGCGATTGCGCAGATACCGGAGAAGCACTCCTCCCGGTCGATAGCCATGCCGCGGCGTCGAATCTCATCGACTTCGGTCATCAGTACATTCCAGTCCAAAATTGAATTACGGGTGCGCGGCGTAAGGCGATAGTGCCTGTTCAGTTTGGCCAGTTCGTCTTCCGCAAGGGTCGCAAGCAGCGCCTTGCCACTGGCCGAGCAATGCAGCGGAAGCGACGAACCCACGTGCGAAACGGCCATCAGGGGATGTATGCCCGGAATCTGGTCCACAACAACCGCCTTCTCGCTTCCCATAACAGCGAGGTCGACGGTTTCGCCGAGTTCCTTGGAGAGTTGTACAAGCAGGGGGCGCAGTGTTTCAACGATGTCGAACTGCTTGGCTAAAGCTCCCAGAGAAATTAGTTCGGGCCCAAGACGCACGCCGCTCGTCGGAGAGGCAGGAATCAGGAAGTTCTCATCGTCCAGTGCGCTCACGATACGTTGAACGGTGGAGCGTGGAAGATGAGCGCGATCGGCTATCTCGCGGAGTGTGAGCCCCTCGGGATGCTGCCCCACGAGCTTCAGAATTTCCGCAGCACGCGAAATGACCCTGATACCGGACGGGTCCGACTCCTTCTTAACTTTCCTGATAAGAAGAGAATCCCTCGACTCTTGTGCGGTAAGCTCCTCGTCGGCCATGGCCCCTGAACACTGACTTTCTAATCTTCGAATCTCCTTTATAGCACACACATGCAGGGCTCTCAATGTTCTCCGCACCGATTCCCCGCAAAGCTGCGCAACGGTGTCGGCATTTATGCAAGGGTGGCACATCCTCCATTAGAAGCTGTTTCATAACCTGGTTTTGAAAGGGCATGGCTTCAGCCATGCCGCCAAGCAGCGGGAAGATCGCGGGCTTTGGACCCTGAGGGAATGCGGCGCAGAGTTCCAAGCCGGTTATGAAATAGCTTCTAGGCGTGTGCGTCCCTGCACAAATCCGCCCCGACTTCTAAAACTCCGGCGGTCCTGCGCTTCTCTTGTATCAATTGTCACCGTCTCCGCTAGTCCGCAAAGCAAGAAAACGTTGGCGAGCCAGCCTCCTCACTAGCTGCCATGCAGAACTTCTCCTCACTCAAAAACCTTCTGTTGACAGCCGCCGTTATTGGGTGAATACTTTGCTTGTCATACGGTACGGTAGTACCGAATGACAATATGCAATACACGATTTTCTTGCGAAGAAACGCGGAAGATCGTCGTCACCGTACAAGCGGGCAGGTATATGCCTACATTAGGAAGCAACGCCAAGCCGGATAGGGCTAAGCTCGGCGTGCAAGTGATTGCGCGCGCCGTCGAGATTTTGCGCGCTTTGGAAGGCAACGATCAGGGTCTCAGCCTGGGACAGTTGTCGCGCCAGCTCGACTTGCCGAAATCGACCGTGCAGCGCATTGTGGCTGCACTTGACGCCGAGAACTTCGTCGTCGCCGCCTCCCCTGCTGCCAGGGTCCGCCTCGGCCCTGCCCTCGTGCGTATCGCCCGCTCCATCCGCTTTCAGGTAGCCGACGTCGCGCGTCCTTACATTGAAGAGCTTTCCCAGAGCACCGGCGAGGCTGTCGACCTGGCGATTCTGGATGGAGCCAAGGCGGTCTTCATCGATCACATCGAAGGCTCGGGAAGGCTCCGCGCCGTCTCCGCCGTCGGACTCTCATTTCCCCTCCACTGCACCGCAAATGGCAAGGCCATGCTGGCTACACTCGACGAAGAAGGGCTGGTGCGTATGAAGCGGAGCTTGACGCTTTCCGCATATACCACCCATTCGGTCCGCACCTGGCCAGAGCTGGAGGCTGAGCTTGAGAGCATTCGCAGCACCGGCGTCGCCTATGACCTTGAGGAGCATACGATCGGCATATCCGCGGTTGGCGCCGCCATGTTGGGCTCGGAAGGCGAGATAGCCGCAATCTCCGTTTGCGCCCCATCGGTCCGCTTCGCAGAGGAAGAGAAGTCCCTCATTGCCGCCTTGCAGCGCTGTCACGCCGCCATCGCAAAAGTATTCGGAAATCGTGGCGCCTCCATACCCCACCCAGTTGAACCGTTGCAGTAAAGGAGGCCGATCCGGCGATCACCATGGAGCATCCCTTCGGCCGTCGCATCCAGAAAATCTGGCCCAACACGGCGAACAACTCCACCAGGGTGAGGAATTACCTCTACGACGGAGCCAACATCGTCACCGAGCTGAATGCCTCGGGCGCGGTGGTGGCCAGCTACACCCAAGGCGCAGGCATCGATGAGCCCTTGGCCATGCGCCGTGGAGGCTACATCTCCTACTACCATGCCGACGGACTCGGCTCCATAACCTCGCTTACCAACACCAACGCCCAGCCCGTAGCAACCTATGCCTACGACAGCTTCGGCAACACGACCGCGACCGAGGGAATCTTCAACCCCTTCCGCTACACCGGACGCGAGCAAGACCCGGAAACCGGCCTCTACTACTACCGCGCCAGATACTACGATCCAACCATCGGAAGATTCCTGAGCGAAGACCCGGTACGCTACTGGGGCGGGATCGACTTCTATAAATACGTCGATAATAATCCGATTGTTGAGGCTGACCCAGAAGGCACGCTTCCTCTGGGACCTACGTGTCTCTACTATTACTATCGGTGCATACAAACCGCCAAGCAATGTCGCGCGGACTTAGATAAAGCATCTGGAAATAGAGATGAAAATTTGTGCCAAGCAAACAATACACCGAATCCTGACGACGCGTACTTTAAGGTTTGTTTCCAAGGAAATTACTATTGTCAACAGGCGATTGTATCGTGCGGCGGAGATGCTGTTAATCCTCCTTTGGGACCGAAGCTGCCGCCGAAACCGTTGCCGTCACTACCCGAGCCGGAGTAAGGCGCTGGACCATTTGTACTGAGAATTAGCGAAGCTAGAATAAGAGGAGACATGAAACGTGCGCTTCTGGTGATCCTTGGAGGTCTAGTCACGACCGTGCTACTTATGTCGGCAGGGACAGAGATCGTACTTATTCTGAGTCCCGGCTGGAAAGCGGTGGTTACTCAGACATCTAAAGGGTATGACTCAATGATGATTTCGCTGTTGAATTCGCTCAAAGCCTTGGTCGCGTTTGTATATATCCCAACAGCTTTACTGGTGGGTTATTTAGTGGGGCTGTTCTCTCGTAAACGAAAAATCAGTTCCGCATTTATTGCGACGTGCCCGGCCTGGGGGCCGCTTGTGGCAGTACCACCTTGGGGGACTTTGATAAGCATACTCATCGGTAGTGCTGCCGTTATTGGCGCTTGGCTTTCGACGCGAGCGGGAGCACTCAAGCCATCTTGAGAGATTAGTGGGCGGGTGGCCCATCGATAAGAACGAAGGCCGGGGCGGGTGGCGGGTGGCCCAGAGTTGGCGCAGTTCCAACTCTGGGGGCTGTAGTTGAGTTCGGCTGAGTTGAGTGCCGCAGGTGGCCCAATCAAGCCTTTTGTCGGCTTGAGCGGGGCAGTTAGGCAGAGTCGAATTCCGCCGTTGCGGCGGTCTGGGGAGTACAGATGGAAGATGACTGTTCGGATTGTGTACCAGTTGGAAGGCGTACCAGTTGTAAGCTTCGAGATAGGCAACGCACGTTGACGACTCAGGCTTTCGTGATCGGAAAGTGTTTACCCGAAGCGAGCACGGAGCTCGGACGATACGCTCCCGCTTACCTCAGAAGTCAACCATGTACCAAGGAGTTACTGTATGGCAACAAGTCAATGGCGGCGAGGTCAATCCTTTGGAATTCGTGCAAAGATTAACCATCCAGTCACCTTTGCCCTTCCAACGATTATCAGAATAGTCAATCGTTGGATGGCGAAATAGTAGCGACGCAAAACAGCATTTCGGCGAGAATAGCTCTCGTCATTGACTAATTTTTTTGGATTTGAGATTGCTGGTGAGCCCGAGGAAGCAAAGAAACTTCTGACCACTACCCGCAGCATCACAACCCCCGCGCATTCCAAGGTGTTAGTAAGAAAGAGTATATTTGTCAAAATATTTCTTGACAGGGCGAGCGCACCACAGGCACTATCAATTCGTGAATTTGTCAGGCAGTACATATGTATTACTGTGCAATACAGTAAGAGCTTCGCCCAGTGCCTTGCAAGTTCACTGAAGAAATCGGTCTGACGTCTTCCGAAGCTGACTCAGCGGGTGAATCCGTCAAACCGACGAGCATGGAACCACTGCAGCAAACGATGTGAGCAACCTCCTGTGCGTAACTCCTTAGGGGACGGTGAAGCATTGCCGCCCCCGCTTTTTGCGGAGGCTGTGGTAGCGCTAAAGCTAGAGAGGAATTTGCATCAACTGCCGTTGAATAATGTTCGTGTCCTTGTAGAGAGTTGGCAATCACGAGGAACGTAGCAGGCTTCTGATAGTTGCGCTATTACAAGCTGCTGTATGTTTAGGCTAGAGTCGTTTTCTGTCCTGGCATTGCCTTTGACTTGCATTATCGGCGCTGAGCGATGATAATGAAGCACTAATAATATTGTTTGTCTTCGATCGGGGTTTTCTAAAGACGCTATTCGCGTTCACGGGAATCTCGGCGGTGACCAGCCTCTCATGGAGGCTATGGTCCGAGGGTCGCACTGGAAACGGCGCAACCTCCCAAGTTGGAAAGGAGACATGATGTCGGCATCATTGGTACAATTTTCCTCCCGCCTTGAAGGTCTTTTAAAAGAGTCTTCTGCTCCGCTGGCTCAACTGCGCCTGCAATTGCTTCGCCTTTCAGTCACTGACTTATGTAATTTCCGATGCCGCTACTGCATGCCTGCAGAAGGCGTGCCGAAGGCCGTGCATCGCGAGCTTCTTTCCCTGGAAAATCTGGCGAGTCTTGTTGCTTGGCTGACCATTCATGCAGGAATCAAGAAGGTGAGGCTCACCGGCGGGGAGCCGTTGGTGCGGCACGGGATCGAGCATCTGATTGCGGAGCTATCCTCACTTCCGGCGATCCAGGAAGTGTCTTTAACCACGAACGGCTCGTTGTTACCGCGCATGGCTGAGAACCTGAAGGCAGCCGGGCTGACCCGAGTCAACATCTCGCTTGACTCTCTCGACAATGAGAGATTCGCCGAGGTTACCCGCGGAGGGAATCTCGAACGGACTCTGGCTGGCATTAAGGCTGCACAAGAGGCCGGGCTGACGCCCATCAAGCTCAACACCGTTTTGCGGCGCTCCACATGGAAGCAGGATGTGCCACTTTTACTGGACTACGCAGCTAGCACCGGCTATGAGATTCGCTTTATCGAGCTGATGCGGACTGGGACGGAGCGCGGATGGTGCGAAGCTGAGCTGATCTCAGTAGACGAAGTTTGCACTGAGCTCGGCGCTGAGATTCTCCCCGCCGAGAAACAGACCCGGGCTCCCGCGCGAAAGACATTGATGAATTGGCGTGGAAGCGCCTTGACCGTGGGCTGGATCACGCCTCAATCCCATCCTTTCTGCCAGCACTGTGAGCGCTTGCGAATGGACGCCAGAGGACGGATACGCCGCTGCCTTATGGATCCAGCGACGCTGGACTTGGCCCATGTCCTGGGAACAATGAACCCGGTGGCCGCTCGGCAGGAGTTTCAATCCTATATGGCTGGGAAGGTTCCGCCGCAGGATATGGATAGCCCTCTTTCGATGAGCCAAATCGGAGGATAGCGATGAGCGAATCGGCCCAACTTGATCCCAATCGTGACCAAGAACGGCTGATCACGCTTCACCGTGAATTCTCCCTCATTGAGGCCCGTCGATGAGCATCGGCGGTACTCACCCAGTTCGCACACAGGATTTCGGAGCGCCCGTTCTTGCGCTGTGCGGCTTTTCCGGCTCAGGCAAAACCACGTTACTGGAAGCCGCAATACCGCACTTGATCGCACGCGGGCTTTCGGTTGCAGCCATTAAGCATGACTCCCATGGTTTTGTCGTCGATAAGGAAGGCAAGGATTCAGAAAGGCTCTTTCGCGCCGGCGCCACGGTTGCACTGCGTGGACCGGCAGAGCAATTTCTTCGTCGCGGTGCGTCGTCGGCGCTCACCCTGCAAGCAACTTTATCCGACCTGGCGCGCGACCATGACCTGCTGCTGGTGGAAGGCCATAAGGACACACCGCTGCCCAAGCTTTGGATCGGCAATGCCGAAACCTCCGCCCCACCTGAACATGTGACTGGCGTCAAAGAGATTCTTCCGTGGGACAGTGATCGACTGAAAATCTTTCTGGACTTCGTAGATCAGTGGATTCCAATTGCCTGGCGCGCTCGTCCGCTCTTCGCAGGCTTGTTGGTCGGCGGCAAAAGCTCGCGGATGGGAAGCCCCAAGCAGTTGGTGAGGTTTGGTAGCAGTACGCTTGGAGAGATCGCCGCGCATGCACTTAGCGAAGCGCTTGGCGAACCGCGAACCGGCGGTGCGGATTGCCTGAGCCCGAACGTAGTTGTTCTCGGAGCGGGTTCTGTTCCTGAGGCATTGCAATGTTTACTGCGCCTGCCCGATGTGCCAGAGCTAGGTGGGCCGATTGCGGGCCTGCTGGCCGCCCATCGCTGGATGCCGAATGCCACTTGGCTTCTGGCCGCCTGCGATCATCCCTGGCTCACTTCGGCGGATATCCGCTGGCTCATCAGCCAGCGCAGGCCAGGCGCCTGGGCAATACTGCCGCGTCAGCCGGACGACCATCCCTGTCCCACACTGGCGCTTTATGAGCCGCAATCGCTCACGGTTTTGGAGCGCTCTCTGCTCGTGCGTGGACCTGCCGATGTGCGCATCGCCGAGTTGTTCAACCACCGGCGCTCATTGATTAGTTCGCATTTCACTCGCGGTCTGGTTAATGTGAATACACCGCAAGAACTCATGGTGGAAGTTGAATTAGTAGAGCCGGGGCGTCGCCCAACAAGAGCGTGCGCTTCGGGAAACGAAGAGATAAAGGGAGCCAATGACGAGTTTTGAAGAAGCACGCGACCTAATCCTGAGCAACGTGACTCCGATGGATACCGAGCAGGTGGAGCTGCTCGATTCGCTCGGCAGAGTGGCCTCTGAAACCGTGATCGCACAGTACAATCTGCCGTCTTTTGACAACTCGGCGATGGATGGCTATGCCGTGCGTGTTGCAGATTCCAGCACGTTGGCTTCTCTCCCGATCAGTGGCTATATCCCTGCGGGCGGAACTGCAACCGACGAAATTGCCCCTGGGATCGCAATTAAAATCATGACCGGGGCGCCCGTTCCGCATGGCTGCGACGCGATTGTGCCTTTCGAAGAAGCAACCGAAACCGGTCAAGTCGTCAGAATTGAGATTTCGCCCCTCCCCGGTCAGCATATTCGCCACGCCGGAGAAGACGTACGACTCGGGGAGACAGTTTTGGCTGCCGGTACCCTGATCCGTGTGCCGGAGATCGGCATTCTTGCCGCACTCGGTCGGAGTTCCATTCAGGTATACCGCAAGCCGCTCGTCGCTATCCTTGCGACTGGCGATGAACTCATCGAGATTGGTCCGTCGCTTCCGGAAGGCAAGGTGTTCAACAGCAACTCACCGACCCTGGCAGCAGCCGTGCTGGAAGTGGGAGCCACTTATAAGATGATTGGCATTGCTCGCGACGACCGCGAGCATCTGCGGCATATGGTTGCCCTAGGACTCCAGGCGGATGTACTGATTACAGCAGCCGGCGTATCGGTTGGAGATCGCGATTTCGTTCGAGAGATTCTCGAAGAACTCGGGGTCAAGCAGTTGCTCTGGAAAGTGAAGATGAAACCGGGGAAATCGATAGCGTTTGGCTCGAACCGCGGGAAGCCAGTCTTTTCCTTGCCCGGTAATCCGGTCTCTGCAATCGTGACTTTTGAAGAGCTGGTGAGGCCTGCGCTCCTCAAGATGATGGGACACCAATGCGTTATTAAGCCGCTCGTGACGGCAATCCTCCAGGAGGAAATGCAGAAAAAGCCGGGTAGGATGTTTTTGTCGCGAGTTAGATTAGTCCACAGGGATGGCAAGTATCTGGCATGGAGCGCTGGCAATCAAGACACCGGGAGATTGCAAACCATGCTCCAAACTAACGCTCTCGCGGTCCTTCCGGCTGACCGCACAGTGTTTGCGGCAGGCGAAGAAATCAGGGTTCATCTGCTCTCGAATGCGCCTGTCCTATGACAATCGTGCATGGGCACATCGCAATGAATGCTTTCGCCGGGGCGACGCGCATCGGTACAATTCGCATCATGTGCCGCAGCTTAGAGCCGTTCCAGGGTCGGTGTACCCGCCTCTTATTCAATGTGCGCTGGAGAAGCGTGCATCCTTGAGAGTGTCGTCCTGAGCGTCAGGCGCCAGCGGGGCCAGTGGTGAAGCCGTGTTACCCCGCTGCAAACGCAGCAGCGAAGAACTCCTGCGCTGCGCGAGTCTCCCGCATCAGATGCTCGGTAGGCAACCGTTGGAAATTAACATGTCAGGATGCCTTCCAGCCGATGTTTTGGCTGGAAGGCATCCTGCGGCCGACACCGGAACCCAGAACCGGTGCAGGTTTTGTTCGTCAGGCGCGCACAGGCGTGGACGACTTCTCCACGTAGATCGTCCCGACATTAATGCTGGCTTTCAAATCCACTTCAACCCGCTTCTTACTTCCTTTGAACTCGACCTCCAGCACATATCTGCCGCTGTTCGGATCCAGTCCATCGAGTTTGAAGTCACCATAATTGTTGGTTGTGCCCTTGCTGACTGCCTTCGTCTTAGCGCTGGTCAGCGTGATGGCGGCTCCCTCTGCGCATTCATCTTCATGGGCGATCGCCACGCTTCCAGCAACATGACATTTGGTAAACCGGTAAAGGTTCTTGTACATCACCGTCGGCATTGGCTCTTCTTTGGGGTAATAGCTTTCCAGTCCCTGATCCTTGATGATCTTTGCCATCTCGGAGTCCTCGGCCATAAAGAAAGTCATCGCCCCGGTAGGACACGAGTTGCTGCACCGCGGTTGTTTCCAGCCCGCATCCAGCAAGTGAGCGCACATCGTGCACTTCTGCGCGATCTTGCTCTCATCGTTCCAGAAAATCGCCGAGATTGCGCCGTACGGACAGCTTTCCGCCAGCTCTTTCTTGCCTTTCGCTTTCACTGGATCGATGATCACGATGCCGTCCGGCCGCTTGTAGATTTCCCCGTTCTTGGCAGCCTTCATGCAAGCAGGATCTTCGCAGTGCATACACATATTCGGGAGGTAACTGACATCCTGCAGTGGATACTGGCCGCGCTCCAGCCGATCGATATCGATCCAACGATGGCCATGCCGCGGTTGAGCCTTGGCGATCGGCAGATGATCGTTATCCCAATGCTCATCCTTGCAGCTGATGAAACAGTTGTTGCAGTCGTGGCAACGCGCCACGTCAATAATCATATGTGCTTTCTTCATTTCTGCTCTCCCTCCCACTTGACGATATCTATCAAACACGAGTTCGGAGCCATCCCCGAAGACTTCTTCGTGATGAATCTCTTGGGCGTCAGAAGGTTGATACAACCGGAACGATCAGGCGACTCGCCTGGCTTGCCGAGAGCATCATAGTCCGCGCACGACTCGTAGCTGTGAACCGTCCCCGGCGGAACTCGCTCGGTCACCTGAGCCGCCAGGATGACCTCACCCCGGTCATTGAATGCCTTGACCAGGTCATTTTGCTTGATGCCACGCTTCGCGGCATCCTGCGTGTTGATCCGGATAATCCAGTACTGGTAGCCACCTACCTCGATGCGATGGTCCTTGATCTCGTTCAACCAGCTGCCCTTCGCATCCCCCATGGTGTGGAAGCTGAAGCGCGGATGAGGCGAGACCAGGGCAAGCGGATACTTGTTGAACAGGTGTGCGGTGTGATGCCCTTCCCATGATTCCCTGTACTTGGTAAGTGGCGGACGCTCCTCGTCATTCGGATCGAGTTTCTGCAGGCTGGTGCTGACGAACTCAATCTTGCCCGTCGTTGTCTGCAGTCCTTTGAACTTCACCTGCTGATTTGGCCTTGGCCCCCAGTCAGCAGTGTCGATTGCGCGACCTTCCGCGAACCAGCGCAATGCCGGCGTCGGATGTTCCTTGTCCTTCGGATTCTGCGGCACCACGTAGTAGCCCTTTTTGAAGAATTCTTCCCATGTGATTTTCTTAGGCAGATCAGTCGCATGGAAGACTTGCTTCACCCAATCAAGCTCGGTTTTACCACCATCCGTGTATGCGCCGCCGACGCCGAGGCGGTCGGCTAGTGCCGCAAAGATGTCATAGTCTGACTTCGACTCGCCCAGCGGTTCAATGCACTTCATCTGCAGCGAAATCACGCGATGATTGCACATCGTAAAGCTGTGCGCGATATAGCCCGAGCAATTGGCAAACTCGCTGATGTCCCAGCGCTCGAAGTTTGTGCAGGCCGGCAGAATGATGTCGGCAAACTTCGTTTCGCCTTCGAACCAGATGGCCTGCGCCACCGCAATCGGCAGCTTGTCTGTCTGGTACATCTTCACGTAACGGTTGGTTTCGCACATTGTTCCGATGAACGAACCGCCGTAGCGGTACAGCATCTGAACCGGAGCGTAACCGGGCGCCGGGAATTGATACTTATGGAACTGCGCTTCGATACTCGCGCCGCAAAATCCCTTGCCCCGCCACTCCGGTATATGCTGGTCCATAATGGCTTCCGGAATGCGCAAACGTGGAATATGCTGTCCATCCGGCGTATTGATCGGGCTGCGCGGCTGGCGCTGGTTGGCAAACATGCGATTCGCAAACTCGTAACTAGCCGCAGAATTGTCGAGATCACCAGAGATTCCGCCTTCAGCGTACCCAGGGAAGAAGAAGCTCTCATCGCATGGCGCACCCTGGGTGGTACCCCAGATGTTGCTGCCCGGTTTGCCCATGCCCTGCATTGCCGCCAGGCAGATCATGAAGCGTGCCCACTCGTTCCCAACAGAAGCGCGGCAAGCGCCGCCCCATCCGCCCAGACCGCCGGCGGCCAGCATCGTCTTCTTGGAGGCCCATTCACGGGCCAGCGCCTTGATTTCACGCGCCGGAATGCGGGACTCCTGCTCGGCCCACTGGGGGTCCTTAGGAATACCATCGCTTTTGCCGAGGATGTAGTCTCTCCATTCCTCGAAACCGTGAACCCGGTTTTTCACGTAATCGTGATCATAAGTATCTTCAGTGATCCACACCCAGGCGATGCCCGCCGCCAGTGCGGCGTCGGTGCCCATCCGCGGCGAGAGCCACTTATCCGAAAAGAGTCCAGCGGTATGGTTGTAGTAGGGATCAATGAAAACCATCTTCATGCCCAGTTCCTTCATCCAGAAGCGACGGGGCGTGCTCTCAAATGCGCTGTAGATACCGCTGTTGACCTCGGGATCAGCCGACCAGAACACAATCATCTCGGTGTTCTTCAGCGCGTCTTGCAGCAAGTCCTGCTGCTCCGGAATACCCAGACGGTGTGAGAAACCCCAGTTGTGCATGCCGCCCCAGTGCCAGCCTTCCCAACTGTCCGGGTTGTGGTCGCAATAGGTGAAACCAACCAGGTTCATGAACCGGAAATATGCAGAAAATCGGTAGCCGACATTGCCCCACAGGTGGTGGGAGCCGGGCGTACTGGCAATTCCAGCCGGGCCGACTTCACGCTTGATCCGGATCATTTCGTTCGACACGATGTCCAGCGCTTCATCCCAGCTGATACGCTCGTAACCTGAGATGCCGCGGTTCTGGCAATTTCGATTGCCCTTCGGATCAAAATCCTTGCGCTTCATCGGGTACATCACGCGCTTTGGCGAATACACCATAGAGCGCGTCGCAGCAGTGAAAGGACTAACCGTGGTATTTCGCGGTGGCTTAAAGGTCTTGCCCCGCGCTTCGATTTCATAGGATGCTGCATCATCATCCGTCAGGTCCATTTGAGTCACGCGAACGATCCGGCCATCTTCCACGTCCACGAAGACTGGACCTCCGGTCGTGCCATTCGTCATTCGTTTACACTCTGCCATTCTGTTCCTCCATTGTTCACAAGATTGTTCGCGGGCAACTACTTACGCCCGTGCTCAGATGTTCTGTGTCCCTTTGGATTCTCCACATTGCCCAACTATCCTACCCCTCCCGTTTCAACTACCCATCCATAATTTATTGCTACTGATTCCGCAAGATCAGTAATTATTCGAAATCAAACCAATGGTCCCAAATTTTGTACCCGCTGCAGCCAGCGCCCGGTCGTCCCCCATGCCCACCGTATCGATCCCCTTCAACTCTTCCGCCAGTTCAGCCGATAGGCCGTCAAACCCCTTATTTCCTGCTGTGACTGTCGCTCCCTCATCCTCGCTCGTTAGGAAGTCCCTCTAAGCAATCGCGCATATACTTCTCCCCATTCCCGGCAGGTTCAGCTAGAGATTGCGTCTCACCATGGGCAACATTTTTCATAACTGTCAGTCTCACGGTCGTAGTCATAGGAGAACAAGCCTCCATTGATAAGACCCGCTTATGCTGATTCGGGTTCCATATTTCGAGGCAGCTGTCCTACATAACGGAATCCTTGAAAATCGAACCGGATCTAGAATTAGCTGAACCTCGCCCTATCCCGATGCTGCCACCCTAGCATGTAAAACAGAGTTTGCACGCTCTGGGCCTGACGATTATCAATCCTCGATTGACTCTTATCCGGCGTAGAGTTCCATACTGCAAGGCAGCTGTCCTGACCTGCGTATTACATTATGTTCCACAATGTAATACATTTGTCTTGCGCTGCGGTTCACAACAAGCAGTTCTTGAGCGTCTTTGGAATTGATCTATTCATAGGTTTTTCATATAGTATGCAGGCACAAGCCGCTTCTTCAAGTTCACAGATTTTTCGCATATGAGGCTGTTCCATGGAACCACGTCAACTGCGTTACTTTCTCGCGGCTGCACAGGAGTTACACTTCACTCGGGCAGCTCAGCAGCTCCATGTGGCTCAACCTGCCCTCAGCCAGCAGATCCGCCTCCTCGAAGAAGAAGTCGGCACCAAGCTATTTGAGCGCTCAAATCGGCGCGTCTTTCTCACTCCGGCTGGCGAAGCATTTCGCATCCGCGCGACATTGTCCGTTGAGCAGGCTACCCGCGCCGCTTCCGATGCGCTTAGCGTAGGGCGAGGTGAAAGCGGGAGTGTCTCGATTGGCTTTGTGAGTTCTACGGTTTACAGTGCGCTTCCATCACTCGTGCGCTGGTTTCGTGCAAACGTGCCCAAGGCCAACATCGAGTTGAAGGAACTCGAACCGTGGGAGCAATGGGAACCCATCGAGCACGGCACTCTTGACATCGGCATGATGCACGCCTCTCTGGATAATCCGTCGCTTGAGGCGGTTGTGATCTCGCGCGAAAAACTCGTCATTGCCCTTCCCGAGCATCACTCCGTCGCAATGAAGCAGCGCGTTCATCTTAAACTGCTCGAAGGGGAGACCTTCATTGTTCCGCCGCGGCATCGGCTCTCTGGATACAACGACGCAGTTGTGGCAGCATGCCGCCGTAACGGTTTTGCACCGGCTAAGATCCTTACAACGCGATTTCTCCAGACCAGCCTTGGACTCGTCGCCGGAGGCCTGGGCGTATCCTTGGTTCCGGCATCGTTCCGCGAAAACCTGCGCGTCCGCGGCGTTGTCTATCGTTGCATCATGCCGCCGGTGCCGGAAATTGAATTGATCGCAGTCTGGCGTAAAGGGGAGACATCTCCTCTCCTGCAGCGCGTGCAAGCCACGCTGAGGAACTTCGAGGCCTTGCTTCGAGAAGAAAAATGTCACAGGCGCTGGTGTGAACCAGCACTTGCTCGCGGAACCTAACGGCGAATAAAGGCGACAATACTTAGCACAAGGCTCCCTTTGTCAATGGATGAGTCAGGATCGGCAAGACCATAAAGATGACTCCACGCAAATTTCTCTCTGACGTGCAGCCCAAATGGTGGGTGCTGATAGCCGTCGCCGTAGGCAGTTTCATGGGAACCCTCGACAGCAGCGTCGTCAACGTCATTCTGCCGACGATGCGTCGCGAGTTCGGCTGCAGCGTGGCCACCATCGAGTGGGTTGTCACAATATATCTCTTAGTTGTCTGTGGTTTTCTCCTGACCTTCGGTCGCCTCGGTGACATGCGTGGTCACAAGCGCTTATATATTCTAGGCTTCGCAATCTTCACCGTGGGCTCGGCGGGATGCGGTCTGGCGTGGGGTGTGGTTCCACTGATTGCCGCACGCGCCCTCCAGGCAGTGGGTGCATCGATATTGTATGCCAACTCCGCCGCCATCTTGACCACCAACTTTCCTGCCTCCGAGCGCGGCCAAGCCCTTGGCCTGCAGGCGGTCATGGTTTATCTCGGCTCCCTTACCGGCCCGCTCTTAGGCGGCTGGTTGACCGACGCTTTCAGTTGGCGCGCCGTCTTCTATATCAATGTCCCCGTGAGTCTGATAGGTTCGGCCCTTTGCATGAAGTTCATCCCTCGCGATGAGGTCGAGAGCCATAGAGAGCCATTCGATTTCGGCGGCGCCAGTTTGTTCATGGCCGCCTTCGTGCTGCTGCTGATGGGGCTCAATCAGGGCTATGACCGCGGTTGGACCTCGCTTCCGATTCTCGGCCTGCTGGCGGGGGCGGTTTTGCTCCTGCTCCTCTTTGTCCTGCTCGAACACCGCATATTGCATCCGTTGCTCGACCTGAGCCTCTTCCGCAAGACTCAGTTTTCCATGAGCGTCGCCAGCTCGGTATTGAACTATATGGCCATCTTCGCAATCCTTTTTCTGATGCCCTTCTATCTCATCCAGGGGCGCGGCTTGAGCCCCGGCCGGGCCGGCATATGGCTAACTATCCAGCCAGGAGTTATGACCATTTGCGCGCCGATCAGCGGCATCCTCTCCGATCGCATCGGCACCAGGCGTCCGGCAACCCTCGGAATGGCCATTCTCGGTGTCGGACTCGTCCTGCTCTCGCTCCTTCGATCCGACTCCTCCATGACACTTGTCGGCCTGGCTCTTGGCGTGACCGGACTCGGTACTGGAATTTTTGTCGCCCCCAACACCAGCGCTTTAATGGGTGCGGCTCCGGCGCATCGCCAGGGCATGGCGGCAGGTGTTCAGGCTACGGCCCGCTATTCGGGCATGATCGTGGGCATTGGAATTGCCGGCGCCATCTTCACTAGTTATCTGACTCGCCATACTCCCATTGCATTGTTCCAGGGCATTCGCGCCAGTTTTCTTGTTGCCGCTCTCGCCAGCTTCCTCGGCTGCTTCACCTCTGCCATCCGCAAGGAGCGCTTCGGCGATAACATTGGCTCCGAAACCACATAGAACCGTTCCCGAGTTGGCACAGCCCGATTTTGCTATAGCTCCTGAGGCGTTATTCCGAACTCAGCGAAGAATTCCAGTGCCGCCAAGTACTTCACGCCTCCCAGAAGTCTCTTTCGCCAGTCACCACCCTTTCTCTGGAAGCGCTACAATTACGTACTTCCCATTTCTCGATCCGCCTGCCTGCGCGAACTGGAGCTGTTCCGTACAACAGCTACTCTGTTTTTTTCATCTAACTGTTTTATCAGCATGAACTTCCCTTCTCTTGTTCGCCGCATTCCCAGATTGTTTTCTGTGGCACTGTTGCTTCCGATCCTGGTGGGCGAACTGTGTGCACAGCCCGCCCACCTCAGCTCTGCTGGGATTACCCTGGGTCAGGGCAGCGGCTACAACCATGCCGGTGGCGCGGCGTTGGACGGAAGCGGCAACCTCTTTGTCGCCTCTGGCAATTCGCAGCGAGTGGAGGCGTCATCCGGTGCAGTCAACTTCGGAACGCTCGCCCTCGGCCAAACCAGCGCAACAGTTTCGCTGATCTTCACCTTTGACAGCGGAGCAACTCTGGGCATCCCGGTTGCGCTGACCCAGGGAGTTGCAGATCTCGATTTTGCTATCGCAAGCACCAGCACCTGTGCTCCGGGAACCAGCTACAGCGCTGGCGAAACCTGCACGATGGAAGTGGCCTTTACGCCACGATTCGCGGGCCCCCGCAATGGGGCCATTGTGCTGCGCGACGGCTCCGGAAGGGCCATCGCCATCGCCTACGTTTCAGGTGGCGGGGCGGCTCCGCTGGTGAATTTTCCGCCCGGCTCCCAGATCACCTTGCCAATCAGCGGCTTGGCTCCCCGCGGAATTGCCGTGGATGGGAGTGGCAGCGTCTATATCGCCGGTGACACCGATAACGAAGTATTGAAAGAAACGCTCTCCAAGGGCAGTTACCTGCAGAGCGCGATAGGCAGCGGCCTGAGTGCTCCTATGGGGGTCGCGGTGGATGCAGGAGGCAACGTCTATATCGCCGATAGTGGTAATGACCGGATGTTGAAGGAGACGCTGTCAGCTGGTGGCTACACCCAGAGCACGATCGGCAGCGGCCTCTACTCGCCCAGTGCTGTCGCGGGGGATGCAAGTGGCAACGTATACATCGCCGATACCGGCAATGGCCGCCTGTTGAAGGAGACGCTCTCGGCCGGCGGTTACGCTCAGAGCACCATCGCAAGTGCTTTGAACAATCCCGGTGGCGTCGCCGTGGACAGCAACGGCATCGTCTATATCGCCGATACCCTCAACGACCAGGTGTTGAAGGAGACGCCATCGGCGGGCAGCTACACTCAGAGCACCGTGGTAAACAGCGGTCTCTATAACCCCAATGGGGTCGCCGTGGATGCAATCGGCGATGTCTACATCTCCGATTCCGGCAACAACCGCTTGCTCAAAGAGACGCCCTCCGGCGGCGGCTACACCCAGGGCACTATAGGCAGCGGCTTGTCTTTCCCGTTAGGCGTTGCCGTCGATGGCGTCGGCAACGTCTATATCTCCGATGAGGGCAATAGCCGCATACTGAAGGAGGACTTCGCGGCCCCCCCGGCTCTAAGCTTCGCGTCCACCGATGTCGGCTCCACCAGCAGCGACAGCCCGCGCACGGTAACCGTCGAGAACGTCGGTACTGCCGCGCTCGTCTTTCCGGTCCCGAATACCGGGAACAATCCGGGCATCGCGCCGGGCTTCATTCTGAACAGCAGCGCAGAGTCGGCATGTCCTCTGGTGAGCGCCGGCGCCTCCACGGCGGCGACGCTACCGGCTGGCGCTTCCTGCCTGTTGCTGGTCAGCTTCTCTCCACTGGCGAGCGGCACGGATAACGGTTCGCTGGTGCTCACCGATAACAACCTGAACGTAACCAATGCAACGCAATCGATCGCATTGACGGGCACCGGAGTTCCTCTGGGCGCGCAGTCGCAGACAATCAACTTCCCGAATCCGGGAGCGCAAGTATACGGTGCAACTCCGATCGTCTTGGAGGCAACGGCAACCTCTGCTCTTCCGGTCACCTACCAGGTGACATCTGGTCCAGCGACGCTCAACGGCAGCACGTTAACCCTTACCGGCACCGGATCGGTGACGGTGGAGGCCACACAGGCTGGGAACGCCAACTATGACGCTGCCACTCCGGTCAGCCGGACCTTCACTGTGACTAAGGCTCCGCTGACGGTGACGGCCAACAACGCCGCGCGCCTCTACGGCGCCGCGACCCCGACCTTTGCCTACACCATCACCGGCTTTGTAAATGGCGATTCCGCCGGAGTGGTTTC
>JBEKOO010000063.1:0-17981 GCA_049521655.1 Candidatus Korobacteraceae bacterium
ATCGTTTTCTGCATAGTTATTTACTGTCCTTTCGGATGTGGTCGCAACCAGCCGATGAAGGCCGGTATTTGAAAGCGCCAGTGTTTTGGACAACCCCGTCCCCGAACCAGTACTTCCAGACGACACATCTGACTTGCAATTGTGAGCGCGGTGAAAATACAACGGAATTAAGAAATTAACAACTGAAAACTAAACAGCTCAAGTCTGTAGCTTAGCCTTCCGGTTCCAGCAGTCTCACTTTCGCTGAAGGGGAACAGCGATGCTCATCAACCACATATCGCATAGAGACCGCGCACTTTTAGTCCGACGCCACGACAACTGACATGTCACGCAAACTTAAGTTGACAAGCCGAGAAACCGAAGCTCAAGATGGACGCCATTACTAACGTTGAATCAGGATAACCAGATCACTTCTTCATCTTCTTGAAGTCCGCTGCCTGCGCCAGAGCCCAAGTTCCGTTTTGCACCTTCAAAACACACATACCAAGCTCGTTGATGCCAACGTGGTCATTGGCGGACATAGAGTACACCGCCGCAGCTCCCACTATTCCCTGGACGTTCTCAAGAGCCGTGCGCAAAGCCTCGCGGAATTGCACGGTGCCGGGTCTTGCGCTCTTCAGGGCAACCGGGACGGCCGCCTCGAGAATTTTGATCGTGTCCCAGGGATACGCGGCGTAGGGGGCGGGCGCACCGTACTCCTTCTCATACAGCGTCAGCCATTTCACGGCTTCCTTTTTTGTCGGATAGCCGTCCGGGAGTTGGTTGGCGACGATCACTGGTGACTGGGCTGCGTACGAGCCCTCCAGGGCCTTTCCGCCGACGCGCAGAAAATCAGGATTTACCGCGCCACCCGATTGATAAATCTTGCCTTTGTAGTGGCGTTCGACCAGCGATAGGTGCGGCGTGACTGCCGAGGTTCCAACGGCGGCGATGACAACAGCGTCCGGATGGTACTTCATTAACCGCAAGGCCTGGGGCGTAGTGCTGGCATCAGAACGCTCGAATCGCTCGACGCCAAGCATTTTTATACCTTTTTCCTCTGTGGCCTTCTTCACCGCATTGATCCAGCTCTCTCCGTATGAATCGTTGACCGCGAGCATAGAGATCGTCTTTACGCCACGTTTCAGCATGTGGCCGACGATCGCTGCGACAAAAACGTCGTCGTTGGGGACGGTCTTAAATACCCACTTACGCTTGCCTTCCTGCGGGCTGGTGATCTGGCTCGTGGACCCATAGACAATGGCGGGCAGCTTGGCATCCTGCAGGGTGTCGAGTATCGCCATAGATGTGGGCGTGATGCTGGGTCCCATCAACAAGTCGATGTTATTCTCCGAGACTAAGCGCTTTACATTCTGGATGGCCGTCGTTGGATCCGAGGCATCGTCAAGGAAGATGTACTTTACTTTCAACCCCGCAATTTCCGATGGACCCAGCATCACCGAGTTCTTATTCGGGATTCCCAGCGATGCGGCTGGTCCGGTGGTGGAAAGATTCACTCCGATAGTAAGTTCTTGTGCAAGCGCGGATGAAGCTAGCACGGCGAGCAAACTGGCAATCACGAAAATGCGACGCATATGTCTCCTCCAGACTACGAACTATCAACTTTCAACGCGCTGATCTTACGAAGGTACCGGTGCTTAGCCGGACACAGCGGGCTGACAATCGGCGCTCGCCCGTTCGTGCGATTTGATCGTTGCCGGGTTACCCCGTGATCTGACCAGTCTCCTCACTGATTGGCGATCAATCGGAGTAACGCCGAAATGCTTTTTCCGCGACTCGCGTCGGCGGGCAGCGAATTCCGCACCACTCACCTACTTCGGAGTGAACAATACAGCATGCGGTTTCTCTTCCATAAGCTTTGCCAGTTCTGCGACCGTGCCATACCACATAGTTGCTGCCTGGCAGGCTTTTACGCAGGCGGGTTTTTCTCCTCGCCCTACCCGAGGGGCGCACAGGTCGCAGTAGGCCGTGGGAAAAGGAAGATAATCAGTTCGGACCTTGTCAGGTAATTCGGTATAGATCTCGCTGATCCTCAGGCCGCCCTTTCCAACTGGATATTGATGCTCCTGTTTACACGCCACATCGCACGAATGGCATCCGTTGCAGTACTCGTATTCGATCAATAATCCGTTCCTCGGCATCTTAACTCCTTATTAGTCTTGGGCAGCTGCTCCTCAGTTTTCCTGAAGTCTTCGAACTATACTTTCCGAATTCTGCACAGCATGTAAGACAATGGTCCCCCGCCGAAGCCAGCTTTATCCGGATAGCCCATGGGGATAAGCTGGTTGACATTCAAATCCCACACGCCATAAAAGTGAGGCGCTTTACCATCTGATTCCGGCAGCCACCAGGCATGAGGAACCATCACAGTCTTAGGATGGATGATAGGGGTAACCTTGGCCTTTCTCTTACACTTACCCATCGTTCCTTCAATCCATACCCAGTCTCCATTTTCTATTCCCTTTTCTTTGGCCGTCTCCGGATTGATTTCGATCAAAGGATCTGGATCTATTTCCCGGAGCCATGGGATATTACGATGCTCGCTGTGGAAGAGGACTGGTGAACGCCGGCCGGTCATCATGATCAAGGGAAACTCCTTGTAAACCTCCGGCGTTTGCTCGGGGCTTTCTGGGCCGGGCTCCCTGTAGGACGGTAATGGATCATAGCCCCACTTCTCGTAGCTGGTGCAGTAGAGCTCCACTTTCCCGGTAGGAGTTCTAAAGCCAGGTTGTTTATCCTTCCGGAGCTGGCCTTTCTCATATCTTCGATAGGGACGGCTACCGCAGGCATGGTCCTTCGGAGCCAGATCCCAACGCTTTTCACCTAGGGACTCGAACGTGTACCCGGATGGCAGCATTCGGGCAGTGAGCATCTCCTTGACGGTATTCCAGGGAACAGCTTTCGGATTCAGCCGCTTCGCTAGGGTAAAGTTGATTTCCCAATCCGACTTGCATTCAGGAACGTCAATAACCTTTTCAATGATGTTCAGGGGACCGCCGATGCAGTAGATGGAATCCTTCTCCGGAAAACTGGCTGCCGGCAAAACAATATCCGCCACTGCTTGCGCCGTCGGAGTCATAAAGAGGTCCACGACGACGTTGAAGTCAAGGTCTTTGATGGCGTTGTAATGCCGTCTGGGATCACCTGCCTGGTTGGCAAGCCAATTGTTTGCTTGCGTCCAGACACCTTTAATGGGATAGGGTTTGCCGGTCTCAAGCTGCTTTATGATCTCGTCCGGTTGCGCCCAAGCCCTGAAACTCTTGACCAAGGGGTATTTGTCAGCGCCGATTCTCTTTTCGCTTAGCTTTGTATAGAGCTCTTCTCCATATAACTGAATTACTTCCTCTGTGTTATAGGGATAGGTAGTCACTCCATAGGCCGAGCGGCAGATCACATTACCGCCAGGGACGTCCAAGTTGCCGGTAATGGCTATGAGATCATGGATCGTCATGATGACGGTGGTGCCATCGGGATTGCCTTCTACGGGACGGCCGATCTCAATGCCGGATGGTGTCTCGGTGGCATACATTCTGGCTGCCTGTCGGATTTTCTCTGCTGGCACCCAGGTAAGCTTCTCCACCTTTTCCGGGGTGTACTCTTGTACCCGTTCGGCCAATTTGTCAAAGCCATGGCACCATTTGTCCACGAAGTCTTTATCATAGAGCTTCTCGGTGATCACTACATTCAGGAAGGCTAGAGCTAATGCGCCATCCGTGCCCGGCCTGGGCTGAAGCCAGATAGTGGCGCGGGATGCCTCCCAGGTACACCGCGGATCGATAACGATTAGCTTAGCTCCCCGCCGCATCTGGTCTAGGAACCAGTGGCCGGACCAGTAATGGTCCACACACCCACGGCTCATGCTGGCACCCCAGCTAATCACGCATTTGGGCGCTACCCACTCCGGGTCATCATATCGGTCGGGAAGAAACTGGGCGGCATCCGGGAAGGTGAAATCCCCCTGGGTTATATAGCCCGCCGCCAATTGAGGAGTAAAACAGGAGTGGCCGGAGAGCCCCATCATGCACCAGTTTGGGCTGCCATAGGAGTAGGCCAGGAAACTGATCATGCCACCGACATCACGACCCGTGCCCTGGGTAAAGAGCATGCATTCGGGGCCATATTTGTCGGCGAGTTCTCGCATCCGAGTCTCGCAGATGTCGAAAGCTTCCTCCCAGGAGATCTCCAACCATTTGTCTTCGCCTCTAGCGCCTATGCGCTTCAGGGGGTGTCTTAGGCGATTGGGACTGTAGATGTATTGGGTCATGGCGAGAACGCGGGGACAGGCCCTTCCGTGGTACCAGGGATGGTCAGGATCACCTTCAATCTTGGTTACCTTTCCATCCTTCACGTGGACTTCCACTCCACATCCGCCGTGGCATCCAGGTCCGGCTGACCAAGCACCCATCTTGATTACCCGTTCACCAGCATTAGCATCACTTCTCATTACAACTCCTCTCGCGAGGCGCCTCGCCGCGCCAACCTGAAACTGGAGAAAATAGCCTGACAAAACCATGCAGGCCATCATGATTGCTTGCCCTAGTCTGCCGCGCCCAGATCAAAGCTGGGGTCACCGAGGACCCGATGATGGCCTAACCTGACGATCAGTGGAGGAAGTTTACGCCAGAGTCTCCTCGTGTCAAGTCGTTCATTCAGATACAATGTATCGACGCGGTCGATGTAACAAAAGGTGAGGGCCACGGACAACCCTTTTGCTTGAAAATTCGATCTCCCGCTGAGGCGGCTTATTAGGCAGGCATAGATGAGTTCAGGCATGATCGAGGAGACTGGTCTTTGGGTTGAGCGTGGAGGGAACGGCGCTCCGACACTGGTTCTGCTTCATGGGCTGGGAGCGAACGCCGCCGTTTGGTCTCGTTTGCGGCCTGTTGTTGAAGCGAAATGGCCTGCCCGGTGGATGATGCTGGATCTGCCCGGCCACGGCCGTTCTTGTCAGCGTCCGCCGTATGGATATGCAGCCTATGCCGCAGCCGTCGCCGGTTTACTAGGACAGGATGAAGAGGTAGTATTGCTCGGTCATTCGATGGGCGGTGTGGTCGCCATGGTGCTTGCTACAGGCTGGTTTGGCATCCGCGTCCGCCAAGTACTGGCTTTCGGCGTAAAGCTTGACTGGATGGACGAAGAGGTAGCGAAGTTAAGGGAAATCGGACGCGCTCCCGTCCGCTGGTTCAAAACGCGGGAGGAGGCTCAGGGACGCTACTTGCGAGTGTCCGGCTTGAAGGACCTGGTCGACCCCGATTCAGCTTGCGCGGCCCGGGGTATTATCGAGAGTGAAGGCAAGTTCAGGCTGTCCGTGGATCCTGCGGTGAACCTTGCAGTTGGCCCGTCGGTCGACAGCATCATTCGGGTAATGAACGCCCCCTTGCGGTTGGCCGCCGGCGAGAGAGACCCTGCGGTTAGCGCCGAACAAATGCGCCGCTACGATCCTCATGCGGTTTTGCTGGAGGGCTTGGGCCACAATCCCCATGTTGAGTCTCCCGACCGGCTTTGGCAATTAATGGAGTCTCTACCCATAACACCTTAACCTCACACCTTGACGGCAGTCGATTTCAGAAGGCCTCGGAACCACACTAGTGCCGGGTCACGGTCCATGTACTTATGCCATTGAACGCGTTCCTTCAGGGGAGGAATGTCAAATGGAGGCGCGACCATTCGCAAAGAGTACTGCTTCGCGTACATAAGGGCGTGCCGCAGATGGCAGGTCGCTATCCTTTGCGTGCCAGACACCAGTTGGAGCGCCATGTTGAATGACGGCACCACAATTTCAATTCTGCGGATGTTGCCGTAGCGCTTGAGAAACCACTCTTCATAAGTGGGTACTCGCCACTCGCCCAGGTTCACGCACACATGCCCCATCTTCTTGTATTGCTCGAACGAGATCTTTTTCCCAACCGAGGTATTCTTGGACCAGACCACGCATGTCCAGCTCTCCTGGTACAAAGTTTCACTGGGATGGTCTTCGGACGTGTAGCCTTCGGGAATGATCATCAGGTCGAGATGGCCGCGGGCGAACTCTTCCCGGAAATTGCTTGTAAACGGCGCGAATTCGAATTGGATCCCCGGGGCCTGTTGTGCCGCCACAGGAATGACTTTCTTCAGCAACACATCCACCATGTAGTCGGAAGTGAGCATGGTGATCTTCCGATTGGAATTGGCAGGGTCAAAGTCAGCCGTCGAAGAGGCGATGGACCGTATCTGAATCAGGACGTCCCTTACCGGCTGCTGCAGCGATTGCGCCAGCGGTGTGGGCGCCATGGCCCTCCCTACTCGTACCAGAAGGTCGTCGTGGAAAAAGTCGCGCATGCGCGCCAGCGCGTCGCTCATAGCGGATTGACTAAGGAAGACGCGCTTGGCGGCTTTGGAAACGCTCTTCTCGGCGAGAAGGGCATCGAGTTGCACCAGCAGGTTCAGATCCAGATTACGAAAGCGCACGGCCAACCCTCCAAATCCGAAAGGTCTGTAATGCCTGCAAGCCCGGAACTGGCGAGCACCACGCCATCATGTTTTTTATCTTATATCGACTGCGTCGATACAATCTATCTGAACAAACGAGTTAATCCACGCTGTATTTGGGCAGACTCCTGCTCCTCTTCAAGTTTTGAAACGGGGGGTCCCGCTGACGAGACATTTGCGAAGACCGATACCGACAGGACCCCACAGCTCATCAAGCTGCGCGAGCACAACGGCATGCAGGCGGTGCTCAACTGCGGCTCTCAACCACCAACGGCAATATCGGCACGCAACTACCAGCTGCTTGGAATGTCGAAGATGCCCCGTTATTTCAGGCATGCGGTGGCGGCCCAAGACTTCCTCGACGCCGTCGGCTCTGCGGTGGAAGGCGCTCGTTTGCCCGCCGCTGCGGTGCTGGTTGCCGAGCAGTTGCCCGATAATGACCCGCCGAACAAAGTGGACCTCGCCTACCGAAAAAAGTTTGAAGCGCCGGTTCACAGGCCGATCTCTACCTTTGGTGGCCACGCCTACGACGCGCCCTGCTGTTCTACCTGGAGGTAGTAACAAAGTAGGCTCGACGGAGAAGGCCAAGGTCCGTGACGCTATCGAACAGACGAAAAATGTGATCGGCGTGAACGGGATCTTCAATATGACACCGACGGACCACCTGGGTCTCACCGCTCAAGCCTTCCACATGGTGGAGGTCCGCAACCACAAGTGGAAGCTGCTGTATTGATCCGGCATTCGCAAATCCGAATCTGCTCCAGGTGATTAGTCCTCGCAAGTCGGCTTGTGGCCAGGTTTCCAGGCGGCTCTGTTCATACTGGGCAGTTGATAAGCCAGCCGAAAATTATCGGTTCGAACAGCTAAGCTGTTCCCTGATATTCCCTGTTCAGTCGGTTGAAGAAAAAGCTATTTCTTGCATTTAGTCCGAAAATTCGTGGGAACCGACTGTTGCACGGGCCCTAAAAGTCCCGGTTTCCCTGTAGATTACCCTGATAGACGGGAGAGAGGTTCGCTCGTGACCGCGTCCTCCGCCAGCAGCTTCTAAGCAATTGAAAATAAACAACTATACGCAAATTACATGATCGGCAGCCAACCTGTCGATTTTCTGTTTGTGGCCTCCAGTTGCATATTGATTGCATGTTCAAGTTTCTTCATGGCTTTAACCGTATCAGAATCAATGGCTTTGATATAGGAGCCTTGGGTTACACCCACGTTCGAACGCCTTAGAATGGCCTGATTAACCTCGTCCGGAACTCCCAGGCGATTGAGATTCGTCGCCGGTCCTCGGCGGAACGCACGCCAGACGTGCCACTCGATTCCAGACTTTTTCAGTGTTGGACGAATGACTTTACGGGCAAGCTCCTCCAGAAAGCATGGATATTGTTTTCGTGACTTCATTCCTAGCGTTCACGGCTGTGTCAGGGACGGGGTCGAGGTGAATAGCTTCGCTGACTGGGTTTCATCTCGCGGATCAGGAATAGCAGGAAAGCCGCACAAGCCGCTGTCGCTAACTTCTGCATCTCTAATTTAACTACGCTGAACCAATCACCCGCTCGCCCAAGGTCTGTGTATGGTCTTTGTTTCAGTGCCCGAAACGAACTCTGGACAGGCGCGCATAGAAGTGTCTGAGAAATCGATGGGAAATACTCACGCTGACGCATCGGAGGCTACGGAAGCACTGATTCTCGTAGCTTTTCAACCTTAGACAGGGAGTTTGGTCTTGCAAAACCAACTGCCAGTGGTAAGATTCCGGTTAATCCGCGCTGAAAAAGGAAACTCCAGTTCAACCCTACTCCGTTGCTGGGGCCGTCAAATCATGTATGCAATGTGATGAAGAGCACTTGCCTATTCCGCACAGGGGGAGGTGAGCCCCATGAAGGTAGAAAGGAAGTGTTGCCTGAAGTCAAATTTGCGTGCGAATTATGAAATGTGTTCATGCTTTACGTTGCGACGTTGCGATAACTGGAAAGCTCCTTACCGCAACGCGTAAAGCACGGATCGGCCGCGTTGGTTGACAATCTGACAAAGCATGGAAAATGGATAACAAACCATGAGATGGGGAATGGTCATCGACCTTGTGAAGTGTACCCGTTGCCATGCCTGCGTCGGTGCTTCCAGAATCGAGCATTTTCTTCCGTTGAGGGTCATCTAGGTGAAATTGATCGCCCGTCGCCGCCAACAAGTCCCCGCAATTTTCTATACTTAGTGTCAGATCGAGAGGTAATAATAACGATGCCGTCGGCTATAATCACCATCCCTGTTCTACTCTCCCGCCTTTGTACTGCCGTTCGCAGCAGTGCTAAGAAGCACCCATCTATCGCTGGCCGGTTGCAGGGAAAGAACTTCATTGTGCAGGTAAAGCTGCGGGACAATTCTCAGGCCGGATACCTTACGTTCAAGGACGGCCGTGTAAAGTCAACCGCGGGCACTCACAGCAAACCGGAGCTCGAACTCAGCTTCGAAAATGCTGCGATTGCAGATCGACTGGTCAAGCCGGCAACAGATCATTTCGCGTTTATCAATGCATTGAAGCATTTCCAGATCCAAAGCGACGGATCTCCGGAGCTGGCGCAGTGGTTCTGGGACACCCTGAATTTGGTGGCTACTGCCGATGTCCACTACGGAGTCAAAGTCAGTAATGGCGAAACGCGATTCACCAGCAATACCAACGGCGGCCCGGTCTTCGTGTATGTGAAGGATGACAAGATCATCCGGATCACGAACATCAATTTTGATGAGAACGATCCCCAGCCATGGACGATTCACGCACGGGGGAAGACGTTCACGCCTCCCTCCAAGACAACGGTGGACGCTTACACTCTCGCATGGAAGTCCATGGTGTATTCCCAGGACCGGATACTGTCTCCGATGAAGCGCGTCGACTTCGACCCTAAAGGTGAAAGGAACCCACAGAACCGGGGCGTCTCGGGGTACGAGAAGATTAGCTGGGATGAGGCGCTGGACATAGTCGCCGGCGAGATTTTGCGCGTAAAGCAGCAATACGGTCCTGGTGCCATCATGAACGGCAGTGGCTCTCACCATACCTGGGGAAATCTGGGATACTGGCTGAGCGCTCGGCACAGGTTTTTCAACCTCATCGGAACCACGTTCGTCGAACACAACCCGGATAGTTGGGAAGGGTGGTTCTGGGGGGCCGTGCACCACTGGGGACACAGCATGCGCAAGGGCGGCGCGGAGACCTACGGCACGGTCGAAGATTGCTTGAAGCATGCCGAGATGATCGTGTTCTGGGGGGCCGATCCCGAGGCCACCAGCGGCGTGTACGGAGCACACGAGGGTACAACCCGGCGCCAATGGCTTAAGGACCTTGGTATTCCCATGGTCCACATCGATCCATACTACAACCACACTGCGGCGTGGCTGGGCGGGAAGTGGCTGGGGCCGAAACCGGGAACCGACAGCGCGATGATTCACGCCATCGCATACGTATGGATCACAGAAGATCTGTACGACAAGGAATATATTGCTGCACGTACGACCGGTTTCGATAAATGGAAGAGCTATGTTCTCGGCCAGGACGATGGAGTTCCAAAGACGCCCGAGTGGCAGGAGAAGGAGACGGGAGTACCGGCAAAGGATGTGCGGGCGCTCGCCCGCGATTGGGGGAAGAAGCGCACCTACCTTGCCGCAGGCGGCATCATTGGTTTTAGCGGAGCCTGCCGAAGTGCCACCGGGGCTGACTGGGCGCGCGGTGTGGTTCTACTGATGGCGATGCGCGGGCTAGGCAAGCCCGGTGTTAATTTTGGCTGTCTGCAGCAGGGCGCTCCAATAGACACGAGGTTCTTCTTCCCGGGATATTCGGAAGGCGGTTTCTCGGGAGATCTGATGGGAACGGCTGCGGCGCAGAACCTCTACCAGCGCATGCCGATGATGGGGACTAACAATACGGTCAAACAGAAGGTTCCCCGTCTAAAGATTCCCGAGGCCATCATGGATGGCAAGTGCGACGGCTATCCGGACGATTCAAAAACGATCGAAGGACAGTTCTCGCGGATTTCCTACCCGGCTGACGGATATTCACCGGTAAAGCTTTACTACAAGTATGGTGGGTCACACTTCGGCACGATGTGCGAGACCAACCGCTATGTCCGGATGTACGGCACGGAGACGCTGGAATGCGTAATCAACCAGTCCATCTGGATGGAAGGTGAAGCAAAGTTCGCCGACATCATTTTGCCTGCCTGCACCAGTTTCGAACGCTGGGACATCAGCGAGTTTGCCAACTGCGGTGGATACATCTACCATGCGCAGACACAGGCGAATCATCGCGTGATGGTGCTGCAGCACAAGTGCATCGAACCGCTGGGCGAGTCCAAATCGGATTACCAGATATTTTTGGACATCGCGAAACGGCTCGGCCTCGGCGGCGCTTTCTCGGAGGGCCTGACGGAATTGGATTGGTGCAAGCGACTGTTCGACGCTACCGATTTGCCGGATGTGATTTCGTGGAAGGACTTCGCGAAGAAAGGCTATTTCGTGATGCCGGCGCCTCCGGAAGAAGCGAGAGATCCGGTGTCTTATCGTTGGTTTGCCGAAGGTCGCGCGAAGGATACGCCCGAAGGTACGCCCTTGCCGGGAGATTATTCGCATCAGTTCCGTCATGGATTGCAAACGCAATCGGGCAAGATCGAGTTTGAATCGTCAAGCTTGAAGCGCTTTGATCCTGATGATCCGGAGCGGCCGCCGCTGCTCAAGTATGTGCCGGCGTGGGAGGGGCCGCAGGCGACGCCCGAGCTATACGAAAAGTACCCGCTACACCTGGTGTCGCCGCATCCGCGGTACAGCTTCCACACCATGGGTGACGCCAAGGACTCCTCAACTTGTGACATCAAGGATCATCGTGTGCTGGTGGATGGTTATTACTACTGGATTGTGAGAGTCAGTGCATCCGATGCAGCGGCGCGCGGCATTAGGGAAAACGATCTGGTGAAGGTCTTCAACGACCGTGGAACGGTAATCTGCGCGGCACAGGTAACGGAGCGGATGACACCCGGCATCGTGCATTCGTATGAATCGTGTGCGATTTATGAGCCTATTGGGGAGCCGGGTAAGTCGCCGGATCGCGGAGGTTGCATCAACATTCTTACTCCCGCGCGAATGATGATCAAAAAGTCGCATTCCATGGCGCCGAATTCATGTCTCGTCGACGTGCAGAAGTGGTCTGGTGAGGAGGCGTGTCAATGAAAAAGTGGCGTTTGATTATTGATGTTGGCAGTTGCCAGGATTGCAATAACTGCCTAATGGCGTGCAAAGACGAGCACTTGGACAACACCTGGCCCGGCTATACTCTGTCGCAGCCACGGCACGGCCACCGCTGGATTGATGTGGCGCGTAGCGCGCGCGGGCAATTCCCGCTCATAGACGTAGCCTACGTACCAAGGATGTGCATGCAATGTGAAGATGCACCGTGCATGACGTCATCCTCCGGTGCCGTTTACAAGCGCGCGGATGGAATCGTCTTGATTGACCCCAAGAAGGCGAATGGCCGGCGCGACCTGGTCGACGCATGCCCCTACGGAAGTATAGGGTGGAACGAGGCGGAGAATGTTCCACAAAAATGCACATTCTGCGCTCATCTGATTGACGATGGATGGAAACAGACGCGCTGCTCTCAGGCATGTCCGACCGGTGCCCTCCGGGTGGAATACGTGGAGGATTCGCGATTCGCTGGCATCGTGAAGAAAGAAGGACTGGAGCCATTGCATCCGGAGTACGGAACCCGCCCGCGGGTCTACTACAAGAACCTGTATCGCTATGCCAGGTGCTTCATTGCCGGCAGCGTTGCCGCGGAGAAAGCGGGTGTGGTGGATTGCGTAATGGGTGCCAAGAGCCGATTGCTGCAAAGCGGAAAAAGAATCGGCGAAACAGTTACCGATACTTATGGTGATTTTCGTTTCGATAATCTTGAGGCAGGTACTCGCGACTACGTCGTCGAAGTGGAGTCACCAGGCCGGGACAAGAAGACCGTCTTAGTCGACGTCCTGAGTGCAAGTAAGAATCTCGGTACTATATGGCTCTCGTAAGTATCGGCCGAAGGAGCGGGCCGGTAGCGGCAAGAAGTCTCATAGGTTCAGAAGGTGAACGCCTCACGCCGGAATGCCGGCGTGAGGCGCTTTCCTCATCCAATCGAACATCTGCTGCTTCAGTTGGTGCTCTTCACTTGTTCTGACAACTCCAGTTAGCTGCTTTCATTCAATTAAATCACTATGCTTCCAACATTCACGGAAGCCTCGACCTGAACCCTCTTGACCTCTTTGCCACCGATTGCAATGGTGTATTCGCCGGGCAAAAGAGCATCAAACTTAAAATCCCCGAAGTAATCTGTAATCTGAGAGCAGTTGACGTTGTTGCCCTTTAGAGCGACTTCCACTCCTTCTGCGCACTCGTTGTCTTTCAAAATACCGCCTGCTACAAAGGCCTTCTCAAACCGGTAGAGATTCTTATAGAGAACATTTGGTTTGATACCCAGCCCAGGTCGGTAAACCTCCAGCCCCTCTTGTAGGATCTTCCGCTCCATCTCCTCAGGCTTCATGGTGTAGAACGCGATCGCATCAGTGGGGCAACTGTGAACGCAGCGGGGAATTTTGATTTCCTCGTCGCCATCCAGCAGATGGGCACACATAGTGCATTTCTGCGCGATGCTTGCCTCTTCGTTCCAGTAAATGGCGCCGTAGGGACAACTGTCCACCAGTTCTTTGATTCCCTTGGCCTTGATCGCGTCAATCAACACGACACCATCCTCACGACGAGTTATGCAGTCGGGATAAGCCTTCACGCAGGGGGCATCCTGGCAGTGCTGGCAAGGCATGGGCAGATAGCTGACATCGATGCGAGGGTAGTGGCCACGTTCCGTCTGAAGTATGTTCATCCATCGATGGCCATGCCGGGGTTGTTCATCGGTATAGGGCAACCACTTGTTGTCAACGTGCTCGTCTTTACAGGCGAGAAAGCAATTATTGCAGTCGTGACAAAGTGAAACGTCGATAACCATATAATGCTGTTTCATTTCGAGTGGTCTCCTTCCCATTTTTCAACTTCAACCAGGCAATGCTCTGTGGTCATGCCGCTGGCGTATTTGGACAAGAATCTGGACGACGTCAGAATGTTGAGGCAACCGCCGCGGTCAATGGAGTTTCCCGGCTCACCCAAAGGGTTGTACTCGGCCGAGGATTCGTAACAATGGCAGATTCCAACCGGAACACGCTCAGTAATCTGGGCTGCAAAAATAACCGCGCCGCGCTCATTGTAAGCCTTGATCAGATCGCCATTCTTGATGCCTCTTGCTTCGGCATCTTCGGCATTCATGCGGAAAATCCAGTAGTAGAATCCGTCAATGAGCACACGGTGATTCTTGACGTCATTCATGAAGCTGTCCTTGCCGTCGCCCATCGTGTGGAAGCTGAAGCGGGGATGAGGAGACACAACGGCCAGAGGATATTTCTTGAAACGCTCCGTGTGATGCCCCTCCCACGAAGGAATGTACATCGGCATCAGAGGACGCTCGGTATCGTCGGTGTCGTAGTGGCCAAAACGCTTCAGGCTGTTGGATACGAACTCGACCTTGCCTGACTGCGTCTGCAATCCCTTCTGATCCACCAGGTCTCCGGGGCGGAATCTGGAAATCCAACCGCGGGTATCCTGTTCTCTGTCTTCGGCAAACCAGCGCAGGCCGGGAGCGGAGGGAGCTTTGTTGGTAACCGGGACAACAAAGTATCCCTTATCAAAGAACTCTTCCCAAGACATAACCTTCGCCACGTCAGAGGTATTAAATAGCTGCTTTGCCCACTCCAGATCGGTCTTGCCTTCGGCAAAGACATTGCCGACATGGAGGCGCTCACAGACCAGGCGGAAAATCTCGTAGTCAGCTTTAGACTCACCCACCGGCTCGATGCACTTCTTCTGCAAAGTAATCACCCTGTGATTGGCCTGGTTGTGGGAGTCCGGATTGTAACCGGAGTTGCTGGCCCATTCGCCGATGTCCCAACGCTCGAAGTTGGTACATGCTGGCAAAATGATGTCCGAGAATTGGGTCTCACCTTCAAACCAAATAGTCTGGCTGACAACAAAGGGGAGCCGTTTGGATCGGTACATCTTGGCATAACGGTTACTCTGCCCCATGGTGCCCATCTTCGAGCCACCATACCTGTACAGCATTTGAATGCGGGAGTAGCCGGCGGCCGGGTATTCATACTTGTGGAACTGTTGCTCCGGAGAACCTCCGACAAAACCTTTACCCCACCACTCCACTTTGTCATCCAGAATGCATTCGGGAAGACGCATGCGGCTAAGATGCACACCGGCAGCAGTGCTGAGGTTGGAGGTCATGGCCCTGCTCTTGACGCCGTCAAACATGCGATAGCCAAAGCCGGCACCCGCAGCAGAGTTGTCGTTTTCGCCCGAGATACCGCCATCGGCGTAACCCGGGAAGTAGAAGTCAGAATCAACCGGAGCGCCTTGAGTGGTGCTGTAAATGTTGATGCCCGGTTTCCCCATGCCTTGCATGGTGATCAGTGCAATCATCATACGGGCCCAGTCCATGCCGACCGGGCTGCGGCAGATGCCGCCCCAGCCGCCAAGTCCGCCGGCTGCCAGCGTGGTCTTGTGCTTTGCCCACTCCCGGGCTAGAGCGCGGATGTCATGCGCAGGAATTCCACACTCTTTTTCTGCCCACTCACTCGTCTTGGGAATTCCGTCCGTTTTGCCGAGAACGTAGTCGGTCCACTCTTCAAATCCGTGAGCGTGTGTTTTTACATACTCTTTATCGTATGTGCCTTCAATCAACCAGGTATGGGCGATAGCAAGGGCCAAGGCGGCATCGGTGCCCAGACGGGGAGCGAACCATTTACCGCCTAGCAGACCGTTGGTGTGGTTGTAGTAAGGGTCGATGAACACCATCTTTACGCCCAGCTCTTTGAGCCAGCGCCGGCGAATCGAACTCTCAAACGCACCATAGATTCCGCTGGTTGTTTCCGGGTCAGAAGACCAGAAGACCATCATCTCGCAGTTCTTGATACAGTCCTCATACAGATCGGTCTGCTCGGGGTTACCAAGACGTGCCGTAAAGCCCCACATGTGCGCGGCGCCCCAGTGCCAGCCTTCCCAGCTATCCGGGTTGTGGTCGACCAAGGTGGCGCCGATTGTGTTCATAAAGCGAAGCAGGGCGCTGTGGCGATAGCCTACGAAACCCCACAGATGGTGGGAACTGGGTTCGACAGCAATTGCGCCGGGGCCATACTCGCGCTTAACACGTCTGATTTCGTTCGTAACAATGTCCAACGCCTCATCCCAACTAATGCGGACATAACCGGACTCGCCGCGTTTCTCTTCATTGCGTTCACCGTTGGGGTCAAAGTCCACACGCTTCATGGGATACATATTGCGGCGCTTTGAATAAATCATTGACTTGAACCCTGCGGTATAAGGCGAGTAAGTTGTCTTTCGCGGGGGCTGAAAGGTGCGTCCCCTCGCTTCGATTTTCCAGGACTCGGCATCGCTTCCGTCCAGATCCATCGGTGTCATCCGCACTATTTTGTCTTTCTCTTCGTCGACATATACGAATACGGGGCCACCTGTGGTCATCTGGGTCTTCTTTGATAGCTTTGTCATAGTTGTTCATCCTTTACTTTGATTATTTTTTTGGGGACGCCAGCCTTGCTGGGAACAAATGAGTACCGTGCTACTGGAATCAGCCCATTCTTGATCACTTTGGCTCCATTAAGACAGCCTTCTTGTCCCTTATAGCTTCCGACACCATGTAAAGTGTGTCGCCAATCAGGAAAACCGGTGCATATACTGGCCTGTCCGTTGCTCAAGCAACTGTCTGTGGTGCCCATTAGCGTGGTCGCTACCTTGACATAATGGATGTCCCGAGAGATCAATCCAGCAGCCAAAATGGCAATGCTGGTCAGACAGCCTCCACCGAATCCGATGATGACAGAAGCCTTGAGAACGCTCTCCTCCGCCAACGGCCTCGCACAGATACTCCAGCGTGCGGGAGTTGTTTTCGTCTTCGCCATCCTAGATGGTAACGACAGTAGCATCAAGTGCCTTTTGCCGAATCGCCTGCAGGATTTCCTACCCATTGAGATCCCGCAGTAGCTGGTTCGTGACCGGAATGCACGGTCGGCACTGAATTTCTGAGAGGTGGGCCCTATTCGCCAATGATCCGAGTAACGAGATAATCCGTCGGATCGAGATGGTGATGAGCTTTGAAATGTATCAGTTGGGCGTGACCAAATTGCGAGTGGATTTCTTTGGTCGCAGCAACAGCGGCACCATCGATAGCGAAGGGCACAAAATTCATCCCTAATCTGTATTACAAACAATACAGCTGTACTGCCTCAAGCAGCATTACCTGACGATTTTGGTGACTCTATCATTTTTTTCTCCACTCAAGGCTAATCTTCTTCGGCATTGCTTTCGGCCAATGCTTCACTCGAACTTCTGGCTTGCGGAGCCCTTCTTCAACGCGGGATCGGTTGTGATGTCGTAAGAGAAGTCGATATTGGGCGGAGGATGGTTGGGAAGAGGAGCCGTGGTGAGTTCGAGGGCAATAGCGGGCGGAATGCCTACCACACGCATAAGTAGATCAGCAATCAGGCGCTCGTGGCCTGAACTTTCATGTCCTAAAATGATGTCGCGCATTCCCCCTACCATCAGCCACACAGTCTGCCCCCACACGGATTCAGCATCACTTTCCTGCAAGTGAAAGGCGCCAGCACGGATGGCCAAGTAGATGTCCCGGAGCCCGAAAGGCATGTGACACTCACGCATCCGGTCCGCCAGAAGATCTGGTCTCTGGATCCACCAATGCCACATGGGTTCATTGACTGCCTCCCTGATCGTCATCCGAGCGGAAAAGACCTGCACTCGGGCAGGATCGGTGTGTTTGTAGGGCATGGTTGCTAGATCGTTACGTATTGCTAGATCGTTGAGCATGCAGTCCAGAACCTTGGCTGCAAGATCTTGTTTCGAAAGGAAATAGTTGTAGAAAGTTCCGAAGCCGACATCAGCCTGCTCGGTGATTTCTTGAATAGTGGCGGCGTCCACTCCTCGTCGGGACATTACTTGATAAGCGGCTTCTAGTAGCTTCTTGCGCGTCCGGCTGCGGCGCCGAAGACCTCGGGAAACGTGAGCCCCATCAATAGGTTCCACTAATTTGATCCCCTTTTCCATTTTGCGAACAACCATCAGCCCTCATCCATTCCCGCAACTCGCCATTTTACTTCATTGGAGCCCAAGCCCACTTTCCTGCTCTCATAGCTTAATAGAAATTCTGGCTGCCGAAATTTTTTTATTGACACCTCATCATTTATGACTCATCCTCATTTCACCATTGAAAGCAATAAATAAGAGTTGCACTATTAGGCCACGAGCTGCGGTTCTGGCTGGCCGCGTTGAGAGTGAAATAGCAACAACCAAGAAAGATCCGAGGAGAAGGTATGGCAGAGGACAACAGTGCGGGTAAGCCCGTAATCAAGCCTGTGCCG
>JBEKOO010000064.1:0-17054 GCA_049521655.1 Candidatus Korobacteraceae bacterium
CTGGTAGAAGCCGTACGGTATCTCATGATGCAGCGAGAAGACCACGGTCAGCAGCAGCACGGCCAGCACCACGTTTGCCGCCGGTCCGGCCACGGCGATGATCAGCCGCTGCCAGCGCGGATGGTGCAGAAACTCGCCTGAATCCCCAGCCTCCGCGCCCTCGGGACGCTCTTCCTTCATCTCGATCGCGTTGACTCCGGTCATTTTCACGTAGCCGCCCAGTGGCAGGGCTGAGATCCGGTAGTCGGTATCCCCTCGCCGGAAGCCGAACAGGCGTTTACCAAAGCCGATGGAGAAGACTTCCACGCGCACGCCCAGCAGTTTGGCTGCGGCAAAGTGGCCGAACTCATGCACCAGGATCATTACGCCCAGCACCAGAACCGCGCCGACCAGAGTGTAAAAAGCGCTACTCATATACGGAATATGTTTTCTCCAACGGCAGACTACTTACTTCGTGGCTGCCACCCGCGATTCACTCGCGCCCGCACTGACAATACGGCGCGCTCTTTCGCGCGCCTCGGAATCCATGCCAAGTACTTCTGATATAGATTCCGGTTTGTCTGCTGGCGTTTCATCCAAAACCGCCTGAATCGTAGCCGGAATGCCTAAAAAGGAGATTTTACCCTCCAAAAAGGCCGCCACGGCCACTTCATCGGCTGCGTTCAGGGCTACCGTCTTGGCTCCGCCCGCCTCCGCCGCCTCGTATGCCAGCCGCAGACACGGAAACTTTTCCAAATCCGGCGCACAGAAATCCAGATGTTTCAGCGACAGCACGTCAAAGCGCAAATCGCTTGCGATCCGCTCCGGCCAGGCCAGCGCATACAGAATCGGCAGCCGCATATCGGTCACGCTTACCTGCGCCAGGATGCTGCCATCGACGAACTCCACCATGCTGTGTACCGTGCTCTGCGGATGCACCACAACCCTGGTCCGCGAAGCTGGCAGGTTGAACAGCCGCACCGCCTCGATCACCTCGAAACCCTTGTTCATCAGCGTCGCCGAATCGATGGTGATGCGCCGCCCCATCTTCCATGTCGGATGATTCAGCGCCTGGGCAACCGTGATCTTCGCAAATTCCTCTCGCGGCGTGTGCAGGAATGGTCCGCCCGATGCGGTCAGCCATACCCGCTCGACCTCATCCATCCGTCCGCCGCGCAGGCATTGGTGTACGGCGTTGTGCTCGCTATCGATCGGCAGCAGCGGTTTGCCCTGCCGTCGCGCCTCGGAGGTAATCAATTCGCCGGCCGCCACCAGGCATTCCTTGTTGGCCAGCCCAATCTGCTTGCCCGCCTTCACCGCCGCGTAGGTCGCTTCCAGTCCGGCCACGCCAACAATGGCGCTGACCACGAAATCAACCTCGCTGTGGGTCGCCACGGCCACCGTTCCAGCCGTACCCCACACCACCTCGGTCTCGCTCGCACCGGACTCGCGCAGCCTTTTCCGCAATCCGGCTGCCGCATCCTCGCGGGCCACGGAAACCAGCCGCGGACGCCAGCGCAGTGTCTGTTCAAACGCAAGTTCCAGATTCGAGCCTGCGGCCAACGTCGCAACCGCAAAGCGCTCCGGATAACTTTCGACGACTTTGAGGGTGCTGCAACCAATCGAACCGGTCGAGCCCAGAATTGCGATTCGCTTCATCACGTATATCTACAGTTTAACCCGCCAGCCTATCCCTGCACCAATCTGTGCCCAAAAGCCAGGAACAGAAGAAACGCCACTGGTAATGCCAGCAACAGTGCATCGATCCGGTCCAGAATTCCCCCATGTCCCGGCAGCACGGTGCCCGAATCCTTCACCCCCGCGCCGCGCTTCAGCGCCGACTCCAGCAGATCTCCTGCCTGCGCCGCTACGTTGATCGCCGCTGCCAGTAGAGCCGCAATCCACATCGGCGCGCGCCCGTACCGCGGAGCCTCGATCAGCAGTGACTCCTTTGTCTCAGCCAGCACGTGTACCCGTCCCAGCGCCGCCGCAATCTCCGGCAGATAGTGCGCAAACAGGCAGCAGACGGCCACTGCAAAGAGCAGCGAAGCCAGCGTGCCCTCGATCGTCTTGCCGGGGCTGATTCGTGGCGCCAGCTTGTGTCTTCCCATGCTCTTGCCCACGTACATCGCGGCGGTGTCTCCCACCCATACGGCGAAGAATGTAAACAGCACGTAGACCCAGCCCCGCACCGAGTCGCGCATCAGCGCCAGCAGCAGCAGCGGCAGCCCGATATAGGGCAGCGCCAGGTAGCTCATCGCCGCCGCCGGCAGCGCGGCCTTCAGATCTTCCCGCCCCATCGCTGCCAGCATCAGCAGAAATGGAGCAAACAGAAACAGCAGAAGAATTCCCGCCAGCAGTTCCCCACCGCCAAACTCAAACGCGGAGTAATAAACCACAAATAGCGCGGCAGTGTAGAGATAGGTCAACAACCGGAAGGGCTCAAAGCCATACTCGGCCGCGATGTCCAAATATTCAAAGACAGCCGCCAACGCCACCAAGGTGAGAATCAGCAGAAATAGCCAGAGCGGCGCGCGCAATACGGCCAGCAGCACCAGGGGAATCAGGACGACGGCGGTGACAATTCGTTTCATGTCGATGTGTTCTATGGCGCTACCAGCAGGGTACCCTCCGGCGCACTCAGGAAGCAAAGCAGGAGAGAAAATTCACACCATCAAAGACCTTTTCGATCTCGCAATTTCTTCAAGAAGTTCCCAGTTCGATTGCGACATCATCAGCATGCGCAGGAAGCGGTCGAATGCCTCCGACTGAAAATGGTCCTCTGATTCCCAGCGGCTGTAGGTCTTTTCGCCGATTCCAAGCAGCTCGCACATCTCAGCCTGCGTTCTCTTGCCTCGCAACTCCCGGATCTGCGCTGCCGAGAGCAGTCCCAGCGTCTGCCTCTGCCCGGCAACAATCCTCTTCTGCGATTCCGGAGCATAAAATGCTTCGCCGCAGTTGAAACAGATCTCCGCAAGAACACCCGGAACCCGAAGCTGCCTTGTCACTCCGCGTCCAACCTCAATCTGGGTCTCAAAGTCCAGAGACTTGCGCTCCAGAGCTTCTCTTCCACAGATGGGGCAATTCGGCTCGGCCATTGCGGCGACTCCTGTCATTCTCGGCCCGCGAGCCGGATCGTTCCAGCCTATCGCGCTGGGCGCGAGGAATCATAGGATACCCCACGCTCGCCCTGCTCAATGCTAGAAGGTATCAAAGAATACAACCGCTGCGACTCTTCAAACCTGACGCCAGCGCTTCCACCGCATAATTCATCAATCGTATAAGCAATCCCTTACGAACAGTCGCGGAACTGCTTGATACTGTGCAAGTTCACTTTTTCTTAAGAAACGTATCAAATGATACTGAAGACGACGAAGGCCGGTCACACTAGAACGCCGCACCCACGTTGCCATAGCGCCGCTCACGCTTCTGAAAGTCCGCTAGCGCCTCCAGCAGATGATTGCCGTCAAAGTCCGGCCACAGCGTCGGGGTGACGTAAATCTCCGTATAGGCCAATTGCCAGAGCAGAAAGTTCGAGAGCCGCATCTCACCGCTGGTGCGGATCACCAGGTCCGGATCGGGCAGGTCTGCGGCATACATGTGGCGTGAAATCATCGCCTCGTCAATCTTCAGCCCTGCCAGCCCTCCGTTGCTCGCCGCCTTCTCCACAATCGCCTGAAAGGCGTCGATCAGCTCGGCCCGCGCCGCGTAGTTCAGCGCCAGGGTCATGATCATGCCGGTGTTTTTCGCAGTCTGTTCAGTTGCCCATGCCATCCGCTCCTGCACTTCCGTGGGCAGCTCGTGAATCCGTCCAATATAACGGAGCTGGATGTTGTTCTCGTTCATCAGTGGAACTTCCTGCTTCAAGTAGCTGCGCAGCAGGGCCATCAGAAAGCTGGTCTCGGTCTTCGGACGCTTCCAGTTCTCGGCTGAAAACGCATACAGCGTCATTGCCGGAAGGTGAATGCGCGCACCCAGCGTGATCACGTCGCGCACTGCCTCCACTCCCCGCTTGTGTCCTGCCACGCGAGGCAGATGTCGGCGCCGGGCCCAGCGTCCGTTACCATCCATGATTACCGCGATGTGTTGTGGTAGCCGTTCTGGATCGAGCTTGGCGAATAGTTCTGCTTGCTTACGAGTCAGCCCGGCAGGGGCGGTGGTGTGCAATGCGAATCCTCAAAACCTGAAGCTAGCACACGCCTCGCCTTCTTGCAATGCACCGAAGGCCGGTCGAGTGCGCTGCCGCGCCTGCGCCTTACCGCGCCCGGCGGCCAAATTTTGCTCTTTTCCGCGCGTACCACTGCGCGCTCCGGCCCCGCGGCCAGAGTGGGCTTTCCCCGTGCCGGCTCAGGCGCTGCGCCGGGGCATTGCAGTCATCTCGCGCATTTGGTTCAGCACGCTCATCCACTGCATGCCATTTAGCTTGCGCATGTATGGCATCAACTCGGCGATGAACTCGTCTTGAGACAGTTCGCGGATGTCGTCTTCCGTCGTGTGTCCCACCGTCAACAGGTCGCAGATGCGCACCCGCAGCGCTCCGGCCAGCCGCTCCAGCGAACCCAGCGTTGGGCAGGCCTTCTCATTTTCTATCTTCGATACGTATGTGCGGGGCACGCTCATGCGCAGCGCCAATTGCCGCTGGCTCAGTCCCGCCCGCATCCGCAGCGAGCGGATCGCAGCCGCCACCGGCAGTTGACGCGAGGGCATCGTCTGTACCGGGGCCATAATCGCAGGAGCATGCATCTGCACTGGCTCCGGAACATCGTCCAAAGAGGTCTTGCACCGGCGGCACAAATTGTTGGATGTCCTGAATTGGACCAGATGACAATCGTCGCAGCGTACCACTTCCCGCGAATCCACGGGCGCTAAAGTCGTAGCCATGCGAATTGTACGGAGCCGCCAGAGCGGGGGCAAACTCCAGTCACCGCAATCCTGATCGAACAGCATCGACCGGGCCGCCAATGACAGTTTGTAATTTGCTGGTTTTTCTGTGCTATGTCAACAACAATCTCAGGCAATCCTCTGCAATTCACCAGCGAAGCCCTAAGATATCCAGTAAAAAATAGAGAAAACCTGGAGAAGATACTGAGATCTGTAGCCACGCAGGGTGTTTACCAATAAGCTTCCCCCCTCTTGCAAATGCAAGAAAAATTCCAGAGCAATGCATGAAGTGAGCCAACCGATTGGTTGGCCCTGTGCGAACTTTTCCCGACGGTAAGACATTCCGCGCACAATTCCTGCCGGCAACGCTGATTGTTTACCTCAGCGCAGCACAACCGCCAGCTTTCCCTGCCGGATCACTTCGCTGACCTTCGCAATGTCCGGTGCCAGCGAACGGTCCTGGGTCACCGTCGGCGATACCGCGCGAATCTCCCGCAGTGCCTGTTGGGCGCGTTTTCCGGGCTTCAGCGGAGCCAGCAGATCCACCGCCTGCGCCGCCGCCAGTGCCTCGATTGCCAGCACGTACCGCACATTCTGGATGACACGCCTCAGCTTCAGTGCCGCCGTCATGCCCATCGAAACGTAATCTTCCTTGTTTCCGCTCGTCGTAATCGAATCGACCGATGCCGGATGTCCCAGCACCTTGTTCTCGCTCACCAGCGCCGCCGCCGTCACCTGCGGCATCATGAACCCGGAGTTCAGTCCCGCGTGCGCCGAGAGGAATGCCGGCAGCCCTTCGCTCAACGCAGGATTCACCATCCGCTCGATGCGCCGCTCGCTGATGCCCGCCAGCGCCGAGACCGAAATCGCCAGGAAGTCCAGTGCAAACGCAATGGGCTGTCCGTGGAAGTTTCCTCCCGAGATGACTTCGCCCTCCGCCGCAGCTCCCCTGGGTGAGCCAGCCGGAGCCTTCTTCACGAAGACCAGCGGATTATCTACCGCCGAATTCATCTCGGTTTCAAAAACCTGCCGCGCATAGTCCAGCACGTCGAGCACGGCGCCGTGTACCTGCGGAATGCAGCGCAAGGAATAGGCGTCCTGCACCCGTTTGCAGTCGCGATGGCGCTCGCGCAGCGCCGAGCCTTCCAGCATCGCGCGCATGTGTTTTGCCACCAGCGTCTGCCCAACGTGGGGGCGCGCCTGGTGAATCCGCTCATCGAAGGCCACGTCCGTGCCCTGCAGCGCGTCCAGTGAAATTGCCCCCAGCACGTCGGCCGTAGCCGCCAGTGTCTGAGCCTCCAGCAGCGCCAGCGCTCCCACGCCCAGCATCGCCTGGGTGCCGTTGATCAGCGAAATCGCTTCCTTCGCCTCCAGCCGGATGGGCGCAATCTCTGCCGCCTTCATCGCCTCGCCGCCGTTCATCCGCCGTCCCTGGAACCACGCCTCGCCCTCGCCGGTAAGCACCAGTGCCAGATGCGCCAGCGGCGCGAGATCGCCCGAGGCGCCCACCGATCCCTGCGACGGAATCACCGGATGCACGCCCCGGTTCAGCATATTGCAAAGCGTGTCGATCACCACCGCGCGCACGCCGCTGAAGCCCTTGGCCAGCGAGTTGGCGCGCAACAGCATCATCGCCCGCGACTCCGCCTCGCTCAGCGGCTCTCCGACTCCCACCGCATGCGAGCGCACTAGGTTCACCTGCAACTCGCGCGCCTGGTCGGCGGAGATACGCACGTCGGCCAGATGCCCCACCCCGGTCGTAATCGCGTACGCCACCTGATCTCCTGCAACCAGCGAATCCACCACCTCGCGCGCCCGTGCAACCCGCTCCCGCGCGTCAGACTCCAGCAGCACCGGTTGCCGCTGCAGCGCCACCTGCTCAAGACTTTCCAGCGTCAAATCGTTTCCATTCAAGTGCAGTGCTGCCATTGAATCCCCTTTATGATCGCGCATCGCTATGACGTATCGTCCCCATACTTTGCGCAGCTTCCACCGCTGCGTGCAGAGCATCCCGGTACTTGCCCGTCAGGTGTGTGCGTTTCAGATCGTGACCCACTACCACGTGTACGCTCTCGCCCTCGGCCAGCAGCCGTCCGTCAGCCTTGCGCACCACCTCGTAGTGAAAGCGCAGCAGCGAAGCTCTCATCTGCGCCAGATGGGTACGAATCGTCACCTCATCGTCATAGCGTGCCGGATGCTTGTACCGGCACTTCACTTCGACCACGGGAAGGTGCAGCCCTTCGGCTTCCATCTCCTGGTAGCTGAAGCCCAACTGCCGCAGCAGCTCAACCCGTCCCACCTCGAGCCAGATGATGTAATTCGAGTGGTACACCACGCCCATCTGGTCGGTCTCGGCGTAGCGAACCCGCAGTGTTGTCTCGCTGATTGTGCTCATGTACTTAGGTTACATCACAGGTGCCCCGCATTTGTCGCGGTCAGCAAATGTAGAGCTGCCGGCGAATATGGAACGCAGTCACTCTACTCGCTCCACCGTGGCTTGCGCCGCTCCAGAAAGCTTCGCACGCCCTCCACAAAATCTGCGCTCTGGCGCATCGACGCGTTGGCCTCCATCCCGCTCTCGATGTCGAGGCTCAGTTGCTCGCCGCCATAGCTGCGCAACAGCGTCTTGGTCGCCCGCATCGACGCCGGCGAATTTTCGAGCAACTCCTCGGCCAGCCCGCGCGCTCTTGCCTGTAGCTCTCCGGCCTCTACCACTTCGCTGACCAGCCCTATCCGGAAAGCCTCTTCGGCATTAATGATGCGTCCGGTGAGCAGCAGATCGCGGGCGTGTTTTTCACCCACCTGCCGCATCAGAAACGACGAAACTATCGCCGGCACAAATCCAATCCGCACCTCGGGATAGCCAAAGCTTGCCGCCGTGGATGCCAGCGTAAAGTCGCACAGCGTGGCCAAGGCCGCACCGCCCGCGATGGCCGCGCCCTGTACCGCCGCAATCGTCGTCTTCGGGAAGTCGTAGAGCGAGCGGACAAGCCCCGCGATGCGCTGGCTATGGGCGTGGTTTTCCTCTGCCGTATGGGTCGCCAGCGCCTTCAAATCTTCCAGGTCCATCCCCGCCGAAAACGCCTTGCCCTCGGCGTCCACAATCAGCACCTGCGCGGATGACTTCTCCACCTCGCGCAGCGCAGCCAGAAAGTCATCGATCAGCGCATGGCAGATCGCGTTGCGTTTTTCCGCGCGGCTCAATGTCAGAGTCGCAATCTTGTTGTCAAATGTCAGCTTGAGTGTCGTATACATGGCGGCAAAAGCTTACCTTTCCTGCGCTCCGGCGGCAACTCGCAAGCACCGGTCGTCTGCCTCACGTAGTGTCCTAATTTGATTTCGCTCCACGCAAGCCGCCTCGGTGTCCAAGCATCCGAAGCTCCCGGCGAATTCTCCGACTCTCGTTGCTACGCGAGCCTAGGTCTTTGTTCGCGGTTGCCAACCTTCCCAGGAGCGATGCGATTTCCTTTGTCATGCAGTCTCTCTCACCATCAATTCGACTCAGAAATTGCTATTTAACCGCAGCTTTTGGGCAACTCTCAGCAATTGCTTGTCGCGAGTCCAGAGCGACGCTCCCGCCGTGAGCTTCACCGCGGCCAATAGATGCACATCGACATAGCCGACTCCAAGCCCAAATAACGAGTAATCCGAGATAAACCTAAGAACTTCGTCATCCTCGGCCATCGTGGCTTTTGGCAAATCCCCCATCGCATCCAGAAAGACGTTGCGCTTAGGGATACTTCCCAAAGCCAACTCTCCGATCACGTAAGGGTGAGAGAGCACGCTTCCATGCTCCAGGAGGTTTTCCAGTTCGGCATCGCTCTTACGAAGATGATCGATCCAAACCGAAGTATCAACCAGGATCATCAGGCCGTCCTTCGTCTAGGGATCGACTTGAGCTGCGGTGCGCTACCTCCGAGGCGTGCCAGACGCCGGGCGCTTTCACGCTCGATGAGCGCATTCAACGCCTCACGCAGGATGGCCGACTTCTCGCTGAGTCCAGTAAACGCTTGCGCTTTGCGAAGCAACTCATCATCCAGGGCAACCGTAGTCCGCATGACAATACCCCCTTAAGTCTTATTGGCCTAGGCACGTAGTATAGCATCAGATGGTGCTATCTGGAGCATCAGTGTAAGGAGCGTTAGCACCTAAGACGCACTCTCTGCTCTATCTCCCAAAACGCAACGCAATATCCTCATTCATCCTCAGCACATTTTCCAGAGGCTTACGGATCGGCACTTCTGCGCCATGCTCGGCCAGCGTCCGCAGCACCACCTCCGTCGGCACGTTGCCCACCAGCGCATCCTGCGCAAACGGACATCCCCCCAATCCGCCCAGCGCCGAATCGAATCTCCGGCAGCCCGCCTCGTATGCCGCCAGAATCTTGGCCGCCGCATTCTCTTTACGTCCATGCAAGTGCGCGCCCACCTCAATGTAATCGAACGCTTCGACCACCGCCGCCACGATCTCCGCAACCGTCTCCGGTGTCGCCACTCCCACGGTGTCCGCCAGCGAAACCGTCTTGATCCCCATGTCGGCGATGTTCTGCACCGCCTGCAGAAGCTCGTCCACGTTCCACAAATCGCCGTACGGATTGCCGAAGGCCATGGAAACGTAGGCCACCAATCCCAGCCCCTGTTCTTCGGCCTTGCGCCACACCGCTTCCAGCGCATCGCTGTTCTCTTCCGCCGTCTGGTTCTGATTTTTCTTGAGGAACGTCTCGCTGATCGAATACGGAAAGCCCAGCGTGCGCACTGCGTCGGTTGCTACTGCCCGCTCCGCCCCTTTTTCGTTCACCACGATGCCGATAATCTCCACGTCGTCCGGCGGGTCCAGCCGTTTCAGCAAGTCTTCGCTGTCGGCCATCTGCGGCACCGCCCTCGGCGAAACGAAGGAAACCGCATCGATCTGCTTGAAGCCCGCTCCCACCAGCGCCCGCAGATACTCCGCCTTCGTCTCGGACGGAATCTGCCGTGCCAATCCCTGCCACGCATCACGCGGACACTCAACGATCTTCACTGCCTTTTCGCTCATGGTCTCTCAGAATATATCTTGTGACAGCACCTTCGGCTCCTCGGCCGAGAAGCGCGCCCGCACTTCATACCCCGGCTCGATAGGCCGCAAGGTTTTCGCATTCACCGGACACCACAGTGTCCGCGCCTTTGCCAGCAGCTTGCCATCTGCTGCGCGCACAATCTCCGTGTTGCGTTCAAAGGCCAGCCCCTCGGCGTTGCCCACCCACGTCCGCGCCACGATCGCGTCCTTCAATAAAGCAGCGCGCTTGTAGTCGATCTCGTGCCGGATGATCACCCACAGCAGCCGTGTTTTTTCTTCGGCGCTGGCCACGGCGCTCCAGTGCGCCATCGCCGCCTCCTGCACCCAGCGCACGTATACCACATTGTTCACATGCCCAAGCTGGTCGATATCCTCTTCGCGGACCGTAATCGGAAGTTCAAAAACCCTCTGTACAATTTCCATCGACTCCGCAAACCTCGCGTCTCTTACGTCTGCAAAATCCCCACCGTGAATTTCTCCACCACCGGATTGCAATGCGCCGCCGCCAGCGCCCAGCTCAGCGCCTCGCGCGTCTTTGCCGGGTCAATGATCTTGTCGATCCACAGCCGCGCCGCGCCATACTGCGGCTTCATTTGCTCCATGTAGGTAGCGCGTATCGAATCATAAAGCTCCTTGCGCGCTGCCTCGTCCACTTTCTTGCCTTCGCGCTCCAGTTGCTTCAGCTTGATCTCCACCAGCGTGCCCGCAGCGCTCTCGCCGCTCATTACCGAATAGCGCGCCGTTGGCCATGCAAAAACAAATCGCGGATCGTAGGCCTTGCCGCACATCGCGTAATGTCCCGCGCCGAACGAGCCGCCCACGATCACCGCAATCTTCGGCACCACCGAGTTTGACACCGCGTTCACCATCTTCGCCCCGGCCCGTATGATCCCGCTCCACTCCGCGTCGCGTCCCACCATAAAGCCGTTCACGTCGTGCAGAAACACCAGTGGAATCCGTCCCTGGTTGCAGTCCATGATGAAGCGCGCCGCCTTTTCCGCGCTCTCCGTGTAGATCACCCCGCCAAACTCCGTGCGCCTCTCGCCGTTGTGATGATCGATCTGCGTCGCGTGCAGCTTCTGATTGGCCACAATGCCCACCGCGTGCCCGTCGATGCGCGCATACCCGCACAGCAGCGTCTCGCCATAGCCCGCCTTGTACTCGTCGAAGCGCGAGCCATCCACCACCCGCGCCAGAATCTCGCGCATGTCATATTGCCGCGATGTATCGCTCTCGTATATTCCATACAGCTCTTCGCTCGCATAGAGCGGCTCTACTGCCTCGCCCCGGTCGAACGGAGCCTCGGCTCGCGCTCCCATCTTGTCCACCAGCGAGCGCACCCGCCGGATGCATGCCTCGTCGTCGGCCTCGCGGAAGTCCACCGTGCCGCTGATCTCCGCGTGCATCTTTGCTCCGCCCAGCTCCTCGGCGCTCACCTTCTGTCCAATCGCCGCCTGCACCAGCGCTGGACCGGCCAAGAACAGCCCACTCCCCTCGGTCATCAGAATGTGGTCGCACATAACCGGCAGGTACGCCCCTCCCGCTACGCACATTCCCATGATCGCCGTGATCTGCGGAATCCCCTTCGCCGACATCACCGCGTTGTTGCGGAAGACCCGCCCAAAGTCATCCTGATCTGGAAACACGTCCTCCTGCAGCGGCAGGAAAACCCCCGCACTGTCCACCAGGTAAATTGTCGGCAGGCTGTTTTCAATCGCGATGTTCTGCGCCCGGATCACCTTCTTCGCCGTCATCGGGAAGAACGCTCCCGCCTTCACCGTGGCGTCGTTGGCGATCACCATGAACAGCCGCCCCTGCACTCGTCCCAGCCCGGTCACCACCCCCGCCGCCGGAGCCCCGCCCCACTCCTCGTACATCCCATGCGCCGCGTGCAGCCCCAGCTCAAACAGCTCCGTTCCCTCGTCCAGCAGCAGCCCAATCCGCTCCCGCGCCGTCAGCCGCTGCTTGTTGTGCTGCGCCTCGATGGCCTTGGCTCCGCCGCCCTCGCGAATCTGGGCTTCTTCCGCGCGCAGTCCTGCCATCAGCGCCCGCATCGCCTCCACGTTGCGCAGGTAACGCGGCACGCCGGTCGCTACCGTTGTCGTCAATTGATTTAGCGGGGAAGTATCTTTCAATTCGCTCATCGGCTCCTCACCAGAGTCAGATGCAAACGCACCAGCCTACCAAGAGGCGGAGCCAACAAGCAATGCCGGCAGCCTCCGCCGCACCCACCGAGGGCAGCCAGGTGCCCCATTTCTGCCATCCTTTGGCAGAAGTGGGATCGTTGACCTTGCTCGCGATTCCACCCAAGCCGCACTTGCTCGAATTACAGCCACCACCTGCCGGGCGGGATTTCCCTGGCACACCGGCGCAGATTCTTTGCTTCAACTCTGAGATCGAACGTAGAATCGGAGCATACTGAGTTCAATTACTGGGCTGGTGTAAGACATATGCTGATCCGCGTGCGGCTTCTCCCTGTGAGCCAATTTGTTCTTTTGGCCGGCCTATTGTTTGCGGCAGCCGGGGTCCTGAGCGCGCAATCAGCCGGCAGTGCTCCCACGCAGCCATCACCGGCGCTCTCGCCGGCGAACGCGCCGGGCAGCGCCTCTTCCAAGCCTCAAACTCCACCCGTGCCGGCCGTCAACTTTGAAGACGTTGTGCGAAGGGCAGAAACAGAAGGCCGCAACCTATCGATCCGTAACTATGTCGCGGAAGACTTAGGCATTAAAGCACCTTCGGTTGAGGCACCGCCGCTGCAGGCTCACGCTCTTGAGGATAAAGATAATCGCCGGATGCTCTACGTCGTCGACGATACTGGCGATTTGCTGTTCATGTCAGAGACCGCCGACACTGCCGTGGTCTACTTGGCCAATCACGCCGGGGTACTCCAACAGGCAGGGAGCTTCACTCAGGGCCGTTTCCACTCGCAGAGGTTCGAACGCATTCCGAAGGAAAAGGCCGGAAGCGGATTCAACGCTGAAAAGGAGTTTTGGATCAAGGCCGTCTCCACCACAAAAACTGGTTATCTGGTCAAGTCCGGGCAGACCATCAGTAAGCCGGAAATCGCCAAGTCTGCAGTGAATGCCGGGGAAAAGGCCCAACTCGATCGCAAGGCCGCCCAGGCTCCTGCCACCAAAGCTGATGCTGATGCCGCTGAAAAAGAAAAACTCAGCCACATGACGCCCAGCGAGCGAAGCAAGTATCTGGCTCAGCAGAAGCGCGAGGCAAAGAAGGAGGCAAAGCTCGAGAAAAAGGAAGAGAAAGAACTCGCCGCCAAGAAAGCCAAGGACAAAAAGGATTCCCAGGCTGCCAACAGCGGCCAGCAAACCGATGACGACGCCGATAGCAACACTCCCAAGAAGAAGAAATCAATCTCTTGGTTTTAGAGCTAAATCATACCTGCTGCACCTGATGGCCGGAACGATGGAATCAGACGCTACGTTTTGTGCGGCGGGCGCGCGCCGCTCAGGCCTCATCTGATTGAGCGGGGTCTTTGACCTTGTTATTGCTTTTCCTCACAGCCACCACATGAGGTATCTTCCGTTTTCCCCCAACTCAAGTCCTTATTCCGCTGCCGGCATCCTGTAGCAGGCAACGTGAGCAGAACAGCTCAGAATCCACCCATCCATCAGCTAATATTCTGAAGGGAGGAGAATCAATATGCCGACGTTCGGAGCTCCATTTTCAGAGTTAGCAAATACTCGGAAGCTCACAAAGGCTGAACTCGTCAGGGCAATTCGTTTCATGGTGGCGTCAGAGTACGAAGCCACCCAGATGTACATGCAGCTTGCCGAGTCAACCGACAACAAACTCGCCGTCGCCGTGCTCAAGGACATAGCCGACGAGGAACGTGTACACGCCGGAGAGTTTCTGCGGCTGCTCCGCCAGCTTGCACCCGATGAACAAAAGCTCTATGCCAAGGGAGCGAAGGAAGTAGAAGAACTCATCAAGAAAGTGAAGTGAGCGAACCCCCGCAAGAAAGAATCTGAACTCTTACACGTCCAGCTTTGACGTGGCCATAGCGTCTTCTGTTGGAATCAACAATTCGGCAGTGAGATGTTTAACACCCAGGAGCAAACACACAACCGAACCCAAGGCACACCCGGCCATCACCAGCGACATCGCCTTCGCGCTTTGCCCATCGTAGAGACGGGCCACCAGAACGCTGGCCGCTGCGCCCCCGAGCATCTGGGTCGAGCGCAGCAGGGCCGAACCCGTGCCCGCGATGCTTGCAAGGCCCTCCAACGCAGAGTGAGTCGTGTTTGGCACCACGATTCCAACGCAGATATTGCTGACAATGACAAGTATCGTGATCAGGAGTACAGTCGCATTTCCCGACTCCGCCAGGATGAACAGTCCACCGGCTGCGAAGGCGCTGACAACGACTCCTGTGCCCAGCAGGCGTAGGTGCGATACATGCCTGCCTAAAAGGTAGCTGTTTGCCGCACTCCCGATGATCGAGCCTGCTGCCGTCGCCGCGAAAACCAATCCAAAAGCGGAACTCGATAGACCATAATTGTTCATGAGAATCAGCGGCGAAGCAGAGATAAATGCGAACATGCCGCAAAAGCTCAACGTCTGCAACGCTGTTGCAATCAGGTAGCGCTTGTCGCGAACCACGCTTCCATATCCTGAAAGCATCGCCTTGCTTCGACTCGCTCTTCGTTCCGCCGGCAGAGTCTCGGAAAATCCGATGTAACATACGCCCAGCAGCACCAGCCCGCCAGCTCCCAGCAGCAGGAAGATCGCGCGCCAGTTGCCCCCCGCCGTCATCACCGCCGCTCCCAGCAAGGGTGCAACCAGTGGTCCGCCGTAGTTGAATAATGCGACATACGATTGCCGCTTACGCCCTTCCAGCCCGGAAAATACATCGCGCACAATCGCAGCCGGAAGCACGGCTGCCGCACCCGCGGCAACTCCTTGAATGCACCGGCAGCTAAGAAAAATGTGAATCGACGGAGCAAAAACACATCCGATGCCTGCAAGTGAAAATAGGACAAGCCCGAAGATCATGATGGGGCGGCGTCCATACCGGTCCGATAGCGGCCCGAAGAATATGGGCCCCGAAGCAAATCCAAGAAGAAAGATGCCGAGAGTCTGCGCCGCCAGCATGGCTGTGACGCCAAAGCTGCGCTGAAGCCCAGGTAACGCCGGCAGCGACATGTCAACCGATAGCGCAGGTATCGCCGATAGCGCTCCCAACAGCAGGATGAACTTAACTGAGCTATGATTCAGAGCCATCCCATCCCCTGTCCTGTACCACGCATTGGTGGATGGCCCACCCAAGCCTCTTCTGCTTGAGCGCTTTGGTTGACCTTGCTCCTACTATACCCTCACAGCCAGCGCCTAAAATCTTCTCTATCCTCTCGCAGTTCAAACACGCCCGCTCTAATCCGCCGCACCGGCGCTCATCTCCTCCGCCCCTGGCAATGCTGACTTATCCACAAGCTCTGCGGAACCCGACAAATATTCCAGCCAATTATGGGTTAGGCGGAAACGCCTGAACATGTAGCTGAATCCATTCACGATGCAACCCACCAATAGAGCCGATAGGATGGTCCCTTCGCGCAGACCTTTGATTGTCCCGAAAGCAAAAAGAGAAATGATTGCCGCTGAAATAAGCAGTGTCGAGTCAAAGATTACTTTTATAGTTCCGAACCTTGCACCAGTCTTTTCGGCAATTATTTTCACCGCACCCTCACCGGGATTGAGGATGACATTGGGGGCGACCTGCAGATAGGTTCCCAGAGCCACAAGAGTACTGCCTAGCACTAAAAAAAAGATCTTCCAGACGTATATGCGCGGGTTCACCAGGGCGAACAGGAACATTCCAAAATCGATGAAGAATCCAAAAAAAAGCCCCACCAACACCTGGACATACTGCCTCTTGGGAAAGCTCTTTCTCAGTATGACTACCTGAACCAGCACAAAAAAAAGACTCAGTATGAAGGTGAACTGTCCGAAGGTAAATGGGAACATCATACTCAGAACGTACGGGACACTGGAGATCGGAGGAGTTCCCAGATTCGACTTCGTTACCAGACTTGCGCCCAGCCCCATGAAAAACAAACCGGCCAAGAATACAAAATACCGGACTGCCAATCTAATATTTGGCAACTACGACACCTCTGGAAGAGAAAAACCGTTGGGAGAGCGGGTAACTCAAGCCTCTTCTGCTTGAGCGCTTTGGTTGACCTTGCTCCTGCTATACCCTCACAGCCAGCGGCTGAAGTCCCTGCCGTTTTCCTCCAGCTCAAACACCCCTGCCCGCGATAGCTCGCCGACAATCCGGTGCGTCTCCGGGGCGCGTGCCACGCGCGTGATCCAGTGATTCGCCACGTCATAGCTCTCTCGCGTGATCCAGTTCTGCGGCAGAACCTCAACCAGCCCGGCCTGCGGATAAACCACCTGGATTGCGAACGAGGGATCGTTCGCGGCCAGTCCCTTGTAGTTGCAGGGTGCCAGCACCTCGTCCACGGCAAGGAAGCTCACCGGCACGTCCAGCGCATAGGTTCCCGCCTCCAGCTCCGTGCTCACGTCGAACTCCGCCTGCGCTGGCGTCGTGGCATAGATCCGTTCGCTGGAAGCCGCAAACCATCCCGCAATTTCCTCCAGGCTGAAAGCTTGCATCCGGTCCGGCTCAAAGCAGGCAAAGCGCAACGTGCGCCCTTCTGGGCACCACACGCCAAGTTTTCCGTCTTCTATGGGGAAGGGCCGGCAGTAGGTATTCAGTGCCATCCGGGGCAGCTCCGGTTCGCCCTCTTCATGCAGCGTCACCAGGAAGCTCAATCCCTCCTGCTTCTCATGGAAGCGCCACCGGTAGCGCCGCGAGCCGCTGCCACGCACCTCGGGGAAGGTTTCCCAGAACCATGGTGCTGGTCCCGTCGTCGATTGCACCAGCCTGTTCAGTTGCTCAGGGAGAGTCATTGCGCTCTCTCCTACGCGGGCACCCCGCGCGGTTTCACGTTTTCTCGTATGAACTTGACGATGTCGTCCATCGGTGTGCCGGGCTGGAAGACTCCCTTCACTCCCACCGCCTTCAGTGCCGGAATGTCCTGATCGGGGATGATTCCGCCGACCAGCACCAGCACGTCGTCCATCTTCTGCTCTTTCATCAGCTCCGCAACCCGCGGAACAAT
>JBEKOO010000065.1:0-16513 GCA_049521655.1 Candidatus Korobacteraceae bacterium
ATGGCAGCGAAAATCAACATAAGCGATATTCCTTTCAATTGACGCCTTCAAGTGCAGGGACATCGATCCAGCTGCAATGGTATCCAATGCCCGGCTGACCCACCCGGTAAAACGGAGGCATAATGAGTTGAAAGATCTCCAATTCAGGTGTTTTATGAATTATTTACTGTACGCCTTACCGTAAATTCACTTGTCAGCTCCGCGTGGTGGCCGTGAGGATGCAAACTGACCCCACCAACGAATGGTAGATTAAGGTTGATTATGACTGAGCAGTCTGGTTCCAAAGACACGCCTGGCCTGGGCCTCTTAAACCGCCGCAACTTTCTGAAGGCTGCGGGATCGGCCGCAGTTTTGCCTTCGGTTCTGCAAGCTCGCGCTGCACAGAGCCCGGAATCGAAGCCACCAGCCAACAACCGTATCAATCTTGGCGTCATCGGCATGGGCTGGCAGGGCCCGGGCAACACCAAGGCCTTTCTGGCTTCAGACGACTGCCAGGTGGTGGCGGCGTGCGACATCGATAAGGATCATTTGCAGGCCGCTGTGAAGATGATCAACGACTATTACGGGACCGAGGATTGCAAAGGCTATCATGATTATCGCGAACTGCTGGCCCGCGAAGACATCGACGCCGTCATGCTCGCCGTGCCGGACCACTGGCACGAGATCGTGGCCACCGAAGCGGCGCGGCGCAAGAAAGACATTTACTCCGAGAAGCCGCTGGCGCATACCGTCGCCGAGCAGCAGTCAATTGTGCGCGCGGTGGAGAAGAACAACATCATCTGGCAGATGGGCTCGTGGCAGCGTTCGGTGCCGAACTTCCACAAGGCTGCGGAGATTGTGCGCAACGGGCTGATCGGCACGGTAACCCACGTGGAGGTGGGGCTGCCCGCCAACTGGGCCGACTACGACGGCCAGAAGACAGCGGCACTGGCCAAACTGGCGGCTGCTGGCATTCAAGTAAAGAGTCTCGACGAGGTCGTGGAAGGATCCAGGGGCTGGAATCTGCTCGTCACCGATCCGCCGGCCACGCTCGATTACGAGACCTGGGTGGGCCCGTCCAGGATGAGGCCGTATATCAGTGCCATGGTGCACAAGTCGTGGCGCTGGAACTACAACACGGGTGGCGGCCAGTTGATGGACTGGATCGGCCACCATTGCGACATCGCGCACTGGGGTCTGGATTTCGACCACACCGGCCCGTCGGAGGTAGAGGGCTCGGGTGACCTTCCGCCGGCTGGTGCGATTTATAACACGGCGCCCAGGTATCGCTTTGAATTGAAGTATCCGCAGGGCATCACGATGACCATCGCCGGCGGCTACCCGGACATCAAGAGCGGCACGAAGTGGATCGGCACCGAAGGCTGGGTGTACGTGGACCGCGGCAAATTTGACGCCTCAAACCCGGCGTGGAAAGAGGGCAAGACCCTGCCCAGAGAACTCCGCAAGGTGAAACTCTATACTTCTGACAGTCACCAGCAGAACTTCCTGGATTGCATCAAGACGCGCCAGCCCACCATCACCCCGGTGCAGGTGGGGCATCACTCGGCCATTCCTGGCCATCTTTGCCTGATCGCAATGCTCACCGGCCGCAAGATCCGGTGGGACGTGCAGACAGAGAAGATCATCGGCGATCCCGAAGCCAGCAAGCTGCTGACCCGCGAGTTCCGGGCACCGTGGAAGATGAGTTAAGCGCAACGGGCCGCAGCCGGTCGACATTCTTCAGCCGACGGCCGGATCGTTCAGGCTCTTCAAAAACGCTGTAATTTGGTCTTTGGTATTGACCGAGAATCAAACAGCCAATTCAACTGGGGAATTATGAGATCCGTAACGCGCAGGAGTTTCTTGGGTGGAGCGGCAGCGGCTGCTGCAGTCTCTTCAGTGAAGGTCTCGTTTGGAATGCCGATGGGGCTGACCCCGGGCATCCAGCTTTACAGCGTGCGGCAGCAGATGGCAGAGGACTTTGAAGGAGCGCTGGCGGCGGTGCGCGAGGCCGGGTTCCTCGAGGTGGAATCTGCCTCGCTGCCGAAGAAGCCGGCGACGGAGATCCGCAAGGCGCTCGACAAAGCGGGGTTGAAGTGCGTCAGTACGCACCGCTCGTTTGTCGACGTTACCAGGGACCTGGATGCCACCACGGAGTTTGAGAAGGTCATCGGCGTGAGCTACATCATCTGTCCGGGACCGGGACGCAGGAACCCTCCTGATCCCGGCACAAGGCCGGGGCAGCTGACCATCGACGACTGGAAGTACAACGCCGAAGAGTTCAACAAAACGGGCGAGAAATTGAAGCAGGCAGGCATCACCTTCGGCTATCACAACCACTGGACGGAGTTTGTGCCGGTCGACGGCAAGGTGCCGTACGAGGAGCTGCTCAGACTTTGCGAGCCGGACAAAATGACCTTCGAGATGGACTGTGGCTGGGTGAAGGTCGCAGGCCAGGACCCCGTCGCCCTGATGAAGAGGTACCCGCACCGCTTCTCCATGCTCCATGTCAAGGACTTCCATCTTCCGCCAAACATTTCGTACGCGACGCACGAGGACGCGAAAGTGACGGAGTTGGGCCGCGGATCGATTGACTACAGGCCCATCTTCGCCCAAGCCAGTAAGAACCAAAAGATTACGCACGCCTTTGTGGAGCAAGAGGCCTTCGATATGCCCTGGCAGGAGTCACTGAAGGTGGATGCGGATTACCTTAAGAGCCTAACTATCTAGTGCATCTTTATCGCCCGAGGAACCATGACTGATTCAACTGGAATGAAATCTGATACTCATCGGAAGGTCAATTGGGATTACACCTTTGCGTTTCTGGCATTGCGCCTGTGGCTGGGCGTGCGCGCCCTGTTCGTGGGCATTGAGAAATTCGGCGCCTATAAATCGGTGGCAATGCCGCTGATCGACCCGACCACGGGTCAGCCGGACGCGAGCGGCGTGATGGTGAACGTGAACGTGAAGACGTATGCGCTGGCCAACTATGCGGGGATTCCCGCCTCGATGGCGAGCAAGTTCGCGCATGAACCGCTGCTGCCGAAGTTCTTGCTGGTGGCCTTCGACCGTATGCTGGGACCGGCCTTCATTCTTACTGGAATCATGCTGCTGATCGGGCTGGGCACGCGGCTGTCTCTCGCGGCGCAGGGTCTGCTGTTCATCGCGCTGACGGTGGGCCTGGTGCTGATCAATCAGGACGACGGCGTGGCCTGGCTGGGCATTCATATTGGCCTGGTAGCGGCCGCGTTTCTTCTCGTGCAATACAACCGATTTGCGGTGCTGAACAAATGGTGAACCCGCTTCTGAATCGCCGTGACTTCATCAGCGCGACCGCTGTGGCCGGCGCCGCCATGTTGCTCGATGGCTGCAAATCGGAATCCGGCGAGGAGAAGGCGGCGCAAAAGAAATCTTCGCTGAATACCATCAACGTTGCTCTCATTGGTTACGGCGAAGAGGGCAAGGTCCTGCTGGACCCGCTGCTGAATATCGAGGGCGTGCGGATGGTGGCGCTGTGCGATATCTGGGACTTTCACCGCAATGAGGGCGCCCGCTACCTGGAGAAGATCGGCAACCCGGTGAACGCCTACGAAAATTACGAGGTCCTGCTGGCAAAGGAAAAGGATCTGCAGGCAGTGGTGATCGCGACCCCGGACTTCTGGCATGCGCCGATGACCAACACCTGCCTGAAGGCCGGACTGCATGTCTACTGCGAAAAAATGATGAGCAACACCATCGACGGCGCGCGCTCCATGGTGGCGACCATGCGCGAAACCGGCAAGCTGCTGCAGATCGGCCATCAGCGGCGCAGCAACCCGCGTTACCTATTTACCTTGAACCGGCTACTGCGCGAGGCGCAGTTCTGCGGACGGCTGACGGCGGCGCAGGGGCAGTGGAACCGCGCGGTGAAGGAAGACTTCGGCTGGCCTAAAAAATACGAAATGCCCGCGAGCATGCTTGCCAAATACGGTTACAAGGACATGCACCAGTTCCGCAACTGGCGCTGGTTCAAGGGACTGGGCGGCGGGCCGTTGTCTGATTTGGGCGCGCACCAGATCGACATCTTCAACTGGTGGCTGGGCTCGCCGAAGTCGGTGATGGCCAGCGGCGGGCTGGACTACTACAAGAACCATGACTGGTATGACAACGCGATGGTCATCTACGAGTACCCGATGGCCGAAGGCGTGCTGCGCGCGTTCTACCAGGTGCAGACAACGACCAGCGCTGGCGGCGGCTACTTTGAGATGTTCATGGGCGACGACGGCACCATCAAGATGTCAGAGGATCCGTCGATCTGCGCGATCTGGCGCGAAGCGCGCGCCACCGAGGTGAGCTGGGACGACATGGTGGCGAAAGGCTGGGTCAGCCCCAAGCCGACCAGCAGTGAAGAAGCGGCCAAGGTGGACGTGCGCGAAACTGCGCAACTGGCGGAGTACGAGATCCCGGTCTTCTTCAACAAGCCGGTGCACCAGCCGCACCTGGAGAACTTCTTCAACGCCACGCGCGGCACGGCGAAGCTGAACTGCCCGGCCGATGAGGCGTTCACCAGCGAATACGTGATCCATAAAGCTAATGACGCTGTCGCCGCCCAGACGCGGCTTGTCATTACCCCGGAGGAAGTGAAAGCCTAAGATGATGAAGAACTCTCGAAAGAATTTCGCCTTTCTGGCAGCTCTGCTGGTTGCCGCAGTCGCGTTTGCGCAGAACCAGGAAGTCTTGAAGACAAAGCTGCCGACGCCGCTTTTTGTGGGCACGCCGGTACCGCTGAACGTGCCCAATCTTGAACCCCCGGCGCGCGGTAAGCGCCCGGATTTTTATGTTCCGGCGGGCACCAGGAACCTGGCGCTGAACAAGAAGGTCACCGCGAGCGACAACGATCCCGATGTCGGAACGCTGGACATGATCGTCGATGGCGACAAGGACGGCAATGAAGGCTCGTGGGTGGAACTGGGTCCAGGCAAGCAGTGGGTCGAGATCGACCTGGCGCATCGCGCGAATATTTACGCGGTGATCGTGTGGCACTTTCACTCGCAGCCGCGCGTGTATCGCGACGTGGTGGTGCAGGTCTCCGACGATCCGACTTTCCACTCCGGCGTGACGACGGTTTTCAGCAACGACTTTCACAACGAGCTGGGCCTGGGCGCGGGTCACGACCTGAATTACATCGAGACCTATCAGGGCAAGCTGATCGACGCCAAGGGCGTGGCGGGGCGGTATGTGCGCCTCTACAGCAACGGGAACACGAGCAACAAGCTGAATCACTACATCGAGGTTGAGGTGTGGGGCAAGCCGGCCTGAGCCCGCGCGCGCGGTGGATGCGCTGGGCGGCGTTTCTTCTTGTCGCGCTTCTCGGACTGCTTCTGCGCCTGCCGCAACTGGGCGCGCGGCCCATGCACACCGATGAGGCCGTCAACGCATATATCGTGGGCCAATTGCTGGCCGGCCAAAAATATACCTACGATTCTATGGACCGGCACGGGCCGGCCCTGGCCGCACTCGCGCTGCCGCTGGTTCGCTTGCAGGGCGCAAAAACATTTGCTGAACTGACGGAAGCGGAACTGCGTCGCACGCCGGTTGTGGCCGGAACGATCACGATTCTCCTCTTTGGCGCGGCGGCCGAGATCTTCGGCTTTGTGCCGTGCGTGATCGCCGCGCTCTTGTTTGCCTGCGCGCCATTCACCGTCTATTACGACCGCTATTTTATCCACGAATCGCTTTTTGTCGCCGTGACTTTCGGGTTGATCCTGAGCGGCTGGTACGCGTGCACAAGGCTATCTGCGAAGCAGGCGGTGTTGGCCGCTATATGCGCCGCACTGATGCTGGCCTCAAAGGAGACCGCGGTTCTGCACTTTGCTGCGCTCGCCGGAGCGGCGCTCCTCTACTGGCTGTGGAATCTGCGCAGAAAAAGCCTGCGCAATTTGTGGAGGCCCTGGACGCTGCTCACAGCAATTCTGGTCTTTCTGTTGCTGAGCGTGGCTCTATTCACCTGGTTCGGTAGGAGCTGGAGTGCGCTGGCCGCGCTCGCGCCTGCGGCTGCGAACTTTGCGGCGCGCGCCGGCGGCGAAGGCCACGCGAAACCCTTCTGGTATTACGCGCAACTGCTCGCCGGGGGCCGCTCGGGCGCGTTGATCTGCGCCGTGGCATGCGTCGGGCTGCTGCTGGCGGTGCGCAAGCGCGAGGCTTCGCCGTTTGCCTTGCTGGCGTACTATGCAGTTCTTGTTTTGGTTTCCTACAGTGCAATTCCATACAAGACGCCGTGGCTGGCGCTGAACTTCTGGCTGCCGATTGCGCTGCTTGCGGGGCTGGCGGTTGCGTCGTTGTGGCAAGTCCCGGTGAAGCATCGAGCGGGGCGCGTCGCGCTGCGGGCTGCTTGCTTTGTGATGGCCGCTGTGGCCGTGGTTCTCATCGCGCACGATACGCGGCAGCGCGTCTTTCTGCATCCTGCCGACGAGGACAATCCCTATGCCTACGCGCACACGTCTGAGGATCTGCCGGGGCTGCCCACGGAGCTTGCGGAGATGGTGCGCCAGGAAGGACTTGCGTCGCCGCGCATCGCTGTGATCGCCGCCGATCCGTGGCCGCTACCGTGGTACCTGCGGCAGTATGCGCAGGTGGGTTATTGGCAGCCGGGGCAGACGGTGGGCCAGGCGGATTTTTACATCACCTCAACCGACGCAGCGAATCAGTATGCCGATCAGCTCAAGGATTTCCACGCGGATTTCTTCGGCGAGCGGCCCGGCGTGCTGATCCTTTTGTGGTCGCCGGTGCCGAAATGAGATCGTATGGCTGAGATTCACCAATTCCATCATCACGCCATGGCGACATTCTTCGAGGTGCGCATCGCCGACGAAGAAAGAACCTATGCTGCGCAGGCTGCGCAGGCCGCGCTCGATCTGCTGGATAAGCTGGAATTGCACTTAAGCCGCTTTCGCCCGAACAGCGACGTGGCGCAGATCGCTCAACTGGCGCCAGGCGAGACTGTGCGGCTGAGCGAGCCGGCCTTCGCCTGCCTGGAAATCGCAATGAAGATGGAGGCGGCCACGCGCGGGGCGTTCTCCGCGACGGCGGCAGCTCTCGCGACGCAGGCCGCTGCGCCCGCATGGAGCCTGCTGCCGAAGGAGCAATCCATTCAGTGCGAGAGTGGGCGATTGCAATTCGATCTGGGCGCGATCGGCAAGGGGTTTGCGCTGGATCGCATGGGGGAGTTGCTACGCAACTGGGATTGCCATTCGTTCTTGCTGGTTGCAGGCGGGAGCAGCATTCTGGCGGGCGCGGCCCCCGGGGATGCACCTGGATGGTCGTGTGGTTTGGGCGAAGACAACGCGACCCAGCGAGTCTTTCTGGCGCGTGAGTCGCTGAGCGGCTCGGGGCTGGCGGTGAAGGGGCAGCATATCATCGACCCACGCACGGGGCAGCCGGCGCAGCGGCAGAATCGCGCCTGGGCTTTGACCGACACCGCTGCTGAATCGGACGCGCTCTCGACGGCTTGCATGGTGCTGAGCGAAGCGGAGCTCAACCAGGTGCTGGAGCAGAATCTTTGGTGGCTGGTTTTTCTGGAGACGGATGGTGTCGCCCGGCCGATGGGCAGCCGCGCGCTTCCGCCTGCGACTGAAACACAATTCGGCAACATCACAGATCCACGGATCTTCACCAGACCGCACAAAACATCGGGATGATCCAGCCAGAAGGAGTTCCAATGATAAAGAACCCACGCTATCTCGCGATGCTGTTACATGGCTCAGTTCGCACCACACTACTTTGTGTGTTTCTTTTGGCCGCGGTGATCGCGAGTTGGTGTAAAACTATCGGGGCGCCTGACCCCTCACGGAACAACGTGGTTTGGGACAGTCTTGGCAGCAGCGAACTTGATTCCATGCCGATCGGCAACGGCGATCTTGCCGCGAATGTTTGGACGGAGCAGAATGGCGACCTCGTACTGCTTGTTGCCAAGTCAGACGCGTGGTCCGAGTTGAACAAGCTCGACAAAATCGCTCGCATTCGCGTCCGTCTCGCAGACAATCCATTTACAGGTGCCGGGGGCCTCACGCAAACGCTGCATCTGGAAAACGGATCGGTGGAGATCCGCAGGGGTGCGAACCGGTTCGTGATTTGGGTGGATGCGAACCAGCCGGTACTCCATATACAAGGCGACTTTGCTCAGCCGGTTGCAGTTGAGGCTCGGCTCGAACTCTGGCGCAATCGCGTCCACCCTTATAATCAGCCCTCGCCTGACCGCGGAGGACTCTTTGGGCTGGGCAGTCATCCTCTGCCGATGGACTGGGCAGCAGACACAGTATTGCCGGCCTCGTCGCATAGCCTCACTTGGTATCACTTGAATCCCACCAGCATATTTCCCATCGTTCTCGAGCAGCAGCATCTGGAATCCCTGCAGGCCAAGTATTCCGATCCACTGCTGAATCGCTGTTTTGGTGCAACGCTGATCGGCGCGGGCATGATCGGAATTGATAACCGCACGCTGCGATCGACCGGGAAACTGAAGAAGCTGTCTGTGGATCTCGTCGCGCTGACAACCACCGCTCCGGACACCGTGGCAACCTGGCAACAGAAACTTGACGTATTGGTTCGTTCGTCTAAAGCTGCTTCGCCGCAGCTTGCGTGGAAACAGCATCAGGCCTGGTGGAACGCATTCTGGAATCGTAGTTGGATTCAGCTGGACGGCCCGCAAGAGACTCGCGCCGTTGAGCAAGGTTATGCCATCCAGCGCTACATGATGGCTGCCTCATCACGCGGAGCTTATCCGGCAAAGTTCAACGGTGGTCTCTTCACCGTGGGTCACGATCTGCCGGACGATGTTGATTCGAACGAGAAAGAACACAGTCCCGATTATCGGAGGTGGGGCGGCTCGTACTGGAACCAAAACAACCGGTTACTCTACTGGCCGCTTCTGGCAACCGGCGATTTCGACCTGATCAAGCCCTGGTTTGATATGTACCTTCAGGCTCTGCCGCTCGCCAAGGATCGCACCCATGCATACTACCAACACGACGGAGCAGCTTTTATCGAAACCATGGACTTCTGGGGTCTGCCGAATCTTAATGACTACGGATGGGATCATCAGAGCATCGAGGTCGAAAGCCATTATATGCGCTATCACATTCAGGGCGGCATTGAAGTAGTCGCTCAGATGCTCGATCAGTATGACCTGACCCAGGATGCGGAGTTCGCCCGCGATAAGATGCTCCCTTTTGCCAATGCGATCCTCACCTTTTATGAGCAACATTGGCCCAGCGATGAAAATGGCAAGCTCCTTCTGTCTCCTTCCCAGTCGATTGAAACTTACCAGTTGGATGCAGTCAATCCAACGCCGGATATCGCAGGTCTTCACTCAGTAGTGGAGCGGTTACTTCAGTTGCCGATCGGCGTAGTTTCGGACCGGCAGCGTGAGGCTTGGAAGCGCCTGCGTGAAAAACTTCCATCGATTGCAACCGGTACGACTTTCCACAGCAAGATACCCCCGCACGGCCAAGGCGAATCCGATGGAATTCAAGTGCTACTTCCCGCCAGGTCTTACGGAGGCACAAAAAACAGCGAGAATCCAGAGCTTTATGCGGTCTTCCCCTATCGAATCTATGGCGTGGGCAAAAAGGATCTCACCTTAGCGCGGGATACATTTACTGCTCGGCTCTTTCCAAGAGATACGTGTTGGGGACAAGATGGCGAGGATGCAGCGCTTCTCGGTCTGACGGAAGTGTCACAGAAGGCGGTTCTCGACGAGTTCACAGAATATGGAGATCAACGCTTCAAATGGTTCTGGAGGTCCGCCTCTGATTGGATCCCCGATCTGGATAATGGCGGCGCCGGCATGATGACGTTGCAACTGATGTTGCTTCAGTCGGACGGCCGCCGCATACAACTCTTGCCCGCATGGCCATCACACTGGACGGCAGACTTCAAGTTGCACGCTCCCTACCGAACCACGGTGCAGGGCCGCGTCGAGAATGGCCGCATCACACATCTGGTGGTTACCCCTGAAGTACGCAGAATGGATCTGGTGATTCCTGGGACAAGTCAGTGAGCGCATCAAAATAAGCGTACAAGAGAGCTTGAGTCGTGCTGCACGCATCACTCGGTTGCGTTTGGCTTCAGGAAAATACGGACCTCTTTAGCGTGGGCATGCAGCGTGAGAACCTTTGTGCCCGGATGCCAGGTGAATTCGCCGCCACGCACCTTTACTGGAACACCTGCGCCGAGCTTGAATCGCTCCTCCGAGTGAGAATCGAATTTGCGGTATGAGATCGAGTCGGCCCTGTATTCGATTTTCTGGATGACCGAAGAGGTACGCAGCAGGTGGTTCTGGTCATCGGGAGCAAGCTCCGGCATGGAAGCCATGGCGCGCAGATAGTGGCGCACATAATCACCGTAGCCGTCCGTGAGCCAGATATCGTCGTTCGGGTAACGGTTGCGGCCGTCGTCGTTCACGGAGTACGTAGCCCAATTGAGCCGTCGCACTTGCTGTTCCCTGTCCGCACAGTCGCCGGTCTTCTCGCAATAGAGCAGCCGCACCCAGGCGTGGCGAGCGGTATGGCTGTTCCCCGGCACAAGGTAAGCGGTCTGCTCGTTGATCGGCGTCACCTGCAGTGCATCAAAACTGTGATTGCCGAGCCGGTTTTCAGTCCATTGCAGAATCTTCAATGTAACGGATGTGCTGTCCGGGCCCCACTCCGAGTGGTCCAGAATATAGGCAGCCAACGTATCCGCATTGATCTCAGTATCGGAGTAGTTCTCTGTCCCGACATCTTCAAAAAACGGCCCCCACTTGTTGCCCGGCACGGCAAACTTCTTCAACCATGTTTCGACAGTTGCCGAGGTCTTTCGATAGGCCGCGATGTTGCCCTGATGCATGGCTTCAAGGCCGCCAAACAGGAGCAGCGTGGGCGTCCAGTTGGACGTGTAGGCTGCGGTGACGGTTTTGCCGTTTTTCATTGCCGATGCGGGCTTGCCCGTGGCGGCGTCGACGCGAAACGGCCAGGGCGAATGGCCGGCATCGCCGGGCACAGCCGTCGCTGCCAGTGTGTCCGCAATGCGAATGGCTGACGTCAAATAGCGCTGCTTTCCAGTCAGCTTGTAAAGCAACACAAGCTCCGCGCCGAATGCGCCCGCTTTGTCGGGCTGCAGGTAGCCTTTCCCGGCACGCATGTCACCGTCGAAACGTCCCGAACACCCTTCAAGGTTGTACGGATAGGGGAGATCTGCATAGAGGCTGTCTGAGGCAGACATGCCGTGATCCAGGTAGAAGTCCGCCATCATTACCATGTTGTCGACGAGCGCAGGGTCGCCGAGGTAGTCGTAGAGCAGATTCCAGGAGTCGATGGCCATATCAATCTGGCCGCCGCCGATGCCGCGAGGATCATCCTCGTCTTCCTTCCAAACCTGGTGCTGAAGGTAGTAGGGGATCCCATTGCCGCACGTCCGCATTTCACGCCAGAACTTCCAGAGGAGACGCAGATCGTGGTCGTAGGCGACGGATGGCTTGGCGCTATACCAGGGAAGAATTGCGCCGCTGTCATCCGTTCTCACGTCATGGTAGACAATGTGGGTATTGTTCACCGGGAAGTCTGCATGCCTCTGCGCAAGCGACATTGGAAAGCCGCCTGACATCGACGCGAAACAAAAAGCCATGGCCAGTTTTGTGAACCGCCGGAGGCCATGGGGCGTCAGGACGCTTAGAGAGTTTGGAGTCATTCAATTTCCTCGATCCCGAAACCCGTGTCTCCATTTACTGTAACGATAGACGGTGGCTTTCGATGCAGGAAAGGCCGAGACAGGATCAAAGATGTTGAATCGTCGTTCGTTTTGTTTTGGCGCTCTTACACTTCCTATAGTTGCGTCGGCGGCTCCATTGCTGACGCCAGTGGAGAGTTCCCTTGTAACCGAGCCTCTAGTCTGGAGCAAGCTCCGCAAGATTCGCATTGTGTTGAACGATTTGCTCGGCCATCCCTTCTACTGGTGGCCACGCACGCTGCTCAGTTATCCGATTGCGTTTCAGGTTCCGGCTGATCTGGATCGTTTGCAAGTGACGCACACCGATACTGGCGAAAGAATTCCTATTCAGTTCTCAGATGTTGCACACGACCAGGCCGGGGTCCATTCAGCGACGCTGCACTTTTTCTCCGATCTGCCCAGTGGGGGACGGCGGGAGTTTGTTCTGACCACTGCCGATCGGCCGGTAGCTAACGCAGCCGGGGTCCGTGAGGAACATGAGGGCGATACGATCGTTCTCGATACGGGGCTGATGCGCGTCCGTATCCCTGCTACACAGAAGGTCTCAGGAGATGCGCCCGGCCCGATTATGCAGGTTTCGCGCGGCGGACCATGGATTGGGGCCTCCACTCTCAACCTATCCGGCGATCCAGTCAAACAGATTACGACAAATCGCGTCGCGGGCGGCCCGCTCTTTGTTGCGTACGAAGTGGCCTATGAGACCGAGGGCGGCTCCAGGTATGTGGCGACGATTCAATGCAACAGCGGCTTCGATTTCGTTTACCTGCGGGAGGACATGGATGGGCTGCGACCGGGCGCTCGCGGCATGGTCGAAACCACCTGGACAGGATTCGATGTAACCCATCGGCAGACCCCGAATCATCCCTTCCCGGTGCCGGACCGGATTCGCAGCTATGAGGATTACGCGTGGGAACGCATCGACGAGCCTTGGCCAACGCGCGACGTGCGGTTCGGCTCAAGCCGCCCGGTCTATCCCGAAGTGTTGCCCGAGGGGGAACTGCCTGTGGTTCTTGGCGTGTATCAGGCTTCCACAGCATCGAGTGTGGGGACCAGCGCGACCTTCTGGGCCCGGCACTCGGGAGATGCGCTGGGCATCTTCATCGATAAGGTCGCTGCATGGCGAGATCACGAGTACGCGTATGAGGTAGAATCCGCGACGCTCGAATTACGCTTCAACTATCGTGACGGGAGGTTCTCATGGAGGTGGCCACTGGCCCGCGGTTGCCGCTCCACCTGCATCACCTTCTATGACCACGAGAAGGATAAGCAGGCACAGCGCCAACTGGAGCAGGACACTCAGGGTGTCCGGCAAGATGGCCTCACCTACAAGGTGTTGCTCAACTTCACGTCCTACCCAATGTTTCTCCAGAACCGCTATGGCACGCTCGATCTGAATTGTGTCAAAGACTGGGTGCTGGAATACCCGGCGGGCGCGCGTCGCCCGTCCGACATTTTCCCTGAGGCTACGGTAGCAGGTCCCGAGGAACTTGAGCGCAGCATACTGGCCGACAATTATGTGTGCACGCTTCCTGTCACCGGCACGCGCGAGGATGGCGGGTTCAATCCGGTGAGGGCCCGGCACATTCTTGACTGGTGGATTGCTGATTTCAATTGCATGCGGGCAGGGATGACCGAGCGCCAGCGCGCGCGGCTCACAGCCATGTTTCTATTCATCGCCTATGTGCACGCAGGCGACGACTTCATGCCGCTCATCCCCATGCTCAGTGGCCATCCCAATTTTCTTGCTGATGTAAAAGGCGTGCCACCGGCAATGTCGTTTTTGTTTCCCGAACACCCAAAGGCGCAATCCTGGGTGGACATGTGGGAGAAATGCGTCGCCCTTGTGACTCGCTACAATACGCGTCCCCCTGTGAAGCCATGGGACGCCGACGGTGGCCGCTGGACAGAGAATCTGGGCACATATGTATGGGCCTTTCTGCGGCCCTCTTTGCGCACCGATTTCCTGGTGAGAAATTTTGATGGAATCGAGCGCTTCGCAACCCCTCAGCTCGCGGAGATGGCCAACTGGCTCGTGAACACGCTTTCCGCTCCCTTCCTTGGTGAAACAGAAGACGCGTTTCATGCGCTCCAGACTTTGGATTATGGCCATGAGTGGGGTGCTCTCGCGCCCGGCAAAGGGCCGTTCCGCGTTTTTCCGCCACAGGGTGCTCATTCCGAGCGGCGCATTCCGCCGCGTTCCCTCTGGTACCTGGGAACCTGCCTCGAGCGTTACGCACCTCTATCGGCGGAACACGCCATGTGGGCAGCCCTGCCCACGAGCCAGGACATGGAGACACCGCCGCAACCCCCGCCTCCCTGGCGCGACATCATGTACCGCGTCCCAGATAACCGCGGCACCAATCCGCATCTGCGCAGCCGCAAACACACCGGATACGGCGTCGTGCTCAGGTCCGCCGTCGGGTCGCCGGAAGAAGTGTCGATCCATCTTGAGCAAATTGACCAAGGCCCGAATTATCGCTGGGGCTGGGCCGGCGAGGGCGGATGCGGCGTTCTGTACTTCTTTGCTGCGGGAAAGGCATACAGCTTCAACGGCTCTGAAGATGTGGGCGACCGCAGAGATCATGACACCGACTTCTGCACCAACTTCGGCGTTTTCATCGATGGAGAATTTCGTTCCGTCGGCCAGAACGTTCTCTCGCAGCCTCTCTACGATCTAGGCGCCGGCCAGTTTGCAGAGATCGTGCCGCGGCAAGGTGCCGATGCCTATTCAGCCCCTGAGTATGCCAGCCGCAGCATCCTGCTCGCGGGCCACGACTACTTCGTTCTCTATGACGCAGTGATGAACCAGTCCATCGCCCACCGGCTTTCCTGGTTTGTACGCCGGGGAAGCGAACTCCCTTTTATCCAGTTGGTCCGAGGGGCAGATCCAAAGGTCAGAGAGACGCAGCGCACGGATATCCAGACGGCAGCAACCACGGGCGTCTGGTTCGATGGTGTGGGAGATTCCATGGCGGTGGTCAGTCACCGCAGAGATCTCCAGGTGGAGGCGACAGACTTCGGCTGCCGCGTGCATTCCGACGCCATCGACGACCTGATCTTTCGCAACCCGCAACCCATTCGCTTCAGTGATGCGACGGCTTCTTTCGACGGCACATCCGGTCTGATCCGGCGGAAAAAGGATGGATGGGAATTCGCGATGTTTCACGGGACCAAAATCGGCGTGTCCCAGATTGGCGCATCCCAGCCCGGCGCTTCCGGGATTACCTTGAGCACCACGGATACAGACCTTGGAATCAGCTGCTCCCTCATCACGGGTCAGCCGCCGCGCGGTGAGTACTACGCTCTCAATGCATCCTCTGTGACCATTACCCTTCCGTCGATTCCTGCCGGTGCGCGGTTCTACATCGACGGTGAGCCCCAAACCGAATCGTCAGCATCGAGTGCGCTCGTCATCAATCTGAAGGCAGGGCATCATCAGTGGGAGTTGACTGATACCTTGCCGGTTCCGATCGCTCCGAGCATTTTGAGAACCGAGAACCGGGCAGGAGGGGCTCGGGTTGTGGTTGCCTCCGTTGCCGCTGCAACCTCTTACCGGCTGGAGCTAAGCAAGGATAACGGCGTTACTTGGTCCAACGTCGCATCTCAAAGCGAGCCCGCCATCGAGGTCAGCGGACTTACCAATGGAGAGAAGGTTCACGTTCGTGCCGTTGCCCTGAACTCAATCCATGAAAGCTTGCCTGGCCCGGAATATCCACTCTATGTTACGAGCGACCCTCCTCCTCCGCCCGATGGCTTGCAATGCGAGCTGCGCACAGGGTCTGCCACCATCAGTTGGGGCGAGGTTCTTGGCGTCACCGAGTACCGGCTCTCTGCGCGTCTCGCCGGCAAAAATGAATTTCGTCTTCTTTACCGGGGAATGGAGCGCAGCTTTGAGGACAGGCGCAGTGGGATTCAATCTTCCAATGCCTTCCCCGAAACGTCCGCCGCGGCTGCTGCCGATCTGATTGAGTACTGCGTGACCGCCGTCAATGGCAACGGAGAGGGGGCCAGATCGCGCATGGCCGACACCAATCCCGCATCCTGGCGCAATTGGGATCCCAGACCGGGGGAAGGATTCCGCCGCGTTTATGCGTTTCCGCCCGACTCCCCTCCATCCCCCGGCAGCCCGCCCCGGTACTACCCGCGCTGAATGGTCCTGGCTTTATTTGCGTGGGTATCGTTTGGCTCAATGTTGCCGGGTGGGTCAACGAGTTGAATACGATCACTGATCACGGTCAAAATATCCGGCGCCGGTCACTCAGACGAGGCGGATTCTTAATACCGCTGCAAAGTCGGTACTGGGCCGATACGCCTTCGGCAGTTCCAACTGCAGGCAATCCGCGGTTTGTTTCCATGGCAACGTCTCTTCCGTTCCCAGCAATTGCACATGCTCGACTTTTCTAGCGGCCGCAGAAGTTCCCAGAGACGAGATCGCAAGCGCCTTTGTCGGCCAGCCCAGAACCAACGCATAGACCACTGTGTTTGACTTGTTTCGCGTAAACCGGATGTCGTCAGCGCCAAAGTTCATGGGGTTGCCAGGCTGACGCGATCGCATATCGCGCACGGCGGGCCCTTCGCCGTATACCTTCCATGGCCGTGTCTCATAAATCGCTTCTCCATTCACTTCAATCCACGCCGTAATCTGATCCAGCACTGCAATCTCCTTTGTATCGATGGTGCCGTCGGGCCGGCCGGGAATGTTCAGAATGAAGGTACCGTTTTTGCTCACCGTATCAATGAGCCAATGAATTACGTCGCGGGGATGCATGTATCCGCCGAACTCTCCGGGCTG
>JBEKOO010000066.1:0-16140 GCA_049521655.1 Candidatus Korobacteraceae bacterium
CTTGGAGACCCGACTATGCAGAAACGGCGCGAACAAAAAGAGTGCCGACGCTCTTGTGGAAACGCGGCTATTGTCTGAAGACAATCGGCGGCCACGCGAGACCATGTTTATTTTCAAAACCTTTGTTACATGTTTCAGCCCGGTATCGGCTCTTAATCGGAGCGATCTGTGCATCGGTTCGTTTTCTCGATTCCGAATGATACATTGTTTCATCGGAGCGGAAATGGACCGGTCAGCGACCGAGCAACTTCGCGACTTGATTTCCCATGGGAAATGGGCGGAAGCGGCTGCGCGGCTCCAGGAGCTTGATCTTAAGTCCGCCGCCGAGGCCCTGCTGGCCCTCCCATTCGAGCAACAGCGGGAGATTTTTCGTCCGCTCCGCATCGACTTTGCCGCCGCACTTTTACCTTATCTACCCTACTACGATCAATACGTGCTGCTCCGCTCTCGCCCGCGGGAGCTGCGTTTGATTGTTGACACGATGAGTGGCGACGACCGTATGCGGTTCTTCGACGAACTGCCTGAGGAAGCATGGCGTCATTTGATGGATGAGCTTTCCGCGAAGCATCCCGATGGCCCGCATGTAGAGGAAAGTCCGCCACCGGAAATTAGGGAGAAGCTGCCGGCGGAAACTAAGGCTGCAGCTCCGGAAGTGGCGGAGCCGGTGATTGAGGCACGGGCGATCGAGAAGCGCTTCCAGCAGCCGGATGGCCACCAGATCCTGGTAATCGCGGCTACGGACCTGGCGGTCGAAGCAGGCTCGATCATCGCGCTCCTCGGGCCTTCCGGTTCCGGCAAGTCTACGCTTCTGCGGATGCTGGCCGGGCTATCAGTTCCGTCTTCGGGAGAAGTCGTTTGGCATGGCAAGCCGATCAACGAGTGCACTCCCAATGTGGCCATCGTGTTTCAGAGTTTCGCGCTTTTCCCATGGCTGACGGTTGTGGAGAACGTGGAAGCGCCGTTGCTTGCGCACGCGATGGCGCATAAGGAACGTCACCGCCGTGCCATCAAAGCGTTGCATACGGTAGGTCTGAAGGGATTCGAGACGGCATATCCGAAGGAGCTTTCCGGAGGCATGAAGCAGCGAGTGGGATTCGCACGGGCGCTTGCAGTGGAGCCGGAGGTGCTTTTCATGGACGAGCCGTTCTCCGCCCTCGACGTGCTGACGGCGGAAAACCTCCGGGGCGAATTGATGGAGCTATGGCTGGGGAAGAAGATTCCGACGAAGAGCATTTTTCTTGTTACCCACAACATAGAAGAGGCGGTTCTGCTGGCTGACCGGGTGATTGTGCTTGGCCGGAATCCAGCGAGGATCCGTGCCGATTTTCGTATTGGTTTGCAACAGCCGCGTGAACGCGGCTCGGCGGATTTTCTCGTGTATGTGGACTACATCTACAAGGTGATGACCCAGCCGGAATTGCGTCTGGCTCCGCCCTCGGAAAAGCGAGAGACGGCGAAGCCGGCACTCCAGATGTTGCCACATGCGCGTCCGGGTGGAGTTGCCGGATTGCTGGAGTTGCTCAAGGATCGCGGCGGCAAGGAGGATCTCTATCACGTTGCCGACGACCTCAAGATGGAGGTGGACGATCTGCTGCCATTCATTGAAGCTGCGACGCTGCTCGGTTTTGCCAAGTCAGCGGCGGGAGACGTGGAGATTACCGATGAGGGAACGGCGTTTGCCGCCGCCGATATCTCCGCCCGAAAGCACCTCTTCCGCAAGGCCCTGCTGAACCGTGTGGTGCTGTTGCAACAGATGAACAGTATGTTGGGGTGCAAGTCAGACCACAAAGTCCCAGTCGAGTTTTTCCGTGACGTTCTGGATGAGCATTATTCCGAGGCGGAGGTCGAGCGCCAGATTGAAACGGCGCTGAACTGGGGACGATACGCAGAGATGTTCAACTACGATTCGGAAACCGACACGCTGTCGCTCCTTCAAACGGCAGACGTCGAGCATCCGGAGTGAGGCGATCAAGCAGCTTGCCCTTGCGAACAAACAATGCGGCTAGGACGCCACCCTGGGGGGTGTCGCTTCGCTTGGCCTCCTCATGGATGCGAGATGTACCGATCATGCTGGGCGGATTGGCCCTGTTCTACGGCTTGCTGTCCTTTGCACGCTACGGGATTGGGCCGATGAATGCAGGCGCTGACATTGATTTGTCTATCGGCGCGTTGCCCAAGTATGCGATGTTTTCGGTCGTGCGGCTTTCTGTAGCCTATGTCATCAGCCTCGGTTTCACGCTGGTTTACGGATATGTCGCAGCGTACAACGCCAGGGCGGAGCGCTTCCTGATTCCATTGCTCGACACATTGCAATCCATTCCCGTCCTGAGTTTCCTTCCTGGTGTGATGCTTGCGATGGTGGCATTGTTCCCGAACCGGCAACTGGGAGTGGAACTGGGGTCGATTCTGCTGATCTTCACCGGGCAAGTCTGGAATATGACGTTCAGTTTCTATGCATCCTTGAAGAACATTCCCGAGGAGATGCGCGAGACAGCGCAAGTGTACGGTTTCAGCTGGTGGCAGCGATTTGTGCAGATGGAATTACCGTATGCGTCGATTGGCCTGATCTGGAACTCGATGATGTCCATGGCCGGTGGCTGGTTCTTCCTGATGGCGTGCGAGATGTTCGTGCTGGGCAATCGTGACCTCCGCCTGCCGGGACTCGGCTCTTACCTGCAAACCGCAGCCAACGCCGGTGACACAAAAGCGATTGCGTGCGGACTCACTGTTATGATCGGCGTGATCGTGCTCATTGACCAGCTCATATGGCGCCCGGTAATTGCGTGGGGCGCGCGGTTCAAGTTTGAGCAGGTGGAGGCGGCGGAAACACCGCGCTCGCCGATTCTGGAGTGGCTGCGACGCTCGCGGTTGCTGAAGGCTCTTGGGCAGCGCTCTGTGGCACCGGCACGCGAGAAGCTGGATCTGCACTTTGCGAGAAAACATGAGCGTTCCGCGAAGCTCGCCACGTCCGGTCCAGCAGCACTGTGGGCAGCACGCTTGCTCTCTGTTGCGGCGTTGATTGGCATCGTCTACGCAACGGCGAAAATGATCATCATGCTCTCCGGCCTTTCGCGGATCGAAGTGACATCCATCGTCCGCGGAGCCGGAGCCACATTCCTCCGCGTGGAGGTTACTCTGCTTCTGGCAGCCTTGTGGACGATCCCCGTTGGCATCTTCATTGGGCTGCGCCCACGGGCTTCGGCAGTCTTGCAGCCGATTGCGCAAATCGCCGCATCCGTTCCCGCGACCGCCTTGTTCCCGGTGATACTGCTTATCCTGATCCGGCTCGGCGGTGGGCTGGGCATCGGCTCGATCGTGCTGCTCTTATTGGGAACGCAATGGTACTTGCTTTTCAACGTCATCGCCGGGGCTTCTTCGATCCCGACGGATTTGAAGGAAGTCTGTACGGTCTTCCACTTTGGCAAAGCCGAGCAATGGCAAAAGCTGCTGCTGCCAGGGATATTCCCCTATCTGATCACTGGCTTCGTCACTGCGTCCGGCGGTGCGTGGAATGCGAGCATCGTGGCCGAGTACTTTCACTTCAAGGGACAGACGCTCTCGACCACAGGACTTGGTTCGGTCATCAGCCACGCCACTGATAGCGGCAATTTCCGTTTGTTGCTCGCGGCGACGATTGTCATGGCGCTCATGGTGGTCACGATTAACCGCGTGCTCTGGCGGCGAATGTACGCTCTGGCCGCGACACGCTACAAACTGGACACCTGATCCGCTTACGTGCCTGCGCCCTGACGATGGATTTTCTAACATTCAACAGTTCGGTGCATCCGACGTGCAGACAACTAAACCGCCTATACTCCATCAAAGCCCCCTTGGCTAGAGGAATCTGTAGGGGAACTCGAGATGAGGACGGAGCTAGCTTAATACTTCTGCAACGGGGCCACCCGGCCTGATAATGCGCCGTGCCTCGAATGGAGGAACCATGAATGGACGCATGATTGTCGTCTTGCTGTTGGCCGCTGCAAGCACAGTTGCGCAGGAGAGGCATGTGGTGGTGGTTGCCAGCAGTACGACGGAAACAGTTTATCGTTCAGCGGACGCGAAGCCCATGCGGATGGAAACATCCTGTCTGGGCGACCTGAGTGCATTTGGGAGATTCAAAGGTTTCTCGGCAGACTGCAATACAACGGCAATTCCTCCACCAGAAGCTTTTCAGGAGCATCATTTTTCCGATTACTACGCGGTGCTACAGAGCGATGTGAAAGCTTACCTCGTGTACTGTTCAAAAAAATGGCCATGGGAGCGATGTCCGAGCTTAATGCCCGGTGATGACTTTGCGATCATCGGCGAGTACAACGACAAGGTAGACCTCGTCAGCACAGAGGGTAGAAAACCTGAAAAGATGACATTGGTCCAAGTCGTATCCTTGCAAGGCTCACCGGACATTGTGGCTGCGCCAACGCAGCGACCCTCTCCGGAGGGAAAAGTTGTGGCAATATGGGCCGATATGAGCCTGTCATCGAATACGGCCAACGCAGACGTAACGATTGACGGAACATTCTATGGGAATACGCCCTTGATACAGCGCCTGGCAGCGGGCGAACACATTGTGCTGATCGAACATAACGGATACAAGCCTTGGACACAGCGGGTACGACTGCCGGCTGAGGGGCTGAAGATCAATGCGGAAATGGAAGCTAAGTAATCCTGATCTCCGGTCTAATATGTAAAGTATCTGCCCGATTCGTACCCTCAGGAAAACCGGGAAGACGAGGTAGAATCCGCAAACCCGAGAGGCAGGTTTGGTTTTGCAAATCCGGCTGTGAACAGCACAATTCAGGCGACTTGATCCGCTGACCCGCTTGCCGTTACTCTTGCAAAATCTTCAATCCGTATCGGCCATCCGGTAGCCGATCGAGAGCGTCCTCGGCGCGAACGGCATCGAGTGCGACCAGCACCTCACGGCCGTCTCGGCTTCCCGTAGCTTCAATCAGCTCGCGAAAAGTCTGGGGACCGGCCATCAATGCTTCGCGCACAGTCTGGTTCTTGGAAGGACCGAACACGGGGGCTGTGGGCACCTGCCATTGCTTGGCCTTTGTCTTGCCGAATGGAATGGTCAGATCAAATCCGGCCTTAGCCCCGGTGCGGGCGCCTTCCAACGACGGGTCCAGGGGAACAACCCGGAAGCCGCCGGCTACGATCAGGTCGCGATCAGGCTGGAAGCGCGTGGCCAGCGCCCAATCCATGTGCTCGTCCGAAAAGATGTTGATGTCCTCGTCCACCACAAATACGTTTTTCACGTTGGCGATAGAGCCGATCACGGCTGCCAGGGCATTCCTCGCCTCGCCCGGATAATCCTGCCGGATGGCTACTCGAAGATTGAGCATCCCGCCACAGGAAGGAGGACAGTAGACCGCGACCGGATTCCGTACCGCAGTTTCCAGTGAAGCCCAGGCCGTGGTTTCGGTGCGGAGTGCCGTCAGCAGCGCAGTGTCGGTGCGGCCTACAAACCGTCCTCCAATGGTTGCGGTTTGAAACAGTGCGTCGTGTCGCATCGTGATGGCAGTCAGATGAAAGACAGGGTTGATCTTCAGCATCCCGTAATAGCCCAGGAACTCGCCATACGGACCCTCGCCTTCTCTCCATCCGTGCTCGTCCAGATAGCCCTCGAGCACCAGTTCCGCATCCGCCGGCACCATGTTGTCGATGGTGACGCAGCGGACCAGCGGGACGGCGGAGCCTCGCAAGGCTCCCAATAGCGCCATCTCGTCGTCATCTTGCGAGGAGCATACCGCCCCCACCGAGTCGACCGGATGCGAACCGATTACAAAGGCAATCGGCATCCGCTGCTTGTGCTCTACATAGGTGGCGTAAATGGAACGCAGATCGCTCGGAGCGATCAAGTCGATGCCCGCCTCTTTCCGGCCCCGCAGCATCAACCTGCGGCAGCCGACGTTGCGCCTTTTCTTGTCCAGACTCTGTGTGATATCGATGGTGGCCGAAATGTAAGGACCACCATCATCGGCGTGTTGCAGATGTACCGGCAGATGCGTGAAATCCGCTTGCTCTCCAGTCAGCACTACCTCTTGTACCGGTGCCTTACCGGTACCAATCTCGCAAGGAGCAATAGGAATTTTCATCCGTTTGCCAACTTCCGGAACCAGCTCGCGTTCCGAAACACCGAAGCCCAGAGCCAATCGGCGGCGGCTTCCCACGACGTTGCCGACCAACTCCATCCTGTCGCCGCCGGGATTGCGAAAAAGGACTGCCTTCGGGTTTGAGTCAAGGTGCTTGGCGACATCGACCAGGTCGACCCTTTCCCCATGCACTTCTAGTTCACCTTCTTTTTCCAGGACATCCATGAACCGTCGAAGTCGGAACCTTTCCAGGTCGGGCGATAGAGCTGCGATACTGCCGGCGACGTGTGTCATGCTTCAGTTTCCTCCTTGGACGGCCATCGCTTTATTTCCGTCCTCGCCGATGCTTTCCAGCGACCGTTCACGAGTATCGACTTTGATCACAAACAGCGTCATGACCGCAGCCACAAACAGCGGAATAGCGAACACGTAGATCACCTGGCTGATTTTCATACCGGACTTCAAAGCTATCCCCATCAGCAATGGCCCCAATATCGCCCCAAAACGCCCGACACCGCTGACGATTCCGATACCCAGGGTTCGCACAGAATTCGGGAATAGCTCCGAGGTAAGCGTGAACAGGATTGCGATCACACCCTGGGCCGACAAAGTCTGCAGAATCTGGGAGCCGACAAGTACTGGCACCGGCCACTTGTATTGGAACGAAAGGCCAAACAGAATGAAGAAGATCGTCCCCCCCGTGGTCATCAGGAATAATGCCCATTTGCGGTTCAGCACGTTCTGCAGCCACATGGCGATGATGTGCGAAAACGGCGTCACAGCCATGATCATTAGCGTGTACCAGAAGCTGGTGGTAAGCCGGAAGCCCTGGCGCACAAATATTGTTGGCAGCCAAGCGGTTACCCCAAATGTCTGAATAAAAGAACAGAAATAAAAGAAGGAAAGCATCAGCATGAGACCCCAAACCATGCCCAGGGTCGCGAACTGCTGTTTGAAGGTTACCTTCACCTGGTTCTTGACCGTCGGAGGCGGTACCAGTTCGACTTCGCCCATGCCGGCTTTTTTCGCCATATCGTGGACTATGGCCCCAGCTTCCTGAACCTTCCCTCTAGCCAGGAGAAACCGGACCGATTCCGGCATGCCGTACCGGACATACACGGTCAACAGCGCTGGGAGTACTCCAACCCAGTAGATCGCACGCCACCCGAAATGTGGGATCAACAAAATCGATAGCAGGGCGGCAGCGATCCAGCCCAAGGCCCAGAAAATTGGCGCCAGTGGGACAAGAATATGCCGCCACTTCAAGGGCGAATATTCCGCCAGAATCGCGAACACGATCGGCAGTTGGGCGCCCAGGCCAAGGCCCGCGATAAAACGGCCACACAACAGCACGTTCACGCTCGATGCCATGGCGCTGATCAGGGTACCGGCGGCGTATGTCAGGATCACCCATTGGAAGATCAGCTTACGGCCGATCCGGTCGCACAACAGAGGGAAAGCAATGGATCCTATCGCGAGTCCGATGTTGCCCATGGAGGCGATGCCCCCTGCCTGTGCCGGGTTCAGCCGAAACTCCCTTATGATGCCAGGCAAAGCAAAGGCCGTCGCCTGAAAATCCAAGCCATCCAGCAATTGGGCCAGTGACATCCCGCCGACCAGCAGCCAGAGGAATTTTGTCATCGGTGAGTTGTCGAGGAACTCGGTGTAGGTCATCCGAGCCTTATTGATTGAGCCACACCTGTCGATATTCTGTATGCTCACCGGGCCCTCCTCCTTGAAGTAAAGGGGAACACGACAAATTAGCTATCTGGCTGATGAAAGGGGATGCAGGCGCGGCTTCAATGATGTCGCCCTTCGAGTGGGTTTCGTGTCTTCCATTTCGAGGCCCTCCTCGCAACACGCAAGATACCATCACTGCTGCCGCATACTCAGAATGCTGCGGCAGGCCAGCATAGCTCAAGACGTTCTAAATGACATCAACTTTTATGTAAGCGAGTATCAAGGCAGTTGCTCACAATGCTGTCTCATGGTAAATGTCCGATAACAGATCACCAGGAGCACACTCTGGAGCGGGCTATGCAGCGGCACTATGTCAATGCGCCCGAGGCTCCGCCAGCGAATCTATTCGGTCGCCATGGCGCACCTTTTCAGATGTGGTAGTTCAGGACGTGTCGCGTGCACAAGAATCGTCTTTGCGGTAGCTAGCAAAGACAATTCAATTTCACTTTGTGCAAACCCGGCAGGCTAACGCCTCCACCTCTTCTGTGTCCAGCGCACTAGAGACCGAGCTTAGCGTTTGCTGCTGCCATAATGGCATCTACTATTTTTACGTATCCGGTACAACGGCACAGATTCCCCGAGATCGCCTCGATTGCCTCATCCCGCGTGGGGTTAGGATTGCGGTTCAACAGTGCTCGACTGGCCAGGATCATGCCTGGCGAACAATAGCCGCATTGCACCGCCCCGTGCGCGATAAACGCTTCCTGCAGTTCGTCCAGCTGTCCCTCTTTCTCCACTCCTTCGATCGTCGTGATTGCCCTTCCCTCGGCCTCCACCGCCAGCACCAGGCAGGAATTCATCGGCTCCCCGTCGATCAACACCGTACAGGCACCGCAGTCTCCCGTCTCACAGCCCACCTTGGTGCCCGGGTACCCTAATTCATCCCGCAGCAACTCCAGCAGCGTCAAGTTCGCCTGCACTTCCGCCACCCGCTCTTTGCCGTTCACCGTCAACGCGACCTGGTAGCGCTGCACTTCCGCTTTCGTTTCGGAGATCACCTTTACCCCCTCGGGAACTGGTCCCGCATTCCGCTTAGTTTTTCGCTCGCCGTCTTTAACTCGTCTGAACACCGGGCCCTAGCTGTGGCCCTTTTCGATCGCCGCCTGCAGCGATTCGCGCGTCAGCACCGCCACCAGATGCCGCCGATACTCGGCGCTCCCTCGGATGTCGGTAATCGGTTGTGCCGCTCCCGCTGCCAACTCACCCGCCTTCTCCAATAGCTCCGGCGTCGGCCGCTGCCCGCGCAGCGCGTCTTCCGCTATCCTCGCCCTCATCGGCACCGGTGCCACCGCCCCCAGCGCAATCCGTGCCTCTTTGATCGTGCCTTCCGCCATGGTCACCGCGCTCGCCACACCCACTACCGCCAGCGCTTCCGCCTTCCGCAATCCGAACTTGATGTAGTTGCTCCCCGTCGTCGTCTGCTCGGGAATCAGCAACTCCGCCAGGATTTCTCCAGCCTCCAGCACTGTCTTCCCCGGCCCGACGAAGAACTTCTCCAACGGCAAGCGGCGTTCGCCTGCCGCACTTACCAGCCGCACCTGCGTGTCCAGGGCGAGCAGAATCGGCGGCAGATCCGCCGATGGCACCGCATTCACCAGGTTGCCCCCTATTGTCCCCACGTTGCGTATCTGGTAGCCCGCCATGCTGGCCGCAGCCGCGTTCACCGACGGATACAAAAAACTTAAGACCGGGCTAGCCACCAACTCGTTGTGCGTCGTCCGCGCCCCGATAATCACTCCTACCCCAGGCTCCTGCCGAACACCTTTCAGCTCCCCGAGTTTTTTCAACGACAGCAGATAGCTCGGCTTTAGCAGCCCGAATTTCATTTTCACTATCAGATCGCTGCCGCCGGCCAAGACCTTGGCCTTCTCTCCGTACTGGCCCAAAAGCGCACAGGCTTCCGCCAATGTCTCCGGCACCAGGTACTGAAATTCTGGCACTAACATGTATGCCTCCTCCTACCACGGCTGTATCCGCGGCATTCTGATTCCCGCTCGTCCATATAACTTACTTTCCCGCCGCGCTCATGCTCTTTTCTTCTGCCGCCTTCTCCTGCAATGCCTTCCACACCCGCTCCGCAGTGACTGGCAACTGCTTGATTCGCACCCCCACCGCATCGTAGACCGCGGCGGCTATGGCTGCGGCGGTTGCCACCATTCCTGGCTCACCGACACCCTTGGCGCCGAAAGGACCTTCCGGATAAGGATCCTCGACCACTACCGGCACGATTTCCGGAACGTCGGCAGCCGTTGGGATCAAGAAATGGGCCAATGACGGATTCATGACGTACCCGTTCTTCAAGACTATCTCCTCCAACAGAGAATAGCCGAGGCCCATCACCACGCCACCTTGAACCTGAGCGCGGACAAGTTCAGGATTCAGGGCCTTACCTACGTCCTGGGCAGCAATTACGCGAATGACCTTGACCTCGCCCGTCTCGGTATTAACCTCGACTTCGATGAACTGCGCGCCATAGGCATAAATATGGAAAGGATTGCCCTGCGCCGTTTCGGGGTCGATTTTGATCTTCGGAACACACCACCAACCTTTGCCGATGAGCTTCCGTCCGCAGCGGTACGAATAGAGCAGAACCTCCTTTGGCGGAACAACCTTCGAACCGCCAATCTGACGGAATTGGCCGTCAGAGAGCTCCACCTGCTCGAGGGGAAGATCCATCAGGTCGGCGGCCATCTCAAGCAGCGTCTGCCGTGCCTCTTTGGCTGCCCGGATGATGGCATTGCCGCCCATGATCGTGCCGCGGGAGGATACGGTGTGCAGGCTATCCTGATCCACGGCCGTGTCGCCGACTTTGGCCATCACAAAGTGTTCGAAAGGAATTCCAAGGGCCTGGGCCGCGACCTGGGCAAGCACGGTTCTCGAGCCCTGTCCCAGCTCCTGAATTCCGGCCCGCACCACGATCGTCCCGGTGCGATCAATCTCCATCTGGGCATTTCCATACTCCGGCCACAGTCCTGGCGACGTCGCAAAGACGAACGAGCCGAGCCCCATGCCGCGCCGAATCTTCCCCGTGGCCGGATGCTTGGCCTTATCGGCCCGAAACTGCTTCCAGCCCGCCGCTGCTGCGCCTTGGATAATGCTCTCCTTATAGCCAACGCTACTTTCCAATAGCTGATTGCTGCATGTGCGTGAGCCCGCCTCCAAACCATTCAGCAGTCGAATCTCGACCGGGTCCATACCCAGTCGGCGAGCAAGCTCATCGATCTGCGACTCGTAAGCGAAGGTGGCCTGAGGAACCCCAAAGCCACGGAAAGCTCCGCCGGCTGGGCAGTTCGTGTAGACGTTGAACACATCGACTTTCACGTTCGGGATCACATAAGGCCCAGCCGCGTGATAACCGGTCTTGTTGGTCAGGCCACCTGCGGGCGGCATGTTCAGACCGACGCTGGAATAGGCTCCCTTGTTCAGATAGACCCGAACCTCTACCGCCTGCAATCGGCCGTCCTTGGTCGCACCGGTCTTGTATTCGATAATCGACGCATGACGCTTGGTGGAACTAATAATGGACTCATCGCGGCTGTAGACCAGCTTAACGGGCCGTCCAGCCAGGTGCGAGAGCAGTGCAGCCCGGCAACTGGCATCAAAACCGGCATCGTCTTTGCCGCCAAAGCCGCCACCCGCGTTCGTGTTAATGACGCGAACACGCTCGAAAGGCAGGTTGAGCATGTCGGCCACGTTGTCGCGCGCCTTAAATACATATTGACACCCCACCCACACCGTCATCGATCCATCGGCTTCCTTGTTGGCAACAGCGCCTTCCACTTCGAGGTAGGCGTGCTCGACAGTTTGGGTACGGTAGGTGTCCTCGATGATGATGTCGCAGTTCTTGAAGGCATTGTCAGCGTCGCCCTTGCGCAACTTGAAGTGGCGCAGGATATTGTCCTTGGACTCATGGCTCTCATGGACAAGCGGCGCACCCGGAAGCATGGCTTCCTTGGGCGAAAACACTCCCGGCAGCTCCTCGTACTGAACGTCGATCAGTTCCAGCGCGTGAGCGGCAATGTCGCTTGTCTCGGCAGCCACCAGCGCGACACCGTCGCCAATGTAGCGCACCTTGTCGTCACAGAGGATTGACTGATCGCGCATACGCCCCAGCGCTCGGACACCAGGGATGTCCTCTGCCGTAGCCACCACGACTACACCCGGCAGAGCCTTGGCGCGCGACGTATCGATGCTCAGAATTCGCGCATGGGGATAGAGGCTGCGCTTGACGCGCCCGTGCAGCATGTTGGGCAGAGACAGATCTCCGTAAAAAATCGCCTCTCCGCGAACTTTTTCCCGCCCATCGGCCCTGCGAACTGACTTGCCTATGGGCCCTTGCTCTACCTTTGTTTTCTGCTCTTCAATGTTTGGCGTACTCGTAGACACTTGTTCCTCCTCTAGGCCCATGAACAATTCTCCCAGCCCTCGCTGTCAGCTTAGCTATCCCGCAAAACCGCGGCTTTCGCTGACTCTGGGACCACCGATGCTAATCGTCCGTACTATGCTGGGCCAACATCAGTGACCGGCGGCCATGCCGACCTCGGCTTCCACCTCGGTCGTAATTTGCTCCAGCGTGTGCTTGCGGGGGTCGAACCGGATGACGATCACCGCCAGGATCGCAGCCACCAGCAATGGCGCTGCAAAAAAGTAAATGACGTGACTGATATCGGTCCCGAACGTCAAAAACAACCCCAGCGCAAACGGCCCCAGCACAGCCCCGAAGCGACCCAGCGACTGTACAAATCCAATACCCAGGCTGCGCACCGGCGTAGGAAATAATTCGGCGCTCAGGGTGTAGAGAATCGTGATCACGCCCTGCACCGCCAGCGTCTGCAGCAGTTGCACGGTCACAATCGCTTGGATCGGCCACTTGTACTGGAACGAAAGTCCGAACATCACGAACAACACTGTACCCACCGTGGTCAGCAGCAGCATCGCCCACTTGCGATTGATGCGCTCCTGCAGCCACATCGCGATCAAGTGCGAAAGCGGCGTCACGCACAGGATGATCAGCGTATAGGTGAAACTCTTCGCCAGAGTGAAACCCTGGCGCACAAAGATGGTCGGCAGCCAGGCGTTGATCCCCCAGGTCTGGATGAAGAAGCAGAAATAGACCAGCGCCAACACCACCATCGGAGCCCACAGGGAACGCAGCATCGCGAGTTGTTGCACGAAGCTCAATTTTACCTGGCCCTTTACCGGCAGCGGAGGAACCAGTTCGAGATTGGTGCGCCCGGTCTTCCTTGCCAGCTCCTCCACAATCTTTCCCGCCTCCTCTGTCTTGCCCTTTGACAGCAGGAATCGCACCGACTCCGGAAGGAACCAGCGCACGCCAATAATCATTACGGCAGGAATAACACCGGCCCAGAAGAGAGACCGCCAGCCCCAAACAGGCACCATGTAAATCGAGAGCACCGCTGCGACGATCCAACCGATTGACCAGACCAGCGGCACCAGTGCAATGAAGATATGCCGGCGTCGCAAGGGAGCGTACTCCGCCAGAATTGCGGCGCCAATCGGTAACTCCGAGCCAATGCCGAGACCGGCGACAAAGCGGGCCGCCAGCAACGCGTTGTAAGTGGGCGCGACCGCACTCAGTAAACTTCCTAAGGCGAAGCAGAAAAGCACCCACTGAAAAATCGGCTTACGTCCGATCCGGTCGCACAACAGCGAAAACAACGTGGCGCCCACCATCAGGCCGATGTTGCCGGCCGAGGAAATGGCGCCCGCCTGAGCCGCGTTGATGTGAAACCCTCTGATGATCCCCGGCATGGCAAAGGCCGTCATCTGGAAGTCCATGCCATCCAGGATCTCGGCCAGCAGCACGCCGCACAGCAGCAGCCATAGAAATTTCGTCATTGGCTGGTGGTCGAGGAATTCGAGGTACGTCATCCTCGTCTTTTCTTCCAAAGGGGGCCTGGCATGGACCGGCACTTGTGTTATCTGTTCAGGCATGTCGAACTTCCCTCCTGAGGGATCAATCGGTCATTGCGGCACGCGGCTTCGCTTGCAGAATCCGAAGATCTTTAATAACCGAACATGTTCGAATTTACTTGGTGCTTTAGTATTGACCGAGTTAGTATGGCTGTCAATAGTCGATTGACAAATCGCCGAAACGGTATTCCGCCGGCAATCGAATCCGCCGTCGGCGCAGTTTTCCGCCCGGTCGCGGAAAACGCGCGGCGGGGAATTTGCCGGACAGATGGGAGCGCGTACAGCGCCGGCCCGGCCCGGGGACAAGGATCGTGTTTTAATGCCCGTACGGGAAGCAAACAGCCCAGTCATGAAGCCGGATTCATCTCCGAAAGAACTCGGGCTTCGTGAACAAAAGAAGCTGGAAAAGCGACTGCGCATTCGTGCGGCCGCACGCGAATTATTTTCCAAGTACGGATATGATGCGGCCACTCTCCGTCAAATCGCAAAACGCGCGGATGTCGGCCTGGGTACTGTGTTCGCCTATGCGAAGGATAAACGCGATCTTATTTTTCTGATCGCTAACGAGGAACTCTCGGCAATCCTCGATGACGCCCTTCGACGTCCGAAATCAGACCAATGTCTCGCAGATCAAATCATTGCTTTGTTTGACCCGCATTATCGATATTTTGGCAAGGATCCTGAGCTTTCCCGGCTTATCCTGCGCGAGTTGGTGTTCTATTCGGACGGAAAACAAGCTGCCCCGTTTCATCTTGTACGTCGCCGTTTCCTGGGCGCAATCGAGGAACTCGTCCGCACCGCGCAGCATAAAGGAAGTATCCGCGCGCCGGAGGATTCCGGCACCCTTGCCCGCTACATCTTCTACTTGACTTCAGGTGAGATTCGCCGATGGATTGCAACTCCACATCCAAAGGCAGCTCCGGGTCTTGCTGATTTGCGGCACGTCATCCAGTTGTACATAGACGGACTTCAACCAAACGGACAGCCCACCACCAGCAGTCATGGAACCAGCGGTTTCATGGACACGCGTGCCTCCAACTTAAGCACTAAGATCATGCGTAAGGTGCCGCCGGACCGCACAATAACTCGGCGTAAGCAATACCAGCCAAGCTAAGGTGCCGGGAGCAGGACGCCGAGGGAACCGAGAAACCGCCTCACCAACAGCGCCTTAAGAGCGAGGCGGTCTTCATTGACATCATTGTTGCCCAACCGTATTATCGGAATCCATTATGCCTGACATCCTCACTAAGCTGAATGGCGCAATTCTCGAAATCACCCTCAATCGTCCGGAGCACGGTAACGGTGCAACCGATGCCATGGCGGCCGAGCTTACCCGACTAATCAACCAGGCTCCCGACGGCACGCGATGCATAGTACTGCGCGGCGCCGGCAGCGACTTCTGCGTCGGACGCGCCGTCGCAGGCCCGCCACCGGCAGCCGAGGCGCTCGCCATGAAGTGCGCATTCGACGTCGTGTTCAACTGCTATGCAGCCTTCCGTAACTCGCCGATCCCCGTGATTGCCGTTGTGCAGGGGCGCGCGCTGGGGTTCGGTTGTGCCATCGCCGCAGTCGCGGACATCACTCTCGCGAGCGATAAGGCGGAATTCCAGGTCCCGGAGATGGCACATAACATTCTTCCGACAATGGTCATGTCGTCATTCGTTGACCGCGTTCCGCGAAAGGCCTTTACCTATCTCGTCTATTCGACGGCTGTAATCAAAGCCGAACGCGCCTTGAGCTTCGGCATTGCCAGCGAAGTCGTGCCCGCCGCACAGCTCGAGGAAACCGTGGAGAAAGTCGTGGACGCAATTCTAAAAGCGCCACTGCCCGCCATTCGCGCCGTCAAGGAATATACGCGCACCGCCTTTGACATGCCAACGGCAGGAGCAATTGATTTCGCGCGTAACATCCACGCGGTGACCAACTCATCGTCCGATATGCGGAAACGAAACTAGGACAGCTCTGATTAGGTTCTGCATTCCACAGTGTCATAGGACGCCAACGAGCAAACGCGGCGCGTTCACGCCCGGTGGCGAATGGGTGAAGGGCCTTGGTTCCAGCCTGCGAAGGAACACGGGGCGAAGCCACCATACATTAGGCGGAGTTGATCTTCTCCGCACCTGGGCTTCCACCCCGCTTCCCAGCACTGTCCACCAACTGCTGCGCCCTTATCACAGCTCGCGAGACACTGTCAGGCGCTCTCTATCTCACATCTTAAAGAGCCGTTCCGCGTTGCCATGCGCGATGCGTTCCCGGTCAGCGGCGCTGATTGGCAGTTGGTCCAAAAATGCCCGAGCTTCCACCATGGGGGCGTAAGGATGATCGGCGGAGAACATGATCCGATCGACGCCTACCTGAAGCATCAGATCAA
>JBEKOO010000067.1:0-16792 GCA_049521655.1 Candidatus Korobacteraceae bacterium
TGGTCGAGGACGTGCCTGATCATCTGGTATGGCCGACAAAGTGCCTTTTACAAAGTTCGCACGGATAACGGCGATCTGTATATCCTGCGCCGGGAAACGTCGACGCCTGATGAGCTTTGGCATCTGGTGTCGCTCCGGCAATTGCCACGCCAGAGCTGACGTTGGATGGAGGTCGTTAAGCCCACTTTGAATACTTTCCAGAAGCTCAATGATTTCGTTTGCTTTCATCAGTTGCTTGTCTTTGAGTCATGTGACTAGTTCTCCAATTTGCCCGGCTGAGCAGACGGTCCGCGTGCGTGCCCCCGGAGCTGTTACCGGCACACCAGCTTCGAGACTTGCGCGCCAGCTCGCTTGCGATGTGAACACTCGCTGGTACGATTACGTGCTACCAGGGGATTTCCTCGAGACGCTTCCTTTGCTTCCTCTCCAGACTCTCAAGCACGTCAAGCAAGCCAATCAACCGCTCTTGGTAGGCTGCCAATCCCGGTGCGATGCCGCCGGCTCCTGATGCGCAGAAGTTTCCGCCCAAAAATGCAAACGGAAACGGGAGCGGCAATGGTGCCGGCCATAAGGTTCGTGACCGGCTCTGCCAGATCATCCGGCAGCACAAGCTCGATCCCGAGCTGGTCAAAGCCTATGCCGTCGACTTCTGCGATCGTGGATATTCGAACCCCTCACCACCCAAAAGGAGATAACTATGTCAAGCAATTCAGCCCAAACCTACAGATTCGCGGCAGGTCGCGGGGATGATTCCCATCTCAAAGAAATTAATGCGTTATGCAGTCAGGGCTACCGTGTTGCCCACATGGTCTCTATTCCATCAGGAGAACTCAACAAACCGATTGTCGTTCTCATGGAGCTGACCAATGCTCCAGACTCCCCAGACTATTCCCGATAACCACCCGGCACCGAATCGTGGTTTCGTGGCAGAGAGGGCGGTCAAGGTCCGCACCAAAGGCAAGGTTTCGAGCACGTTTAACCGGCTCCGCACGCCGTCAAAGAAGCCATCTGGATCTGCTCGTACGGCGCACGTCCGGCAGCTCACAAGTCCAACTAGTCTGTCTGGACGCTACCTTCTCGAGGGAATGTTGTATTGATAACAAGCGACTTATTGGCTTCGTTTCGTAAAATGCCCCACCCGTGATAATAAGCGACGGCTGCCGCGGGGCCCAGCTTTTTCCAAGATGACCATATTCTTAGACCATGGTATAATTAGGTAGTCAAGTGAGGGCCCATGGAAGAAGTTGCCATCTCTGAGTTCAAGGCTAAGTGTCTTGCTCTGCTAGAACGTGTGCGGCAAACCAAGAAGCCCCTCCGGATCACGCGCTTCGGCAAACCGGTCGCCGAGGTCGTGCCGCCTTCGCCCGATGTTGGATCAAGCGAGTGGATCGGGTCCATGAAGAACACCATGCAGATCCTCGACGATATTGTGGCTCCGGTAATCGAGGAAAGAGATATTGAGGCGCTACGCGAGTGAAACTTCTTCTCGACACCCACGTCTGGCTTTGGGCCTTGCAGGCATCCTCCCGGCTCAATCCCCGCGTCCGAGCAGAGCTGAGAAACTCCGCCAACGAGCTCTGGCTTTCTCCGGTCTCGACCTGGGAGGCGTTGCTGCTCAATGCCAGGGGCAGGATTCGACTCCCCGTCAATCTGGCACTGTGGCTGGTGCAAGCCACGGCACCTCTGCGCGAGGCGCCCTTCACCCACGATATCGTGCTGACCGCTGAACAATTGCCACTACCGCACCGCGATCCGGCTGACCGGTTTCTTGCCGCCACGGCTCTGGTCATGGATCTGACATTGGTTACCAGCGACGACGTCCTGCTCGGCCTGGGGACCATACGGACCATGAAGAACTGAGGGCGCGGTGTTGAGCTCCGTGGTGCCGCATAAGTGCCGCGGCACGGGCCAGAATAGCTGCTGCCAAGAAAGCTCGCTGGGCAAAACAGAAGGGCAACGCTGAGCCATTCGGATAGTCACGGGTCGGGAAGCCACAGCTACCGCTTCACTCAGGCTGACTCGACCAGCTCCGCTGCGCAATTCGAGGTCTGCTTCTGGGACGTGTTAACGGTAGTTTCCTGGTGCCGACAACTCTTCTTCCAGAATCGGCACTCCGAGATTACAGGCCTCAACACTTTGGATCACGCAGAGCTTGAGAACCTCCACGATCTCCTCCACGGTTGCGCCCGCTCTTAGCGCGTTCTTAATGTGACGGCGTGTACTCGGCGTGTAGATGTCCGTATAAGGCGCCTCGAAGGCTATGGCGAGCAGTTCAATTTCCTTTACCGGAAGTACATCGCCAGCGTGAATGCCCATAGCTGTAGCCATGAATTGCTCGGTCCATACTGGCGCAAGGTCATAAACGGGATCCCAATCTACGTTCCATCTGCCGAGCGCCTTCACTTGTTCGACAGCCGGCGTCGCTTGTTCCTGGTTCTTATGACGTTTTGCACGCATCAGTCCGGCGGCATCCAATTCTCCCTCACTCGCTTCCTCCAGAACAATAGGAGCTGCCAGCATGCAGGAATCAAACGACATCACCGATGCCATCTTCAGTACCAGCAAAATTTGTTCGCGAGTCGCCCCCGCCTGCAGCGCCGCACGCATGTGGCGGCGCATGCCGTCCGGGTTCAGGCTGATGCTCCCAGCATTCAACGCGACGCCAATCAGTTCCACAAGCTTTCGTGGCAAAACCTCGCTGTTCCACGGGTCGGAGACCATCTTGAAATAGGTCTCGGCCCAACTCGGATCCCAGTCTTGCAACGGCGTCATGGCCGCGCCCCAGAAACCAGTTTCGCTTGGCCCGTCCATTGCTGTTATTGGTGTCTTGTTGCCTTTGATGTCCATTGCGGCCTCCTGCGTGGATCGCGCTCACCGCGATTCTGGGTTTTCCTGAGAACCTCGATCCACTGGATCATGACAAGCACATTGGAACATTCCGCAAGCGCGCAGACAGTGACCGCCGTCACAGGCTGTGCGGGCGGGGATCGTGCTCCAACACAAACTACGACCAGATACCCGCGGAAATTGAGTCGCTGGATCCAGGCTGCCTAAGCACTTTCTACCAGATGTCACACTGCCATGCGATGCGCGTCACTGCCCTCACCGTGTCTAACCTAGAGACTTATCAGTAGATCCTATTTCCGTCGTGCTTCCTCGTACAGTAGGCCGTTGTGTTGAGCAACGTCATTATCGTCGTCGTTTCCGTCAGTGCAGCAGTAGTCTTTCTGTACGTGGTGAAATTCACCTCGGCGGAGCCGTCGCGCGAGAGGTCCAACGCTTTTACCGGTGCCGTTGTGGCGGTCATTGGCACAACCTACGCCGTTTTGCTCGCCTTTATGCTAGGTGGCGTGTGGAACATGCTACGTGAGGCACAGGCCAATGCAGAACAGGAAGCCACCTCAGTAATCAACATCTATCGCATCGCCGCACAAATCAAAACTGATGATGCTGGGCAGATACAGGAAGTCTGTCTCAGATACGCGCAAAATGTGGTCGACCGTGAATTCCCTGCGTTAGAACAGCGAGGACCACTCAGCAAGGAGGGCGGGCAAATGATAAACCAGCTCTGGAAGCTGCTGGAGCAGAGCAAAGTGCGTTCGGAAACCGACTCCATTGCTCTCGGTCAGATGATGCAGGAATTGCGAAGCCTGACCGAGCACCGGCGCTTGCGCGCCCTGCAGAGTCGCGAGGGGCTGCCAGCAATTTTATGGGCAGTACTTATCGCCGGGGGCGCTATTACGGTGGTTGCTTCCTGCTTGTTCGGCGTTAGCAGTTTCCGTTTTCAATTAGTGGAAGTGTTAGCGTTGAGCTTCCTCATCTCGCTGGTTTTGGTTGCCATTGCCGATATCGACAAGCCATACCAGGGGCCGGTGAGGGTAGATTCCGCCGGATTCCGCTATGCCATCCGCACTCTGCAGAACGAATCCAGCCCCTAAAGCTCCCTCTGATAATACGTGCTTAGGGTCAAGGATAACTTCCCGGCACATAAATACCCTGATCGCGCTTTCTCGCACGGCCTCTGAAGTTGGGAACGTATCGCGATTCCGGCAGGCCCGCACAATCGCGGAACCGGTGTTGGTACGGGGCACAAGTTTGAGACCATCGCGCTAGAAAAAGTCGTCGTTGAAACTGTCAATCTGAGTAAAATCTGATAATCTTATTGTATGAAAACAACTGCCATTAGCGTGACGGAGGCAGCGCGAAATTTTGCCGATTGCGTCAACCGCGCCTACTATCAAAACGTCACGTTTGTCCTGCTCAGGAATGGCTCTCCGGTTGCCCGACTAGTGCCGGATGGTGGGAAGACCTGTTCCGGCCGGGACTTGGCCCTGGTGTTGCGCCAAACCCAGTTGGCGGAGAACGAAGCCAGGGCATGGCGTCGTGATTTGCAGGCCGCCCGCAGAACCCTCAAAGCTCCGGGTGACAAATGGCGATAATTCTTGACGCTGACGTTGTTATTCGCGGCGAAAAAGGTACCTTCGACTTCGCGAACTGGGTAGCGTCGCGCCCCAACGATCAATTTGAAATCGCGGCCATCACGGTTGCAGAACTTTGGCACGGAGTGGAACGGGCCACAGGATCACACAAGACCAAGCGCGAGCATTATCTGCGCACCGTTTTGGCGGCGTTGCCGATCATTGCCTATACCGAGCAGACCGCGTATGAACATGCCCGCATTTGGGCTGCATTGGAGTCCTCCGGCAAGATGATTGGCTTCTATGACCTTATCGTGGGAGCGACAGCTTTAGAACGCGGCAGTGACCTAGCCACATTCAACAAACGTCACTTTGCCCAAATAAGAGGGCTCAAGGTGATCGAGCCACGATGAGCACCCAAGAATCGAGGCCGCTCGCTCACACTCTACCTGCACCCCACGCTGTTAACTCATCGGTGGCCGAATTTTTCCCGAAGGATACTTCACCGTAAGAGGATGCGAATGTCGCGCCTCCGTCCTTTCGTCGATACGCTCAGAATATTCTTCTTGAGCTGTTCCATGAAGTCATCGCCAACAGTCGTCAGCGATTTTCCTGCCCTATCTCGGCGGGCTGCCGCTCCGGAATAGCGCGCTGCGGGAAGGGGAGGAACGGGGCGCCGATTCTACAGTCCGTTCCAGTAGGTCCAACAGCGAACGTCAAAGATCCCGCTGGCGGGTCGGGAACCATACGGAATGAAGAGCTGAACGGGCGACTTTGAAATGCTCTTATCGCAATGAGGGCTGCGCTTAGGGACGGACTGCCCGTCCGCTCCATAGAGCAGAGTTGGCTTGTCTAATCCCGCACCGCCGGGAGTCCCGGTTAGCCCACGGTGGCGAATAACGCTCTGGAAGAGGGTTGACTGAGTGAAAATTACTTGCCTTGCCGATTCAACTCTATGCAGTCATCGCAGAGCCGATAGCCCGGGAAGCCCGGCCCCGCTCCTTGGCGTCTTTCGTGCATCGGTATATCACGTCCAGGCGGGCAAGCACTGTTATTGTGGTAAACGCGATCTGCGGCTGGTTTGTCGACTTCTTTGATGGAATAAAAGGCTGCCACGTAAGGCATGGTGTGCCTCCTTGTAGTGGGAGCGTTGGCCGGAGAAATTATGGCCGATTATTTAGAGGGACTCAAGGGCATAATACAAAAATCGCATGGTTCAGAGGCCACGCACGTTGAGACAGGTGTGATTGTGAGTGCCTGAGTCCTCGTACAGTTTCAGACAGTAGGCGCTGCATGCTGACAATGGGTCGCCAAACGGCGGAATGCCGTCGGGCCAAGAGGGGAGATCAAGAGCAACATCGGGATTGGTCGTCAGGCGTCTGGACACTGCACTTCGTGCTCAGTAAGATTGCGACGCTCGCAGCCTCTTCAGCGCAGGCTCTTCCTCGGAGGGGGTAAGAGGGGTGTATTCGCTAAAGAAGGATTGTTGTGGCAGTAGCTGCTCTCGCTGCCACCTATAAAACCGCAGCCTGCGAATCTACGTTCTCATCTGAATAACTTGTCACGGCTGATTTACTTGCGTGTATTGGCCGCGATCTGTTCCAAGAGGGCAATCATTTTGTTCGTCTTGCGAATATAAATCGTCGGGACATAGATCGCCAGCAACGCGATCACCATCAGACAAGTACAAAGCACCAAAACGGACCCATACATGGATGTCTCCAATCAGGGTATGGACAACATATGCCCAGCCACTGCGCTGAGCCTAGCCACGGCCGGCTGGGTTGTCAATTAGATTAGCGCCAAAGTCTGGAACACCGGCCTGATTTGGGACACTGGGACTATAGTGCTGTTCTTCGGTTGATCTTCACCAACGCGTTTACAAGAAACTGGACAACCTGAAAGGCGCTTGCGGTATGGGTGGGAGGATCGTTTTATTCTGGACTTCTGTTGTCGCCACCTGGAGAGTTCAAGGAGGTTTGCAGCGCTCATAGACAACGCTCGGCGTCGGCGATGAGCTGAGTATAAAAGGCGGTGTCGGGTTCTCCAAGAAAGCTCGCGGCGAGCGCGGAGGTGTTCAGAATCACTTGGGGAGACGGCGTTCGACATAAAGAAGCTCGCCGTGATCGAGATGAAGACGTTTGGCTTGGGCGGAGGCGCGCTTGACGATAGCTAGAAATCGCTCAACGGAGGCCTTGGTACGGTGCTTTTGGAGGCACTCGTAGCGTTCCCGCAACGCTTCCTTAGCCAGAGCACCACTGCAGGGAGCGCTTTTTCAGCCCCAAGATCATTGGCTTCTACGACCTTATCGTCGGAGCGACAGCTTTAGAACGCGGCAGTGACGTAGCCACATTCAACAAACTCACTTTGCCCAAATCAGCGGGCTCAAGGCGATCGAGCCAAGATGAGCACACAGGAATGGAGGGAGCACGGTCTTCAAGATCACTTCCTGAGGATGCCCGGCTCCATGCGGAAGAACGCTGCTGGTGTGGCGACATAGGAACCAATCCATTTCAGAATTCAAAATCGGTGCCTATCTACGGCGCGAAGTAACCGGAGATGTCGAGGATCAACTGCGTCAGTGCATAGGCGTAGGCGTCGATGGAACCGTTGTTCGTTGGCACAATCGCCATGTTGGACGTGATGAAGCCATCATAGGCGTTGAGCGTCGAGACCACCGGCTGTTGCTCGCCATCCGGCCACAAGGTGAGGTAAGGCATAGAGCCCGGCGGAACGACCGTAGCATTGAAGATGTAAGCCGCGGCGTTGCTGGGAGGCGCGCAGGCGCTGCCCACCACATTCACCGTTTTCTCGCCCTTGAAGGGCTGGCCGTTGTTCTGGCGCGTGTCCAGCACTCGGCAAGGCGCGACGGGATACATCGACAACCCGCCGCTTCCGGGCGCGGCGAAGTAGCCATCAATGTCGATCAGCAGATCGGTGGTGTTGTAGGCGTAGACGTCAATCGCGCCGTCGGTTCCCGCAGGCACAATTGCGCCGTTGGCGACGACCGTGGCCGTTGGGTTGTTGAGAGTCGAGACGATCGGTTGCGACTCGCCCGTGGGCCAGACCGTCAGATATCCCAATGGCTGTCCCGAGGGGTTAGGTACCACGGTGAAGTTGAGCGAATAGGCCAGCGGATTGAGACCGGCTGGAATGCAGGTGCTCTGCAACAGCGGAAAGCTACGCGGCGTTTGCGCCGGCAGGCGCGGGCCCCCGAGGTTGCCGTCGGCGCCGCGAGTGTCAACCAGACGACAGGGCGTCAGCGGATAGAACTGATAGTTTTGCAGAGTAGCGGGTGCGAAGTAGCCGTCGATATCGAGGATGACGTTGGTAGTATTCGTTACATACACGCTGACTGCGCCGTTCGTCCCAGCCGGAACAATGGCTGCGTTGGCCTTGATCCGGCCATCCGGCGAGTTCAGGGTGGATACAACTGGCTGGTTCTCTCCCGTAGGCCAAATAGTCAAATATTCCAGCGTTCCCTCAGGCACGACCGTGACATTCAACGAATAGGCCGCGGCGCTGGCGGGAATATTGCAGGCTTGATTTTGCGGAATGGGGAAGCTACGGTAGGCTCCGCCCTGAATCGGCGGGCCGCCGAACTCGCCGTCGGCGCCGCGGGTGTCCACCACGCGGCACGGAGTGGTAGCAATGAATTGCAAGGCCCCACTTCCAGAAAAGATGGCGTTCACTGATAAAGATTGCGTCATCGTGACCGTGCAGGAACCGGTACCGCTACAAGCGCCGCTCCAGCCTAAAAAGGTCCAGCCCGTAGCCGGGGTGGCGTTCAGGGTCACCTGCGTATTGCTGAGATAGGAGTGGGTGCAGGTGCCCGGACAGTTGATGTAACCGTCCGTACTGGTGACTGTTCCATTTCCGTTGGTCGAGACACTCAGGGTATAAGTCGTGGCGACGAAGGTGGCCGTCGGACTCAGATTCTGCCTCATCACCACCACACAAGGATTGCCGCCACTGCAAAAGCCGCTCCAGTTCTGGAACGTCCAGCCGGAGGCCGCCGTGGCGTTCAAGGTAACCTGTGTACCGCTCGTATAGTTGGCGCTGCAGGTGCCGCTGAAGCCGCTGCCGTTTCTGGTGCAGTCGATCCTGCCGTCCGTGCTGGTCACCGTCCCTTGTCCCACTAGACTTGGCGCCAGCGTGTAGGGGCCCTGACCGCTGGTCCAGTTCGCCACCAGGTTTGCCAAATTGATACTGCCTAGACCGGTCGCCGCGCTATATCCCGCGCTTTGAGGGAACGCCACCTCGAACGTGCTAGTCGAATTGGACAGCAAGCCATAGGCGTCTCCGCTGGTGTTGGTGTAGCAGTCTGGTGTGCCCGTGGCGCAAGGCTGGTCATTGTTGTCAATCAGGCAACCCTTGTTGTTGCTGCCCAGGCAGGAGTTGGATCCCACCTGCGATGTTCGGTTGATGCTATAGAAGATGCAGTACGGAAAGATGCCGCTATAGGTGCTTATGGCATTGATGTTGGACGCTTCACAGGTGTACAGGCTGGGCGCTGTGACCGAAGTATTCGGGGTGCCGGGCGCTCCGTACTCCAGCGTGGCAAGAGCGTAAAAATTGTAGTTCGCCTGGCCTTGGCTAGTGGATGACGCCTGGTTGATGAGTCCCATGATCCCGCCCAACTGAGGCGCCACGAAGGACGTGCCCCCCGCCGCCATCGTCAAAACATCCGATTCATTCGAGTAGTTGCACGGAGCCAGGTCGGATTCGCAGAATACGAGAAAGTGACTCCAAAACCCGTCGGCCGCGAAGAGCGAAACGTCAGGCAAGTTGCGATTGCTGGTCGAGGTAAAGTTGCTGCTTAGCCCAACTCCATACACGCTTTGCCAACTCGGCAGGCTGTATATGCTGCTGATACCACCGGAACCGCCATCGAGATAGGTGTATGGGAACGGCGACTGAAAATCGGTCGAGTCGTTGCAAAGTCCTTCCGGACCATTGGGGTAAGTAATGCGGTAGGCATACCTTATGTAATCCACCAGTATCGTGCTGGCGCAGGTGTCGTTCCAGGCCATCTCCGGGATGTAGGACAGGGCCGAACCGTAAGGCGAGGTGTCATTGTTGTTCCAATAGCTGCTTGGGTTGAAATCGGTCTGGTAGCTATCGCTGAAATCGGTGCCTCCGGCTGCGACATTGTAGGGCGTGGATGCCAGGCCGTTCACCGAAAGTCCGGTTTCGCCCAAACTCCCGTTAGGTCCCTGACCATTGCCGCGATCGCAAACGTCATCGCCGGAGTCACCGGCGGCGATGACCGGGGTTTGGCCTTCCGCTACCGCTTGCTCCCACAGGTTGTTATAAAAGCCGTTAGTGCCGAAACCATAACTGGGCAACTGGGCCTCGCAGACGCCGAAGCTAACGCTGAAGGCGGAAACCGTGCTTCCCAGATTGTTGACGATGTAGGAGGCTGAAAGATCTCCCCCCCAGGTGTTTGCCGTGTCGGCGCAGGACACGAAGTCAATAATGGCTGCCGGCGCAGTTGCTCCCATCCACTGCACATCAATGTCGGCCTCGCTCTCACTGTCGCCGTAAACGATGCCCGGATCGCTGCAATAGTTGCTGATGCCGTCCATGAAGTTGATACCTCCCTGAGTGCCGTTCGGCATGGAGGGGTATGTCGGCAGGCCAAATTGTGCTCGGAAGGAGGTAACGTCCGTTGGGTTTACGTCAGAGTCCTGCACAATCGCCATTGTTTGCCCGGCGCCATTGATCGGCTTTGAAGAAGTAAGAAGCGGGGTCTCGTTGTAGATGGTATAGAAATCTTGCGGTCCCACCGCCCAAAAGGTCCCTTGGGTGCCGGTCAACGTGATGAGGGGGCTTACCCCCTTACCCTTTGTTTGAGGCTGCTTCTCCACAGCATTCTTGTTTGCTGTCAGCACTTGCCATTTCCCCGTCTTGGAGTCCCGCTGGATGGGGCCAACGACATGGACAAGTGGCTTCGGGAAAAAATTGTTCAGCGAGCGGAAGCCCATGATTACGGGCGCTAGCGCCATCGGTACCTGCGGTTCGCTTATGTTCGCAATGTGTCTCTCCCCGCGAACATTCAAATTGTGAATCTCGGTTTTGAACGTATTACCCACCTGCCCCGCCGTGCCGCTAAATATGATCAGCATCTTGCCGGCCGGAACCGCGTCGATCTGGAAGCCATGGCTTTGCAGCCACTCGGTCACCTTGGCGATGTCTGGGTCCGCTACTCCGAAGCATTCGCCGACATCTTCCGTTCTGAGCCACTGATGATAATGCGGTGATCGGCGGTTGTGCATCTGGTCGATGCGGGTGGCCAACGCCTTCTCCTGCTCGGGGGCGCGCTGGAGCATCAGGATAATGTGCTCCAGCGGCAGGCTGTCATCAACTTTGCCTTCGTCATATTCCGCCCGGGCCAAGGGGTGAACATTGCCGTAAAGAGTAGTGAGCACCCGGTCGTTCACGGCGGCGGTGATGCGCGGAACCGCCAAGGCAGTGCACGAGAACTGCACCGGCGCGGCAGAACCGATCGGCGACTGCTGGGCCACTGAGCACAGGGGCCACGCAAGAGCCACTGTTAGCAAGAGCGATAGAACCAAAAGCCAGCGCCCTGAGCGTGGCTGAGAAGGATGCGTCCCTTGTAGGGGAAAACCTTGGGGCTCTATCAGCGTGGGAAGACAGGATAGTGAGTGACGCGCTCTTTGCATGGGCTTCCTCCTGAGAGACCCCGCTGGGTTCCGCCCTCAGCGATACTTATATTGCTTGTCATCATACACACCATTGCTCAAATCTTGCTGTGTCACGTGCTCCTCCCCACGCGCCGCTACACAGACGTCCTCGCTGTATCGCACCTGCTCCGGCCTCCTACGCAACTCCTGTGGTGCATAGATATTCCATCTGACCTCTGGACCCACTGGAAACGCGGCATGCGCGGCTTCGTGAAGTTCGACCCATTAGATGGCGACTTGAACCACGGAGTTCCGGTGTAACGAATCGCTTTATTGCGACTACAGCCCGACACAATGTTCAGTGGGCTGCAATTCTCCTCCATGTATAACCTTCCTTCCTACAGATGTTCTCGGAAATGTTGCCCTGAGAAACAGTCGGGCCTTCCTTGCCGGGTGTCAGGTCGGACCTTGGATAGACTTGAGCACCACCAACCTTGGGTTCAGAGCCGGCTGGCACGGCAATCACGGTACTTTCAAAGTCGCCACGTCACTTCCAGGGAGTGCTGATGTCCGTCCGAGTCTTCGCAGGATACCGTGCAGGTCCGCACAGCCATATCCGGTATTTTCGTCTTTTGTTCGCTTCAACGCGAGCACGCCCAGCCTGGTGTGCCGCAACTATTTTGGAATCAATGTGAAGGACTTGTGCGTCACTGTCACGGCCCACTATCGTGCCAGAAAAGTGCCGTGATGGCCATCACCGACCGTGCACTACGGTTTGCAGATAGTAGGATCATCCGTCTTGTGTCCCGCAAACTTGCACGATAGGCGATGCAGCATGAAGCCCCTGATGGACAAACCGCACATCCTCAGCAGTCTTGACGATAAGCTAGGCAGCGACCTTATTTCAGAACCGAGCCGCCGCACCCTACGACGCTCTAAAACCGCCGAATTTCTAGGGATTCTTCTGATCGCTTTCGTTCTCCTTGTCGTTGTCCGGCTTGTCTTCTGGTTTGTCGCTGGACGATAAACTCAAATATCGTCAACCCCATCCCCGTGAACGCCGTCACCGACAGCGATCTTGGGTTCGTGGATACTGGCTCTGCTGTGCATAGGAAAGGTCCGCAGGGAGGACAGGACCCTCCGAGGAGCTGGGCGACCAGAGGACCGACCGGACGAAGGCTCCCCGCCCTTCGGGCTTTTCGCAGTTCTCCTCTCTATCTATTTTTCCGGCGTATCCACACTATGACACCACCACGCTCTTGGACGACGATGCCGGAGGATCTTCAGTCTCGTCTTACAATGGGTTCATGTGTGGCCGCTACCGACTCTCGCGGCGTGCTGAGATTTTAGCCAGCTACTTCTACGCAGAATACGAAGGCATGGACTGGGAAGCCCGCTACAACATTGCTCCAACGCAGACCGTGCCCGTCATCCGACAGGATACCTCATGAGCCCGTTCGCCGTGCTTCGCTCATGCGATGGGGCTTGGTCCCCTACTGGGCGAAGGACGCGAGCGTGGGCTATAAGATGACCAATGCGCGCTCGGAGACCGCCGCGGAGAAGCCAGCTTTCAGAGAACTCCTCCAGCGTCGGCGATGCCTCATTCCTGCGGATGCCTTCTACGAATGGGTGCGACATGAAGTCGCATGTGTGATTGTCCGGCGAGCACCACTCGACCGGACCTGCCATCCCATTGGCAGTACTCTACGAGGTGTGGCGATTCGGAAACGAATCGTCTAGAAGCCCTCGGAAAATGTATCCCGCCGTCTTAGAAGACGGGTGCCGAAACCGTGAGGAGCCGGTACTTCTGCCAGCATCGAGGCGGATAGGGGCTAGGGTGAGTGGCATGGTTAGCAGATGCAAACCTCTGTAAGCATCGTCAAGAATGAATGAGCCAAAGATGCTGTTAGGCTCTTATGCGGCTGGTGCGGGTGCTCCATTCTCACTCGCCATGGGCAATCAAAGCCGTCGGTGCAATGGAGGAACCTAAACCACTTGGTCATGCATGTGGAACATGGTAAGCCCGCATCGTTCCCTCCGGGTAGCTAGGCCGCAAGGCCGTGCAATGGCGGTGCGGGTAGAGGATGAAGGAAAAAGCAAATGTCCGACTGTAACGGCCGGAATACGGGTTGCGATATTACCCGGCGCGAAAGTGAGCAGACTTCCTTCTGGTCTTCCGTCACGAGAAAACTTGGCAAATCGGCTTAATGGGATCAGCAGATGACGGCGCAAGCTGGTGCAATCCTAAATAGTGCTTCGGCATGGGACGCTGTTGACTGGCGAAACATCGAACGCAATATTTGCCGACTCCAGGCACGTATCGTGAAGGCGGTGCAGCACAAGAAGTGGAACAAGGTGCGAGCCTTGCAACATCTTCTCACACACTCGGCTGGTGGTAAATTACTCGCCGCTCGCCGCGTAACAGAGAACGACGGCAGAAAGACACCTGGGGTGGATGGCGAACTCTGGGACACACCACAGAAGAAGCTTCAGGGTGTGACGTCACTGAAGGCACGGGGCTACCATCCCATGCCTCTGCGGCGAATTTACATTCCGAAGGCCAATGGAAAACTTCGACCCCTGGGGATTCCGACGATGCGGGATCGAGCCATGCAAGCGCTATATCTGCTGGCACTCGATCCGGTTGCGGAAACCCTTGCGGATGGAGTTTCCTTCGGCTTCCGGCGGGGAAGAGGGTGCGCAGATGCTATTGAGCAATGTTTCAAGACGCTCTGTCATCAGAATCCCAGCTGGGTGCTCGAAGGCGACATCAAGGGTTGCTTTGACAACATCAGCCACCAGTGGTTGCTCGACAATGTTCCACTGAACAAGGCGATCCTCCGCAAGTGGCTAAAGTCTGGCTACCTTGAGAAGCAAGTGTTCTTCGATACGATCTCCGGCACACCGCAGGGCGGAATCATATCTCCAGTGCTGGCCAATCTCGCGCTCGATGGCCTCGAACGTCGCCTGCGGGAATCTTTCCCGCTGCGAGGCAAAGGCTCCGAACGCGGTCGGGCTGCGCAGGTACATCTGATTCGCTATGCGGATGACTTTGTCATTACCGGTCACTCAGAAGAGTTGCTGAAAGTGATAGTCAAGCCGCTGGTCGAATCCTTCCTGCTACAGCGGGGTTTGGTCCTTTCTCCCGAAAAGACCGTAATCACGCACGTGCGGGACGGCTTCGACTTCCTTGGACAGAACGTCCGGCGCTATCCGAACGGGAAGCTCTTTATCAAGCCCTCTCGGAAGAGCATCGAAACGCTTCTTTCCAAAGTGAAGCAGATCATACGAGAGCACATTGGCAGGGCTGCCCACATTCTTATTAAGCGGCTAAACCCGGTTATAAGAGGATGGGCGAACTACCACCGCCATGTTGTCTCCAAACGGATCTTCGCACGACTCGATGCTGCGGTATTCAGGATGCTATGGCAATGGGCGCAAGCCCGTCATCCCCGCAAGGGATGTCGCTGGATTAAGCAGAAGTATTTCGAGCGTGTGGGAACCCGCGATTGGTGGTTCTTCGGTAAGCCTGACGGGACAGACGGCTGGCTATATCGTGTCCGCCTGTTTCATGCATCTTCCGTGAAAATCGTAAGACATGTTCAGGTTCGATCTGGCCTGAATCCTTACGATCCTAGTTGGGAACCATACCTTACCCGGCGTACCGTCGTTGCTCCACACCGCTCGCGTTCATGACTTGAGCGTTCGAGAAGGCTTGAGCCGTGTGAGCTGGAAACTCTCAAGCACGGTTCTTAGAGGGGGAACCGACGGCAACGCCGGTTCCCTACTCGACCAGAAGGCCGCGAAAAGCAAACAGCCCTATTGCTTCGAGATGATGCGGAGGGAGCCTTTCGCCTTCGCTGGCCTGTGGGACCGATGGCGAGGGTCAGACGGAACGACTCTGGAGACCTGCACAATCCTGACAACAACGCCCAATCAGCTCCTGGCCGATGTGCACGACAGGATGCCGGTGATCCTTCCGCCCACGAATTATGACTTGTGGCTTGATCCCGAATTTCGAGACTTGGCAGCGACCACCGAGATGCTCAAGCCCTACGACGCTGGGCAGATGCGACGTTATGCCGTCAGTAGGCGGGTCAACAGTGTCATGAACGACGACTGCGAGTGTTCCGAGCCGATTGAAGTGTCAGGGCCAAGACAGGCCGGACTTTTCTGAGCAGGTGCCTGCGGAATCGTGACTGGTTATGCTGTGTACAACCAGCAACATTAGGTCGCTTAACTGCCAGGAGAGAACCGTGATGCCTTCCCCACCTAGTCGAAAACATGCAGGCCCAGGCGCTGCGAGTGACCAACCTGCGGTCCCCGAGCCTTCGTTCGCGCAGCGAGCGCGCGAGTAACGGCGATTTTGCGCCAATTATCGTGGGACATTTCGACGTTGACGGTTCTTTGCTACGGGGTGATCTCGAAAATCACACCGCAGCCAAATCCGTTGCAGCCGGAACTACCGCCACCGTATGTTTCTCCGTAGAAACTACCGTCCGATCCCAGAATGAACTTGGGAAACTTGTGCCACAGAAAAGCTGCCTTGCCTTCTACTTGCTGCGCCTGCCCTTTGCGCGCCCAATACAGCGCATATCCCAGCACCACAAATCCAATCATGGCGTTGCGCGTGGCGCCCGCGGCGGTGGCTTCCGCGGTGTTGTCCACCGCCAGTCCGGCCCACAGGCCGTAAGCGCGATCGCCCAAGTGTAGCCAGTGTCCAATGAGCGGGAAGGTAAACAGTGCGATGGCTCCCAATGCCAGGATGGCGGCGATGGCATAGGACGAGTCTTCATCGTCGGCATCGATGGCGCCCTTGGTTGCGATGATGGCCGACACCCCGCAGACCGCCGATCCCACCGCCAGCAGGCTGGTCAACTTCGGCTTCAGCCCGAACCACTTCCCCAGCATGGTCATGAAAGTGAACGCGACTGCCAACTCGAGCACCACCAGCGCCAGGCTGATCCCGCCGAGCTTCGCCACATCTCCCAGCAGAAAGCGCGCGCCCAGCAGCACGATTCCCGCTTTCAGCCAGAACTCATAGGTCAACACGCCGGGGAGAAAAACCCCGGGCACGCCAATGGTGTTCGACACCACCATGCCGAAGACGATGGCCCACAGTACATACTCGATGTTGGGAAGATGAAGATGATGAGCCCTGGCGTAGGCCGCCAGGGACTGCTCCACGAACTTTCCCAGATACCCGATGGCCGCCAATAGTAGAACCCCGGGTATAAGCTGCACGAATTTCGGTCCCCGACGAAATGTCTGGACTTGCGGTAAAGCGATCGACCCTTCCGCCACTTGCTTGCTCCTCAACTGTAGATGGGGTTTACCAGGGCACGCGGTGAATCAGCCCCAGGCGGACCAGCAGTGCGAGAACCAGAGCGAGGGTTACCGCCCAGCCGTCAACCGAAAGCCGCCAGCGTTTTGCCGGCGATGGTTTGCGATGGTTTGCAGACATGAATCTTGACTCCGTTGGAATTAGGTTGTAGCTCGCATCAGCGTCCGGGCGTTGGGCTACCAATCCCCACGCGCGATTTACTCCAGAGCACGATTAACTTAGGACAGACGGATCCTTCAACTGGTCATTTTCTGGAGCGTGTCGCACTCCGGTCTGTGAGCTGCATCACAGCTGGCCATGATGTGGATGGAGGCCAAGCGTCGCCCGGGGCCAAGGTCACGGAGCCATCCCCTAGTCTGTCGTACAAACCAGGTTAGTGGGTA
>JBEKOO010000068.1:0-15609 GCA_049521655.1 Candidatus Korobacteraceae bacterium
CTCACCTCCATTCTTGACATGTCGGCGCTCATGATCGCGGGAATCCAGGGTTACGAAGCGCGTCAGGCACAACTCACCTTCGCCATGGCGCGGCACGCCTTGGTGGACCTGTCGCAGATTCTCTCCCAGCGGCCGCTCAACGACGCGCCCGACCGGCTGCCCGCGGAGCGCTATGAAAAACTCTACGAACTGCTCTCCGAAAGCGGCGTCAAGGTCTGCCGCGACGGTCAATCCATTGAAAGGCTCCGCGAAATGCGCGCCTTGTACGAAGGCCACGCCGAAGCGTTGAGCCGCTTCCTTCACATGTCCCTGCCACCGTGGCTGGCCGATCGTCCTTTCAAGGACAATTGGCTGACCGTGGCCAAGGTGCGAGCCAAGACCGACGCAGCCAACCCGCCGCCTTCCGATCGCGGAACTGCAGCCGAAGACACACCGAGCACAATCTCTACGATCGTGGATCATCCCCACGACTTTTGAAATGCATGGCTCGGTACCGGGTCAGTTTGAAAAAGGAGCATCCCTCAGGGGCTAAAGCCCTAGTCATTCTTTGAGCCTTTACGGCACGACTGAAGTCGTGCCCTTTCACAACAGATTCAAACTAACCCACTACTCATGGCCCTTATGCGAAGGCCGATGCGATGACATTTCCGGTATGCAAATCAGAAAAGCTGCAATTACTGCCGCGGGGCGGGACCAGCGAGACCTGTCTGTGGGGGCCCGGGGCCGGGAAAACGCCACTTGAAGGCCGCGGCTTCGCTCTACACCAATTGGAGAACCGCTATAGCACTCGTCTTCGGCCGCCAAACGCAAGAAAGGCGCGTTCCAAGAACGCGCCTTCTGCAAGAACCTGTGTTGTCCGGCGGCATCGACTGAGAGGAGATGACCAATCGCGCGCCGGAGGCCCTTTACTTCTTACGCTTCGCGATGCTTCAGCGCCATCCCGCCGCCGAATGTCATCGCCGCCAGGAGCAGGTACATCAGCCCAATCCCGCCCTCGGGGGCGGTATATTGTGCCGTGAGGGTCCCGGTCGGTTGCAGCTGATCGTTGATTGTTGTCGGATCCCAGACAAAAGTCTCGGTGAGCGTGTAGCCTCCGGAAATGGCAGGGGTAAATACATCGTTCGGCTCGGTTTGGCTTCCTGCCCCACTTGTTCCCGCTGGAACCGTAAGTGCATTCAGGGGGCCATTGGTCCCAGAGGCATTGAGGGTGCCGCTTGGGCCGATGGTAGTCGAGAAATTGATCGTGGACCCCGTGGACCCTCCAGCATTAATGTCCGAGTAACCTTGACTGCTAGTCAGCGTGTTCACTGGACTCGGCGTGGTGTATGCGTCGTAAGAGATTTCGATAGTCAAGTAGTCGCCACTGACGAAGCCGCCGGACGTCGTGACTGTTCCGCTCCCGGCCAGACTTCCAATAGTGGGGAAGTCTGTAGCTGTCACCACGAAGTTGCTAATGGTGAAATCCGAGAAAGTCTGGGTACCAGTGCTGAGAGAGGTGGCTGTGGCATTGGTTTGGTAAACCTGGGATCCATTCTGGAGGACTGTGATCTCGATAGTCTGAGCCAGCGCAGCTGTTGACATTGAGAGAACTCCGCAAATCGCGGCCGCTTGCAGTGTACGAAGAATTTTCATCGCTCATCTCCTCTTTTCTTCCCGACGGTCCCAAGGGGAACAGAGGGGTACACAGGGCCCGCCCCCGTCGAAGAAGATTCGCAAGAAGAGTATCACGGTTGTCTCCGAACGCAACAAGAATATTTTGAATTTCTTGATGCTCCTGCCGCCCTTCAGGTCGTGCGCCACACGGCCCTTTCCCGGCCCCAAAACCCATGATTTGCCCGATTTCGAAGCGAGTTATCAGACATCCTTCCCTCGAACCCCTCCAGACACCTTTCCCTCAACTCCCCTCCGTCGCCCAGATTGGTTTCGCCTTTCTGCCGGGCCTACCCGGCTGGCAACGGCAAAGCCGGAACCCGCCGCAGGATGCTTCCGAACAGGGGCCGCGTCAGCTGGCTCTCAGCCAGCAGCAGCCAGTAAAGCATTCTTCCCAATTGTGTAGAGTGCGGCGTGGACCGGTAGGGCCACGCGACTGCCGGCCGGAACGCCGGCGCTACCTGCTCCTTCAGCGACCGGCAACCTTGAGCCAAGCAGGAAGTCCACTCTATGCCAAAAAGCAAGATGCTCCAGGTTGTATCGACATATAGGTTCAGTGAAGAACGCCTGGCATTGCGGCCAGCGTTTAGGGCGCAGACGAAAAGCAACCGCAGGTCCTTCGACTCCGTTGGGAGCAAAGAACGCACCCAACTGCGCTCAGGATGACAAGTTCGTTATGTATCAAACATTTGCCGTTAGCCTAAATGTCGATACGGCCTGGTGGCGAGCATGCTTTACCAACCGGCCGCCGGTCTTCACCAGCCCTTGCTGCAGGCACGTCAAGGACCGCTTCTCGACCCCCTTCGGCACCGCCAGCCGCCGCCACCGGTTGCCCAGGTTTTATGGCGTCCGGGGCTTTTACACACCCGCAAGCGCACCGGCTTCCATCAAGCCCTCGAGGCGGTCTAGCCCAGTCCTTGCAGCGCAGTTCTCGCGTCTTTTCCTGCCGGCGAATCGGGGGCCAGAGACACCGCCTTTTTCAGGTGAATCACTGCGTTGCTCTTGTCCCCTAGTTTGCTGTAAACCATTCCCAGGTGATATTGCGTTGCAGGGTTGTTTGGTTGGGTCTTGATCGCATCCTCCAGCAGGTCGCGGGCAAATCCGTAGGCTCCTTTGTAGTAGTAGGCCCACGCCAATGTGTCTGCTGTGATCGGTGAGTTCGGCATAGCCTTCCGAGCCGTTTGCGCCAGTGTCAGAGCCTCATCCACGTTTTCGCCATTCACCAGCATGCGATAGGCAAGATTGTTGGCCGCGATGGGCTGTTGCGGATTGATTTGCAGCGACTTCCTGTAGTAGGCCTCGGCCTTACCCATGTCTCCACGCGATTCCTCGAGAGTTCCCAGAATCGCGAGGACCCCAGCATCGTCAGGATGCGCAGCCAACCACTTTTCCCAGACGCCGATGGCATCGGCCGTCTGTCCGCGCTGCACTTGAATCTGCGCGTACAGCATCACCGCCTCGGCGTCGGTGGAATTGAGTTGCATGGCTTTCTGGGCTGTCGCTGCCGCCTGATCCAGTTTCTTGTCTTGAATCTGTAACTGCGCCAGGAGATCATAGAAACTGCTGTTTTTCGGGCTCTTCTCTATTTGCGCGTTCAAGCGCGCCAAGGCCTTGTCTGGTTGTTTCTGGGAGAGATCGTAGCTAACCAGCATGCGCAAGGCTTCGACAGCATTAGGGTCATGCTGCAAAGCCTGTTCCAGGAGCGTGACTCCTTCTGGAAAACGCTTCTGTTGGAATCGAAGTTTGCCAAGTTCGAGATAGGCCTGCGGGCTTTGCGGAGCAACGCTGATGGCCGTCTTAAGGTCGGCCTCGGCCTTGTCTTGTGAGTTGTGGCTCATCTCCACCATGGCACGCCACACGTAGCCGCCAGGAAAGCGCGGCGCCGCAGCGATCGTCTTATCAGCCACGCCGGCCAGCAGATCCATGTCCCCGCGTTGAACTGCGATCAGCGCCAGTTGCTGCTCCGCATCCACCCTGGAGGGGTTCAGATCTGCCGCCCGGCGAAGGCTGGTCTCGGCCAAGTCAATATCGCCCTTCGCTAACGCAGCCCTGCCCAGCCAGTACTGCAGGAAAGCGTCCTTCGGGGAATCCTTGACAGCGTCTTGAAGAGCATTTTCGGCTTCGCTCGCTTTACCGCTATTGAGCAGCACGACTCCGTTCAATGCCACAACTTCCGAATCCTTGGGGTGCGCCTTCATCAGTTGGCTCACCACGGTCTGCGCGGTTGCGAAGTCTTTCACCTCGAGAAGCGCGCGAACATATCCCTTCTGCACAGAAATGTTCTGGGGATACTTCGCTGCGAGACTTGAGAATTCTGCCTTGGCCTTGTCCAACTGCCCGGAGCCCACGTAGTAGTCTGCCAGGATGCTTACTCCCTGCGGATCGTTGGCAAGGTCTTTCGATGCCTGTCGAAGCACTTCCTCGGCTCTCGGCTGATCTCCCTCCTTGAGAATGACCTCAGCGACACTTAACCTGGCGGGAAGGCTCTTGGGATCCGTGGCGACGGCATCCCAACTAATTTTTTCGGCCTCGGCCAAGCGGTTGTTCCTGGCATAGAATGCCGCGAGAAGGAGCTTGGCCCTCACAGATTTCGGATCGAGAGCGACAGCCTTCTTCAGCTCGTCTTCGACGGATGCGGCATTGGTTGTATCCGTCGATTGCAGGAGCGCGAGATCCTCGTGGAAGGCCGCGCGGTTCGGATCGAGTTCTATGGCACGCTGCATCTCGATCAGAGCCTGATCCTTCTGGCCCTTCTTGATCGCTATGGCGGAGAGCAATGCGTGAACATCCGGATTATCTGGTTGCGCAGCCATCACAGCATTGGCCTGCGTTTGCGCGTCGTCGGGTTTGCCACCTGCGACATACAAATTGCCAAGATCGATCCGCGCCTTATAGTTTGTGGGCTCTAAATCCACGGTACGCAAGAGTTCGCCATAGGCCGGGCCGTATTGCCCCAGATGTTCGTAGGCCTGGGCCAGTGCATAATGGGCCCCGGCGAAGCTCTTGTCCACCTTCAGGGCGTTCAGATATTGGATGGCAGCTTCCCGGTATTTGCCTTGGGCGCTATATTGCTCTCCGCTCTCCAGATACTTCTGCTTGCGCACGTTTGGATCGCGATGGCATCCGGCAAACAGCGCGGCCACGGCAATAAGCGCGATCGCCCAAAAAGCTCCTCGCCGATTCATTTGCCCCCATTTTCTATCGCATCTCTCTTGAGCAGCATTGATCGAGCTTTTCACTGTCTTTCATCCTTCCTGGCTGCCATTCGTGCGAACACAGCCTGAAAACTTTGCTGAAGCGCGTCGTCTCTCACTGCTCCTGCCAATCCGCTCAGTCCTCGGTGATCATCTTAAAACCGGCCACTTGTGGTCAGTTCAAAACCGGCCACTTTGGATGGCCTGAGACGTGTTTGTTTTACCTTGCGGCGGGGTGCATTTGCAAGGTGCGATTCGAGTTGTTGCAGTTATGGCCGGTTTTCAAGCCGTTCTGATGCGTGGTAAGGTTGGAGTTGCTCCGGCAGGGGAGGCTTCTGGATCACGAGCCGCGACGCCGCAGGACGTTCGAATCTCTCCGGGTGCACCATATAAATCTAAAAAATAAAATGCGTTAAATACAATCTGAGTGCAAAGCTCGGGCGGCTTTTTTCGTGCTGGCGGCTTTTTTGATGACTGTTTAACCCTGCCCATGCATTCGCCGGAATTCCCTTCCCGGCCCCGGAAGCTGCCCTTTGCATCCTCAAACAAAGTAGTCGAGCTCGTCGAAGTCCCCGGCGACCAAATCTCCATCCTCTGCATGCGCGACGTCGCCGGTGTCGCCCAACAGCTTCGCAAAGTCGACTTTGAAATCGCAGGGGGTAACCGAAGGAGCATATCGAATAATTCCACAGCGCCGCAATCGGCTGCTTTCGCCGTTCCGGAGCCAAATGTTTTTTGGGGGGGCAGGCAGGCGGTAAAGATGAAGGACCGTCCTGCCACTTTTCCGGGAGGCTCGATGAAGGAGCGCCGGTCCGGTCTCTGGCGACCCCCAGGAGTTGCATTGCCCCGCCAGGGGACAGCCGGGTATACACCGGCTGCGATTGGGCCGCCAAGATGGGGATTCCCGATTGGATCTTACGGGCCGGGCGATACCGGCCGAGCGATCGGCGGAGCGCCCAGATTGGCTTCCGGTCGTCACGGAGAAGCAGGTACACTAGATTGAGCTCGCGCCCGTTCTCCCCTTAGAAGCAAGGGCCGACCGTGGCATGGAGCCCTAAATGAAGAAAACGGATAACGGAGCATCTGAATATTGGTGGGTGTTCCTGTTTCTCTTAGCCTTTCTCCTGTTCAATATCCTCACTGCAACGTCGTATCCGTTTCCGAACGTCGACGAGTGCATGATTGCGGAGCCTGCGATTAACTTCATTCATGGAAAAGGCTTCGGGGTGCGCTTCTCCGAGATCCTTGCCATGTACTCGTTTCTGCTGGTTCCCTGGATCAAGCTCTTTGGTGAGTCGCTGCGCTCGATAAGGAGCGCAAACATGACATGTGCAACGACTGCCCTCTTCGTCCTTTGGCTGGCAGTCAAGAGACTCAGACTGATACCGCAGGCGGCCTGGCGTCTACTCTTGCTCTTTGTGTTGGCCACCGAATTTGGAATGATCTTCGCCTACAGAACGGGAAGATACGACGGCTTCGGCTGTCTGCTCATGGCGATCCTCACGCTGATCATGTCCATACGAACAAAGCGCACGCGTCATCTCTCACTGTTTGCCGTATGCCTCTCCCTATCTTGGGCTGGCCCCCAATATCTTGTGGCTCTCTTCGCAGCCGCAGTCGTCCTGACCCTGTTCTTCCGCACGCGCTACTGGGCTGAGATTGCGACCTCGTTTCTTGCTTGCGCCGTAGGTGGAATCGGCTTTCTGATGGCGATTTATCTCAGCGGAAGGCTCCAGAGCTACCGCGATTTCCTCAGCATCCAACAGAGAGGTGGGGGTTTTATCAGCGAGCTTGTACTGCATGGAAAGCTAATCCATCACAACTTCCTGCCCAAAGATTTCAGTTTGCCTTTTCTCATTGCCGGTGGCCTGATCCTGTTTGTCTCGCTGCGAAAGAAGCACCCATCGCCGCAATTCTGGTCCGTCTGTTTCGGACTTGCATATTGCGTAGTCCTCAGTGGCCTGCTCATCTCGGTGGCCAAGTTTCCCTCTTATTACAGCTATTTGATAGCGATTCCACTCGCCGTCGGCATGATCTCTGGTTTGTCGGCATGTAAGTCCACCCCGACAAAGGTGACAACGCTCGCACTCTGTCTCATGACTGCCGCAGCCGGAGCTGGACTTAATGGAATTGGCTATGCAACCGACGCCCGGGACCACGAGTATTCGCTGATCGAGAACTTCGCTGCGGAGACGTTGCGCGCCGATGACATCGCTTACGTCGATCCGCAGGTTTATCTGGCCGCAAGGCAGCGCGCTAGCGATGTCTACTTTCCAAATCCCGATCTCGGAATCATTGCCAAAATGTCACAGGCACAACGAGACTCGATCACCGTGCTGCTGATTCAGCCGGACTGGATTCCGGGCACTACCCTGAGTTTGGGCGGCAATTGGCAGATGACCGGCCAGGAGCTCGCCCCCGGTGGCCAAAGTATTTTCGGGAATGATAGTCTGGGTTTCGTATCTTGGACGTTGAGGGATCTCGAGGTTGTAAGAAGGCAACTTGTTCATCATTAGCAGCTTGGCAAGTGACCCTCCGAAGAAGGCGTCTTTAGGGTGAGCAGTGCGGGAAGCTGCCGAAAAGTACCTTGCGGAGAAATGGCCGCTTGGAGCGCTAGGATGGCACTTGTTATAAGCGCACTGATGGTTAGTGCGCTGAAACCGGCCGCTCATCCGGTCGGGGTTCCGCCAAAGGCATTGGTAACGCATGAAAACTGAGACGCAAGGTTCCAACCAGCCTTTGGCGGTTGCTCTGATTTCCAGCTTCAATCTGAGCAACCTCGGTGCCCTGCTCTGCAAAGGCGAAGAATTGCCAATGCTGCGCACCGTTTCGGCTCCCTATGGGCAAGTAATTCAAACCCTGTTGCAACCCACGGAAGAAGTGTGGGGTGAAAGCGTGCGTGGGGCGGTGATTTGGACCACGCCGGAAGCCATCAGCCTGGAATACCGAAAACTTCTGGCGAGCGAGGATGCAATTCCGGATGCTCTGTTGGGAGAGGTGGATGAGTTTTGCGCTGCGATAAGGAAGATTCCCAACCAAGTGAAATACATCTTCGTCCCTACCTGGGTTACGGGAGCGTTTGAGGGCCGGCTCGGCCTTCTCGACATGGACGCGGCTCGCGGGGTGTCGTTCGCTTTGATGCGAATGAACTTGCGATTGGTGGAAAACCTACGGGACGATGCGCGAGTGATTGTGTTGGATGCTGCGCGGTGGATCGCGGTGCACGGAGAAAAGTCCTTCAGCCCTCGGCTCTGGTACATGTCCAAGACGCCTTACTGCGTGGACCTCTTCAAGGAGGCGGCCGCGGAGATCAAAGCGGCGATGCAGGCGTTGACGGGCCGGGCAAAGAAACTCATCGTGGTCGATCTGGATGACACACTGTGGGGCGGGATTGTAGGAGATGTTGGATGGCAGGAAGTGCGCCTGGGGGGGCACGATGCCATCGGGGAGGCTTTCCGCGATTTTCAACTCGCGCTCAAGAGTCTCCAACGCCGGGGAGTTCTGCTTGGGATTGTCAGCAAGAACGAGGAAAGCACGGCTCTGGAGGCCATTCGTTCCCATCCGGAGATGGTGTTGCGGCTTGATGATTTCGCGGGCTGGCGAATCAACTGGCGGGACAAGGCAGAAAACATATCCGAACTGATATCGGAACTGAATCTCGGGCTGCAGTCGGTGGTTTTCATTGATGATAACCCCGTGGAGCGTGATCGGGTGCGAGAAGCGCTGGGAGAGGTCCTGGTACCCGATTGGCCGCCGACTCCCTTGGAGTTCAAGGCGGCGCTGCAACGGCTGCGGTACTTTGATCAGGCTCAGATCAGCGCTGAAGACCGGGAGCGGTCCGGCATGTATGCAACCGAACGGAAGCGAAAGGAAGTTTTCGCCAACGCGGGATCAGTTGACGCGTGGCTCCAAACGTTGGAAACCCGCGTCGTTGTGGAGTCGGTGAGCCGTGCCAACCTGGAGCGCGTAACCCAGCTATTGAATAAAACCAACCAGATGAATCTCAGCACTCGCCGCCTAGTGAAGGAGGAGATTTGGGATTGGGCGCAGCAGCCGGAAAACACCTTCCTGGTGTTTCGCGTTGTGGACAAGTACGGCGACTACGGTTTGGTGGGGATCGGCAGCCTGAATTCAACAGCCGGCGCGGAGGCAACGGTCACGGATTTCATCCTGAGCTGCCGGGTCATGGGGAGGAAGGTGGAGGAAACCATGCTCCATGTTCTCTCCACTCGCGCAAAGTCCAGCGGAGCGGCCAAGTTGCGCGCCTGCTATCTTCCCACCGCCAAGAATCAGCCATGTTTACGGTTCCTCGAAAGCGCAGGGTTAGAGCGAAACGGGGAAGACAAACAGTTCATCTTGGATCTGGAGCAGCCCTATCCGAAGCCCGCGGCAATTTCACTGGAACTGGCATGAAGAGCGGCTGCACAATCGCCCGCATTGTGGCAAAGGATTGATCGATGGCCAAGGGTAATATCAGGAAACTTTACAGTCGGGTGCTTCATTTGGTAGCTCGATTTGCACCTGGAGCGACGAGCTTTCGTCCTTTCCTGCACCGATTGAGAGGCGTCCAGGTGGGAAAAAATGTCTTCATCGGCGACGAAGTCTATTTGGAGAACGAATATCCGGAACGAGTTGAAATTCAGGATGGCGTGCAAATCAGCATCCGAGCTACCATCCTGGCGCACACGAGAGGCCCGGGCCGGATCATCCTGGAGAAGGATAGTTATATTGGGCCGCACGTCGTGGTGGTGACTTCTGGCGGAAAGGTACTGCGTATTGGCGAAGGGGCTGTGATTAGCGCGGGTTGTGTAATCACCCGGGACGTCAAGCCGCACACGTTCGTGACGGGCGAGTTCGGCAGGGCGGTTGCAGAAGTGCGTGTACCGTTGTCGAAAGCCGATCGGTTGGAGGATTTTGTCAGGGGCCTAGCGCCATTGAAGGCGAGGCCGCCGAAAAGTTAGCCGGGCGGCGAAAGGCCGGGCAGAACGACTGGCTAGGAAGGTCCAGACTGTGGCTTTTTGAAGGTCTTTGCCAATCAAGGGATGAATATGGAAGAAAAAGTGCGAGAAGTGTTGAATTGCGCGATCGATCGGGTGAACGAGTTACTGCCTACTGGAGAGCCTCTTTCCAAAGAGAATGACACCGTGCTGCTCGGACAAGATGGCAACCTGGACTCCATGGGCTTTGTCAATCTGGTAGTGGCCATTGAGGAGGAACTGGAAACGCAGCTCGGGGTAAAGGTTTCCTTGTCGGATGAAGTGATGGGCGGAGACGGAGTGTTGACGGTAGGTGGGCTGCACGAATTACTGCAGCGGATTGTGCGCGATCACAAACCATAGCAAGCAAATCGCGGCCGAAAAAGACATTGATGCAATCCGGCGCTCGCGAACTGACGAGCCCAATGGGACCACCCGAGAAGAGACGGATCAAAAGCTCTGAAGGAAGAATGAGTGTGAAACTAGTTGTCCCTTACGTCGGCGAACTGCGGGATCTGGATGCCAGCTTAGTCCGTCTTGCCGCGTTCCTGGGCATACCTTGTGAAACACTTGCTCTGGCGAACGTGGCCGAACACGTGGCGTTTCTAAAAGGGACTGTGCCGGATCAGAATTCGTGTTTCGTGGTGAACCCGCAGGTAATGAAAGAATGGGTGGGCCTCGATGGCATTCCGGCCGACCTGGTTGCCTTCCTCTTGTCAAGTTTTCCGCACCTGCTGGTGCATGGCCTGCGCGTGGATGCATTTGACTCCGCTCTGGTCGCCGCACTGTCGCGGGGCAGACTGCAATCCGTCCACGCGATCGACGGGGGGAGCCCTGCTTATGAGGTCGCCGAGAACTCCCAGAATATCTGCGAAACGTTCTCGGGTCTCTGTTTTGGTCCGGCGAATTCGGCCAACGATCGTGTTTTCTCCGTCGGCGGCAGCGGCCCGGAGTTGCGGAAACTGATCTCGATTGACCGCCAGCCCTTTATGGCCGCAGTAACTCTGGAGGGCTGCGAAATCCTGTTTGTGGCCAGCGAGGACGTCGCGGACCTGAACGCCGAGGTCGGCGACGCGCCCTTGGTCGAGTACTTCTCCCGGCTTGTGCCTCACGCCATGGCGCTGCGCTATGCGGCCGGCGACGAGTGCTTGCGGCCAGGCAAAGCCCACGCTTCGATCATCATAGATGACCCGCTTCTGCGGAAGAGCTACGGGTTCTTGAATTTCGATTCTCTCCTCCGTCTCGCGGAGCAGCACAATTTCCACACCACAATTGCGTTTATTCCTCACAACTTCCGGAGAAATTCGTCTCGAATTACGCGCATGTTCCAGGAAAATGCCGCCCGCCTGTCGATCTGCTTCCACGGGAACGATCACACCGAGGGAGAGTTTGCGTCAACCGATCTGGCTTTCCTGAACACCTCGCTCCGGATCGCGGAAGATCGGATGAATTTGCTGCACCAAATAACCGGCCTCCGGTGTGACAGGGTAATGGTGTTTCCGCAAGGGAACTTTTCAGCAGAAGCAATGGATGTCCTCAAATCCCACAACTTCTACGCCGCGGTAAACACGGTTCCTCACCCTGCGGAGCAGCCGGTTCGGCTCACAATCGGTGAACTCGCCCAGCCTGCCGTACTTCGATATGGAGGCTTTCCGTTATTCCTTCGCAAACCTATCAAGGAAACCCAGAGTCACGATATCGCTTTCGATCTCTTTTTTGGCAGGCCGGCTTTAATCGTCGAGCACCATGAACTCTTTGAACATCCGGAACCTTTGATAGAGATCGCCGCAAGAATAAACTCCATGGCGCCGGAGATACATTGGTGCAACCTCGCCGCTGCGGTCGCCAATTCAATTCTTATTCGACGAGGGCCCGGCGGCACGTATCATGTTCGCGCGTATTCGGGTACCGTGCGAATCTCAAACGACTCGAGCTCCATCCGGCATTATTCGATCGAGTGGGGCAGCAACTCTTGCGACGGCGCTTCGATAGAGAAAGTGCTGATGGACGGAGCACCCTGCAGTGACTTTGAGATCGATGAGGGCGGACTGCGGATCCCGGCGGAATTGGCTCCGGGTAGTTCGCAGACATTCTCATTGGTTCGTCGGAGCGTTCACACCACCGTTAGAAACCTTGGCCTACGTAGGAATGCTCGGGCTTTCTTGCGAAGAAGGCTTTCTGAAGTCAGAGACAATTACCTGAGTAAGAATCAACGTCTCTTAAAGGCTGCCAAGGCGTTTCAGCGGCGCTTTCTGAAGGTTTGAGATGAATTGTGAGCTTTCGGCGGAAGGTCATTCGACTGGCTCAGACGAAGAATGGCTCCGCCAGGAATTCGCCGCTGAACACTGTGGCTCTGGAGGGTCTCCAACCGCATGGTTGATCGGCCGGCCAGAAGGCACAATCTCTGACGACCGCTGAAATAATGCCCCTTAGCAGCGCACGATCTTTGCTGAATCGATGCCCTTGGTGGCGTTGCGCGTATCGACTACCAACTGGGAGTGCTCGACAATGGCCTTGTAGTCGTAGCTCGAGTGATCAGTGACGATGACCACAGCGTCGAATTGGGCCAGGTCGTCGAGCGGAGTGTTTGTCATATTCAAGTTGTAGTGGCGACCCCGGCCTACGGTAGGGAAGTAGGGATCGTTATAGGCCACCAATGCGCCCCGTTCCCGCAGCAGTTCAAGAATGGTGAGCGACGGCGATTCGCGCAGGTCGTCGATGTCGCGCTTATAGGCCACGCCCAACACCAGAACCTTCGATCCCTTGATGGATTTCGAATGCTCGTTGAGGCCGGCGGCGAGCTGATCGAGAACAAAATAGGGCATGGCTATGTTGACCTCGCCGGCCAGTTCGATGAACCGTGTGCGAAAATCGAACGCCCTTGCCTTCCAGGAAAGATAGAAAGGATCGATGGGGATGCAGTGGCCGCCGAGGCCGGGGCCGGGGTAGAAGGCCTGAAAGCCAAAAGGCTTGGTCCTGGCCGCGTCGATCACCTCGTGAATATCGATGCCCATTCTCATGCACAACTGCTTGAGCTCGTTCACCAAGGCGATGTTGACGCAGCGATAAATGTTCTCGAGCAGTTTGGTCATCTCCGCAACGGCAGGCGACGACACGGGTACCGTGCGGTTGAAGATGGTCCCGTAAACGGCCGACGCCAGCGCAAGTGCAGTCGACCCACAACCGCCCACTACTTTGGGAATATCCCGCCGGGCGACGGTATCGTTGCCAGGATCTTCCCGTTCCGGAGAAAACGCCACATAGAAACCCGGGCTCTCTGCGTCCCGTGCAACGCGGAGACCTGCGCGGTTTCCTTGCTCGAGCAGCGGAACCACGACTTCCTCGGTTGTGCAGGGGTACGTGGTGCTCTCCAGTACGATCAATTGGCCTTCCTTAAGGAAGCGCGCGATGCTACTGACTGTACCGGTGATAAAACTGAGGTCCGGTTCGTGATAATCGTTCAGCGGAGTCGGAACGCAGATGATGACCACATCCATTTGAGCGATCTGGGCGTAATCGGCAGTCGCCCTGAAACCGGCCTTCTGCGCCAACTCGATCTCAGTTTCTGGAATTCGTACAATATAGGAGCCACCCCGATTCAGCGTCTCCACCTTGCCCTGATCGATGTCGAAGCCGGTAACAGCAAAACGCTCCTCGCTGAACGACAACGCCAGCGGTAGACCAACATATCCCATCCCAACGATGCCAATCCGGGCTTCGCGGCTTTCAATCTTCTGTTTGATTTCTGCGTTTCTATTTAACGAAAAGGGTGATGGCACAGCTCGCTCCTGGTACCGCGGTAGATTCTAACTTCAACATGACCTGGGGAGGTTAGGCCTATCGAGTCTTCATTGCTTAGTGGGTCAGGTCACTACGAAGCAGCAACGACGCTTCATAGCTCATGTGCCAGCTTTCTGGGCTTAAAGGCACGCAGATACAAATACACAAGCACTTGCAGCACAATGGCGCCGGCCAGTCGATCATGACGTCGCGCACCGAACCGGTACGGTTCGGAAGAAACGTCTGGTGCAATTCATCACCACTCGCGACGGGCGCGGTGCCCACCAATGCCAGCACAGCATCGGTGACAAAGCGGGAACGGAGTATCGACATCCGCCAGGCATGCAACCACGCCAAGCCGACGAGCCCAAATCCAAGAAAGTGTCCACTTTTGCGAATGCAGTTGTGAATCAGATGCCAGCTCCGGTTCGAGACGTGACCAAAGATGGCCTCCCAGATTCTTCGCAATGGTTGGCTGGTGCGATCCGCGCCGAACCAGACGGTCGATTCCAGCATGACAATGCCAATGGCAATCGCCACCGGCAGCCAAGCCGAGATCCAAAACCGGAGACCGCGCCTGCTATGGGACAACTCCACCGTTCTCACAATTGAGGCCGGCTCTGGCCGCCAGTTGGATCCTCAGTTGCCTCAATTGGACCCGACACCGTAGGGCCTCGCGTGTCTCCCTCGACTTTCGCCTTCGGCTTACTCTCTCCTTTTCGTAGCCACCACACCAACAGAAGCAACAGCGCCAGCGCAACAGCAAAGAACACTACGCCGCCCTTGTGATGGAAGTCGCCGGTCAGGTAACCAGGATCGACATTGATCGAAAGCATCGCGATGGTGAAGATACGCAGCCCGTTCTTGGCTACCGATAGCGGAATGGCGACCAGGATCACAATCGCCTTGCGCCATGGCGACCGAAGCAACATTTGGGCGACTCCAACGGCAGTAACCAGCAGCATGGAACTCGAACGGATACTGCTGCACTCCGTCGCGATTTGAAGTGTCACTCCGGGAAGGTTCAGAAGCACGCCATCGCGAAGCACTGGAACACCAAAGACGTGAAACAGCACCATCGCTGACCAGACCGACCCGATCTGTAACTGGGAGATGATCCAATTCAGTACCGCGGCCGGGAGCGGAACGACTGCAAAGAGGAATATCAGCGGAAAGAGCGCTACTCGCGAGGCCTTCCAGCCGAAACAGAGGGCGAAGGCGCCCACCCACCAGACGACGAGCGCCGCCATGCGCACGGAGAGCAACGCGTCATCGGAAAGGGAACTGGACCAGAAATACCCTCCCTGCGCGATGCCTGCTGCAATTACCAGCAGAGGTACACCGGCCGTGACGCTGTACGTTGCAAGGTTCCGCACCGAGCGCCAACGCAGGTACAAGAGCGCCACGCTGATCATCAAGACAAGCGGAATATATGTAAAGTCATCTCGGTTGAGCGCCAGCCGGATGGTTTCGATGAGGGACCCATAGCCGGCCACCACCGACAACGCGAGCAAGAAAACGAAAACCTGCAATCGCTTCTTGTCGGCTGCCGTTCCGTTTACAACCAAGGGATGATCTCTCTTCATTTTCGTGCCTCGCTCATTTCTCGCAATGGACTTGAACCACTAAGAGCCGGACCAGACCGACGTGGGAAGTGGAATTCGAGGGAGACCCACATCGGATTTGCCGGGCTCCATCTGATAGACGACCTTGCCATCGACGAGTGTCGCGAATGCAAGCACCGCGCGTTCGGCGCCCTCGCCTTCAATCCGCCATCCTTTGCCGTCCGGAACCACCGACATCCGGCTCCGTGCGCGCCACCAGTCGTTGATCTCCCCAGGAAGAGCAAACCACAGATTGCGCCGTTCTCTTATCTCTCTCAGGTACACAAGCAGCTGCTTGTACGCAGCGAACGTCTCGGGCTCCTGAATGTAGTCCGGGTGCACAATGAAACTCACCAGTCCATTCTTGGCGAGAATCATCTCGATCTGCTGCTTCCACAGGTCAAT
>JBEKOO010000069.1:0-15544 GCA_049521655.1 Candidatus Korobacteraceae bacterium
GAACACCCAGCCGCCGGGCCGGTGCGAAAGTGGAAAACATCCTTACCGTTTTCCAAGGCGCGTTGTCTGCGCCGTCTTTTGCACGGGCCAGTCTGGATGCGAGAGCGCCCAATCAGTTCTGCCTCGCCATTGCCGTTGACCAGCTTGCATTCCACAATCTCACCAGTCGAGAAATCAAAAACTGCAACTTGTTGCCAACCGGGATGGAAATCACACCCTACAATGATCATGAAGGCTTCTCCTGACCCAGAAGGCTTGGTCCTCAACCAAAGCATACCGAGTCCGCTGAAGCCTTCGTTCTTATCCCATCAGGTTTGCGCCGACGCTTTTCGGCGATAACCTGGGAAGCAACGCCCTCCGCTTCCGCATGGCTCCGTGGTTGCTCTTGCCCTTGTTCTTCTACCCCCACAACATCTCCGGCAGAACCGCGCCAGCCACAAAATAATTTTCTCGCCAACTCTCTCAACCATTTTCGCCAGAGCTGCTTGCCTGATTACAATAGCTGTAGCAAATCCGACTTCGACTTCATGACAACCAATCCCTTACCTCCGCTTATTGAACTACGCAACGTCTCGGTCGTCCGCAGCGGCCGCGTCGTGCTGCATCGGTTGAACCTGCGCATTGAAGCAGGCGAGCACGTTGCCATCATGGGCCCCAACGGCTCGGGCAAGTCGACGCTGATCAAGACCATCACGCGCGAGTTGTACCCGCTTTATAATCCGAGTTCTTCTATGCGGCTCTTTGGGCAGGAGAGCTGGAATGTCTCCCAACTGCGCTCGATGCTGGGAATCATGACCAGCGACATCGCCCCGTTCTACTCGCGTCCCATTACCGGCCTCGACGCCGTGATCTCCGGATTTTTCAGCAGCGTTGGCCTCTCGCGGCATCAGGAGGTCAAGTCTGAGATGCACGAGAAGAGCGATGAACTCATGGCCTGGCTGGAGATCGGCCATCTGGCCGGGCGGGTGATTGCCGAAATGTCCTCCGGCGAAGTTCGGCGGGTGATGATCGCACGAGCCCTGGTTCATGATCCCAAGGCATTGCTCTTTGACGAGCCCAGCAACAGCCTCGACGTTTTCGCGCAGGTCGAATTGCGCCACACCATGAGCAAGCTGGCGCAATCCGGCATCGCCCTGCTGCTCATCACTCATCATCTCCCCGACGTCGTTCCCGAGATCGAGCGCGTCATCTTCATGCGCGACGGCCGCATTGTCGGCGATGGCGCAAAGCCGAAGCTGCTGACCGCCGATCGCCTGGCTTCTCTCTTTGGCTGTCCCGTGCAGGTCACCACGCAGGACGGATACTACCATCTGGTTTCATAAATTCACCTTCGCCCTGGACTCCATCCTCGCTTCCGCGTCAACCCGCTCTATGCCTCCATCGAGTGCGCCGAGCCGAGGCCTCCGCTCTCCAACCGTCCTCATGGCCAATCCATTATTCAACTCGCCAACCTGCTCTCGCCAATCATTTACCGGAATGCCAATCCTTTGAAACTCGTGAAACGATTGACGATTCAGTTAACTAGCTCTTCAAAAGGATTAACCATAAAGGCTATGATTAGAGGCAGCGAAAAAATTGCATTCGCCCGCTCTTTTTGCCAGGCGTCATAACAGATCCGGTATTTATTGCTGTTGATCGCGGTGCAGAGAGCGCATTAAAAGCACCAAAAAGCGCAGAAGATTCGCCAAGAATCTCTCGTGTGCGCGATAATAGTTTTGCCATGCCCTAGGCAAAGGGCGCTTGCTGAACCGACAATCAACCAAATAGATAGTGATTAGAGGGTTCGTTCAATCGAACGCAGCAGCGCATATCCATATCCGCCGCACCAAGGAGGAAGCCGCAATGAGCGCAATACCCCCATCCAAAGCCAGCCCGCCCACGCGCCTGACCGGCGCTGAGATCGTCTGGGCAATTCTTGAAGGAGAGGGCGTTCGCGACGTCTTCGGCTATCCCGGCGGTGCCATCCTGCCCATCTACGACGCTCTACGCAAATACCCGATCCGCCACACGCTTGTGCGTCACGAACAGAGCGCGGCCCACGCCGCCGACGGATATGCGCGCGCATCCGGCAAGGTAGGCGTCGCCATCGCAACCTCCGGTCCCGGTGCCACCAATCTCGTCACCGGCATTGCCACGGCCATGATGGACTCTGTGCCCATGGTCTGCATCACCGGCCAGGTTTCCTCCAAAGTTCTCGGCACGGATGCTTTCCAGGAAGTCGACATCACCGGCATCACCCTACCCATCACTAAGCACAACTACGTCGTGACGCGCGCGCAGGATGTCGCTCCGATCCTTCGCGAGGCCTTTCTGATCGCCCGCTCCGGCCGTCCCGGTCCGGTGCTTGTGGACATTACCAAAGATGCGCAGCAGGGCACAGCAGATTTCGATTTCGCAGCCGCAGCGCCCACGCCTCACCGTCCGCACCCCATGCTCTCGGCCGAGCGCGATGCTCTTGCTGAAGCCACCCAACTTATCCTCTCGGCCAAGCGGCCCATCATCCTCGCCGGCCACGGCGTTATGGAATCCAATGCGATGGATCAGCTTCGCACCTTGGCCGAACGGCTGCAGATTCCCGTGGCATCCACGCTTCTCGGCCTCGGCGCCTTCCCGGCTTCGCACGAGCTCTGCCTTGGCATGATGGGCATGCACGGCGAAGCCTGGGTCAACCAGGCCATTCAGCAATCTGACCTGCTGATCGCCTGCGGCATGCGCTTCGATGACCGCGTGACCGGAGTCCTCGCCAGCTACGCCCCCAACGCCAAGAAAATTCATATTGAAATTGACCCGGCTGAGATCAACAAGAACGTCAAGGTCGACGTTCCTCTCATCGGCGACCTCCGCGAGATACTAGAGACCATTCTGCCGCAGATCGCCCCGCGAAAAGACTCGACCTGGATTCGCGCTGTCAACACCCTCAAGGGCGACGCCGCCGTCCGCGACATCAAGAACCTTCCCGATCTCGGCCACCTTTACGCCGCCCACGTCATACACGACCTCTGGCGCGCCACCGATGGCAAAGCCATCGTGGTCACCGACGTCGGCCAGCACCAGATGTGGGAGGCTCAGTATTACAAGCACGAGTCGCCGCGAAGCCTGATTACCTCCGGTGGACTCGGCACCATGGGATTTGCGCTGCCCGCCGCCATCGGCGCCAAGATCGCTTGTCCTGAGAGAGAAGTCTGGGTCATCGCCGGTGATGGCGGTTTCCAGATGACCTCCGCCGAGCTTTCCACCGTCGTTCAGGAACGCCTTGACATCCGCATCGCCGTCATCAATAACGGCTTCCTCGGCATGGTCCGCCAGTGGCAGGAGTTCATATACGAGGGCAATTACGCCTGCGTGTCGATTCTTTCGCCTGATTTCGTCAAACTCGCCGGAGCCCATGGCATTGCCGGCGCCACAGTCCACAAGCGCTCTGAGGTTCTGCCCGCCGTCGAGGCCGCGCGCAGTCACAGCGGCCCGTTCCTCGTCAACTTCCTCGTCGAAAAAGAAGACGCCGTTTACCCGATGATCGCTCCTGGCTCGGCCCTCGACGAAATGATCCGCCGCCCATCCAATGGGCATACCCCGCTCCTCGAAACCTCGGAAGAGCCTTAGCCCGCGGCGCGCGTTGACTCGCGAACCCGCGAAACTGCTGAAAGGATCTTTATGCTGCACACATTTGTCGCTCTGGTCGAAGACAAGCCCGGCGTGCTCACCCGGGTTGCCTCGCTCTTCCGCCGCTTGAATATCAACATCATCTCGCTCACGGTCGGCCATTCGGAGCGCTCGGATGTTTCGCGCATGACAATCGTTGCCGAGGCTGCGCCCGGCTCCGGCCATCGCATCAAGGCCTCGCTCTTCAAGCTTGAAAATGTTCTCGACGTGGACGATATCGGCCAGCTCTCATGCGTTACCCGCGAGCTTGCTCTCATCAAGGTCGCCGCAACTCCGCAGACTCGCACTCCCATCTTCCAACTCGCCGAGGTCTTCCGCGCGCGCGTGGTCGATCTCGCGCCGGAATCCCTCATGCTTGAAATCACCGGCGTCTGCTCCAAGATCGAGGGCCTCATCCAGGTCCTCAACGAAGGCGACAATCGCATCCTCGAAGTCTCGCGCACCGGTCGAATGGTGATGCGTCGCGGCCAGCATACCTCCCGCGTCCTTGACGCCATGCGCCTCTCGAATTCCGAAGAAGAGCCCATCATCCCAGTCACCGCCAACAGCGGTGATGCTGTTGGGCTCGAACTGTTCTCCGGAGACCCCAATCACCCGCTCTGATCACCAGTCACGAAATTTGAGGCTGGTGAGATCAGAGAGAGTAGTTCAGAAATGGCAATGCCGCGCGAAAGGAGATCGATCCGCATGGCAAAGGCGAAGGAATTTAGAGTAACGGTTGAAGACAAGCCGGGCGCTCTGGCGTCATGCTGCCTTGCCCTGGCGGAACACGGCGTAAACATTTTGGCTTTTCAGTCGTTTGTGGAGCAGGGCGAGAGCTTGGCGCGCTTCGTGGTGGATGATCCGGCTGGTGCCCTAGTGGTGCTGCGCAGCCTGCGCGCCAACTTCGAGGAAGATGACGTTGCCGTGGTCACACTCGAACATCGTCCGGGTGAAGTGGGACGTGCGGCACTTCGATTGGGCGAAAACCAGATCAACATCAACTACTCCTACTCTGGGCTGCAACCGGGTTCCACGCGACCGATGGCTGTTTTCGGAGTTGACCAGGTGACCCGTGCAGCGGCTCTCCTCGACGAGCTTGCGGCCAAGTCTCTGCCAGAGCGGCGAAGCGAGCGCTGACATCTTCAGCGTGGGCTTGCTGTCTTCTTCCTCCATCTGGCTCAAGTTCCGCCGTCGTGCAGCTCTGGAATTGGCGTATCATCGTTGCTCGTGAGGTGGCGCCAATGGAGCTTTCCGAGTCAATTCGTCCTATCCTGAAGCAGAAGAGTGGAGTCGTTTATTCCGTCGCTCCAACGGACTCTGTTTACCAGGCCGTCGCGACGATGGCTGAAAAACAGGTCGGAGCACTCATGGTGATCTTCGAAGGCAAGATCGTGGGCATCCTCTCCGAGCGTGACTACGCGCGAAAGGTGATTCTGAAAGGGAGAACTTCCAGAGAAATGACGGTGGCCGAAATCATGAGTTTTCCCATCATCGCCGTCTCCCCCGATCACACCGTTGTCGAATGCATGAAGATCATCACGGAACATCGCATTCGCCACCTTCCAGTGCTGGATGGCGAGCGCCTCGTTGGCATGATTTCCATCGGTGATCTGGTGAACTGGATCATCTCCGAGCAAAGCGAAACCATCCGCCACCTGGAGGCCTACATCACTGGCAAGCCGACATAATCCATACTTGGCCCGACTCCAGTGGTTTGATCTCAACTCCGGCTCAGGAGAGCAGGTCGAGCACATCGCAGAGCTGCTTGCGCAGCCGGAGCAACTCTTCTTTGCTATTCGCCGGCGCAAGAAACGGCAGGGTGGCCTGAGCGCTGCGAGCGAGTTCACTTCGTACCTGTTCCGGCTCCTGATGCTGCAAACGCTTCGAGCGCATCACTTCGCGCAGCCGCTCGCGTGCTCCGGCAATCGTAAATCCGTCCTCGTATAGCAGCTTGCGAATCTGTATCACGTATTCCACGTCCTTGCGGCGATACATGCGCTGGCCCGTGCTGCTTTTCGTCGGCTTCAATTGTGAAAACTCCGTCTCCCAGAAGCGCAGCACATACGTCGGAAGCTTGGCCAACTCGCTCACTTCGCCAATCCGGAAATAGATCTTCTCCGGAATTACCACTTCCGCTTGCACATTGGCGTGTTTGCGTCTTGGTGTTGACATCGGGAGCACCATTTCTGCTACCTGTTCTTGTAACACGTGCGCCGGGCTGCTTCAACGCAGCGCACTCAAACGAAAAAGTCTCCGCGAGCAGCGCGGAGACTGAACAATGGAAAAATCGAGGTCTAGCCCCTCGCAGTTCGGAGCTGAAACTCAGCCCCGCAGCCCTTGATTGGAACCTTCTCCCTTGAAGGAATGCAGCAAAGATCTGTAATCCATGCCTACATATTGGATACAATCAAGTGCTAGTCCAACATTTTGTGGCAAGTTTCTCGATTTGTCAATATTTCTTTGTACTTTCATTTGACGAATGTGCCGCCGTGCGCGTCGCCGTGCTCCCGGATTTTAAATTGGCCTTTGATTCCTTTTCCATCAACTCATCAGATTGGGCGCTGCTTCTATATTGCCGGGGAACTGGGTCGCGCCGGCTCGCTGCGTTGGCAATGCTAAAATGAGAGGTTCTGCATGGCTCAAGGGTTCGGACTTGGGCAGTGTTTGGGCAGTGTATCCCTGCCCCTCCGAGAGGCTAGTTGTCATGTCGAAGTTGATGCCGGCCGTAGTCAAGAGTGAGCCGAAAGCGGGGGTTGAGCTCCGTGAGGTTCCTATTCCGGCCATTGGAGTCACCGATGTCCTCGTGAAGGTGACGGTCGCCTCTATTTGCGGCACCGATCTGCATATCTACAACTGGGATCCCTGGGCGCAGGGACGCATCACGCCTCCTCTTATTCCTGGCCACGAGTTCTGTGGTCATGTCGCCGCCATCGGGCGTGAGGTCACAAGCGTAAAAGAGGGCGATTTCGTTTCGGCGGAGATGCACGTTGCCTGCGGCAAGTGCCTGCAGTGCCGCACCGGCCAGGGACACATCTGCCAGAACGTGAAGATCATCGGCATTGACCGGGACGGAGCCTTTGCCAGCTATGTTGTCATCCCCGAGTCCAATATCTGGAAGCTTGATCCCGCCATTCCGCACGAGTATGCCTCTATCCTTGACCCGCTCGGCAATGCGGTTCACACCGCACTCTCCGGCGACCTGGCTGCCAAGACGGTTGCCATCACCGGCTGCGGCCCCATCGGCCTGTTCGCTATCGCGGTAGCGCGCGCCTGCGGAGCCGCCCAGGTCTTCGCCATCGAGGTCAACGAATACCGACGCAACATCGCGCGCCAGATGAAAGCCGATCTCGTGCTCGACCCAGCAACCGAAGACGTACGCGCCATTGTGCGCGACCACACCAGCGGCTACGGAGTGGACGTGCTCCTGGAGATGGCAGGCCACAAGGACGCCGTGAGGCTCGGCTTCGATATTCTGCGCACCGGTGGCCGCGTCAGTCTGCTCGGCATCCCTTCACGACCCCTCGAACTCGATTTGGCGCGCGACATCATCTTCAAAGGCGCAACCGTGCTCGGCATCAACGGACGCAAGATGTTCGAAACCTGGTATCAGATGACTGCGCTGCTCAAGGCCGGCAAGCTCGAATTGCATCCGGTCATCACGGGTCGTCTGCCATTCTCTGATTTCAGCAAGGGCATAGAACTGCTGAACTCCGGCAAGGCATCGAAAATCCTACTCTATCCCGACGGTGTTGACAGCGCATTCTAGAAGGGAGTTTCATGACCGCCACTCGAATCAATCCACTCGCATTTCTCTCGGATGAAATGAATGCGCTGAAGCAGAAGGGCACGTATTTCAAACTGCGTGTGCTCGACGACGAGCAGGCTCCGGTCTGTCACTTTGATGGACGCAAGGTCATCAATCTCGCCTCCAATAACTACCTCGGGCTAACCACCCACCCAAAGCTTCGCGAGGCCGCACTGGTTGCCACGCGCAAGTATGGAGTGGGATCCGGCGCGGTGCGCACGATCGCCGGAACCATGAAGCTCCACATGGAACTCGAAGAGAAGATCGCGCGCTTCAAAGGCGTTGAGGCTTGCGTTGTCTTTCAGTCCGGTTTCACCGCCAACGCTGGCACCGTATCCTCGTTCCTCACCAAGGACGACTACATCATCAGCGACGAGTTGAACCACGCTTCCATAATCGACGGCTGCCGCCTCTCGCGCGCCAAAATTCTCCTCTTCCGCCACAAGGACGTGGCTCACGCCGAAGAGCAGCTTTCGAGCGTTGCCGGGCTTCCCGGCAAGAAGCTTCTCATCACCGACGGCGTGTTTTCCATGGATGGCGACATCGGACCGCTGCCGGGTCTCTGCGACGCGGCGGAAAAGTACGGCGCCATCATGATGGTCGATGACGCGCACGCCTCTGGCGTCCTCGGGCGCAACGGGCGCGGCACCATCGACCACTTCGGCGTTCACGGCCGGGTGGACATTCAGGTGGGAACGCTCTCCAAGGCCATCGGCGCGCTCGGAGGCTACGTCTGCGGCACCCGTGACTTCATCGAGTACCTTTACCATCGCGCTCGTCCGTTCCTCTTCTCCACCTCGCATCCGCCCTCCGTTGCGGCCACCTGCATTGCAGCCTTCGACGTGCTGGAAAACGAACCGGAACTGATCGAGCGCCTCTGGTCGAACACGCGCTTCTTCAAGAAAGAACTTGGGCTGCTTGGTTTCAACATTGGAGGCATCACCACCCCGGCCAGCGAAACTCCGATCACGCCCATCATCATCGGCGACGGCCGCGCCACCATGGAATTCAGTAAAGCAATTTTTGAAGAGGGAGTGATGGGCACCGGCATCGCTTTTCCAACGGTTCCGGAGGGCAAGGCGCGGGTACGCACCATTGTCACCGCAACTCACACCGAAGCTGAGCTAAGCCAGGCTCTCGAAGTGCTCGGCCGGGTTGGCAAGCGCATGGGGCTAGTCGGCTAGTTAATCGCCCATTTCACAGGCTCCAAACACTCCCCGTGGCGGGCGCTCGCCGTGTATTCTGCAGCGGGACTGGGACATGTGGAAAACTTGTGCAGAATCAGGGAGAATTCGATTGTTAATAGGAGATGACAGGTTTTGGAACCAGCAAGAAACTTCTGAAAATCATTCTAACTGTCTGATTGTCTATGATTTACAAGAACTTTAAGAATATCCTTGACGACGGTCCGCGGACGTTCAATAAAAATTGCAACTCGACGTTTTGCACACATCCATATTTGTGAATACGTCATCGCTCCGTCCTGGGGTGGCGAAAATGCGTCGGTAAGTCATCATCTGCGGTTTATCAGGCAATGAATGCCGGGGATCAGCTCTCATCGCCGGAAACGCGCAAAACGGCAAGGAAAGCCTCTTGTGGAATATCCACTTTGCCGATTCGCTTCATGCGGCGCTTGCCTTCTTTTTGCTTCTCCAGCAGTTTGCGTTTGCGTGAGATATCACCGCCATAGCACTTTGCGATCACGTTCTTGCGCAGCGCAGCAACACTTTCGCGAGCCACAATCTTGGCTCCGATTGCAGCCTGGATTGCAACTTCAAATTGCTGCCGTGGGATGAGCTTGCGCATCTTGGAGACCAGCGCCTTGCCATACTCGTAAGCGTAGTCGCGATGCACAATGATGGAGAGCGCATCAACCGAATCGCCGGCAACAAGAATGTCGAGCTTCACCATCGGCGACTCCCACCATCCGGAGAGGTGATAGTCGAGCGAAGCGTAGCCGCGCGAAACCGTCTTGAGGCGGTCATAGAAATCGAGAACGATCTCATTGAGCGGCAGCTCATAGGTGATCATGACGCGGTTGGAGCCGACGTACTCGAAGTTTTTCTGCTTGCCGCGCTTTTCTTCAACGAGCTTCAGAATTCCACCGACGTATTCTTCGGCGGTGAGGATCATCGCGGTAATGATCGGCTCTTTGATCTTTGCGATCAGCGTGGGATCGGGCCAGCGCGATGGGTTGTCGACTTCGATGGTTTCGCCGCTGGTGAGCGTGACGACGTAGCGCACGCTGGGCGCGGTAATGATGAGATCGAGATTGTACTCGCGCTCCAGCCGTTCCTGGATGATCTCCATGTGAAGCAGACCGAGGAAGCCGCAGCGGAAGCCGAAGCCGAGCGCGGTAGAACTCTCGGGCTCGAAGAAAAAAGACGCATCGTTGAGGCGCAGTTTTTCCAGTGCGTCGCGCAGCAATCCGTGCTCGTGCGAATCCACCGTGTAGAGGCCCGCGAAGACCATGGGCTTGATGTCTTCAAAGCCGGGCAGGGCCTCGATGGCGGGCTTGTCCGCATCGGTTATGGTGTCGCCGATCTTTACGTCGCCCACGGTCTTCATGGTGGCAAAGAAGAATCCGACTTCGCCGGAGGTGAGCTCGCCGATCTCCTGAGCCTTCGGCGTCAACACTCCCATGGAATCGACGAGGAAGGTTGTGCCCTTGGCCATTAGCTTGATCTTTTGTCCTTTGTACAGACGGCCGTTAACGACGCGGGCAAGCACGCCAACACCGCGATAGCTGTCAAACCATGAGTCGAAGATCAGAGCTTGCAGCGGCGCATCGATCGAGCCCCTGGGCGGCGGGACGCGCTGCACGATACGCTCAAGCACTTCGACGACACCCTCTCCGGTCTTGGCGCTGATGGACAGTGCGGCGGAAGCGTCGAGACCGATGGCGCTCTCGATCATCTCTTTTGTGCGCTCGACGTCAGAGCTGGGAAGATCGATTTTGTTGATGACCGCAATGATCTCAAGGCCGTGGTTGATGGCGATGTAGCTATTGGCAAGGGTCTGCGCTTCGACGCCCTGCGTGGCATCGACGACCAGCAGCGCGCCTTCGCAGGAGGCGAGCGAGCGGGAGACCTCATAGGAGAAGTCAACGTGGCCGGGAGTGTCGATAAGATTGAGCTGATAGGTCTGGCCATCTTTGGCCTGATACATCATGCGGACGGCGTGGGCCTTAATGGTGATGCCGCGCTCGCGCTCGAGCTCCATGGCGTCGAGCACCTGCTCCTGACCCGCCATTTCACGGGCGCTGAGCGAGCCGGTGATCTCCAGCATGCGGTCGGAGAGCGTGGTCTTGCCGTGGTCGATGTGCGCGATGATGGCGAAATTCCGAATCGATGTGCGGTCCATGCTTTGCTTTCGAAAGTCCAAACGCCCGCACGACTTGCGAGGCTACGCGAAGTTATTCATCCATTTTACCATCTGCGCCGGAGATGGCGTTTGAGGCGCAAAAACATTGGCCCGGCGCGAGGTTTGACGAGTTTTGAGGCGAAGCGGCGAGTGAATCAGGCCAAAACAACGATTGACCAGGTGGTGAATGGTTGAGGGAGGGGGAGTACTGGACTGGTAAATGGTTTTGTAAAGCTAAAACGATTGACTGATTCGCCACTAAAATCGACAGAGGTATGTACTGTGTGGTACATGGATGAGCGGAAAAGCAGCCTCTCGGGCAGTGGGAATGACTTTGCGAATGCGATTGGAGGGGGCGCAGTGGAACGGAATCCACCGGCCGGGTAAGGCAATCATCTGGAGACGATAGGAATCAGGCGCGGAGCGCCGCCTCGTGGCGCTGTGCGTCCTGCTGCTGGCGTCCGTAGTTGTATTTGTCACGGACAAGAAGAATGCAGATTGCGGCTCCGATGCCGGGGGCGGCGAGCAGGAGCATATTCGTCTGATAAGAGAAGTGCAGTGAGAGCAGGATGCCCATCACGACAGGGCCTGCAATTGAGCCGATGCGACCCATTCCAAACGTTAAGCCAACTCCCGTGGAACGTATCGCCGGCGGATAATAGCTTCCAAGATAGCCGTTGGCGACGCCTTGTCCGCCACTGAAGCCGAAGCCGGACATGCCGACCAAGAAGGAGAGCAAAACAAAGTTGTGGGTATAAGGCACGAGGGCGATGCAGGCGAATGCGAGCAGAAAGGCGATCACCAGCGCGAGTTTGTTGCCGATACGATCGGCAAAGATTCCAAAGACGCCGACGCCAATCAGAGAAACAAACTGGAGGGTGAAGAGGAAGAAGAGCCCCGAGCCAAGCGAGTATCCGGCATTCATCATCAACTTGGGCAGCCAGACAGTGAAGCCGTAGATGACGAACATGTTCAAGATGAACATGATCCAGAGCATCACGCTGCTGAAGGCCCGGCCATCTTGAAAGATGGCGGCGATGGGCGCTTTGCCGCTGCCTTTGGTGACCTCGAGAGCCACTTTGTCCGAGAAGGAATCGGCTGGCCGAGCTTTGCGCATGAAGATCCGCAGTTTTTCAAGGCGGTTGCCGTTGAGAAGGTGGTCTGGGGATTCCGGAAGGAGCTTGGCATAGATGGGTATGAGGACTAACGGGAAGGCTCCGACAAAGAAGACAGAGCGCCAGCCAAAGTGAGGAAATAGCCACAAAGCAAAAAGGGCTGCGGCGATGCCGCCGACCTGCATGCCGCCCGTAATCCCGCCACCCATAAACGTCCGGTTGCGCGAAGGAGCATATTCACTGACGATGGCGATCATGTTGGGCATCGTTCCACCGATTCCCAGCCCCATGAAGAAACGGAGAATCCCGAATGTGAGAGGACCGCTCGAGAAGCCGGTGAGCCCCATGCAAATGCTGAACAAAGCAGTGCAAAGGAGAATCGTTTTCTTTCTGCCGATTTTATCGGCGAGAGCACCAAAGACAGGGGCGCCAAGAGCGGCCCCAATCAAGGCGTAGCCAGCGATGGCTCCGGCCTGCGCCGGTCCCATGCGAAAGGCCTTCATGAGAAGCGGAACTGCCGCGCCATAAATTACCAGATCGTAGCCGTCGATTGTGAAAATGCCCAAGCCGAGAAGAAATACGCCGAGGTGAAAGCGGTTGAAGCTGGCCGCCGCAAGCCACTTGTTAACGTTGATGGAACTTGCTGACGAAAGCGTGCCGGTTTCTGTTGCCACTGCGCACCCCTTTTCTGTTGCGACCTGGTTAGCCTAGCTTGAAAGTACACGAGATGTGAAGTTCCAATTTGAGCGATCACGTTTAGAGCAGTTTCAGCACTGCTTATCCGGTTGAAGACGAGGCCGAGACGCGTGGAACGCGCTCGGCCTCGGAAACACGGTACGACTGGATCAGTTCTACGCTTTCGCCATCGCCGCCTTCACCCGCTCGGGAGTCATCGGCAGATGCCGAACCCTGGCTCCTACGGCGTTGAAGATGGCGTTTGCAATGGCTGGCCCAATCACCACGATTGGAGGCTCGCCAATGCCAAGTGGAGGCATTTCCCGGTTTTCAACCAGCACCACTTCCATCTTCGGGATCGAAGAAAAGTGCGGGATCTCATAGCTATCGAAGTTATGGTCCAGCACCTCTCCATCCTTGAAGTGGATTTCTTCGGAGAGCGCCGATCCGATGCCCATGGTTATGCAGCCCTCGACTTGCATGGATGCACCTACCGGGTTCACGATCGAACCCGCGTCAACCGCGTCGACTACGCGCTTGACATGCACGGCGCCGGTTTTGCTGTTGACTTCAACCAGCACGATGGCCGCGGCATAGGTGTTGTAAAGCTTGCCGGTGGCAACGCCAATGCCCTGTCCGCTGGGCAACTTGGTACCGGGTTTATAGCCGAACTGCTTCACCGCAGCTTCGAGCACGCGTTTTTGACGCTTGTCAGTGACCAGATGCTTGAGGCGGAACTCGACGGGATCGGCCCCGGCCAAGTGCGCCATCTCATCGATCTGGGACTCGTTGGCGAAGGTATTGGTGTTGCAGGCTGGTGCGCGCCACGGTCCCACAAACAGCGGCTGCATCCCCTTCGGCGAGGGTTCAAATGGAGCCCAACTGCCGACAAAGGAGGTTTTCTGGTTGGGGATATCGTAGTTGGTATCCGCGCCCCACATTCCGGCCCCGAAGGTTTTGTATTCGTAGAGACCGATCATCCCGTCTTTGGTCAGTCCCGAGCGGATGTGTACGACCGCCGCGGGGCGATGCTGGGTAAAGTATATGTCTTCGGCACGATCCCAAATGCACATGACCGGCTTGCCGGGCATTGCCTTGGCGAGCTTTGCGGCCTCCAGAGCGCTCTGGAAACCATTGCTCTTTCCGCCGAAAGCTCCACCCACGTAAGGAGCGATGATGCGCACCTCTTCCGGCTTCATGCTCAAGGCTTTGAAAATGCCTTCCTGCACGCCGAAGGGAAACTGAGTGCTGCTCCAGACGGTAAGTTTGCCGTTTTCCATTTTGGCCAGGGAGCCAGTTGTCTCCATGGGAGCGTGGTAGCAGTATGCGTTGTAGTACTTCCTCTCGACGATGCCCTTGGCCGCAGCCGCAGCCAGCTTTTCGCCTTCGGCCAAGCTGCCCTGTTCTTTTATCACGGCAAGCTGCGGAGCAAAGGTTTCGAGGTGGGCATAAATCGTATCGTCGTTGATCCCTGTCTTTTCCCGCACCCACTCGGCCTTGACGAGCGACAGCGCCTTGTTCGCGCCATCGAACTTTTCATGGACGACGGCAATAAAATCGCCGTCCCGCACAACTTTGGCACCAAACTTCTCGGCGGCGCTGGTATCGATACTCTTCAGGGTTGCGCCGAAGGCAGGCGGACGCACCACCCTTGCATAGAGCGTTCCCGGAAGGCCAAGGTCGGCGACGTAGTGCGCCTTGCCCGTCACCTTCTCAAGAGCGTCCTTACGCACCGGCGAGGTTCCGATCACCTTGTGCTTCTGGGGATCCTTCAACGGAATCTTTTCAAGATGGCGCTCGATGCGCTTGTCCTTGACCAGTTCCGCGTAGGTGATGCCATCCTTTGGCGATCCGATCACGGTGATGCGGCCGTTTTCCACTTGCAGCTTCTCAACCGGAACCCGGAGCTGTTCCGACGCCATTTGGAGCAGAACAGCTCGGGCCTCCGCCGCGGCTCCACGCAGAACAGTATGATAAAGATTGAAGCATAACGAACCGAAGGTTCCCATATCCCAGGGGCACAACTCGGTGTCGCCCATCACCATGTCCACGGAATCATAGGAAACATCAAGTTCTTCCGCCAGGCACTGGGCCAGCGAGGTCTTTTCACCAGCCCCGATTTCCACCTTCCCTACCATGCAGGTAACGCGGCCATTGGGATGGATGTGAAGGTAGGCGTTGAGATCCTTTGGGAACGGCGGAGGGCCACCCTGGAATGCCTTGGCCGGCAAAGCGAAAGGACCGGCAACGCTGGCAATGACAAGAAGCCCCATCCCGGAACCGGTGATTTTCAGAAAGTCGCGACGGCTGGTCTGTCCGAAGCTCTTGGATTTTTCGGAGGGATTATTTTCTTTCAACATTACGCGCCCCCTTTCATGGCCTTGCTTGCATCCTGCACGGCATCGAGAATCCGGGTATGGGTTCCGCAGCGGCACAGATTGCCGTCCATGTAGGCCAACGCTTCCTCGCGCGTGGGATGCGGCTTCTCTTCGAGAAGCGCATACGCCGTCATGATCATGCCGGGCGTGCAATAGCCGCATTGAAATGCGGTGTGCTTGACGAAAGCTTCCTGAATCGGGTGCAGTTTGCCGTCATGGCTCAGGCCTTCGATGGTCATCACGTGCTTGCCGGCCACTTCCTTGACCGCGGTACTGCAGGATCTGACGGGTTTCTTGTTGATGAGGACCGTACAGGCACCGCAAAATCCCTCGCCACAGCCGAACTTCGCGCCGGTGAGGCCCAAGTCGTAGCGCAATACCCAAAGCAACATGCGCTCGTCGTCGACCGTCACGCTTGTCGGCTTGCCATTTAAAGTAAACGATATCGTTTTCTGCATAGTTATTTACTGTCCTTTCGGATGTGGTCGCAACCAGCCGATGAAGGCCGGTATTTGAAAGCGCCAGTGTTTTGGACAACCCCGTCCCCGAACCAGTACTTCCAGACG
>JBEKOO010000070.1:0-19005 GCA_049521655.1 Candidatus Korobacteraceae bacterium
TGGTGAGGAAAAGAACGATAAGCGTGGGAGTCGGATGCTTCAGTACGAAGGTCAGGCTCCGCCGATAGATCGACAGCACCCAGTCAAAGAATCTCTCGCTGGCCATGTAGATGCGGCCGTGCTTTTCCTTGCGCTCGTTCTTGAGCAGGTAGGCGCACATCATTGGCGTTGTGGTCAGCGAGACGATCATGGACACGACGATGGTCGTCGAGAGGACGACGGCGAACTCGCGGAAGAGACGGCCAACGATTCCACCCATCAGAAGCAGTGGGATGAAGACGGCGATGAGTGAAATGCTGATGGTAAAAACCGTGAATCCGATCTCCTGTGCGCCCCGTAGGGACGCAGCGAAGGGCTCCATGCCATTTTCCAGATGGCGCGAAATATTCTCCATGACCACGATCGCATCATCCACGACAAAGCCGGTTGAAATGGTCAGGGCCATCAGCGAAAGATTGTCTAGGCTATATCCAAGCAGATTCATCACGGCAAATGTGCCGATGAGAGAGACTGGCACGGCGACAGCGGGAATGAGCGTGGCGCGGGCATTGCGCAGGAAAAGAAAGACCACGGCAATGACGAGAACGATGGAGATAATCAGCGTCGTCTCCACGTCATTTACGGAGGCGCGAATGGTGGTGGTTCGATCCAGAACGATCGTGGTATCGATGCCCAGCGGAATGGTTGCTTTTATGAATGGAAGTTGGGCACGTATGCGATCAACCGTGGCAATAATATTTGCGCCGGGCTGGCGGAAGATGATGATGGCAACCGCGCGCTTACCATTCAAATAGCCGGCAGCGCGAACGTTCTGTACGGAGTCCGTTACCTGGGCAACATCGGAGAGACGAATCGCCGCGCCGTTTTTGTAGCCGACGACGAGTGGCTTGTAGTCGGCGGCTTGCGAGATCTGATCGTTGGCGATAATATCCGCGGTCACAAAGCCGTCGGAGAGCTGGCCTTTGGCCAGGTCAGCGTTCTGCTGGCTCAATACGGACTGCAAACTCGCAAGGGAAAGTCCGTGGCTCGCCAACTGAGTGGGGTTGGCCTCCACGCGAACGGATGGCAACGCTCCCCCTCCGGCAACCACCTGCCCTACGCCCTGAATCTGCGATAACTTCTGCTGGATAACGGTGGAGGCTACGTCATAGAGTTTTTCCGGACCGTACTTGTCTGATGTAAGGCCGAGGATCATGATCGGCGAATCTGCTGGATTCACTTTGCGATAAGTCGGATTTGCCGGCAGGTTGGCAGGCAGATAGCTTCGCGCTCCGTTGATGGCTGCCTCAACATCGCGCGCCGCGCCATCAATGTCGCGGCTGAGATCGAACTGAATCGTGACAGATGTGCTGCCGAGCGTGCTTGATGAGGTCATCTCGGTGACACCCGCGATATGACCAAACTGCCGCTCCAGAGGAGTAGCGACAGAGGAAGCCATGATCTCGGCACTAGCTCCCGGCAGGCTCGCACTGACTGAAATGGTTGGAAAGTCAACCTGCGGCAGAGGCGACACCGGCAGCACCTCAAAGGCAATTGCCCCGGCAAGCGCAACCGCCACCGTCAGCAGCGTGGTAGCTACCGGCCGGTGAATGAATGGTGCGGAAACGTTCATGCGAGCCCTGTCAGTTCTGCGTTTCCGGTTTCCGGCTTGTTCGATTTGTGGCCAAAGCGCTGCGCCAGATTGTCAAAAAAGATGTAGATAACCGGCGTGGTGTAAAGCGTGAGCACCTGACTGAGCAGTAGCCCACCCACCATGGCGATGCCCAGCGGGCGGCGCAACTCGGAACCAAAACCGGTGCCGAGCGCCAGCGGCAGCCCCGCCAGCAGCGCGGCCATTGTGGTCATCATAATGGGGCGAAAGCGGAGCAGACAGGCCTCGTAAATTGCATCCGTCGCGTTTTTCCCATGCTTCCGCTCGCCTTCGAGCGCGAAGTCGACCATCATAATGCCGTTCTTTTTCACGATACCAATCAGCAAGATAATGCCGATGATCGCGACCATGCTCAGATCCTGGTGAAAGAGCAAGAGTGCGAGTAAAGCGCCAACACCCGCTGACGGCAGGGTGGACAGAATGGTGATGGGGTGGACAAAGCTCTCATACAAAACGCCAAGAACGATGTACACCGTAGCTAGCGCGGCAAGAATAAGCAACGGGACATTGGCCAGCGAATCCGTGAATGATGCCGCAGTTCCTTGAAATCCTGCCTGCAGGCCAGGAGGCATGTGCATGTCTTTCTGCACCTTGTCGACCGCCGTAATAGCCTCGCCCAGCGCGGCATTCGGCGCGAGATTGAACGACACGGTGATCGATGGAAACTGGCCCTGGTGGGTAATGGAGAGCGCCTCTGTCGTCTTTTCAAAGTGGGAGAAAGCACTCAGCGGCACAGCATTGCTCATGGCCGAACTGGTAGTGCCGGCAGAACTTGCTCCGGTGCTCGATAATGAGGAGGCGCTCGGAGAAAGCGCGTTCAGAGGAGGAGTAAGGGAATTGGCCGATGGAGTATAGAGCGCCGAGGTTGTCAGCGCGTTCGATCCCGCGGAGGACGATCCGGAGGACGCAAATGAGGAAGAAGCTCCGGTGCCGGTTGCACCGGCAGAGGCATTGGACTGAATGTAGAGGTGGTTCAGCTTGTTTGGGTCAAGCTGAAATTGCGGTTCACTTTCCAGCACAACATGGTACTGATTGAGCTGGGTATACATGGTATTTATTTGTCGCTGACCGAAGGCGTCATACAGCGTGTTATCGATTGTCGCGGGCGAGATGCCGAGACGTGAAGCAGTGACCCGGTCGATTACCAGAGATGCGGCAAGGCCTCCGGTTTGCTGATCGTCAGCGACATCTTCCAACTCCGTCAACTGCTTCAGCTTAACGATGAAACGGTTTGTCCACAGGTTCAGTTCATTCGCGTCGGGATCTTCGAGCGTGTATTGGTACTGGGTGCGGCTCACACGGTCATCGACGGAAATGTTCTGCACGGGCTGCATGAAGAGCTCGATTCCCTGCACCTGGTTCAGCTTTGACTTGAGCCTGCGGATTACGTCGGACGCACTCATCTTGCGCTGATCGAGCGGCTTCAGGTTGATCGACATTCTTCCGCTATTCGTCGTTGTATTCGTTCCATCGGCACCAATAAACGACGAAAGGCTTTCCACCGCCGGGTCTTGCAAGACTACCTTCGCAATCTCCTGCTGCTTCTCTGCCATGGCCGCAGAACTAATGGCAGGCGCTGCCTGCGAGATGCCCTGAATTACGCCAGTATCCTGCACCGGGAAAAAGCCTTTAGGGATGATGATGTAGAGGAAAACCGTAAGCAGCAACGTGGAGACGGCGACTAACAGCGTAATTGTCTGGAATCGCAGGACGAACTTCAGCGTCCGGCCATAGAACGCGATCATTCCATTGAAGGCGCGCTCCGAGGCCTGGTAGATGCGTCCCTGCTGCTCTTTTGACTTGTGCCGCAGGATTCGCGCGCTCATCATGGGCGTGAGTGTAAGCGAGACCACAGCCGAAATTACGATTGTGACGGCAAGGGTCACGGCAAACTCGCGGAAGAGGCGCCCAACCACGTCACCCATGAACAACAGCGGAATCAAAACGGCAATGAGCGACACGGAGAGCGAGAGAATGGTGAAACCAATCTGCTCCGCGCCCTTAAGCGCCGCTTCCATCGGCGGATCACCCGCTTCGATGTAGCGCGAGATGTTCTCAATCATCACAATGGCATCGTCCACGACGAAGCCGGTGGAGATTGTGAGCGCCATCAAGGACAGGTTGTCGAGGCTGTAACCGAGGACGTACATCGCCGCGAAAGTTCCGATCAAGGAAAGCGGCACGGCCACGCTCGGAATGATCGTGGCATAGAGACTCCGCAAAAAAAGGAAGATGACCAGCACAACCAGCCCGACCGTCAACAGTAATTCGAACTCAACGTCGGAAACCGACGCTTCGATGGAGGTTGTGAGGTCGGTTAGCGTGGTCACCTGAATGCCCATAGGCAGGTTGGCTTCAAGCTGCGGCATCAGTGTCTTGATGCTTTTGACCACGCTGATCGTGTTGGCTCCAGGCTGACGTTGTACGTTCACAATGACCGCAGGCGTCATATTCATCCACGCTGCCTGGCTAGTGTTCTCGACTCCATCCACGATGCTCGCCACATTACTGAGCATCACCGGCGCGCCGTTGCGGTAGGCAACTACGACATTTCTGTAGTCCTTACTGGTGACAAGCTGATCATTGGCATCGATCTGATAATTCAGTTGGGGCCCATCGAAGTTTCCTTTGGCGGCGTTCACGCTAGCCAGGGTCAGGGCGGTTCGCAGGTCTTCCAGGTTGATGCCGTAGGATGACAGTGCCGTGGGATTCGCTTGAATGCGGACGGCGGGCTTTTGACCGCCGCTGATGGTTACAAGTCCGACCCCGTTGAGCTGAGAAATCTTTGGCGCAAGGCGGGTGTCAACAAGATCCTCGACCTGCGAAAGAGGCATCGCGCTTGAGGTGACGGCCAGGGTAAGAACGGGAGCATCGGCAGGATTGGTTTTACTGTAGGTCGGCGGCGAAGGCAGGCTGGATGGCAAGAAGCTCTGCGATGCGTTGATGGCAGATTGAACCTCTTCTTCGGCTATATCGATATTCAGAGTGAGGTTGAACTGCAGCACGATGACGGAAGTTCCGCCGGAGCTGGTGGAGGTCATCTGGCTCAAACCCTGCAGTTCGCCGAACTGGCGCTCCAGCGGCGCCGTCACGGTCGTCGCCATCACGGCCGGACTTGCACCTGGATAAAAGGTGAGCACCTGAATGGTTGGATAGTCGACTTCCGGCAATGCCGAGACCGGCAGTTGGGTATAGCCGACAATCCCAACCAGCAGGATTGCAGCCATTAACAGGGAGGTCGCAACCGGCCGCAAGATAAACGGACGAGATGGACTCATGGGGTGCTGCTCGCGTTTGTGCCAGCCGAAACGGGCTTGTTCGAAATGACAACTGCCGCGTTGTCCTGCAATTTATCGAAGCTGCTGTTGGCAACAATGTCCCCAGGATTGATGCCGGCAACCTGTGTTACCCCTCCATCTGTAACTCCCGGCTTTATGCTCCGCAGATGAGCGACGTTGTTTTGAACGACATATACGAACGATGCCTGACCGTTTTGCTGAATCGCCGACGCGGGAATCAGCGTCACCCCCTGCAAGGTATTCACCAGCAGTCGCGTGTTGACAAACTGGTTTGGAAAGAGCGCGTCATCCTTATTATTGAAGAGCGCCCGCCCTTTCACCGTGCCTGTCGTAGTGTCGATCTGGTTGTCGAGGGTCAATAGCATCCCGCTTGCAATCTTGGTTTGAGCGGTACGATCAAATGCGTCAACATTGAGCTTGGCCTTGGCGCTCAAGCGGGCTTGGACCTGGCCGAGATTGTCTTCCGGAATTGTGAAAATTACGGTGATAGGCTTTAACTGAGTGATGACGGCGAGAGTTGCGGAACCCGACGCCTGCACCACGTTGCCCGGATCCACGAGCCGCAATCCCACCCGCCCAGCGATGGGAGCGGTGATATGACAGAAGTCAACCTGAATCTGGTCATATTGCACTGCTCCCTGGTCGTTCTTTACGATGCCCTCGTCCTGCAGAACCAGCTTCTCCTGGTCATCGAGGACTTGCTTAGCAATCGCGTTGCCTGCCCACGCCGCACGGTAGCGCTCGAGATCCATTTGGGCTTGTGCAAGCACATTCTCGTCACGAATGAGCGCGCCTTGCGCCTGCAGAAGGGTGGCTCGATAGGCGCGCGGGTCGATGTCGATCAGCGGGTCGCCGGTACTTACCTGTTGGCCCTCCTTGTAATGCACTGCGGCGATTAATCCATTCACCTGGCTGGAAATCGAAGCGGTATAGACCGGAGTGACTGTGCCGATCGAATCGAGGTACAGGCCGATGTCGCCCTTTTGAGCCGTCGCGCTCGTAATTGTGATCTTCACTGGCGGGGGAGTAACTTTTTTCGCATTTTCGTGATGGCGAATCATCAGCACCAATGCGATCACAAGGACGCACAGCGAAAGAATCGAGAGGACGATCCACAGAATCCGATGCCGCGACGTTGCTGGAGCATAAGCTGGAAGTAGATGGTCGGGGCTGATGGCTGAATGTTCTTTTATGTCATCCGTCAATCGGACTCTCCTTGTTGGCACGACATGATGATCCATGCCGTGCGAGTTGAAGGATGCCCTCTGCAAGGCCCGGAGATGATGAGGCTAAAGCACCGCGAGAGCGCCTGTCTGTTCACAATTGCTCACGTACCAACCTTTTGCGCAAAGTATGGATGAGTCATGCTCGCGGCAGAAGAACGGAAGCGAGGGAAGAATTTCGATCACCGTCAGCGAGCTCACGTTACACGCCTCTTGCCCGATCCAGTCACGCTGCCTGCGGCACTGGATAATCGCCATCTCAAACAACACCCAGTCCCGGCAGAGGCTGCAACTCCTTCCGCGTCGATTAGAATGGTTTCTGTGAGGTTTGAGGACACAGAAAATGGAGAACTTCCGGCTGAAGGTATTCCGCTCGGTTTGTGATCACTTGAGCTTTCGGCGCGCGGCAGAAGAGCTACACCTGAGCCAGCCTGCGGTAACGCAACAGATCAACGCTCTCGAGGACGAACTGAGCATCCGATTGCTGGATCGTACCGGCGGGCGAGTTGTGCTCACTCCAGCGGGGCGGATCCTGAAGAAGCATGCGCTGGAGGTGGCGGAACTTATCGCAGTGACGCAGGAGGAACTGGCGTCTTTGAATGGCGAGCACTCGGGCATTTTGCGCGCCGGGTCCTCTACCAGCATCGCGCAATATGTGTTGCCGCGAATGCTCGGATGCTTCAAGCGCGAGCAGCCGAGGGTGAAGTTGCAGATCCGGAGCGGCAATACTGAAGAAGTGGTCGAGTGGCTGATCAAGGGGGAGATTGCCATCGGACTGATCGAGGGACCGGCGCTGCAAAAAGGAGTCAGTCTTGAACCCTTCATGGAAGATGAGCTGGTGCTGCTCTATCCCGCGAATCACCCATGGAAAGATCGTGAATTCCTGACCATTCAAGACCTGAAGGGTGCGCCCTTTCTTATGCGGGAGCAGGGTTCGGGAACCCGCAGGGTGTTGGAAACGGCGCTAAAGAAGGCTGGACTGAAGACGAACGATCTGGAAGTGGTCATGGAACTGGATTCGACCGAGGCCATTATCTCGAGTGTCGAGTCAGGTCTGGGCATCGGATTCGTGACCCGCGCGGCGGTTCTGCCCAGACTTCCGCTCGGGAAAATTGCTACTGCGAAAATCAAAGGGTTGAGAATTCCCCGGAACTTCTCGCTCGTGTATCCGGCAGGGCCGAAGCCAGGAGGCCTCGCTGGAGCCTTTCGGGAATTTACCATCAAACATTCAAACAGTAAGTAGACGGTAGCGGACTGGCTGCGGAGGTTACCCTGCATCCGGGCAAACGAAGCTGACGCACGGTTGCCCGGTATGAGACGGGAAGGGCGGCACGGGGAGAATGTCAGCGCCAAGATGGAGTATGGGAGATGCCAGCATCCCCATATCAAGTCCGGCCATGGCGTTAGACGTAGCGCTTCCATGTACACATTACAGTCGGTGCTCTGCTTGGATTTTCCTTTGTTGTGAAGCCGTGAAGCGCTCGAAGATCGTGCGACTTGCAATGTGATGCAGGGTTCGCTCGCGCAATCCGGGTTCCACCTGGCGCTTAAAGAACAACTCGCGAACCGAGCCCAGCCAGTTCAGCCAAGCGATGTAACTTGAGCCGAATTGCGCTTCCAGCTCTTTGCGAATCCTCTGCGCGAGCGCCGGACTCTTACCTGCCGTCGAGATTGCAATTTGCAGGTCGCCTTGCCTGACAACCGCCGGATAGAAGAAGTCGCACCTTTCCGGCTCATCGACAGCATTGCAAAAAACACCTTGCTCCTGAGCTGCCCGACACACCTGCTTATTCACCGCCGGATCCCCCGTGGCGGCAATCACCAGCAACGATCCTGCAAGATGCTCGGCCTTGAATTCGGCTTGTGTCCATGTGGCGCTGCCGTCGCGCGCAAGCTGCTGAATCTCGCGGCTGGCCTCAGGTGCGATGACATGGACATCGGCAGCACAGTCCAGCAAACTCTTAAGCTTCTGGGTTGCGATACGTCCGGCGCCCACCACAACACACTTGCGGCCTTTGAGTTTCAAGAACATTGGGAATAATGCCGCCATCGAAGCCTCCGCTCCATGTGGTGCCGAAACTACCGGAACGTCGTGCCCGGCAAATAAGTGTGGGCCGCTTCAAGCTATCAATGCCATGCCCACTCCAAGAAGCCAGGTTTTACGCTGGTCATCGCATTGACAATCAGTTCCACGAGGCCGCCGTAAAGGATCTGATGCTTGTCCCAGAGGTTCCAATAAGCGAATAAATCACGCATCTGGCCTTTGCAATTGCTGCAAGGCGCGCAAACATACTTAGGGATTGAAGGATCGAGACAATCGCCAAAGGCGGTCATGACCTGCTCGAGCTTCTTGCGCCCGGAGATCTGGAAGCGCCAGTCGCTGAAGTTATTGGGCGACATGATGGCAAAGCCACTGCCTCCGCCGCAGCAATAATTGTTAACGCCGTGTGGTTCCATTTCGCGGAATTGGGGAGCGATGCGGCGCAGGATTTCACGTTGCGGTTCCACCACGCCCATCAGCCGAACCATGTTGCAAGGGTCGTGCAGGGTAACCGGAAAGTCATTGCGTGAGGCATCCAGGTTAAGCTTGCCGCTCTCCACAATGTCGCGGAGGACGGTCATCGAACTTTCGCGCGGGATGTTCAATTCGCCCATCAGAATGCGGTCGGCAATGACGGTGAGTGCCTTGTGAGCGTGGCCGCACTCGCCGAGCAGAATCTTCTTCACTTTTAGATTTTTCGCCGCCTCCGCGTGTTTCAGAGCGACGCGCGCGAACTGGGCATCGTCGTACCAGAGGCCATAGTTGATGGAATCGTATCCGACCAGCTCCGACGACATCGTCCAGCTCACGCCCGCCGCGTTCAAAATCACGGCAAAAGCGCCGGGATTCTCCGGCCAGGCGAGGATCTCTCCGGCGTTATGCAACACGAGGTATTCCGCGCCTTCCACATCCCATGGCGTGTGGACTTCGAGGCCGGTCTTTTCACTCATCTCCTCGTCGATGAACTCGATATTGTCCTTCACCGCCGCTGGGCTCATGCCGGTAGAGGAGCCGGTCTTCAACTGCTTCATGGAACCGTTTTCGTGAATCTCCTTAGCTGCAATGCCCATCTCCATGCTGAACACTTTGCGCAGTTCGTGTGCCACCAAGGCATTGTCCGCGCCGATAGGACAGGTCTGCGCGCAGCGACGGCAAAGATTGCAGCGGTAAGCGAGTTCGGCGAGGCGGGCCACCATGGGCCAGTTCAGTTCGAGGTCTCCGTGCTGCCAACGCGAGAGCGTCCCGCCCTGTTTGACGTGCTTGAAATAGACGCGCCGAAGAATCTCGCTGCGAAAGGTCGGCCGATAGAGTTCGTTGCGTCCGCTCGCCTCGTAGATGTGGCAGGAATCCGAGCAGGTCTGGCAGCGCGTGCAGTGCTCCATAGTCAACAACAGTGGCTGCAGGAAGGTCCAGTTATTTTCCTTTGTGAATAGCTTTTCGACGCCAACGAGAAATTTCTGTACCAGAGCGTCTTCTTCCTCTCGCGATTTTGGCTTGGGGAGGTTCAGCGCGCAGGTGCCGTCGAGCCCGCACTCGCACTTCTCCATAGCCTGCGAGCTGAGTGGAGCAAATGCGGGCCCGTCCCCCTGGCCCTGGTCGAGTTGCGCGGGCAACGGCTTCAATTCGCTCTTCATCGGCTGAGCTAATGGCTCGGAGTCGCGCCGCGAAATATCGCGGATGTTTACGTCTTTCATTTGCGCACCTCTGGGACCACGGTCGGATTCGTAGTGGCTACATCCGCCCAGGTTTTCACTCCGTCGGCGCCGATGTGCGGGGCCAACCAGGTGGGACGGTAAGTCAGGTATTCGGCAATCCGAACGGCCATCCTGGCGTTATTCGGGGTGTCATCCCAGCGCACCGCGTGATAGGTAAAATACTTCGCCACAAAGTGCGCCATGTGGGTGTAGGGAATATAGGCGAGAATCACGGAACCCAGGATGAGCCCGGCACTTGCCGGGGCAGGCAATTTTATCGAGGCGTCAAAGGTGAGCAGTGCCCGCGCAAAGGTTCCGAGCGTCACCATGTCCCCGGCAAACCTGCCCAAGATCACCAGCGCGCAAGCCAGGGCAAAAGCCCCCACATTCACCAGGTCACCGAGGCCGGTATAGTTTCGCAACTCCGGATCGGTGAGCCTGCGCCAGAACAGGGCAGCGCCGCCGAGAACCGTCAGCACAAGCCCGCTCCAGGCACAGCAGCGAGCGAGTGTGAACAGCGCGGCAGCGAAGGAGAAGCGGCCGAGAATAGCTCCCAGCCCACTAAAAACGGCAGCGCCGATTAGAAGATAGAGTCCGAAGTGAAAGGGAAACGAGCGATACCAGAGCTTACGGTTGAACTCCCACAGCCCTTTCAGCAGCAGCATCTCCGGGATCATGAAGCTCAATTCTCCGGCGAGGTTGGGGCGTTGTTTTTTCTTCCACCACTCACTTTCTTCAAAATAGGAGCCGCCATGCAGCACGCGTTCGGGCGTTTCATGCGGTACCGGATACAACTCCCAGCGAAGATGTAATGGCGTGCGCGAGTATTGCAACACGCGGCGAACGCATCCAACCAGGAACACCAGTATCCCTGCATAAATCAGCAAGAAAACCAAAATCGTCATGTATTCCTCCAAGTACTCCCGCACCCACATCAGCCATGACGCGACCGAAGTTCTTTCGATGGCCGCTGGTCCTGGCGAATCTCTCGATCAAAGTCCTCCAACTGGTGGCCTCCAGAAGCGGTCTCATAAATGGCTTGAAGCGTCTGAAGCGCTTTCCCTCAGCGGCTAAAGCCGCGTGAAACGAGCCTTTCTTGCAGCACGACGGAAGTCGTGCCCTTTCAAAACCGATTTATGAGACCGCCTCTATCCGGGCACTGCTCGCGGATAACATTTGACTTCTTTACCGCGTGAAATGCTTTTGCGGAGTCATCTGATTCGTTCAGCTGCATGAGTCCTCTGTTGCTGATCGTTCCCTCGCCGGTTTCTGCACCGGCAACCGCTGCCTTTGCTTCTCGTGAGCACGGTGCTCTCGCGCAAGGTTGATGATTCCGTCTGCCCATTCCGGGGTGGCCAAGGCATGGACGTGCGTGTAACTCGCCCAGACCTTCTTTGTAAGCAGGCCATCTCGTCTCCCGTAGGACCCGGTTCCGCGGCGAACCAGGCAAGCACTTTCTGGGGGCTCTGTTTGCAGAGCGATACGCGAGTAATGGAACTCGTGTCCGCGCAAAATAGTCCCAACCGCGTAATACGGATTCACGGTATCGACGACCATTTCCACGTACCCGTGACCCTGGGGTGCGCTGTCTGTCTCAATGTCTAACGGCAACACATTTGCCATCGGATAGCGCTTTCTGTTCCAGTGAATCGACCGCGAGAGCAACATGAGCCCGCCACATTCAGCATAGATCGGCAGCTCGCGTTCAGCCGCTTCCGCCAGGGACTCTTGAAAGCTTGTATTGGCCTCAAGCTCAGCCGCGTGGAGCTCGGGAAAGCCGCCACCGATATAAACCGCGTCGATATCTTCAGGCAGCGTGCGTGAGTTCAAGGCGGAAACGAATACGACCTCTGCCCCAGCCTCTCGCAAAGCTTCGATATTCTCTTCGTAATAAAAACAGAACGCGGCGTCACGGATAACCGCAACTCTCACTCCGCTTGCCTCTTGGTCGCCCAAGAGGCCCCGCCCGCTTTCCGCCGAGCGCACTTGTCGCGCGATCTTCGCAGGAAGGGCGCTTGCGTCAGCGGCAATTTGCTTGATCAGCGTCAGGTCAAGATACGACGCTACTTGGTCGAGTATCGAATGCAACTCTGCGATGCAGGGATGGTCTCCGGGGGTGACGAGTCCGAGATGGCGCTGCGGCAGAGCGTCGCTCCGCAGTTTGGGGATGACGCCGACGACGGGAATTCCGCAGGAGGTCTCGATCGCCTCGCGAGCAACGTTCTCGTGGCGCTTGCCGCTCACGTGATTCAGAATCACGCCGGCGATCCGCAAATCAGGATCGAGATGCTGGCAACCCAGAACGACCGCCGCCGCGGTGCGGGTCATCTTCGTGACATTCAGAACCAGCAGAACCGGGGCCTGAATCGCCTTGGCAAGTTCGGCTGTACTGTGAGTTCCGGCACTGTCCACGCCGTCGAAAAGTCCGCGGTTGCCTTCAACGAGGTTGAATCCCTCTTCCGCCGCGTTCATGGCAAATGAGCGTACCGCGCCATCGAAGCCCATCAGCCAGCTATCGAGGTTCCTGGCAGGCGTAGCGCAGGCCCACGAGAGCCAGGCGGCGTCTATGTAATCGGGCCCCTTCTTGAATGCGCGCGTCTCGATCGCTGCTCCGCGTAAGGCACGGAGCAGGGCCATGGAAACGATCGATTTCCCGGAATCGCCGGCCACTCCCGCAATCACGATCCTTGGCGTATTTGAGGCGCCAGTCATGCTCGGTACCCGCTAACTCAGGATTGCGTGCTCTCAGCCTTGGGCAATTGGATATAAGAGCCGCCAAGATAGCTATAGACGCAGCGGCTGGATTCGATCAATTGCCTGATTGCCAGCTTGGATAGGTCCTTCGAGCAGGCATCACCGTGCTTGGCGGTCATGGCTTTGATCAGATCACCCGGCTTGAGATTCTTTTTGCCTTCGCACTCGGCCACCATCTGGTACATCTCTTCAGCAATCGTTTCCACCGAAAGTTCAGTCATAGGAGAGCCCCTTTTTGATTAGCCAGCGCCAGATTCACATCGACGCTCGCTGCTTGCGAATATGAATTTGCCTTCTCGCTTAAAATCAATGTGCCGACGCCTGGAAGCGGGTCGGAAGTAACCTTTAGCCCGAACTTCTCCAGCAGAGCCGAAGCGCGCTCGACCGACCATTCCGCGTTATTACCATTCGTAATCCGTCGCGCCAGTCTTGCCAGAGCTACCTCGGGAGCCACGCTGGCGCCGACGGAAAGCAGATCGTCCTGCACCGTCAGCAAACCGCCGGAATTTAGTTGAGAGGCGGCCTGGCAAACCACTTTTTCGCATTCTTCACGCGAAGCCGATCCCAGGAGGCCGGAGATGATCACGGCATCGAAGTTTTGTTCCGGCAACGCCTCTCCCAGAGCAGGATTGATAGCAGAAATTCGCGCTTGTGGCCAGCGGTGTGCAATCAACTCCGAATAGACCGCCGCGCCCCAACCAGCGACAAGCACGTTTTCGCGACCGGCAAGGTCGATGCGCTCGAGCACGGCCGGCGCCGCATAGCGGGCCATTGCCTCGCGAGCATGATAGTGCAGCGCCGCGTGATCCGACCGCCGCGTCTTTTGGCCGGTGGTCACAAATCGGTCCAGCGCAGTCATGTCGCAACCTCCGCCCACTTCGTACATCAGGGCCGGAACGAGCGACTGAGGTGAATTTCGCCGCAAATAGAGCGACGCCAGTTCAAGATTTCGGTACCCCTCAGGCCGCGCTTCCACTAGTCCCAGAGCAACCAGCGCCTGCATCACCTCGTTCAAGGCATCCTCGTCCGCATGAAGTTGGCGGGCGAGATTGCACACCGTTTTCGGATGCTCCAGCGCTTCGAAGACTCCAGCGGAAACCGCCCACCCAAGCAACTGACCTCCGACTCCGGCGGTGGCCAGGCGAAATAGTTCTTGTGGCGATGGGCCAGGAGCGAAGCGAGCATCCGAGTCGCCGTGAGGCTGTAATTCGCGCGCAGCCATTTTGAGTTTTTCACGGACCCTGACCACTTCACCGATCACGAGAGTCGCGGGTGCTTTCACGCCATGCAGCTTTGACTCTTCGGCAATTGTTCCCAGAGTCCCGACAACCGTCTGGTCACCGTGCCAGAACGCCATCTGAATGATTGCGGCCGGAGTGCTTGCATCGCGTCCGGCGGCGATCAACCGTTGAGCGATGCGCTCGACCGCATGCACACCCATGAGGAAAACCACAGTCTGAATCTTGCTTAGCGCACCAAAATCAACATCGCCGTCATCGCCATCGCGAAAATGGCCGGTAACAATAGCCACCGCTGAAGAGAAATCGCGATGAGTAACCGGGATTCCGGCGCTTAGCGGGGCCGAGAGGGCCGAGGATATGCCCGGAATAACGTCAAAACTGACGCCGTGTTCGGCCAGGTATTCCGCTTCCTCTCCTCCCCGACCGAAGAGGAAAGGATCGCCGCCCTTCAAGCGGACTACCGTCTTACCCTCGTGCGCCTTATGTACAAGCAACTCGTTAACTTCATCCTGGCGCGAGTCGTGCCGGCCAACTGGTTTGCCCATGTAAATGCGTTCAGCATTGGGTTTGGCCAGTGCCAGCACATCTTCCTGGATCAATCGGTCGTAAACGATGACATCCGCTGCTTTGATCAGGTTCGCCGCCTTGATCGTCAACAGTTCAGGATGCCCAGGCCCGGCTCCGACCAGATAAACTTTTCCGGAAGCTCCCATCAACTGCACCCAGCGCCTATCGCGCTTTTCCCATTCGCACTTGTTTTCGACGATACATTTACTGGCGCCGTAACGCTAACCATAAATCTCCCGTCCGAAAAAACTGCGAGGTTGAACAAATTGCCACGGTACTCCTGTAAAACACCGTGGCCATCAACGTGGCATTGGACCAGACATCGTGGGCTGATACATCGTCACGGCTCCGAGTGAGGATGGGATCAATTCCCAACAATTAACACGCATTCCTTTCTCGATCCAGATGAAAAGCCCTAGACGCAGCCTGTTGGTTTGGGGAGGCCGGCGAGTTTGCAGGCGCCCTTGGCGGGGCCGGAGGGAAACAGGTTGTAGATTTCGTTGAGCTTGAAGCCTGTTTCCTTGCACACCTTGCGAACTGCAGGTAGTAATTGCGCAGCATGTTGATCACCTTCCAGTGATCGGGAGTTAATTCCGCGATCGACTCGGTCGCGGCAAAGTCCCTGGCAACCGCTTCATTCCAGATCTCGGGATTCTGCAGAAAACCGTCTTCATCGACTTCGTAGCTGTTTCCGTTCATTTCGAATACTGGCACTTGTCTCCACCGCCTTCGTTGGATTAGTTCATTTCGATATAGCCGCACGGACATGTTTCATAACACTTGCCGCAGCCGTTACAGGAATCCAGCTTCAGCTTGTAATGTTCCCCCTTGGGCAGCCGCACAATGCAGTTCGGAGTGCAGTACATCCAGCAGGACTCGCAGTCCATGCAGCTTCCGCAGGACATGCAGCGCCTGGCCTCGGCGATGGCCTCGGCTTCCGACAAGGCCGGCCGCGGCGCCTCTCCCGGAACCTCCACCACGCTCCCGTGCTGGGCTTCGAGCGCCGGGTACCAGGCAAGTTTCATCCTGGCTGCCTCGATCACCGCCGCCTTCGGCTTGCTTTCCGCGGCCTCGCCGTTGAAGTGCCGGGCAAGCGATGCGCCGGCTTCGAGCCCCTGCGCGATCGCCAAACTCACGCTGTTATTGACCCGCGGGCTCACCTCGGCCGCTTCCTGGCGCGGCGGCGGAGTTCCCTCCGGCAGCTCGCCAATCCAAAGCACGCCATCCGGCTTTGCGACCGGCTGCAGCTGGGCTGGCTTCAGCAGCCCCAGCGCGAAAAAAACCGCCTGGTAGCCGTGAGCCAGTTCGTCGAGCGGCACGTCCTGCCCCACCACGCAATCGCAGCGGTAATCGACGCCCAGTTGAACGATCCTCGCGATCTCGCAGTCGAGCACTGCGGCGGGCAAAACCGAGCGCGGAATGCCGTAACGCAGCATTCCGCCCAGCCTGGGCGCAGCCTCAAACAGCGACACCCGGTAGCCGCGGCGGGCAAGGTAGAAGGCGCAGGCCAGGCCGCCAGGTCCGGCGCCGACAATCGCCACCGCTTCGCTGCGCGCCACGGCGGTGGCCGGCAGCTGCAGGCCGTGGGCGACGCCAAAATCCCCGATGCACCGCTCCAGCAGGTTGATTCCGACCGCCCCCTCCTTGGCTTTGCGGTTGCAGGCGGCTTCGCAGGCATGCTGGCAGAGCAGGCCGCAGATTGCCGGGAACGGGTTGATCTCCGTGATCTGCCGCCATGCCGTTGCCAAGGCCTCGGCCGGCGAACGGCCATAGGCTTCATGCTGCGCCAGCGGCACCAGCCAGTCGCGCACGTTGTTGCCCATCGGGCACTTCGCCGCGCACGGCGCTTGCTTGGCTACATACGACGGGCGCTTGGAGCTTACCTCCGCGCCCGTCGAAGCCGCCCGGATCGCCGGCTTCTTTACCTCTTTGAACAACCCCATACTGGACCCTTCTTCCGCCCGCCTTCCATCTAGTTTAGTACCGGATATGAGTCGAGCGCGCGTAGGTGAGCCCGGCATGCTTGAAGTCGTCGATGTGATGACGGGTGAACTCAAAGCCGGTCAGTTGGAAGAACCGGGGCCAGCCGATGCGCTCGATCCACTCCCCCACCCGTTCGTACTTGCGCGCATGGGCGGCATAGACGTCGACGATCTTCACCACGGCTTCGACCACTTCAGGCCAGCGCGGAGGATTGTTGGGCAAAAACGGCACCGCCAGCTTGGAGAACGCCGGCGCCGTGCGGGCATTGCTGACCTTGCCTCCAACCCAGATGGAAAGCCCGTCGTTGTCAGGATTGTTCATCTGCATCGCCGGACAAACCGTGTAGCAGTTGCCGCAATACATGCATTGCTCGTCGATGACTTCCACCGCTTTGGCCTCGCCCGGCACCGCCCGGATGGCTCCGGTCGGGCAGGAGGCAATCAGGGTTGGGATTTCGCACTGCTTCGCCAGTACGTCGCTGCGCACCAGGGGCGGGGTGCGATGAATGCCGAGGATGGCAATGTCAGAGCAATGGACCGCACCGCACATGTTGACGCAGCAGGCCAGGGCGATGCGCAGCTTTCCGGGAAGGTCCTGGTGGGTGAAGCGCTCATACAGCGAGTCCATCACCGCCTTGACGATGCCCGAGGCATCGGTCGCCGCCGAGTGGCAGTGGATCCATCCCTGCGTATGCACGATGCTGCTGATCGAGTTCTTGGTGCCGCCCACCGGGAAGCCGAGCTCAAACAGCTCCGCCTTCAGGGCTTCGATATTGGCCGGCTCGGTCAGCAGGAACTCGATGTTGTTGCGGCTGGTGAAGCGCAGATACCCGCCGCTGTATTTGTCGGCCAGGCCGGCGATCTTGCGCAGCGACTGGACACTCATCAGCCGCGCCGTGGCGGCGCGGACCGTGTACAGCTTGTCCCCTGATTCCCCAACGTGGCACAGGACCCCGGGAGACAGAACCTCGTGGTATTTCCACTTCCCGTAATTCGCCTTGGCCATGGGGTGCAGATACTTCTCGTAATGCGGCGGCCCGACGTCGGTGAGTCTTTTGGGCATGGTCGGTGTGGTGCTCATTGTTCACCCGCTTTCGTCGTCTGGAAGAAAATAAAAGGATTGTCCCGGGGCGCCGACACCATCTCGGGAGCAGGGTCCAGACCGATGCCGTCGAGAAACGACGGCAGGCCAACCCGCTGAATCAGCTCTCCGATGCGCTCCCGGTTGGTGCCGTACTCGTCCCAGAAATCCCAGATCCGGGTGACCAGCTCCTTGAGCGTCTCCATCAGCTCCTCGGCGGCAACAAAGGGGACCAGCACCGACGAAAGCAGCGCCCCCTGCATGATCGGCGCCTTGGCGCCGATCAGGATCACGGCGCCACGCTGCTTGCCGGGCCGCAACGCCTTGGGCATGACATTGATGCAATGCATGCAATGCACGCACTCGGGGTTGTTGATCTTCAGCCGCTGGCCATCCCAGTCGACGGCCTTGCTGGGGCAGAGATCGCAGACCTCCTTCCGGATATCAAGGCCGGCGGCGGAATAGTTCGTCACCTCGGCCTCGTCCATCTGGATCTCATCCTTCCAGGTGCCAATCACCGACAGGTCGGCGCGGGCAATCGAGGCGATGCAGTCGTTCGGACAGGCGGAAAACTTGAACTTGAATTTGTACGGGAAAGCCGGACGATGCATTTCGTCCTGGTAGCTCCGGGTAAGGTCATAGCACAGCTTCATGGAATCGAAGCAGGCCCACTCGCAGCGCGCCATGCCCACGCAGCAACTGGGGGTGCGAACCGCCGAACCCGAGCCGCCAAGGTCAAAACCGGCATGGGTAAGTTCCTGGAAAGCCGGTTCAAGATGTTCGGTAGTAGTGCCGAGAAGAATAATATCGCCCGTCGAGCCATGCATATTGGTCAGGCCCGAGCCATGCCGTTCCCAGACATCACAGATCGTCCGCAATGCCTCGCTGGTATAAAACCAGCCCGCGGGCTGATTCACCCGCATGGTGTGAAAGTGCGCCACCTTAGGAAACTGTTCCGGGACGTCGCTGTAACGGCCGATCACGCCACCGCCATAGCCGAGCACGCCGACGATCCCGCCGTGCTTCCAGTGTCCCTTTCTTTCCTGGTAGGAAAGTTCGAGCTGCCCGAGCAGATCGTTGCAAGCATCATTGCCTGCGCTGGCCGCTTTGATCTCTTTTACAAAACTGGGCCACGGTCCTTTTTCAAGCTCGTCCAGCAACTCCGTCTTGGGCCTGCCATTGCCATTCCCCGATTCCGCCATGAGCTGTCTTCTCCTTCCAGGCTTCGCGGGTGCCCCCAGACCTTCACACTGCTGGAAGGACGACGCCCACGCAGCCCAGAACAAATCGTTCTGAACGTCGACATAACTTCACTTCTATACTTTGCTTAAAAAGCAGACATTACTCGGCATTCCATGCCAAGGCGGTGACCGTTATCACGATCGCAAGTGAGATACCTTCTTCTTATTGCAGATAAGTTTTTCTAATCAGGCACCCTGCATCCTCAGAGATCCCACAAGAGAGCAGAGAAA
>JBEKOO010000071.1:0-14914 GCA_049521655.1 Candidatus Korobacteraceae bacterium
ATTGTTCCGCGGGTTGCGGAGCTGATGAAAGAGCAGAAGATGGACGACGTGCTGGTGCTGGTCGGCGGAATCATCCCCGATCAGGACATTCCGGCACTGAAGGCGGTGGGAGTGAAGGGAGTTTTCCAACCCGGCACACCCATGGACGACATCGTCAGATTCATACGAGAAAATGTGAAGCCGCGCGGGGTAGCCGCGTAGCCGATCTTTCGCATCACTTACAAGCTGATAGCTGCGTCTCGATTTCCGGAAATCCGGAGTAGGAGGTTGCTTTTTGTGGGGCGGAGATGTGGGACGGTAAGCCCGAATCGCTGCGCCCGCAAGCACGCGAGCTCTGCAGACCTATGGGCGCAGTCGACCAAATGGCTATTTAGGGCTTTCGTGTCGTAATTTGCTTTGTGCCATCTCTCTTCGCCGTTCGTCTGGTCGAGTTTAACAGCCTGACGTTACCCAATGGGTTCCCATTCAACACCATTTTCGCCGTTGGGGAGGTCCGCCAACGGCATGGCGACCCTCTTCTCTTTCTCATCAGGTTCTGCGAAAACGGCTCGAGAAACCTCCGACGAAGCTCAGCAGCGATTTGTTGAGAATTTACGACATCAATCTCTCTGTTGCGGAGACCTCCCTTACCCCGCGGTCTGCACTCCGCGGATCAGTTTGCCCGACTCGGATACGTGTGTAGCCATCCCGTCCATTACGCTAGATCTGGGTTGTCGATATGCGGGAAGTCACCGGCTCCTGAGCTAGCGATGAGCATTTAATGGCAGAAAGAAACCAGGCAAAAGGCGGCTCCGTGGCAGCGCGTTCGCGACTGAACAACAGCCCCATCTCAAACATCGGCGGGTTTTGAATGGGGAGTTCATGGCTGACGAATCCGGCGAGGGAAGCAAAGCGCCTGGCCACTCGAGCGGGGACAAGCATGACGAGATCGCTGTTAGCCACGATGAAGCCTGCGGCGCCGAAATGCGGGATCACCATGCCGATGTTGCTTTCATCCAGTCCATACGGCTTTAGAGTCGTGTGTACGGCCGTATTCTTGCTGCGGCTTGAAACCACCAGCAAGTGGCGTAGTTTGGGGAAAGTCTCGGCCGTGAGTCCGTCCTGCAGCAGGGGATGATCCTTGCGCGCCGCTAGTATGATGTGATCGCTGAAAAGAGAGACAGTCGCAAAACGCTTTGGGAGCCGCTCAACAATCGGAGCGACCGCAATGTCGTACTCTCGTTTATCCAAGTCATTGATGATGTTGTCAAGGCAGAGATTGCGCATCTCCAATTGGATATTCGGGGCATTCTTCTGCAGAAAGGGAACCAGGACCGGTATCAATTCAAGGCTGGAATAATCCGTAGTGCCCAGGACAATACAATCGGTTGCAACCTGCGGGTTGAAGGGGCACGCAGGCACGATCATCTTTCGAACTTCCTCAAGAACGCCGGCGAGCGGCACCATCAGGGCTAAGGCCCGCGGAGTAGGCTCGACCCCTACGGTGACCCGCACAAACAGCGGGTCATTGAATATCTCGCGCATATGATTCAACGCATGGCTGACGGCCGACTGGGTTAACCGGAGTCGCGCCGCCGCCCGGCCAACGTGGCGTTCGGCCAAAAGCGCTTCCAAGACGACCAGCAGGTTAAGGTTGACTTGGCTCAATGCACGCGATTCATTGAACGGATGCACGGTATTCATTTGTACAAATCGTTAGCTCAGGACATTATCGACGCATTCAAGCCACGGGCAAGGACTTGTGTTTGCGGGTATTATACCATGGCGGCGCGCTGCCAAAGCGTCAATGCGGGGGCGCGCGACGCGGGCCGGCTATTGTTGAGGGGTAACATTCGAGTTGAAAATTTGGCGGGCGGATTTTTTTCCGCCGTGAAAATGAGCGCTCGGCGAGTGGATGCTGGGCGCTGCCGCAAATTGGCTTAACACCGAACAATTCGGGGTGAACGCGATGAATAACGAGCCTTCTACTGCAAGCGGTGCCACATCGGTTCCGGAAGAAAACACCGGGACGCAACGTACCATCAACGTTCAGGATTTCATTAATTCACACCGGATTTCCGTCCGGCAGATGCTGATCGTCGTTGTGTGCTTTTTGACGATCGCCATTGATGGGTTCGATGCGCAAGCAATTGGATTTATCGCGCCGGCTATCAAAAGCACATGGAATCTTGGACCGGCCGACTTGTCGCGGCTTTTTGGTATGGGACTTTTCGGCCTGATGGTAGGCGCTTTCATCTTTGGACCACTAGCCGACAAGTTCGGCCGCAAGCTAATCATAATCATTTCAGTGATTTCTTTTGGGTTGTTCAGCTTCGCTTCCGCCTATGCTCAGTCAATTGAGTCACTCAATATGTTGCGCTTTTTGACCGGCATTGGGCTGGGCGGCGCGATGCCGAACCTGGTTACCATCACGTCTGAGTTCTGTCCCCAGAGAAAGCGTGCATTTCTCACCACATTAATGTTCTGCGGCTTTACCATTGGCGGCGCCGCTGGCGGCATACTTGCGGCAAGAATGGTGGGAGTGTGGGGTTGGCGCTCCGTATTCATACTCGGCGGTATCGCGCCCCTGGTAATAGCGCTGATTATTTATTTCTGCCTGCCGGAATCAATCCGCTACCTTGTGGCAAACGGCAAGAGTCAGGAAAAGATCGAACTGAACCTCAGGTGGATCGCGCCTGGCGCCGATGTCAGCAACGCCAGGTTCGTGCTCGCCGAACAGAAGCTGGTAGGGTTCCCGGTCAAAGAGCTTTTTGCAAAAGGCCTGGCGAGCGGAACGGCTTGTCTGTGGATCGCGTTCTTCGTAAACATCATGGTGGTCTATTTTTTCACACTGTGGCTGCCATCGATTGTTCATGCCCTTGGGATGTCTCTCACAAAAGCTTCTGTCATTGCCTCCGTGTACCTGCTTGGAGGAACGGTAGGTGGCTTTTCTATCGGTTGGATGATGGACAAATTCAATCCATATAAAGTGCTCATCTGGAGCATGATCATGGGCGGCTGCGCGATCTTCCTGATCGGGCACGTTATGTCAACCCTATGGCTTTCGATAGTGTGCATTCTTATTGCGGGCATGGGTACCAGCGGGAGCCAGGTGGGACTGAACGCACTGACGGCGGCATTCTATCCGACGGTAAATCGCTCGACGGGGGTAAGTTGGGGACTGGGTATAGGTCGTTGTGGATCGGTGGTTGCTGCAATGATCGGCGGATTGCTTTTGTCCTGGAAGTGGCCACTCCCTAAGTTGTATCTGACTATCGCGCTTCCCATGCTGATAGCCGCTTTGGCGATCCTAGGAACCAGTTTGACTGGCCGCGCCAAGATCGCGTACGGCGAATGGCGGGCAGCCGCGGCAGCAGCTAAGAAATAAAGGCATGCAACTGCAGTAAAGAGGAGTTTAAGAGTGAGCTTCGAACATCTATTTTCTCCAATTACGATTCGTCGGACGACGTTTCCGAATCGAATTCAGCGCACGTCGATGGCGTCGGGCCTAGCCACGGAAGATGGGCACGTGACCGAAGATCTTACGAATCGGTACGTAAGGGAAGCGAAGGGTGGCGTCGGTGCACTTGTAATTGAAGCCGCCGTCGTTAACCCGTCGAAAAGCCCGTTCAACATCCGCCTGTCCAGCGATGAATTTGTGCCGGACCTCAGGGACATGGTCAAAGCGATCCGTGCGGCCAACAGCGAGACCAAAATCGGGATACAGATCATGCAGTTCCTGAAACTGTCTCGAACTGGCTGGAGACAGAGAGTCGAGGACTTCAAGCCGGAGGAGCTTTCGCAGATCGCGACCAACCACTCGGCTGCAACTCAACGTGCCCTTGATGCGGGTGTCGATTTCATTGAGATACATTGTGCGCACGCCTACTGTATGGCGTCATTTCTATCTCGCGCGAACAAGCGCACGGACCAATACGGCGGTAACCTGACGAACCGGATGAGGCTGCCGGTTGAGGTGTTTCAGGCTTGCCGCAAGGTCGCCGGAGAGAATTTTCCTCTAGGGGTCAGGATTAACGGCGAGGATTTCCATCTGCACGGCAACACACTCGTCCATAGCACAAAAATCGCGGTCAGATTCGCCGAAGTAGGAGCCGATTATGTGAGCGTGTCGGCCGGCAGTAGTTTTGAAGACGCGGTTACACCGGAAGAAGGTCATCCGCTCGACCCGATGTCCGGCTATAGCGGACATCGCATGAGCCCTGGGTTCTGGTGGCCGGATGGAACTCATACGTTCCTCTCGGAAGGTATTCGTGAGGCGGTAAGAGAAGCCGGGCACACAATTCCCATCGTCATTGCAGGAAAGATCAGAGAGCCCGTACATGCGGAGAAGATCCTCGCCCAGGGTAAGGCCGATATCATCGGCCTCTGCCGCGCGTTGCTCGCGGACCCAGACTGGTGCATAAAGGCGAAGGAAGGCCGGACGAATGACATCGTACGCTGCGCTGCCTGCAACTGGTGCGTGGATGCTGACTCGCGGTACGAGAAGGTGAACTGCATTCGCTGGCCGGAAGGCATGCTCGCCTGCCCCGAGGGGTTCAAGCCTACGCAAGCTCGTCCAGGCGCTATTGATAAGAAGCAGTTGTAACGGTTCATCGGTCGCGGTTTCGTGATTTAGACATTGCACAACGGGGTGGGGTGAAATGATTGAATTTCCGAAATTCAAGCCAGGACTGGTGGAAAAGTACGTCCGGATGGGCTGGTGGCCATCCACCAGCATTTCCGATGTTTTTGACATGTCAAGCGAATATTTTCCGGAGAAAACAATTCTCGTAGACGACAAGGGGAGCCTCACTTACAAGGAACTGCGCGCCAAGGTGGATAGCCTTGCCGCAGGCCTCTTGCGGATCGGCGTGAAGAAGGGCGACTGCGTGCTTCTGCAGTTGCCCAACTGGGCGGAATTTGTTTACTCCCTGCTGGCCATCTACAAGGTCGGCGGGATTATGGTGCTTTGCAACATCGGGCATAAGAAGATCGAAGTGGAACACCTGGGCAACGTTCACGAAGCGGTGGCCTATATCGGCCCGACGGCTTATCGCGCGACCGACCATTCGCCGTTCGCGCAGGAAGTGGCTTCGGCGTGCCCCACCTTGAAGCACATTATCTCCGTCAGAGCCGACGGTCCGGTTCTCGGGTTTACAGATAGGCTCGAAGAGTTGATGTCTACTCCGCTCTCTGCTCAGGATCTAGAGGAGCTCGATCGCAGAAACATTGTCTGTACCGATTGGTGTCACGTCGCACCTTCCGGCGGCACGACTGGTTTGCCCAAGGGCGCTCCACGCACTCATGGCCAGTATTTGTGCAATGTTAAGTGCCTGAATTGGGGTTGGGACATGACCACGAGGGACGTTTGTTTGATGTCTGTTCCGGTTGGTCACAACCTCGCATTGCTAAACGTGGTCGGCACTTTCGTCTTCAACTGGAAATTAGTGCTGCTCGATTCCACGCGTCCCGATGACATAGCCCGCCGCATTGAGGAAGTCAGGGCGACGTATATGCCCTGCGTTCCAAGCCTCTGGCGGAGAATCATCGAAGCGTCCGAGATATCGAATTACGACATCTCGTCGATGAAGAAAGCTATGGCCGGCGGGGAGCCCAGTATCCCAGAGTTGATCCGGCAAGTAACACAGAAGATCGGCGCCACCTACATCAACGAATTCGGCATGGTCGAGGGACTTCTCTGCCGCAGCAAGTTGGACGATGATCTTGAAACCATTTGCGAAAGCGTAGGAAAGCCAACCTGTCCGTGGGATGAGGTGAAAATACTCGATCCTGAGAGCGAGCGGGAGCTTCCCGAAAATACTGACGGCGAGCTTTGCATGCGCGGGGCCTGTATCTTTCCCGGTTATGTAAAGAGCGAGAAAGTTAATGCTGAAAAGTTCACCACGGATGGGTTCTTCAGAACGGGCGATCAGGCCCGCCTTCTCTCCGGCGGCAGAGTGAAGATCACCGGTCGAATCAAGGACATGATCATCAGGGGCGGTGAGAACGTCACCCCTTCGGTGGTCGAGGGGCTCATCTGCCAGACCCCAGGCGTACTTGACGCGGCAGTGATCGGAGTAACTTGCAGCATCCTCGGTGAAAGGGTTTGCGCCTACGTTCGTCTGATCCCCAATGCGAGTGTCGATCAAAATACAATCAAGACGTTCATGCACAGTAAGGGTGCCTCGAAGATTTGGATCCCCGAGCGCTTTGTGTTCGTCACGGAGGAGTTTCCGCTGACTGCGCCTGGAAAGGTCGACAAGAAGGCTTTGCGCGCTGACATCCAGCAAAGGATTGAAGCTGAAGCCAAAGCCGCGGGCGCTCAAGTCTCGCCGGTCGGCGCTCGATAGATTAAGATTCAACGTAGTTCAGTACTTTCATAGCGTAGCGGCAGTACCAGCGCAGCGGAGGTTACTCGGATCTTTCGCGAGATCTGCGTGCCTCGACCGGGCCTGTCAGATTTTTTACTGTTTTTTGGAGAACCAAAAATGAATCCGACCAACAGACCTTTGGAAGGTATCAAGGTGCTTTCCTTCGAAATTCAAGTGGCTGGGCCGTACTGTACCATGATGCTGGCCGACCAGGGTGCCAACGTGATTAAAGTCGAGCGCCCCGAAGGCGGCGACACGGCTCGTGGTGGTGCGCCAAAGATCAAGAACGATAAAGGCGAAACCCAAAGCGGTTATTTTCTTCGCTTCAATCGCAATAAGCGCAGCCTCACGCTCAATCTCAAGGAAGATAAGGGATGCGAGATTTTCCGCGAACTCGCGCAGCGGGCAGATGTCGTAGTAGAGAACTTCCGTCCCGGCGTACTGGATAGCATGGGACTTGGCTACAAGGACTTGTCAAAAGACAATCCCGGTCTCATCTATGCCTGCATCTCCGGCTTCGGCAGCATGGAAGGCTATCTCGGACCATACAGCAAGCGCTCCGCCTACGACATTATTTCCCAGGCGATGGGTGGCCTGATGAACACCTGCGGCGCCGCCGATGGGCCGCCTACGTGGCTTGGCGTTGCGCTGGGCGATATCGTGTCCGGGATGAATGCCGCGTACGCCATCATGCTGGCCTTGTACCAGCGCACCCACACCGGTCAGGGGCAGTTCATCGACATTGCCATGTATGACACTATCATCGCTCTGGCGGAGCGGTCGATTACTCCCTACTCGCTGACCAAGAACGTTCTCCACCGCGGAGTGGACCCGTACATGGCCCCGTGGGGGCCGTTCCAGTGTAAGGATGGCTACGTGGGGATCATCGTGGCCACCGAAGGCGACTGGGCGAAGTTCTGCAAGGCTATCGAGCGTCCCGATCTGGTCGGACATGAAGGTTCTACCTCTGGGCCGGAGCGCGCCAAGAATATGACCGGCTGGTTGGGCGAAATCATTAGCGGTTGGTTCCGCAAACACACCAAGACCGAAGCTGTTGACAAGTTGCTGACTGCAGGTCTTCCTGTCGGGCCGGTGCAGACATCGGAGGAGATATTCAACTGCCCCCAGGTTGCTGCCCGCAAACTGCTCATTGATGTACCCGATCCCATACTCGGGAACGTCAAACTGGTCGGCCCCGTTGCCAAGATGTCTGGCGCCTGCGCGCCACGAACTTGCCCCGCTCCTCTGCTGGGTCAGCATAACGCCGAGGTTCTGACTGAATGGCTCGGATATACCCAAGAGCGGGTTGAGAAATTGAAGGCGGACGGCATCATTTAGCGTCCACCCCTTTCACGCACGAAGCTTGCGGGCAGCGGGGCCGATTGTGCAGCTAACATAGACTTTGGAATCTGGAGACAAGAGATGAAGCAAGAGGAAGTAGTTGTAGTCAGCGCAGTTCGGAGCCCGTTCGGCAAGTTTGGCGGGGCCCTGAAGGATTTTACGCATCCCAAACTCGGCGGTCTGGTCTTCGCCGAAGCGGTCCGGCGTGCCGGCGTGCCCGCGGCAGAAGTTGAAGAGGTAGCCGTTGGCGTGAACCTCCCGGGCGGTGACCGGTCAATTGCCCGCCAGGTTCTGATCGAAGCGGGCATTCCCCCATCGAGTGTTGCTTACACAATGGACCGTGCCTGCTGCTCTTCCATGGTCTCAGTGAACATGGCGTCGCGTGGAATCCGCCTCGGTGAAACCAGAGTTGCTTTGGCGGGAGGCGTCGAAAACATGAGCCGCATACCGTACTTCCTGTATGACCTCCGCTGGGGCGCAAGATTAGGTGACGTGCATCTGAAAGACCAGTTAATCATCGCCTGCCCCATGACCGGTAAGCCCCGTGCCGTCCAGGCCGGTGAAGAGGCCGTCGACTTCGGCATCACCCGCGAGGAGCAGGATCATTGGGCAGTTCGCAGTCAGCAGTGCTACAGCAAAGCCAAAGCGGCGGGCAAGTTTGCTGACGAGATGATGCCCATCGAAGTCCCGCAAGCCAAGGGCAAGGTCCTCACTGTGGTCGATGACGAGTCGCCCCGTCCGGACATCGAGTACGAAAAGATCGCCAAGCTGCCTACGGTTTACAACAGCCCGACTGTCACCGCGGCGAATGCTCCCGGCCTCAGCACCGGCGCTTCGGCACTGTGCCTGATGTCTAGAAGCGAGGCGGAGCGTCAAGGCAAAGAACCTCTGGCGACGCTGATGGGTTGGGCAATGGCTTCCGGCCATCCCGACCGCATTGCCTCCATTCCCGCAGAAGGGATTCGCCTCGCCTTGGACAAAGTGCAGATGACGATCGACGACATGGACCTGATCGAAATCAACGAAGCGTTTGCCGCCGTGCCATTGCTTTCCTCGTTCATCCTGGGCGGCAAGGACCGCAAGCGGGCTGATGAAATTCGCGAAAAGCTCAACGTTAACGGTGGAGCCATTGCCATCGGTCACCCCACGGGCGCAACCGGCGGACGCCTGATCATGACCCTGATGTATGAACTGCGTCGCCGATATAAAATGGCTGGCAGCAAGCGACCGTGCTACGGAGTAGTCGGTATCTGTGGTGGAGTCGGCGAGGCTGAATCCGTCGTAGTCAAAGTTGGATGAATAAGATGATGAGCGTAAAAACCACTTCTAAACAGGAACCAGTTGTCACTTCAAAGGCGGAGTGGGAAGAAAAAGTTCTGGCACCGCAACTGAAAGCTGACCCTGAGCGGCGCTCCGAGTTCACAACGATCTCAGGTTTACCGCTAGAGCGGGTCTACACTGATGAGGAGTGGCCGAAGGATGCTACTCCCATCGAGAAGCTAGGCTATCCCGGCTCCTATCCGTTTACGCGCGGTGTCTCGCCGACTATGTATCGCAGCCAGTTCTGGGTCATGGGTATGTACTCTGGTTTCGGTTCTGCGGAAGAGGCGAACGAGCGTTACCGCATGTTGCTCGAGCGTGGCCAGACAGGCTTCTCCATTGCCCTGGACCTGCCAACGCAGTGCGGCTACGACGCCGATCATCCCTTCGCGGTTGGCGAAGTGGGCGTAACGGGCGTCCACATCGGCTCACTGGCTGACATGGAGCGACTGTTTAAGGGCATTCCACTCGAAAAAGTGCGTCAGATCAGAACCACCGCCAATGCCATCGGCCCAATTACCCTGGCAATGTACATTGCCTGCTTTGAAAAGCAGGGAGTGAACATCAAGAACACCCGTATGTTCCTCCAGAATGACATTCTGAAGGAGTATGTGGCACGCGGTGCGTACATCTTCGGACCCGAAGCTGGGGTTAAGCTTTCGGCCGACGTGATGGAGTATTGCGCTAAGGAATTGCCTGGCTGGACCTCTCTGGCGATCAGCGGCTACCACATTCGCGACAGTGGCAGCACGGCCGCGCAGGAATTGGCTTTCACATTTGCCAATGGCCTGGCCTACGTGGATGAATGCCTGCGTCGCGGTATGGACATCGACTCGTTTGTTCCGCAGATTTGGACCTTCCTGTCAGTCGGCATTGACCTGCCGGAAGAAGTTGCTAAGTTCCGGGCGGGGCGTCGCATCTGGGCTAAGCTGATGAAAGAACGCTATGGTGCGAAGAACCCCGAGTCGATGAAGCTCAAAATCTTCGCGTACACCTTGGGCGGTAATCTCATCGCGCAACAGCCGTTGAACAATATCGCTCGCGTGGCCATTGAAACCCTTGCCGCTGCGCTCGGTGGCGTGCAGACTGTGGCAACCTCGTCTTACGACGAGGCATTCGCAATTCCTACCGAGGAGGCCGCAACCATCGCGCTACGTACTCAGCAGATTGTGGCGAATGAAGCTGGCGTCACCGGTTCGATCGATCTTTTGGGCGGTTCCTACGCCATCGAGTCGTTGACCGATGCCCTGGAGGGAAAAGTATTAGAGTACCTCGACAAGATTGAGGCGCTGGGCGGAGCGGTGCGCTGCATTGAGAACGGCTACTACCAGCGTGAGCTAGGCGAAGCTGCCTACCGTTATCAGCGCCAGATTGAAAACAAGGACCATATTCTGGTCGGACTCAATGCCTTCCAGAGCGCCAAGGAAGGAGAGATTCCAGTCTCTAGAGCGAATCCCGAATCCGAGCGCCACCAACTTGAGCTTCTGCATACGCTTCGCCAGCAACGCGACAGCGCAATGGTCAAGAAAACCTTGGACGATCTGGTTAGCGCCGCACGCGCTAACCAGAATTTGGTTCTGCCATTGGTCGAAGCTGTTAAAGCCTACGCCACTCTCGGTGAGATATGCGAGACTCTGCGCGGGGTGTATGGGGCGTATAAGCCGAGCCAGGTGATCTAGTAACAGATCAATTTGCGAGACGGATTCATCAACAGAAGCCGAAGACGGGTTTCAGCTTTCCAATTGCCGGGTAACGCTTCCGCCGATTTGCGTCATTACCCTTTTCCGTAAGATAGCGAGGCTCTCATTGGATTACTCCTGTTTCAGAGATATAAAGTTCGAGCTCAATCAAGGCGGCGTGCTCCTGATGACTCTGAATCGGCCTGACAAACTGAACGCAGCCGATGCCGCCATGCATCAGGCCTTCTCCGAAGTATGGGCGATGATCGACCGCGATCCCGATGTACGGGTAGCGGTCATCACTGGCGCGGGCCGGGCTTTTTCCGCCGGTGGCGATCTGGATCGCGTACTGCACGCCCACGGGAACTACGAAGAAATCGTTGCCATCATCGACGAAACCCGCGACATCGTTTACAACCTCCTGCGCTGCTCCAAGCCCATCATTGCAGCCGTCAACGGTGTAGCGGTTGGCGCCGGTGTCGTCGTCGCTTTGCTTTCCGACATTAGCATCATGGCCGAAAATGCGAAGCTGGGCGACGGACACATCCGTATGGGCGTGACTGCTGGTGACCACGCCGCAATGCTGTGGCCGCTGCTCTGCGGCATGGCGAAGGCCAAGTATTACCTTATGACCGGTGAGATGCTTACCGGTAAGGAAGCAGAGCGCATTGGCCTGATCAGCCTTGCGGTACCCGATGACCAGGTGCTGGTGAAAGCGATGGACGTTGCCACAAAGCTGGCGAATGGTCCGCGTGATGCCTTGAAGTTCACCAAGCGCGTGCTCAACCAGTGGCTGCTCAAAGAGGGCGCAATCTTCGACCACTCGGCGGTTCTGGAGATGATGGGCTTTTTCTCGAAAGACCTGGTCGCCGGCATTGACGGGATTCGCAACAAACGCACTGCCAAGTTCCCATCGAACGACCGACCACGGAAAACGGAAGCCACGGACGCTTTCTCGCCAGGCCTCCAGGATGCTCCTCCTGCAAACGGCGCAAAGGGCTGAGCGTGCGCCTACCGCTCGTCTGGATCGGGAGGCGGGAATTTCTCTGCCTCAAGATCGCCGTCGACGAACCGCGACGATTCGTTTCCTGAAAACTCCGTGCGCGCTCCGGGACAGCGCATTCCAGTGGTAGGCGGTGCCTGCGATATCGCCCTTCAACCGTGCCGATCAAGGGGAGCGCGTAGAATCGACCAAGGAAGGGTGCCACGGTATGGCTGTGAACCAACCTGGGAAGCCTGACAAAGGAGCTATTGAAGAAACCCGCCATCGAAATCTTTATCGGCTTCTGAAGCCGGAATCGATCGCCGTGGTGGGTGCTTCGGACGATCGAACAAAAGCGGGATCGCGATTGCTCCGGTCGCTATCGGGTTTTGCGGGACACTTGGTGGCTGTTCATCCGCAGCAAAAAAAGGTACAGGGTTTTTCCTGTTTTCCAAGCCTGTTGACTTTGCCGGAAGCAGTCGATCTCGCAATCTTGGCCATCCCCGCGGAGCACTGCATCAAAGTAGCTGAAGACGCCGCAATGCGAGGCGTGGGAGGCATCCTTACGGTTGCTGGAGGATTTGCTGAAGCTGGCGCGAACGGTGCCAATCTGCAACTACGTCTGGCAGCCGTCTGCCGCGACTCCGGTCTGCGCTTACTCGGACCAAATACCTCAGGATTCCTGGACCCGCACAGAGGATGTCTGGCAACTTTTGCGCCAGGAGTTCAGCGAGTGCGCAAAGGTCGAATCGGAGTAATCGCACAGTCGGGGGGCATAAACATCAGCCTAAGTCTTCTGATTGGTCGTCTTGGAGAGGGCATCTCGCTGGCGGTTGGTCTGGGCAATGCCGTTGATGTCTGGTTTGACGATGTTCTGGCCGCTATGGCGGACGATTCGAACACAGCAGTGATTGTAGTCGGACTGGAAGGAATTCCACAGGGGCGGAAGCTCTTCGATGCTGTACGTGCAGCGACGACACGCAAACCAGTGGTTGCGCTAGTCGCCGGGCGAGCTGACATTCAAGAGTTCGCTATGTCCCATACCGGTAATTTAATGGGCTCATACCAACGCACCGTGGCAGCCCTGACCCAGGCTGGAGCCGTGATAGTCGACTCCAGCGAGGCAGCAGCTCAAGCAGCTTGCGTTCTGGCAAATGGGCGCCTGTCCCCGCGGGAACGTCCGCGCATAGCGCTGGTTACGGGGCAGGCGGGACCGGGATTGCTAATCATGGATGGGCTGAAGAGTGCCGGCATTGAGATGCCAGTCTTGAATGTCGAAACCATCAGGCGCGTCCAGTCGTACCTGCCACAACTCACGTTCGTTAAGAACCCGGTGGATACCGGATTGCCGTTGCCTTGTTTTCCGGAAATAGTCGATGCCGTTGCCGCCGATTCCCAGATCGATGTGGTTCTCGCGTTTTCGCTGGCGGAAACGGTTGTGGTCGATTCAGCTCCGGCCCTGGCAGCCGTGAAAAAGAAAGCTGGGAAGCCCTTCGTTTTTGGAACCCTGGGCGAGAGCGACGATCTTCATGAGATGATCGAGACCCTGCACAAAGAAGCAATCCCCGTGGTACAGAGCCCAGAACGTTTAGCGCTGGCGGGCGTTGTTCTGGCGGCCGATGCGAGGGCATGCTGGCGGCTGAGCCATACCGACGTAGTCGATGAGCTGCTTCCACAGCCCCGGCTCGAAGGCGAGTTCGATGAACATCGTGCGAAGACAATTCTGGAACACTATGGGATATGCACCCCAAAACGAGTACTCTGTCAATCCCTGGAAGATGCTGTTGCTGCTTTCCGGACATTGCAGAAGCCGGTAGTGGTGAAAATCGCCGCCGCGGATATTACACATAAGACCGAAGCGGGCGGAGTACATCTGAACATCATCAACGAACATCAATTGTCCAAGGCCGTCTACGCCCTTGGACGGATACCGACCAGGTATCCGGGAAGATTCTTGGTAGAGGAACTGGCACCGTCCGGTGTCGAGCTAATCGTTGGCGGCCTGAGGGATGAGTCATGGGGGCCAATCGTGATGCTTGGGCTGGGGGGGATTCTGGCCGAGGCACTCGAAGATACTGCCATTCGTCTCGCGCCAGTGTCGAAGCTGGATGTCGATGAAATGTTAGACAGCTTACGCGGCCGCAAGCTTTTCGATGGATTTCGCAATCTTCCTGTCTGCGACCGTGCTGCCATCCACCAGGCTGTTTTGGCAATCAGCCAACTGCTGACCGAGCACCCCGAGGTACGAGAGGTGGAGATCAATCCGCTACTTGTATACGCGAGCGGTGCGGTTGCGCTTGATGCCATATTGGGCTTGCGGGACGGCTCAGGAGACAAAGATAGGCAGGAAAGTACGCGATGCCGCGAATGAAAAATCGATCGCATAGCGCTTCGGAGATTCATTGACGCTCTCGTCAAGGAACGAACCCGCAGTGGGGCACCATAAAGGAACCGGAGATTTCAGACGACCCGGAGGCTGCTCACCTCTGGAAATTTGTTGATTTACCGAAGAGCGTTGCGGAACGAACTGTAAAGGAATACCGTCACCGCCAACACCTCGACGCGCTGCCGATCGTGCATAAAGTCTTCCGCCATCGAAACCTGAGCAACGCCAGAAGCCTCAGTTCCACTCACTCTCAGGTCGTGCCACCATCACTATAGTGTGCTGCCTCCACTATCCTCACCAGCGCTCGCAACGACCACAGAGGTCCGCACGAAGACCGAGGTGCGGCAGCTCGCCGATGAATGCCTTAACAATCTACGAGAACGTGCGCCATCCGCACTGGGAACGATGGAGATCACATCGTTCGTGGAAGATCACTATCTGCCATGCCTGCAGCCCCACTGGCATCTTGCGCCACAGCGCGACGCGGCGGCGGAGGTCGGGGACCTGGCCCAGTTGTGTATGCGGTGTAGGCCGTCAAGTCCTCACTACCAATAGCGATGTTCGATCCCGGTGCCTTTACTGGACTGTCATCCATGTACAACTCTGTCGAAAACAGAAGTTTACCTCAGAACACGTGCGCACAGAGATGAAGTTTTCTGAGTCAGGATTTAAGGGACTACGTCAGTGACGCACGTCGAACACGAGAAGAGATAGGGGCGCTCAATGTTCTGAATACACATGAGACTGTTGAAAAACTCGGCTCGGAATCTCATTCTTTCTGTTGGCGGTGAGTGCTGTATGTGTTAAGCAGAGATGCAGGAGGAACGCCGCCGATGATGGGTCAGCAGCCACGCAC
>JBEKOO010000072.1:0-14220 GCA_049521655.1 Candidatus Korobacteraceae bacterium
TACTTTCACCTGGTCGACACAAAGAATCAACAACTTAGGTAAAACGTCATCAACAACGAGAGATTTCGCTACAGTGTTGTCCTTTGCCGCAACTCAATCAGAGTTTTCCACAGGAGGCATCGTCGGCACAGAAAATAAAGGCTCGAACTACTGCCCCACTACGCCAGATGTGAGCCACCGTCAGACGAACTCGATCGCGACAAGGCCCCGCTGGAGGGCAGCCGGGGTTTACCTGCCGTGCTGCTTGAGTTTTTCCGCCACAATCTGCTCGGCGCGGGCGATGACCTCTTCTATGGTCAGGGCGCTGGAGTCGATGTGGACAGCATCTGCGGCGGCCTTGAGCGGTGCGATGGCGCGGGTGCTGTCGCGCAGGTCGCGGGTGCGCAGATCCTGCTTGAGCTTCTCGGCGCGCGCGGGATCGTCCTGGGCATTGGCCTGGCTGACGCGGCGGCCTTCGCGGACGCTGGAGTCGGCGTCGAGAAAGATTTTGACATCGGCGTGGGGAAAAACCACGGTGCCAATGTCCCGCCCCTCCATGATGACTCCGCCGCCGATGCCCATCTCGCGCTGGCGGCTCACCATCCACTGTCGAACTTCGGGGTGGATGGAGACCCGCGAGGCGGCTTCAGTCACGTCGCGCTGGCGAATCCGCTCGGAGACGTCGCGCTGGTCGAGCAGCACCCGGTTGCCCTCCGGGGCGGGTACCAGTTCAATGCTGGAGCGCCCTGCCAGGGCGAGCAGTGCCGGGCCGTCCTCTGCCGCAACGCCGTCCTCAATCGACTTTAGCGCCAGCGCCCGGTACATTGCGCCGGACTCCAGGTTGATGTAGCCGAGGCTTTTGGCCAGCCGCGACGCAATGGTGCTCTTGCCCGCTCCGGCCGGGCCGTCGATTGCAATGACCAGCTTTGGGGCCGCGTCGTTCATTAGAGCGTGGGTCATTCTTTTTCGGAATCCGGAGGATTGGGCGTCGCCGCTGGAACGGCTTCGGGCTTGGGCGCCGACTGGGGCGGCAGCTTGGCGAGCTGACGCGGTGCAGCGCCGCGCCGCGGCCGCCGTGCAATGGGCTGGCCGGGACGCACCAGCCGGCGTGGCGTGGCCATGGTCGGCTTGGGCGGTGGAATGTGCAGCATGGAGCGGGTGCCGATGTGGGTAAACTGAAACTCGCGCGCCGCTAGCAGCGCGTTGATCGCCTCCCGCACCCGGCCCCGGCCGATGAATGTGCTGAAGAACTCCTCCACCTCCAACTGCTCGGCCGCAACCACGCACTCCAGGTATTTCGAGACCAGCGCGGTCAGAGCCTCGGCAATGGACATGTTCATCCCTTCGCGCACTTCGTCCGGACACCAGCGCAGCAGCACGTCCCAGTAAGCTCCCTGCTCGGCCCGGTAATCCACCCGCGTAATCCGCAGCTTCAGCGAGAGCTCCGCCAGAGCGCGGTCGATTGCCGCCTCGGAGAGATCGCCGCCCAGCAGTTCGCGCATCCGGCTCTTGGTGATGGGGCCGTCCTTCTGGATAACCTGAAAGACGTGCGCCGCCAGTGGCGAATACTCCGAGCGGTTGCCGGTCTTGATCGGGGCTCGCGGGTTGCGGTCGCCCACCAGCCCGTAGAAGTAAGGAAACACCGAGGCGGAAACCAGAAAATCCGTGTCTCCGAAGAGCGGCGCCTCGAAGGCAAACTTCTGGCGAAGGGTCCGCACCATCACTTCCATCGCCAGCTTGGCGCGGGGATCGGCAAAGGCGTGTTGCCAGGTAGGCAGGTTGTCATTGGCTCCCGCCCACGCTCCTATGAAGGTAGGCACCAGCACCGGCGGACGCAGCGGATACATAAGGCAAAAGCCCACGCTCTCGATAAATTCGCGCGCGTCTTCCTGGGTGCGGATCGGCTGCCCGTTGGTGCGCCATTTGGCGTCGCGTAGCTCCTGCAATTCCTGCTCTATCATTGCTACCTGCTGAGGGGATGCGACCAGACGCCTCCGCGGTCGGGGCGCGCGAATCGCTCAAATTCGCTTAAAAGCTTTCTGAATGTCCTTTACAGAATACCGCAGGACGACCGGTCTGCCATGGGGACAGCTCATCGGATACCTGGTTCTTGCCAGTTCGGAGAGCAACCACTCCATTTTGGCCTGATCGAGCGGCATATTCACCTTGATGGCGGCGTGGCAGGCGATCGAGGCGGCGATGCGGGTGCGAATCTTCTCCAGATTCAACGCCTGCTGCTCGCGCTCGAATTGCTCCAGCAGCTCCTGCAACATCCTGGCTACTTCGTCGGAGGTGATCCCGGCCGGAGCCGACTGAATCGCAATAGTCCTGGTGCCGAATGGCTCGGCCTCAAAGCCGTTTCGTCGCAACTCCTCTGCAATCTCGGCAAAGATCGCCTGCTGTGCCGGACGCAACTCGACGATGATCGGCATCAGCAGGCGCTGCGTTTCCACCTCGCGCCGCCCCCGCGCTTCCAGAATCTTCTCAAACAAAACCCGCTCGTGCGCCACGTGCTGATCGATAATCCAGAGCCCCTGCGGGTTAACGGCGAGAATGAAGGAATCGCGAATCTGTCCCAGCGGCTTCAGCGTGGCCAGCATCGACAAGTCCATGGTGTCGTCAATGCCGTCCAGCGGCAAAGCGCATGACGACGCAGTCTCTGGTACCGCCTCCGGCTCTTCGCCTGCGCCTTGAGTGACCGCCTGCTCCCCGAAGCCTTGCGCGGCAATCCGCACGGCTCCCATCGCGGCGTTGCCTTCCACGCTTATCGAGCTGGTAAATGGCAGCGCCTCATTGCGTGGCAACGGTTGCGGCGCAATCAGGGAAAAGACGGAACTCCCATCGCTCGCGCCTTCTCCCCCCCCGCTTCCCGCCAATGCCTGGAAGGCTTCCTCGGCGCTGCCCGGCAGAGGCGGCGTCAGGGCTACCCGTGCCGAGGGCGCCTTGTAAATCTCGCTGGCGAACGCCGGTGCGGGCCGTGCCGCCATCAGTGCGGAGCGCACCGAGTCGCGCACGAAGTCATGGATAAAGCTCTGCTGGCGGAAGCGCACCTCGGTTTTGGACGGGTGTACGTTTACGTCAACTTCCTCGCAGGGCATCTCCAGGAACAACAGCACCACCGGCGATACCGTCGGCGGAATAATGTTGCGGTATCCCTCCAGGATGGCGTGCATCACCACCCTGTCGCGAATCAGCCGCCCGTTGACGAAGATAAAGATCGAGTTGCGATTGAGCTTTTGTATCTCCGGCTTGCTGGTAAAGCCGTGGAGGCGCAGCTCGCCCGGCGTAGCCGGTTGATAATCTTCCTCGCGCCGCCACGGCGGAGGCTCCGGCAGTCCAGCGCGTTCCAGCCTGATCTGCGCCGCCAGCGGGATCAGCTCGTCGAGCGTCTCTTTGCCGAAAACCTGGTAAATCCGCTCGGCGTGGGTGGCAACCGGCGGAGCAACCAGCATCGCGTTCGAAGTCGAGTGCAACTCCCAATGCATCTCGGGATGCGCCAGCGCATAATGCGTCACCAGCGACGCGATGTGCGAGAGTTCGGTGGACTCCGCCTTGAGAAACTTGCGCCGCGCCGGAGTATTGAAGAACAGGTCGCGAATGGTGATCGAAGTTCCTGCCGCCAGCCCGGCCTCTTCGACCGTGAGAATCCGTCCGCCCGCGATCTCCACCACGGTGCCGCTGGCCTGGCTCGGGTCACGGGTTTCCATGCGCAGGCGGCTGACCGCGGCAATCGAAGGCAGTGCTTCGCCGCGAAAGCCGAGAGTTGCAATCGATAGCAGGTCGTCGTCGTGGGTCAGCTTGCTGGTGGCGTGCCGCTCGAAGGCAAGCAGCGCGTCGTCGCGCACCATTCCACAGCCATTGTCGGTGACGTGAATGAGCTTGCGTCCTCCCGCCTCGATATCGACCCGGACGCGTGTGGCTCCGGCGTCAAGTGAGTTCTCGATCAGCTCCTTGACCACCGAAGCCGGACGTTCGACGACTTCGCCGGCGGCGATTTTGTTGGCGACATGTTCGGAGAGAACGTGAATGCGGCCCATACGCAAGCTGCGCTGGATTCGCGGCATAACCAAGGTAACGGCATTCCGGAGCAAGCGCTGCAGTAAGGCTATCACGAGCCGCGGCGTCGAATCTTGCGCTTCCCCGCGCCGCTGTCTCCTGCCTCTGCGCCGGTGTTTTACCCGCCGCCCGCGTCACCATAACTTTCGGCAATGTTTTTTTAGCTGACATTATTGCTTGAAGGTGTTTTAATCGCGGCATTCATTTTTCAAAAGGGAATTTCCCCCGGTTCCCGTTGTACGCGGTGCGCCGCAGCGATGCGGCCAATTTCTTCGCGGGGGGAACCCTACGTGTCCAGAACTCGCTCCGGCCTTATCCTTCTTACCTTCGTTATCCTCTCTTTATCGTTCGCAATTGCGCAAAGTTCGCTCTCCGGAACCATCGCAGGCACGGCCTGGGACGCCCATCACGCCGCGGTCGCCGGGGCGCGGATCACTCTGCGCAACGCTGACACCGCCGAGCAATTCCAACTCCGCAGCGGCGCAAACGGCGCATTTGAAATCCTGCAACTCAAGCCCGGCGACTACTCGCTGCAGGCCACCGGCGACGGCTTTGCCGATTTCCAGATCCTGCGCCTCACCGTCGAAGTGGGGCGGATTACGGAAGTCAAAATCACCTTCGCGGTGGCCGGTGCGCATCAGGTGGTCGAGGTCCATGACGAAGCTCCGGCGGTGAATACCACGCAGCCGGATTTTGCCAGTAACCTGAATGAGACAGCCATTGAAAATCTTCCCATCGACGTCCGGCGCTGGTCCAACTTTGCCCTCATCACGCCCACTGCCACGCCGGATGGAGACTACGGCCTGATCAGCTTTCGCGGCATCAGTGGCCTGATGAACAACAGCACCGTCGATGGCGCCGACAATAACCAGTTCTTCTTCGGCGAAGAGCGCGGTCGCACCCGCATCAGTTATGTCATCAGCCAGTCGTCGGTGCGCGAGTTCCAGGTCAATACCTCCAATTTTTCCGCCCAGTATGGCCGCGCCGCCGGAGCCGTCGTCAACGCCGTCACCCACAGCGGTACAAACCACTTGCACGGGCAACTTTTCTACTTCATGCGAGACAACTCCCTCGGCGCCAGCAACGCCTTCACCGTCGTCCCGGTGCAGCTCTCCGAGGGCAACTGGACCAGCGAGCATATCAAGCCTCTCGATCGCCGCCAGCAGTTTGGAGGCACGATTGGCGGCCCCATCCTGAAGGACAAGCTCTTCTACTTCGTCGCCGTCGATGCCCAGCGCCGCAACTATCCGGCGGTTGCCGCCGCCGGCAACGAAGACCGCTTTCTGGCCAAGCCATGCGTCATCGCCTCGCACTACGCAGGCCTGAGCACAACCAATCGAGGCCTGGTGCAGCTCTGCTCCTACGACGAGCTCTACACCCTCACCCGGAATGTTATGCCTTACCCCAGCACGGACACGGCAGCCATTCAAGCCTTCGACGGCGGTCTCAGTTATCTTGCGGCTTTGCTCGGAGTTGTCCCGCGCACCTCCGCGCACGAGATCGAATTTTCCAAGATCGACTACCGAATCAATTCGCACAACACCTTGGCGGCTACTTATAACCGCATGAGGTGGGCTTCGCCGGCTGGAGCGCAGAGCCTTCCGGTCGAAGAGCTTGGCAGGGCCAGCTTCGGCTTCGACGGCGTCAAGGTAGACATGCTGACGGCGCACCTGAATTCCATCCTCGGCAATCACATCGTCAGCCAGTTGCGCTACTCCTGGAGCCGTGACTTCGAATACGAACTGCCGCAGACTCCCGCGCCCGGTGAGCCGCTGGAAGCCAACGGTTTTTCGCCCGCCGTCTCCGTGCTCGGCGATTCAACCGGATTCACCTTCGGAACCCCAGCCACGCTGCCGCGCCGCGCTCTGCCTGACGAATACCACCATCAGATCGCTGAAACCGTGAACTGGATGCATGGCAGGCACGTGCTCAAGTTTGGCTTCGATGCAAACTTTGTGCATGACGAGATGAACAACCTTTACGCCGCCAACGGCAGTTACCACTACGATTATCGCGACAACTTCATCGCCGATCTCTACCAGTGGCAGAACAAAACCGGAACCGAATCCCAGGGTTACAGCAGTTACACCCAGGGCTTTGGCACGCCCGCCTTCGCCTTCAGCACCTTTGATGGCGCCGCGTTTGTGCAGGACGACTGGCGCGTCTCGCGGCGGCTCAGCCTCAGCTTCGGCCTCCGTTATGACGTCGAGCTCCTGCCCCATACTCAGATTCCGAACCCTCTACTCACCGCCAGCCAGGGCTTTCCATCCGACACCAACAACTTCGCTCCCCGCTTTGGTTTTGCCCTGGCGCTTACCGGCGATGGCAAAACCTCGTTGCGCGGCGGCTACGGGATTTTTTACGGCCGCATCATCAACTCCACCATCTCCTCGGCCATTACCAACACCGGCGTCGAAGCGGCGCAGCGCAGCTACAGCTACCGCGCCTGTTATCTCTTCGCCACCAACTGCCTGAACGGTCCGGTCTTTCCCCTGCTCGCCTCCGCCGATCCTTACAGTCCGGCTCAGGGAGGCAACGTCGCCGTCTTTGCCCGCAACATGCGGAACCCGCAGATTCACCAGGCCGACCTCATCCTCGAACGCCAGTTGGCGCGCAATACCGTGATCTCGCTCTCCGGCCTGCTTAGCCTCGGCCGCGAGTTGCCCAACTTCATCGACATCAACCTCGATCCCGCCAGCCGCCAGAATGTCACCTACACCTTCGCCGCCGACTATTACCCTCCCAACACGCAAGGCCCCAACTACGGACACACTCTGACCGTTCCCGTCTATACCGCACGGCTGAACCAGAACTTCCAGACCATCACCGAGATTCGCTCCAACGTCAACTCCTCTTACAGCGCGCTGGTGCTGCGCCTCAACCGCCATCTGAGCAAGGGTCTGGACTTCCGCTTCAATTATGTCTGGTCGCACGCCTTGGACTTCGATCAGAACTCAACCACGTTCACCACCTATAACAACACTCTCAGCCCCATCCCCTTTACCTACTCCTATGATGGCGTCAGTCATTATGTGGCCCGTCCCGACTACGGTAACTCGAACTATGATGTCCGCCATCGCTTCACCGGAAGTCTCTACTGGTCGCCCCGCCTCTTCGCACATTCGCACGGATTAGGGCATGCTGTTTTCGACCATTGGTCGCTTGCCCCGATCGTTCAAATTGCCACCGGCAAGCCGTTCAGCGACTACATCAGCGGCAACGCACCCATCACCACCTGCACCGGATGCCTTGGCTTCATGGGCACTGGCGGCCAGGATCGCCTGCCGTTCATAGAGCGCAACAGCTTCCACTACGGCAATTTCTACAACACCGATTTGCGCCTCTCGCGCCGCATTTATTTCGCCGAGCACAGAGAGCTGGAGTTCCTTGCCGAGGCATTCAATCTGCTGAACCACGAGAATGTCACCAGCCGCAGCGATACCTTGTACACGGTCTATAACTCGTACTCCGGCTCCAGCTCCACCCCGACGCTGCAGTACGACTCCGACTTCAACACTCCGACGGCCGCCGCCAGCACCCTCTACCGCGAGCGCGAACTCCAGTTCGGTTTGCGCCTGCACTTCTGACCCGGAGTCCTGCAAATGCGGCCCGCGAGGCTCGTCGATTTCTCGTGCGGCGATCGGAAAATAGCTCCAGCTCTGGCCAATGGGTCACGGCGAAGCGTGATTATGGTCACTGCGAAAAGTAGAAAAAACGGCGTTAATGCTCAACTGAATTAGTGTCGCGCGGCTGGGGAATACATAAAGACCGTGCGGCCACGGCAGGATGTGACAAACGCAGTTCACTCGAGGAGGAGGTTCTCGATGAACAGGAAAATGCTTCTTGCACTAGTGTTGATTTTGCTCTTCTGCGGCCAAGCCCTAACTCAAACGGGCACCAAGAAAAAGAGACCGCTTCCCTACGAGTACGGTCAAGTCATCATCAACAATTACTCCGATAAAGCCGACCTTGCTCCCGTTGTCTTCCAGCATTGGATTCATCGCTCCAAGTTCACCTGCCGGGTCTGTCACGTCGACATCGGTTTTGCGATGAAGGCCGGAGCCACCAACATCAAGGCCGTTGACAATCAGCGCGGCTACTATTGCGGAACCTGTCATAACGGCAAGATGGTCACGCCCGAGGGCAAAACGGTCTTCCTCGCCTGTTCCAAGAAGGTGTCGTTCGACGACGAGAGGCGATGTGCGCGATGCCACTCCCTGGGGAAGAACGTGGCCAGCGATTATGACTTCTTCAAGTTCAGCCAGCCCCTGCCAAAAGAGCGCTTCGGCAACGGCATCGATTGGGAGAAAGCCGAGCAGATGGGTCTGATCAAGCCGGTTAGCTTCCTCGATAACGTCACGCCGAGGAAGTCTCTTGTAGTGCAGAAGGACTTCGAGCTGAACCCAAAGGTCGAAGGCATGCCTGACATCATTTTCTCGCACAAAAAACATACCGACTGGAACGGATGCGAACTCTGCCACCCGGATATCTTTTTTGGCGTGAAGAAAGGCGCGTCGCACTACTCGATGGTCGATATATCGCAAGGAAAGTACTGCGGCGCATGTCATGTCAGCGTGGCGTTTCCGCTTACCGATTGTCAGCGCTGCCATTCGAAACCGGTAGGTCAGTAGCCGAGGCGCTTATGTTCAAGCGGAACAACATCACGATCGTACTGCTTCTGGGCCTCGCTGCCGGCCTCGGTGCCGTGCGTGCTGTCGGCGGGCCCAACCCTGCTGCCTTGCAGGCGGCTCCGTCGCACTGGGTGTGGCAGAAGGAGTTCGAGGACCTTTGCGCACGCACTCAGGACGCCATGACGTATTCGATTGAGGAACTCACGGTGCTGATCAAAAGATGCGACGCTTTGATGCCGCACATCGAAGAGCTGGACGATACGCAGAAGAAGGTCTACAGGGAACGACTTCGAATGTGCCGAGGCCTTTATGCTTACGTGCTTGATTCGAAACAGAACGATTCGAAACAGAACGAGAAGAACGAAAAGAAATAAACGCGAACTTCTGCTTCTGCCCATCTGCGCAATTGTGCTCCTGGCGGGCACCTCTTTGGCGCAAATCTATCTGCCTGAAGCGCCCCCGCCGCAGGCCTCCGATTACGGCAAGGTGATTCTCGATACCTACTCGGCGGCTCCAGCCGGTCCGGGAGGCGTCGTCTTCGATCACTGGCTGCATCGCTCCAAGTTCACCTGTCGCCTCTGCCATGTTGATATCGGCTTTGCCATGAAAGCCAAGGCCACTGGAATTCGCGCCGCTACCAACCGCCAGGGCTTCCATTGCGGCGCCTGCCATGACGGCAAGAGAGTGATCGACGGCAAGACGGTTTTCGCCTCCTGCTCCGATGATGTGAATAGCAAGCAGTGCGCCCGCTGCCATTCACTCGGCAAGACCGGTGTCCGGGAATACGAATATAAGAAATTCACCGCGAAGTTTCCCAAAGCCAGGTATGGCATAAATTGGGAGGCCGCCGAGAATGCCGGCATCATTCATCCCATCGACTTTCTTGACGGCATCTCGGTCAAAAGAGAAGCGATGATGCGGAAGCGGGAGGATTTCTCCATCAAGGCAGGCTATGCCTGGGTGCATCCCATCGAGTTTTCTCATGAGAAGCACGCCCTATGGAACGGCTGTGAACTCTGCCATCCGGAGATATTCCCCCTCGCCAAAAGCGGCGGCGCTGTCTATTCGATTTCAATGTTCGCCAATATTGAAGGCCGCTACTGCGGCGCATGTCATACCAAGGTCGCATTTCCACTCAACAACTGCAGGCTATGCCACCCACGCGCCCCGGCTTGGGCTCCATAGCGGCGCAATGGGCATCGGGAAACCCACTGTCCCGGTGCCCATTGGAGCGCCCTCGCAAGCTGCCAACTGCATTGCCGTCGCTCTCCTGATTATTCGTGTACCCGTAAGAGCTTGCCCCACCCCGGATCACCCATGCCTGCGGTAGAGTAAAGGGAACCGCTCCGCAGCGGCTCTCGAACCTGTAAGGACGGCAATTCACCATGGGCGACCAACTCCGCGACGCACCAGCCAGCCCGGTCGTGGTCCGGTGTAAGGACTTGCGCAAGACATACGAAGGCAAGGTCGAGGCCGTTCGCGGCCTTGATCTGACCATCTACGCCGGACAGTGCTACGGGCTGCTGGGACCGAACGGCGCGGGCAAGACGACAACCATCGAAATCCTCGAAGGCCTCCTCGAAGCGACCTCCGGGACGGTTGAGATTCTTGGCTGCAACTGGCGCGACCATCCCGCCCAGTTGCGCGAGTCGATCGGCGTCTCTCTGCAGGAGACGCGGCTGGCCGAGAAGCTCTCCGTGCGGGAGACGCTTGAGCTCTTCGGCGGCTTCTATCGCAGTGCGCGCCCGGTCGACGAAGTGCTCGACGAACTGGCGCTCACGGAGAAGGCCGATGCCTGGGTGGGCAAGCTCTCCGGCGGACAGAGGCAGCGCCTGGCCATAGCCACGGCCCTCGTCGGCAACCCGCGCATCTTGTTTCTCGATGAGCCCACCACCGGACTCGACCCGCAGAGCCGCCGCCAGGTCTGGGAGATCGTGCGCCGCTTCCAGGCCGAGGGCGGAACTGTGCTCTTGACCACCCACTACATGGACGAAGCCGAGCGCCTCTGCGATTACATCTCCATCATCGATCACGGCAAGGTGATCGCCGCCGGAACTCCCCCGGAGCTGATCTCCGGCGTCGGCGGCCATCACCGCGTGGAATTCGCCCTGAGCGGCGATTCACCCCTCTCCGCCGAGCTCTGGCGAACCCTTCCTGGGGTTGGAGCGGTGCAGATCGACGACGGTGTAACCGCGCTCACGGTCGAAGAACCGCATCGCACTATCCCTGCGTTGCTCGCCGTGGTAGAGCAGAACGGATGGCGCTTAACCCAATTGACGACCCGGCAGTCGAGCCTGGAAGACGTCTTTGTCAACCTCACCGGGCGCCACCTGCGGGAGGACTAGGATGAGCGAGCAAAGCGGCAAAGTCGGAGCCCAACCGGTGCGCACCACCATCGTCCATGGACGCTGGACCGGCTACCGCAGGCTCCTGCAAGCGCGCCTCAAGGAGCTCTTCCGCGAGCCCGAGGTTATCTTCTGGATTTTTCTCTTTCCCATCCTGCTCGCGCTGGGGCTGGGAATTGCCTTCCGCAACAAACCGCCCGACGCCGCACGGGTTGTCATCGCCGGCCAGCCTGGCTCGGAGCGCGTTGCCGCACTGCTGCGCCAGGCGCCGGCCGTGCCGCCGCTGAAGATCGAGGTGCAGCCGCCCGCCCAGGCAGCTCTCAACTTCCGCCTGGGCAAGTTTGATGTTGAGCTGCTTCCGCTCGCTGGCGGAGTCGAGTACGTTTACGATCCGGCTCGCCCGGAGAGTGTGCTGGCGCGCAGCCTCGCCAATGATGCGTTGCAGGCGGCCGCCGGAAGCAAGCCGGCCATCGCTTCCCTCTCGCGCGTCAACAGCGAGCCCGGCAGCCGCTACATAGACTTCCTGATTCCCGGTCTGCTGGGCATGAATCTGATGGGCTCCGGAATGTGGGGGATTGGCTTTGCGCTGGTCGAGATGCGCCAGCGTAAATTGCTGAAGCGTTACGTGGCCACGCCGATGCGGCGCGGAGATTTCCTGCTCGCCCTCGCCACCAGCCGCCTGATCCTGATGATTACCGAGGTGGCTCTGATGCTGAGCTTCGGTGTCCTCGTATTCCACATGCGCGTAGTCGGATCGTGGCTTGCGATCATGCTGGTGAGCTGTCTGGGAGCGCTTACCTTCGCCGCGCTTGGCCTGCTAACGGCCAGCCGCGCGCAGAAGATCGAAACCGCCAGCGGCATTATGAACGTGGTGATGATGCCGATGTGGATTTTTTCCGGCATCTTCTTTTCCTACGAGCGCTTTCCTGCCCTCGCCCTTCCATTTATCAAGCTGCTGCCGCTGACGGCGCTCAATGACATGCTGCGCGCCATCATTCTCGAAGGCAGTTCGCTCCAATCACAGGCCGCGCCGCTCCTGGTGCTCTGTCTCTGGGGCGGCATCTCATTCTTCTTCGCGGTGCGATTCTTTCGCTGGACATAGCAGCGACTCCGATAGAATCGCTTTTACGCCATGCGTCATGACGAGATTCTCGGACTGCTGCACTACCTGCTTGCTCCCGGCGAGGAAGCTTCTCTGCTCTGGGCAGCGCATTGGGAGCTGGCGTTCTGGGCAATCGTGCTGCTGATCACGCTTCTGCTGGCGCTCACCCGTCCGGCCTGGCTGCTTCGCGCCGAGGATGGTTTCCGCCGTATCAGCCTGCACCGCACCGCATGCGTCTGGGGCATCGGCGGCGCGGTCATCGCAATTCGCACCATCCTGTTGCCGCTTATCCCGATTCCGGTTCCGGTCATGCTGGATGAGTTCAGCTATCTCCTCGGAGCTGACACGTTTGCCTCCGGACGCCTCACCAATCCGCCGCATCCGATGTGGATTCATTTTGAAAGCTTCAACATCAACATGCATCCCACCTATCAATCCATGTATCCCCCGGCGCAAAGCCTGGTGCTTGCCCTGGGAGAGAAGCTCACCGGAGAGCCATGGTTTGGCGTGCTCCTCAGCGTGGCCGTGATGTGCGCGCTTTTCTGCTGGATGCTGCAGGGCTGGATGCCGCCGCAGTGGGCGCTGCTCGGAGGCATTTATGCGCTCCTCCGCTACGGCGTCTTTTCCTACTGGATCAATTCCTACTGGGGCGGAGCGATGGCGGCGATTGGCGGCGCATTGCTCCTCGGTTCGCTGCCCCGCTTGCGCCGCAAGCTGAGCTGGCAACAAAGCGCGCTCTTCGCTCTCGGCCTGGTCATCCTCGCCAACAGCCGTCCCTTCGAGGGATTGTTGTTTGCCCTGCCCCTTTCGCTGGCCGTCCTCTGGCTGGGGCTGCGCTTAACGCTGCACTCGACGCTGCGCTCGACGCTGCCCCGGCGCCGCATACTGGCCCAGCTCGTGATCCCCGCGGCGCTCTTGCTTGGGCTGGCGCTGGCGTGGATGCTTTATTACAACTGGCGCGGCACCGGCAACGCTCTTCACATGCCCTATACCATCAACCAGGCAACCTATCACATCAGCAAGCCGTTCCTCTTTCAAAAGCCCTATCCGATTCCCGTCTACCACAATCCCCAGATGCGCATCTTCTACATGCTTCACGAGTATCCGGATCTTCTGCTCTCGCGCTCCGCATGGGGACTCGAAGTTCTGATGGCGCGGAAGTTTTTCTGTTACTACGTGGCCTTGGTGTGGCCTCTTCTGCTCCTCTTCGTACCCGGTTTGCTGCTGGCCGCGTGGAGCGCGGAGCTGCGTGTCGTTTTCCTCGCCATTGTTCTGCTGCTCCTGGGTCTGACCGTCCAGCTATGGCCTGCCCACGGACACTACGCTGCCCCTGCCTCCGGCGCTGTCCTCCTGATTCTGCTGAATGCGCTGCGCCAGCTTCACCACCCTCGCCGTGCCAACTGGCTCCCCTGGCTCAGCCGGGCGATCGTCCTCGCTCTCTTCCTCTGGATGCTGGTCCCGATCAGCGACCGCCTCTGGAATCCCTACTCTCTTGACGACGTCAGCGGCCACCCCTCGGTGCCAAAAGAAATTGACCGCGAGCGATTGCAGTCCCAGCTCAGCCGCCTGCCCGGCCAGCACCTTGTTCTCGTCCATTACGGCGCGCGCGACGTGCCGAGCAAGGAGTGGGTCTATAACCGTGCCCGGATCGACAGCGCCAAAATCGTCTGGGCGCGTGACATGGGCCGCCAGGCCAACCAGGAGCTGCTGAACTACTTCCCGAACCGGCGTATCTGGTACGTGGACCGCTCCAGCGGCTCCGTGATCATGCCCTACGCCACTTCCATCGCCCTATCCCATCCCGCCGATGCGCTCTTGCCGGATGCCAGATAGCCATTGGCCACTCTCGCCTTGCGTGACCCCGTCACGGAATCAATAAGAAATTCGAACTGAATCAATTGTCTTGTATGCGTTTCAATTTTCGGTTGTTAATTTCCTCAATACGTTGTATTTTGACCACGCTCACAATTGCACCTCAGAAGCACCGTCTGGAAGTACTGGTTCGGGGACGGGGTTGTCCAAAACACTGGCGCTTTCAAATACCGGCCTTCATCGGCTGGTTGCGACCACATCCGAAAGGACAGTAAATAACTATGCAGAAAACGAT
>JBEKOO010000073.1:0-17804 GCA_049521655.1 Candidatus Korobacteraceae bacterium
CTTGGTCTTCTTGGTATACCGCTCAAAGCCAGTCATCATCGCCAGTGTCCTCTGTTTCATGCTGGCGCAAACTTAACCTATACCCCCGGTGGAAAGGGAGAGCTTAATCAGAGTCTCCCTAACGTGCGGTCCTACGGTCAACACTGGGCAAGGTGATTCGCGGAAGGCGCGCTCGGCCACCGAGCCCAGCACCAGTTTAGGCAATCCGGAACGGCCGTGAGTCCCAAGCACGACCAGGCCGGGGCTCTGTTCGCAAATGATATTGGAAATCGTTTCCCACACTGTACCCACTGTAATCGTCAATTCTGGCGCCGAGCCATTGAGTACTCCCTCATGTTGTAGTTGCTTCATCACCCGCTCGGCCTCCCACTCTGCGCAATCGACTGCTGCGGCTATTCCGTCTGGCGCCATGCCGTACAAAGGAGCATCGATGACGTGGACAAGGGATACCGTGGAGTGGCAGCGGCTCGCTATTCCTAGAGCGTGCCGCAAAGCGGCGTTCGAAATCGGGGCAAAGTCCGTCGCGACAAGAATGTGATCAAGTAATAGCATGCTTCACTTTCCGCATCGCGCCATCCGCAAGCTGAACGCGAGCAATCACGCCCCTAGCGCTGCCGAATACCAAACCTACTCAGGCACTCTTTAATGTCGCTCAGCACATCCGCCTCAAGGCTGGGCCCAGCTTTATCGCTCCAAGAGATATTGAGGCTCACCGAAACGAATGAACGATTACCCCGCGCGGGTAAACACAGAATTGAGTTTGTATGGGAATCAACGCTGCAGTGGATGGGACGCAAGTCGGAAGTTATCTGGCGCATTATGCGCTTCGCGACAGCGAGCAGAAAAGACCTGAGCCGAAAGCACATCGGACATGCTGGATCTATATGGTTGACATCGGGCGTGTGAGAGCCAATCAGTTCAAGTTCAAGACCAAGCCGTTGACGTTCGCCGCCTATTACAGCTACCTGAGGCCACAACTCACAAAAAACTCCGTTTTCCGAAGCGGGGAATTGTAAGTCCGAGTTCACCACAGCAGATGCCATCGAACACCTCCTATTCATCAATGGGGAGAACATTGTTCATTTCGAATTACCTAGTCGTTCGCGTTCTGTATCTGTGGCAACCAGCGCGCTTGAACACCCATTGGAAGGTCGCCTCCGCATCTCTCCGGCAACGAGTGCTTCGCTGTCACTTGGTGCAATAGCGCGATGCGATTGCCTACCAGCACTCCCAAGATGATGCCGGAAGGTTACCGATCTCCCGCCATGCATCGGCAGTTGCAGGCGTTCGCAAGTATCGCGAGAGTATAGGGAATCGGCGGTGAACCTCACTCCGATCTCGTTAAACCAGATCAGCACTTGTTCGCCGACTTCATCGATATAGCTCACGTCCGATAGGTCCACGACAAAGCGAGAAGGAGCTTCGGATTTTGCTATCAATAGTCGGGCATGTTCAGCAAAATCGCCCACGAAACGACCTTCCACTCGAACATTTATGCGATCCGGCATTTCGTAGAATTCGATGCGGAACATGTCTCATCTCCAGCCGTGCTCGGAATCCGAGCACTGGCAATACTGCTAGTGCAGGTGGTAGGCCAAAGTAGATTCGGCGCAAGTCGTTGAACGTCTGAGTGAGAGGAGAGGGGGCTTGCCCTGATGTTGGCACTGCCCTGTCCAGATACCCAATGCAGGGCGGCGGCAATAGTGGCACGAAGCGAATTGATCGCAGGAAGTGTGCTCAGTCGTAATATTCTAGGCCCAGATGCGTGATCATCTTTTCGCCAATCAGATGACGCAGCGTGTTCTTCAGCTTCATCCACCGAATGAACAAATCGTGCTCGGGATAAAGCCGCTCGGCGGTCATCGCCGACTGACGTAGAAGCTTAGCCACTCCTGGATGTCGATACAGCACAGAGCGGACGAGCCTGCCTTGCCGGCGGCCGCGTAAATATCGTCCTCGAAAATGTCCATCCGGTGAAAACGAGATCGTTGATCGAGGCGAGCGGGACAAAGTCGTGAATTTTGGGTGATCGGCCTTCAGTGCGCTTGCCCGGCCGAATCATGCCCATCTTCGTCAACAACCAATAGCGGGGCGCAATTCCGTGCGCACAGCCTCGACTGCCGGCGACTTAGGTTGTCGCCACCGCGCCCATTCAAGCCATCATGATCCCCAGCTCGCCATTGGCCGGAGCAATCGCCGAGCCCCGGGGCCTGGTTCTTATGCACCACATTGTTGGTCGACATGTTTGTTAGTTCATTCTTGAGGTAGGCTCTTGCCGGTCGTGTAGCTGAATTCTCTTCGCCAAAACTTTATGCCGAGTGAGCCTTGGGGTTGGCATTGCCCTTCGCCGACCTACGGGCGTGCCCGCATTGGGGCACGGCTTCTCAGAGGGCACCTATCACCCGGGCGACAAGAAAAGCCTTCCCGAAGATTGCAGTCACTCGTCACACGGTCGTGCGGGAAAGCATCGTTGGAGACGGCGGTAGTCGGCCGACTGCCTGATTCTTATGTAGCTGCACCAGATAGGTGACGCCATTAGCCGACGCCCAAAGACTTGGTCTGCATTGGTGGCATGATCGAGATACTACCGTGCGACCGCCTGACCAATTTCGGTCGACTGTCCGCATAAGGGCATAGATAGTTCCACCCCGCACGGAGAGCTTGTCCAGATCATTGCAAGAGCTGCGATTTCGCACTCCCAAGAAGTGGGCATAAATTTGCAAACAGCAATGATGTAACAGATGTCCAGGGCAACAACCTTGTCGGTTGCGGCCATTGAACTAAGCCGACTTGGGCGCAGTGACTTCGGGGCGAAGTCGGCGATGCGTGTTTTGAGTGCTGTTAACCCGTAACTCTGCACTAAGCGCATCGCGCCCCGCCATATCTGTCGGAGCATGTGTAAGAAACCGGTAACCAACCCACATTTAGTATGCTCATGGTGGAGGCTTACGCATGGGCAGAAAGGGTAGCACTGTAGATGAAGAAACAGCACACCACGAATGTCGAATCAGAAGGCGGGTTGCCGTCAGCAGAACAGCTTGAGGAGAAGATCCGTCAACGAGCTCACGAGCTTTACGAACTCCGCGGGAGAGAGCATGGGCATGACTTGGACGACTGGCTCGAGGCGGAGTCGGAGTTGACTGCAACTTTCGCTAAGTGAGGAATTGCCGGCGCAATGGTAATACCACGGGCGCCGGTGCAGCCGTCGGAGGGGGTTGACCTGGGAGCGACCGTTAGCGATGCACTCTGGCTGTGACCTCCACGCCGCGCGACATGCCATAGCTATCACATGGCCCTCGCCCATCGCGCACCATGCCGGGGCATTGCGCCCCACTCCGACGGCTATAAGCAGGAATGACGCAAGAGTCGTGCATTGGAGGATGTACACATGGTAAGCGAATTTGTGGATCTCCCAACCGATGTGCTGCTTGACCTTGTGATCGGAATCCTCGATGTGGAACGACTGCTCACGTCAAAAGATGTTGCCGAATTGGAGGAACTCCAATACGAGCTCCAGCGGCGACTGGAAACTAAAGGCTGGGTGTGTTAGCCATCCGTTACGTCCATAACTTATGTCTGACACGTGATTGAAGGTAGCCATAAATTGGGCAGCTGTGCACCCAGTCTCCCCAAGTCCAAGTCTAGCGAGACGGAATTCTGAACCTCTCCGCCACAGAGCCTCTCTCAAAGAAAATGGGATGGCTCAGGTCCTTAATGAACCAGTTCAGCGCGATCGAGCCTAGCAATCTCAACATCACCTGATAAGTCCATTTGCTCCTTAAAAAAAGAAAGCGCGCCACCAATTTACATCGGGCTGTGGTGGCGCCCTTCTCCGTAAACGTCTTCGCTTGCACCACGTCCAATGGAGGCCCGACAGCGCGTCTAATTCGAGGCCGTGATGTTCGTCGACTTCGGCGTGCTCAAATACCCGGTGACGGCCCTCGGTAGTCCAGATGACAACTTCATACAGGACGTGGTCGCGTCCGGTGTAGAACTGGAGAGGTTCGGCGACACCGCGATCCTTCTTTTCGATGGTGCGATCATCAGCAATAACATTTAGCGTGAATTTGTTTTTCTTGGAGTTAACCTTCTTCAACTGCAGGGTCACCGTAAAAACCGGGGTGGGGCGCGAACCTTTGTACAGTGTGAACTCATAATAGTTGCGGTCACCACGGTGCTTGAGTTCTTCCAGCTCGTCGCGCGTGCGAGCAATCAAGTGGCTTTGCCCGTTCAGATCTCCGATCGCGCTATTCAGTTTCGCATTGGTCGACGCAAGCTCGGTGCGGGTCGTTGCGATGTCTGTCCTGGCTCCGCTCAGTTCCGTCCGCACGTCGGCCACCTCGCCGTTGACCTGCCCGAGTTGCTGCTGCTGCTGTTCTGCCTGATCCTGCAGCCGCTTAGCTAGCCCTCGCTGCTGTCGCTGTAAATCGGCTGCTCGCGTCTGCATACGTTGCTGCAAGTCCTGTTCCGTCATGCCCATTCGCTGCGCCAAGGCGCCGCTGGAAGCCTGGTGTTGCGCCAGATTTGCGATCGAGGCCTGCTGGGCTGCTTCACTCGCGGCCAGACGACTGCGGGTGTTGAAGATGAGGGACAAGGAAAAGATGATGTAAACCGCCGTTACGACCAGAAGCACATATACCACACGCGAACTCTTGCTAGGGCTCGAGGTTGCTACAGTACTTTGGTCTTCCACTTCGAATAAGTTCATTTGGTTTTTCCTCTCCTCTACTGGAAATGCAAACCGCATACCAACGCCGATCTGGGTAGGTTGCCCGTCCTTGTTGTTACCAGCTATTAGCACTGCCGCTGCAAGTGTCCAGCTTCGGGCACCTGCTCATAAAAGGGCAGAATCTATGGCGACCGTGAGCAAAGCACAGCAAGGAGTTAAAGGCGTTGCGCTTTGGCGAGGAAAATGCACTGATCACATTGCTCGAAGGCGTGGAGACAGCTTGATGAGCGACCGAACCTGATCTTAAACATCAGGCTGTCCTTGCTAGTCTAATAGCTATGAGCGTCGATTCCGATGTTGGAGATGATCGCATGAGTACTTACACCAGTGCTGCCAGTCTATTCTCAGAGCTGAAAACCAGAATTGATACTCGCCAAGCGCGGATAGGCGTAATAGGCCTCGGATATGTGGGCTTGCCGCTTGCTCTGCTCTACACGGAAGAGAACTTTCGAGTAACCGGTTTTGACATCGACCAGCACAAGGTCGCAACTCTCAACTCTGGTGGGTCCTACATCTATCGAATTCCACCCACAGATATCCAAGTGGCGCGCTTACGGGATTTTTGCGCGACGGCAGACCTTTCGAACCTGACCGACATGGATGCCATCATCATCTGTGTGCCCACCCCTCTGGACGAATATCGAGAGCCTGATCTCAGCTTTGTTACAAATACCGGCAAGGCCATTGCACCCCATTTACGTGCTGGTCAATTGGTGGTGCTCGAGAGCACGACCTATCCCGGTACCACCGAGGAAGTTCTTGTTCCAATATTGGAGAGAGGCAATGGCTGTGGTTTAAAGGCCGCTCGCGGAGAGACGGCTAACGGAGCAAATGAGTTTTTGGTCGCCTTCTCTCCCGAACGAGAGGACCCAGGAAATCAGAGCGTAGCGCGTCGTGACATCCCGAAAGTCGTTGGAGGCCTCAATCCCCAGGCCTCAGAACTGGCCGCGACGCTATATGGTGCAATCTTCAACCGAGTCGTTCCAGTATCCTCGCCGGCAGTCGCCGAGATGACTAAGCTGCTGGAAAACATCTACCGCTGCGTGAACATCGCGCTAGTCAATGAACTAAAGCTTTTGTCGTTGCGCATGGGCTTGGATATCTGGGAAGTCATCGAGGCAGCATCCACCAAGCCATTCGGCTTCCAACCCTTCTACCCCGGCCCAGGCCTGGGCGGACACTGCATCCCCGTCGATCCCTACTATCTGTCATGGAAGGCAAAGGCGTGGGATTTTCAGACTCGCTTCATTGAACTGGCGGGAGAGATCAACAGCGCCATGCCTTATCACGTGGTCTCGCAGGTCAGCAGAGCTCTGAATCAACACGGGAAGCCTTTGAAAGGCGCCGGAGTGCTGGTGCTCGGCGTGGCTTACAAAAAAGACATCGATGACCTGCGCGAGTCTCCGGCGCTGACCATCATTGAGCTGCTGCAAAAGGAGGGCGCTGAAGTCAGCTACAACGATCCCTATTTCCCTTTTATCGGCAAAGGGCGCAAATACGAACTTCAGATGAAATGCGTGCCCGTGGAGAATCTCGACAAATATGACTGTGTGCTGATCGTCACGGATCACTCGGATTATGACTACCCCTGGATCGTGCAGCACGCATCCTTGGTGGTGGATACGCGCAACGCGACTAGAGGCATTCACGGCGAGAACATTGTGCGTTGTTAAATCGTCGGTGCCGGGGAAGCGCTAAGTTTCAGCGACAAAGATGCTGCGGCATTCTGAGTGAGAGTCGATTTTGAGTTTTATGCCCGACGGGGAACATTGTATTTTGGCGCAGCGTGACCCCCGTGAAGCTTCAGCTCACGTGCGAGCGAGCACGCCTCCAGAAGAACGAAATGGAATATCTACCAGAAGACATGCGGATCAAGCCGTCGAGTGTCGTAAGCAATCTAATGGGTGCCAGCGGGTTGCGTATTCTGCAATCGTAAAAAGCATTGGACTGATTGGTTGGGTCGCCGCGTCGCTGCTGCTCTGCTCTGCCCAGTCTTTTCAGCCGTCGCCGAAACTGTATCGTGCCAAGTCGGAGGACGTGCCGCTGTGGGCAGAGCAGGGGAATTTTCGTTTCATCCGGCTGGACGGCGGGCAAATCGAGAGCTGGAAGGCCGAGCGGACCTGGTGGGGCAACAAGTTCAGCACCGAAGAGAAAGAAGTGCTGACCCACATTTATGACCGCGATTTCGATCTAATGCTCAGCTTGCTCAAGCAGGCGGAGTTCAACTGGATCTGGGTCACGTGGAGCAACGGTTGGTCGCTTAAGGACGAGGACGAGAACCGGCAGAACCTGAAAAAGGTAATCGCCCGCTGCCATGAGAACGGCATCCACGTCTCGGCTTACCTCTCGGCTTCCAACATGTTTCCTGAGAGCGCCTACCGCGACGAGCCGGAAACAAAGCAATACGGCTTATGGATGCACGGCGTCCCATCGTTCTACGCCGGCCCGACAATGACCGATTTGCACATCTCCTGGCATCGCCGTCTGGCCGACGCCCGCTATCCCGGCTGGCGGGCCTATCTCTTGAAGAAGGCGGCGCTCGCGGTTGACGCGGGAGTGGACGCGATCGTCTGGGACAACATGATCGGTTACAACGATGGCTTGGCCCAGTTGCTCGATGACACCCAACGGATGGCGGAGCGGAAGGCGCGGGAGACCGGTCGTCCCAAGGTCATGGTCTATGCCAATATCCATATCTCGCCGGGGCGCTTTGGGATGAACGACATCGACGATGTGATCTGGGAGGAGGACGGCAAGGACACTCCGGGGGTGTGGAACGGTAAATGGCAGGTGGACAATGCGCGCAAGATAAAATTCCTGAACGGCGAGAAGCAGCTTTGGCAACCCCTGATGTATGAGAACGACCTTTACCACTGCGGCCCCCGCGAACGCTGCATCCCCAGCCCGGCCGAGCAGAAGCTCTCCATCGCCGAGGCCTGTGCGTTCGGCGCGACCACTTCGCGCAACATCGAGGGCCGGTTCCTGTTCGCGCTAATCAAGGGCAAACAGGAGGCCCAGGAGGCTTGGACCACCATTGCTCAATACAACCATTTCCTAGTCGAGCATCGGGAGCTGTATCACCAGGCGGCGCCGACGGCGCGGATCGCCTTGATCTCTGCGCAGCCGCTGAACCCGCTGGCCGACGAATTCCTAAAGCAGAGCGTCTTCTTCGAAACCAAAGTGCTCGCGCACCTGGACAAGGGAGTGCCCCTGGACCAGTTCAAGGTGCTGGTGATGCCGGCTGGCTTGCCGAAGCTCAGCGCCGAGCAAAAGACCCGGTTGGATACGTTCGCCGCCCGCGGAGGCGTCATCATCAGGGCCAGAAAGGCGGAGCCGGGAATTGCGGCGCGCGCTGAAGACGCGGCCGAAGGGCCCCGCCTCAGCCTGGAACCGCGCGATTACGTTCTGGGCCAGTTGACTCGGAAACCCGACGGTCGGACTTTGATTCTCCACTTGCTCAACTACGATCAGCGAGTCCCGGCCGAGAACGTAAAAGTCCGGCTCGAACTTAAGGGGCTGGTCCAGGACCTGAGCCGATGGGAAATGAAGGTCCTTTCGCCGGATACGGCCCAGCCTCAATTGTCTGATCTCTCTCTGCACGGGAGCGTGTGCGAGTTCACCCTGGGCCGGATCGAGCACTACACCGTGGTGACTCTTTCAGCCAGGCCAGTGCCGTAGTTATATCCAACGTCCTGGGCCGCATGTGTGATTGTCTGCGCCACAATCAGCTGACATCCTTCTTCGGTCTCTCCCTAAGCTTTTCGTCGCTCTGGCAATCCCACGTTCTGCCCGCTTGCTGTCGTGACCAATCATGGGCACAGCCACCATGTGGGCAGGGATGTCGGACTGCAAGAGCGTCCATATCACTGAAACCATGCGAGTTGCTGCCCTGGGTCTTTGGCGGCCCAACTGCATTAACAGGGTTGAAATAGGTAGCTGACTGAGCTGCTTACGGACGAAGGGCGATCCTGAGGGTGCCCTAGTCCAAAGCTCAAATACCAGCGAAGGAGTAGATATGTACTCCACAAAGTCAGTGGATGGTCTCCCCGCGATCCAGCGCAACGGACGAAATGTCTTAAGTGTCTGGGAAAAGGATTGGGGCTTTGCAGATGAGCTATGTGAGCTACTCAATGAACGCGAGAGTCGGCAGCCGAAACTGTTGCTAACCAAGAGTGACCGGAAATGGCTCAAGGCAATTGATCGCGCTTTCAGGACAGAGGTGAAGCATGTTTGATCTCAGGATTTCAAAGACCGTTTCGATCGTTGTTCCCTTTCATAACGAAGAAAGTAATGTTACTGAACTGTACTCTCGGTTGTATGCCGTGATGGAAGGCATTGGGTGGGAATATCAGTTCGTATTTGTAGATGATGGAAGCACGGATCTTACCTACAAGTTGCTGAAGGAACTCGCGCTGATCGATCCCAACGTGACGATCGTCAAGTTGCGTCGCAACTTCGGACAGACCGCAGCGCTAGCTGCTGGGTTTGCGCGCTGCACCTGCGAATACATCATCGCCATGGATGGCGACCTTCAGCACGATCCCGCCGACATCCCCAGATTCTTGGAGAAGCTGGAGGAGGGATACGACGTTGTCAGCGGGTGGCGCCACCACCGCATAGACAATTTGTTACTGCGAAGGATTCCTTCTCGCTGCGCCAACTGGTTAATGGCAAAGCTCAGCGGCGTGAATATTCACGATTTTGGAACGACGTTCAAAGCGTACCGGCGCGAGTTGCTTTCTCAATTACCGCTCTATGGAGAAATGCACCGATTCATCCCAGCTCTGGCTTCCGGGTACGGGGCGTCGATCTGTGAAATCCCCATCCACAACCAGAACCGGAAGAACGGTGAATCGCATTACGGCATATCTCGCACCTTTCGGGTATTGTGCGATCTCATCACCATTCGATTTCTTCTGCGGTATATGTCGCGTCCACTTCACTTTTTTGGCCGGCTTGGGCTCATAAACATGATTGCGGGTTCAGCGATAGCTTTTTGGCTTGTCGCATGGAAGGTCATTTTTGGAATGAGCATCGTGCAACAACACGGATTGCTGATGGTGTTTGCCGGGATGCTGATCCTGGTAGGCCTTCAACTGCTGGCCTTAGGGCTGCTGGGTGAATTGCAGGTGTGGCAGTACTTCAACCCCTCTGCGCGCAAACCTTATTCCGTATCCGAGGTGGTTGATGTCCGCGCGGCTATCGCGGCAGACTAGGTGTATCAGTGTTGAGTAACCTTCAAGATCGCTCCTTTGACTGGCGCTGGGAAGCAGCGATTGCTCTCTTGCTCACGCTCCTGGCGTTTGTAGTTCGCATCGATCGCATCGGATTCAATAGTTTGTCCGAGGATGAATCGGCGAAGTGGCTGGCTGTGCAGGAGTATCGTCAAGGACACTTCGCAGGGGTCAACAGTGAGCACCCGATGATGCCCAAAATGCTCGCCTGGGCCAGTCTGGCAGTCGGTGAGCGCTGGGATCACGTGGCCTCACGACATAGCTGGCCGTCCATGAGGCCTGAGGGTTGGCTTCGGCTACCGAATGTGCTTTTCGGTGCAGCCACAGCCACAATCCTCTTCTTATTCTGCCGTCAAATGATGGGCCTGGCAGGCTCGTTTGCAGCCGCTTTCTTCTGGGCAGTCTCTCCATTGGCGGTTGCAATCAATCGCCTTGACAAGGAAGAAACGCCGGTAACGTTTTTCACCCTCTTGGCTTGCTACTTCTATTGTCGTGCAAAGCAGGCAACCACGGAAAGAAGCACAGGCCGATGGTACGACCTCAGTGGAGTCACCTTTGGATTGGCCATTGCCTCACAATATCTTTTTCATCTGTTTGGGTTGAACGCGCTGGCATGGCACCTGGCGGGTCGAAGAGGGCTCGACCACAAACCAATGGGCTCGCGGAGTCTCCGACTGATCCTCTTGTTAGTTATGGCTCTGTTGGTGACAAACCCGCTGATTGTCTCACCAACCAGTTGCGTTTCCGCATTCCACTGGTTGCACCATGCCAGCGTCCAGCACACTGGCTATGACTTCCACGGCAGACTCTATCCAAACTTTGCTGCGCGTTTCTTTTCTGGGGTGCCCTGGTACTTCTATTTCTGGTTGCTGCTGGTAAAAACGCCGATCCCGGTGTTGGTCGCGATGATCCTGGGAAGCATATTGGTGTTACGCGACCGCCGCACTCTGGCCTCGTGCTTTTTCTGCGCGCTTGGGCTGGTACAACTGCTTGCGCTCTCGGTTTGCGGCGCAAAGTGGATACGCTATTCGCTTCCGTTTTTGCCTTTTCTGTTCCTGGCCGCTGGTTATGCCGTTCAACAGACGTGGCAGTACGCAAGAGGAAGGAAAATAACACTGGTTGCGGTCGGGATGTCGGCGATCATCCTATTTGGGTGGCCGCTCGTTGAACTCCGCTCTTGGGCGCCTTACTACCCGTTTTACTTGAACTCGATTGGGGGAGGGGCAAGCAAAATCACCCGCTACTTTGCACCCGATGAGGTTTCAGAATTTGATACGCGCGAAGTAGCACAAGACATTTGCCCCACGGCTCCCCCAGCGCTGCGACTGGCAACCGCACGACCCCTCAGTATGACCTACTATCTCGCTAACTGTGGGCGGTCCGACATTCAGATTATGCCGCTTTACGATTCCGAGTATGTGCCTCACCAGGGGGACGTAATCGTGCTCGAGCCATCCCGTCGGTTCCTGGAGACGCAGCGATTCTTCGATCTTCTTCCGGAGTCCGGCATGCCTCATCGCGAGGTCCGTGTTGGACCGGTTCTGGCTAGCACGATTTATCTGTTTGAGCCCTCCTCGCCGGCAGAAGCGAGTACCCAACAGGTGCTCCTTACTCAGTTGCGACAGCCGCGTCCTTCCTTCGAGAAAAATCCCAATAACCAGGACTGGGTGGTTGCGCACATCGCTTCGTTGTGGCGCCTCCCAGTGAGGCAACAACCATGACTCACTTTTCCCTGTCGACGAACACTTGTGCTCACTGGTTTCTGCGCACATTAATCTTCCTACTTCTTTGCTTCCCCGCAGTCGCGCAGGAGAGCAATGTTTCCGCGCCTCTCAGCGCAGCGGAGGTCATGGAACGCGTCGTCGCAACCAACGAGCTCCGCGCCAAGGCACTTGAGAATTATTCCAGCATCCGCCGCTACCATCTTGAATGCCACTGCCTGTCTCACAAAAGAGCGGATATGGTAGTTCGCGCTGATTACCAAGCGCCGAATAAGAAGGAATTCACCATTCTCTCGGAAAGCGGATCCGGCACCGTGCGAGACAAAGTGTTCAAGAAGCTCTTGGAAGCGGAACAGGAGTCCTTGCGCGAGGAAAACCAGCAACATTCCGCCGTTAGTCTGGAGAACTACACGTTTCAAATTTCTGATTACCAAAAGACCGATACTGACGAATTCTACGTGTTGGCGGTGCAGCCGCGGAACAAGAACAAGTTCCTGTTTCGAGGCCGCATTTGGGTAGAGGCCAAGGATTTCGCCATAACTCGAGTGGAGGGTCAGCCGGCTGTCAATCCTTCGTGGTGGACGCTAAAAACTGACTTCAAACGCAGGTATGAAAAAGTCGGTGACTTCTGGCTGCCGGTTTCGAACGACAGCGAGACGAAGGTGCGCATTTTCGGAACCGCAATCTTGACCATCAGCTATTCGGATTACCAGATCAAGCGAGTTCCCGAGGTAAGAATCGCTTCTCAACAGAAGCTCTCGAACGGACAGTAAGCGACCATATTGAAAGGAGTTGATGTGCGTGGGCTGTTAGCATTGCCGTTCGTTTTGACTGCGACGTTCGCGGCCCAGGGGCAAGTACCTTCTAGCACCCGTGAAACAGTTGCGATCGCCGCTGCGGATGTTACCTGTGCCCAAACCCCACCTGTAGTCATGACCTTCCGTAGGCTAGTGCCGTCATGTGGGCATGGAATCGCGACTTCAGTCGTCCATGTCCTTTCGCTCCAACGAATTCCACTTGGCCCGCCAAATGCTTTTCCCAAGATGTGGATAACACAAGATCCGGCATTTGACGTTCCGACGATGCCGCTTAAATAGGGATGAATGCGCAATGGCAACGTGTATCGACCATCTTTCGGGGATAGAGGCAGGGTTACGAATTCCAGCAGAAGAGAAAAAACAGGTTCCCTTCTCTTCTAGCCTGCAAGGAAGAAAAGAAGACGATTGCATATTCCAAAGTCTCATTGCATCAGGCGTGCCGCCGCGGAGAAACCCTTGGGCGTCGTTTGGAGCGGTGGCCCTCCAATCACTGCTGTTGCTGGCGGCAATTGTCATTCCGCTGTTTCACACGGAGATGCTGCCCAAGCGGGAAACGCTAACAATGCTCTATGCGCCGCCGGCGGCCGCCTCAGGTTCTAATGCCACCAGGCTTCGGGCCCCCATGCCCATGCCGACGTCCACTTACACCCCTACAAGAACGGGCATTTCCGCCCCAGTCAACAAGGCGCAGGAAGCGCCATCCACTCCGGCGAACGCTGCTGGCGGGGTGGTCGGTGGTGTTCCTGGCGGAGTGATCGGCGGAGTTCCCGGTGGAATGCTTAGCGAAGTGCTGGGTAGCACGCGCGGTGGGCCCGTCCTCGCGAAGACGCCCGAGCGGACCCCCATTAAGAGAATCCGTCTTGCCGCTCGGGTAGTCGAGGCCAACCTGATCCAAGATGTGACGCCGACCTATCCGCCTGAGGCTGGCCGGGCGAGGATCGAAGGCACGGTCGTGCTGCTGGCCGTGATCGGCAAGGATGGTAGCGTGCAGGACGTGCGAGTCGAGAGCGGTTTGCCAATACTCGCCCAAGCCGCGGTCGATGCGGTGAAACAGTGGCGCTACAGGCCGTATCTGTTAAATGGAGAACCGGTTGAAGTTGACTCCCGGATAACAATCAATTTCGCACTGTCCAGAGGCTAAGAGTGTCGCTAATAACAGCCTAACCTGCAATTAGGAGCGTCTATGAAAGTAATACACGTGTTCCTGCTGATTGTCCTGACTGGTGGATGGCTTCTTGTAGCACGCGTGTCCGCGCAGTCTACTGAACCGGCAAATACAAAAACAGGAAGCATTCAGGGCACCGTGGTCGATATCAACAACGATCCGGTTCCCAATGCCACAGTAGCCCTTCAAGTACCGGCCGGCAATCCTCTCACAACTGTAACCAAGGACGATGGAACCTTTGCACTCCGCGATGTCACGCCGGGAATCGCCTATCAGATCACCGTCACGGCTGAAGGATTTGCAGAGTGGAACGCTTCCGTTACAGTCGAACCCGGGCAGAACAAAACTCTAACCGAGATCAAGCTCCGCATTGCCGCTGTGCAGCGTGCAGTCACGGTGGGCTATTCATCGAAGGAGGTTGCTGTCCAGCAGTTCAAAGCTGAAGAACAGCAGCGCATTTTTCGTTTTTTACCGAACCTGTATGTGACTTATGAATCTCACCCCGAGCCTCTTACCGCGAAGATGAAGTTCGAGCTCGCGTACAAAGGTCTCACTCACCCAACTTTCTTCCTCCTGGAAGCTGCGTGGGCCGGCTTCCAGCAGGCCGCTGACAGCCCTAACTGGCCCCAAGGTGCAGAAGGATATAGCAAGCGGCTCGGAGCTAGCTTCGCCGCCGGCTCCAGCGAAATGTTGTTTAGCAACGCTATTCTGCCATCGCTCCTGCATCAGGACCCTCGCTATTTCTATCAGGGCACCGGGACAAAATGGTCCCGGGCTAGCCATGCCATCTTAGCTCCATTTGTGTGTAAGGGAGACAATGGATCGTCGCAGCCGAACTATTCTCAGATTGGTGGCGCCTTGATTTCAGCTTCCCTTGCGAACGCCTATTACCCAGACTCGAATCGTGGTGCTGGTCTTGTGTTCAAAAGCTTCGGGACTGACATGGGTATCCATGTTGCACTTGGTTTGGCCCAAGAGTTTATCTTGGCCAAGTTCACAAGCAGAGGTAAGCGCTAGGACTCGGAGCAATCAATGCGATTGAAGGGAACATATAACTTCGTCCCGATATACTGCAAACGACCGCGGCCACTCCGGCAGTTCTATGACAGCGTAGAGCCAGAATGTCGTGGCAAGCTCGAATTCAAAGGTTGAAGTCATCATGAGAACCGGGATGTTTGTCCGCTATCCGCGCTTGAAAAGCATCGATGTATAGACCCCATGTGCAATTTCGGCAGCTTGCTCGCCTCTCGGTCGCTCTCCTGGGCCTCGCTTTGCTGGTCTTTCTTATACGCGGAGCGGAACCGTCCAGAGTGCTTGATCAGGTAAAGACGGTCGGATGGGGGCTGGGTCTAATTGTCGCTTTGGGAGGGATCTCGCATGTCACAAAGACATTGGCGTGGCGGCTCACATTTTTGTGCGACATTCGCGATGTTTCGTTCGCACGCACGTTCGCCCTTCGGCTCGTCTCGGAGGCCATAGGAAGCTTTGGTCTTCCTGGTCAAGTACTCGGCGAGGCCGCACGAGTGCATTTTTTGGGTTCCGCGCTGCCGGTCGCCAATAGCATTTCGTCAGTGACACTTGATCGGGGGCTCTACATTGTGACCGCGGCATTGGTGAGCGTAACCGGAATTCTTGCCGCTCTTTTCCTGCTATCACTTTCTGGAACCTGGCGACTGTATGCGTTGCTGTTTGGAAGCGCCTTAGCGGTATTGCTTGTAGTGACGGCAATGGTCATTCGAAGGCGTTGGCCAGTTTTGTCCGCCGCGGCACACGTGATAGGACGTTTGCCGCGCTTTAAGAATTGGGTAGAAGGTAAGCAGCTAATCATTGACTCCGCCGAGAACAATCTCTTTAGGTTCTACCACGAGACCCCGAAGGTTTTCTGGGCAAGCCTGATTCTCAACCTAACGTGTCATTGCATGGCGATATTGGAAGTCTATATTCTGCTGCACTTCATGGGCGCAAGAACCGGGTTTCTTGGAGCCTTCGTGCTCGAAGGCTTCACGAAGTTAATCAATCTCGTTGGCGCTTTTAACCCTGGAAACTTCGGCACGTACGAGGCCGGAAACATGATTCTCACTCGGCTACTGGGAATTACGGGCGCTCCAGGATTGACCTTGGGACTGTGCCGACGCGTGCGGTCCCTTTTCTGGAAGACAATGGGATTGTTGTGTTTGCTTGCGATGTCGAGATCAACGCCGCAAGCACGCCGGAGTCTCCAGATACGCTATAACGCTGGCGAGGTGAGCTGATTTGAGATGCAGTGATGCCATTCCGCCATCCGCTTGAGCTTGCCATACCCCACACGCAGAATCTGCGCCGTGCGACGCGCTAGCTTTACTGCCGCTTTCCACAATCGTGGTGGGTTCGGCAGACGCACTTCAGGGTGAGCGCTGCGCGAACGCGCAAAGCGTGGTTTGTTGGACATGCCGCGAACGCTGTTGTCGAACGCCCAGCAATAGTGGCAATCAAGGTTGCACTTCCACTCATTGAACAGGTACGCAATGATGGGATGGAAATCTCCAGGCAGGACGCGGGAGCGAATGAACGGGAACGCCCAGCCCCTCATCGCGCGATAGACGTGTTTCGCCTTGTGACTGCGTTTTCCGTTCGTGGGAGAAAAATCGCCATCCGGCGCCGACATCAACTCAGGATGCTGAGGAAAGACCGGGGTCGGCAGCTTCTGCCCCTTGCCAGTTGGGGGCGGCAGAAGCAGACGCGGCTGCTCCGGCGGCTTCATTAACAGGTCGTGATTAACAGGTCGTGGAGATGGACATCAAGTCGAAAACTCTGGGCTTGGCTGGCTTCTTCCAATTGAAAATCGGCCATCCTTACGTATCCTCCTACATACGTGACGAGCAAACCTGGTTGCCACGAAAGCAGAAAATGTGGTCTACAGTGTCAGTGGCGTACTCTGTTAGGCTGTCAATGAAGAGGCGCTTGCGTAACCAAGACACGAATGTGCCATTCGAGCACAGCAATGACAACAAGGACAGGTTCCCAAAAGCAAGAACACGACCCAAGAGTTCACCCGCCCGTGACCATGCACTGTTCGGAACTCAGCGGTGGGTTTGTCCAGAGTATATCCGGCCCCTTCGCTGCACTCTTTCATGGCCAACTTCCTCCCGCAGTCGGGACATAAGCGGTAAAAGAGACGTATTCCGTCGTGCGAAAACTCTGATCGCGGGATACCATGACGCTCAGGAGAGCAACCGAATAGCCAGTGCAACGCCCCATGGAAGTGGCTCATCGCTTTACAACCTCCGAGCTGCCAAACGGCCAAGCTTCTGGCCGGGCGATTCTGGCTTTTCGCTGTGAAGCCATAACATGCGTCTGCGCCCGCCAGGACCTCTGATGAACTTCACTTGCACAAGCATTGCCTTTGTGCACTTTCTGGAAGTTGTTATAGAAACAGTGATATCCTCGCCGCTGTGGCCCTCTCACCGCCCGACATAGGTCACGCGCCGGAATATGGGCACCGAAGCGACAGATAGCAATATCCAACTACTTGGTAGCACGTGGCTCTTACTCAGGCGCTCGTGTAATCAAGTGGCAAGCCACATGCTCTTCTCGTGAGGGTCACCATCAGGTGAAATGCCGATAATTCGGCTGGGAAGGGAGTCAGTGGCATGAGAGTCCTTTATCTTAAGACCAATCTTTGCAGTGATCGGAGCGCACAGTACCTAGAAATGAGCAAATACGAGATAGTTGAAGCGGCCTCTTTCGATGACGCGCTAAGGCTCCTCAAAACTGGCTGCTTCGACGTGCTTGTGATTGATGATCACGGCAATCCCGAGACGGTGCAGTTCACTGTTGGTGCTCGTGCCGTCCGGCCAGAAGTGCCGGTATTCGTAATGAGTGCCTGGGGCGCCGATCTCGGAATGGCGCTAGACTCAATAGAAGCGATAAACGAGCTGGCAACTGCTTGTTGACGTTCAAGCACTCTGGAAAAATATTTGTGGTAGCTTACCCAACTGCATCGGGCGCGCTACTTTTCCCAGAAGATCCGATTCGTCTCTAAGGAGACTCTGATTAAGCTCTCCTTTTCCGCCGCGAATCCAGCTACATAGACAGCCAGATGAAGCAGAGGACACTGGCGATGATGAATGGATTCGAGCGTTACACGAAGAAGACGCG
>JBEKOO010000074.1:0-13430 GCA_049521655.1 Candidatus Korobacteraceae bacterium
AGAAAGGGGACGGTGTAGCGCACGTCGCGGTACTCCACGTTGAGCGCGGAGAGCCACAGGCCGACGCCGAGAGCAGTCACGAATCCCAGCAGAACGAAGAGCGGAAGATAAACGCAGCGCAGAGACGGCGTCAGGTGATAGAAGGCCATCATGCCGACCAGCAGGATGAGGGAGATGGCAAAATCAACCACACCGGAGAGCACGGCCGACATGGGGATGGTCAGGCGCGGAAAGTAGACCTTGGAGATCAGGTTGGCGTTGCTGACAAGGCTGTTCGAAGACAGAGTAAGCCCGTTGGCAAAGAAGGTCCACGGGATGACGCCGGCGAGGCTGAAAAGCGGATAGGGGATACTGTCGGAAGGAATCTTGGCCAATCTTCCAAAAAACAGACTGAAAACAAGCATGGTGAAAAGCGGCTGAATGATAGCCCACGCGGCGCCAAATGCCGTCTGCTTGTAGCGAACCTTGACCTCGCGCCAAGTAAGGAAGTAAAGGAGCTCGCGGTACTCCCAAAGCTCACCGAGCTTCAGCGATACCCAACCGCGTGAAGGCTCGATGATGGTAACCGGAATCTGCGCGTCCTCTACAGGGACAGCGATTGCTCCGTCTGTGCTCTGAAGTTCCATTTTGGCGGTCACGGCAATAGCCTTTTCATATTCGGGAAGGCGCCACCACGCTGGACGATCTTGAGGGATGAAGGTAGGTGCGGCTTCCTGGCCACGGGGATCTCGAAATCCCGCATCAGCAACCAGCAGTGCCCGCCATTGCGGCGCGGGAACGGCACTGATACCTGCGGATGATCATCCATCGTGGGTCACTGAAATCAGTGTAGGCGATATCACTGGGGTCCGGCTACGGTCAACACCTTGGTGAGGCTGGTGTAGATGATGTTGCGAAATGTCCTGGACTTAGAAATGGTCATTTATGCCACGTAAGATCGAGGTGCTCGCGCGGAATTCGATCAGTCCCAGAAGGTATGCCATCGCAAAGCCGCCATGTGCGTCGAAAGGCCTCACGACGGGAATCTTGCATTTCGCGGATTCGAACGGCCTGCGGCTTTTGCGCACTGGCTAAAGTTAGGATCGGGACTTAACATCCTGCGGAAGCGCCTTTCACACATGTACCTTCGGCTGTAAAAGCGGCACATCGTTAGTGCCTTCCGAATAGCCGCCAAAGCGTGAACTTCTTGAAGGCCCTCCGGGGATCAATGCCATTGGCGACCGTGTCGCGGGTCCAAACGCTTTGTTCGATTTCCTCTTTGCTCAACTGCCGATGTTCTTTCAACTTGCCGACACTGCCCAGGCAATAGGAGCAGGATTTCAACGGAGTAGAACGATTCAGATATGCCCGAACGCGATCGGCGAACTCTGGTGTATCTACCAACTTCAACCCGTCATCTTCATGGAAGTCCCGATCAACGATGCCGTGCTTGTGGAGTTGATGGCCAAGAACGGCTGCCCGGCTGCATCTATATAGATATCCGTCCTGAATCACATGACAGTGCCAGGTCCAGGCGTTATCGCAGGTTTGGAATATGAGATTCACCTGGCTGGGATTAGGGTTCTTTTGCCCGAGTACGCTAACAATAAACCCCGGTTGCTTGTCAAGCACCATCTTTGTGCCCAGAGCGTCGCAGCGTTCCCGGATCTTGGTAATCGTCGTCTCTGGAAGGGGCCGAGGGGGATAAAAGCTGACTCGCAACTTATCGACCGACTGATATAGCGCGTCAGGCTGATGCGGAAGCAAGAAGCCATTGGTGACCAGGACAATTTCATCCGTGATTCCGGAATTACGCAATCGCTGCAAGAATTCAACACTCCGCTTCTCCATTAATGGCTCGCCACCTAACACCCAAAAGGTTTCCGAATGCACGTACTTGGAAAGCAGTGATAAATCAGATCCGAAACGTTCCGGAGAAATGGAATTCGTGAAATCGCCACTGAGAACTGTAAAGAACGGCGAGAAGTGATCGCAATGCGCGCACTTCAGGTTGCAATGGTTTGTCAGGTTGTATTCAAGCTTCTTAATTCGATAAGGGGAAGTCATTGGGTTGTATTGTTTCCTCCTTCATTGTCAGTGTTGTTGAAAGGGCGGGAATAGCATCCAACATTCATGGAGCTCCCTGAACGCCGGCTTCGGCTTCAGTTGAAAATGTAGCGCGAGAAACGGCCGTTTCAGGGGCTGATTGCCGCTTTCTGCGCTTCAGGCCAGCACTGCCGAGCACGACGGCCAGCAGGAATATAGCCCAGATCAACCCCGGACTGCGGAATCCGGCTTCGGTCAGACTATAGATAATAATGACAACGAAGAAGGCCAGCAGAGCCCCTCCGACGCTTGAACTTCTCCGGTAGAGCGCAATAATTTTTGGGTAGCCGGTGGCCATTATGGTTCCAAGCAGGATCAGGCCGATCCAACCCAGGTTGAGATACATCTCAATATAGCCGTTGTGCGCTTCCTGGAGGCCCTCGGCGGTCAATTGTCCGACACGAATCAGCCGTGATCCCATCCAGAAGTCTTCATACCCGGCTCCAACGAGCGGATTGGTGTGCATGGAGAGGACTGCGCGCCAGATGTCCGTCCGCCCCGTGAGCGTCGGGTTCCGGCCGAGCAGACTCACCAGCACGCCGCTTTCGTCAAGAAGGGTAGCAAAGATGGAAAGAGCAACAATTCCCCACACCAAGCCGTGGATCCAGGCTCCGTGCCTTCGGAAGCCACGCAAGCCCGACAAGACCATCACCGTCCCGGCCATGAGCAGGCATGAGAAGGAGGTCATGGAGTCGGCCTGCTTACATAGCGCTATGGCGAGAACCAGGATGATACCCCGAGCCAGCAGTCGCCGGCGGCGAAAAGGCGTTTCGCGATTCTGCAATAAATCAAGCAAAACCCACAGGGACCCGAGACCCGCGATAAGACAGAGCCCGCCCAGCTCGTTCTTGCCGTCAGTAACCCCACCAATTATAAGTTGCCAGTTCATGCTATAAGAGCGGGACAGGTTCGGGTAATACTTGTCGAACAAGACCGAAAGGGGCAGGAGAACAAACCCGAGCCGGGTGAGAAGCTGCTTAACGGCATCGACCGGCCGTGCATCCGTGACCAGGATGAGGACCATCATAAGGTCGCCGATAGCCTTGATCCAGCGCTTGAAGGAAACGAACGGGAAGTCCGACCAGGCGAAGCTGACGGCGCAGTAGAAAAAGTAAAACAGGATTGCGTAGTTGTTCCTGAGGACCGCCAGTAGCGGGCCCAACCGGTCAACAAGCACCACTAAGCCGGCAAATATCAGCAATCCAAAAACCGTAGCGTCGAATGGATTCCCTTCCTCGTAGCGAAGCTCCATGTTGGCCTGGCCGCCAATATGGAACCAATAGGAAAGGGGATGCGTCGCGAGAATGAAGAACCAGATAGTAGGAATCCACAGCGCCTGCGACAACCGCGTTCTGGGGGCGCGGTCTAAGTAGAAGAGACCGATGATCCCCGCAATATAGACAATGGTTGCGACAACGGTCTTTATCATCAGTCCACAAACAACCTGTGCACGTGCTCGAGGGTAAGAAGCGTGTGAATCTCGCTTGTGTAGTTGCGCCGACCGCTCAGATGGCCTTCGACGATTCCTTCAATGAAGGCCCGGTTCAGGTACGGCCTTGCCAGCGTTCGCGAATCGAGCAGCATCTCACGGACATAGCCGGCCAGTTTGTCTCGGTACCAGACGCGAAAATGAGCGAACTTGTGGGTGCCAAGGATGAGGCGTTCGAGATGCAGCTTGGAGAGCCTGTGGTCGATTTGCGACAGGCGCTGTGGCATACCGTAGTCATAGAGGTATTCGGCGTGCATGGTAATGCGATGGAACTTGGCGTTGACGGCTTCGATGAGCTTCCCGCCCCTACCCGCAAAGCCGAGATCGGTGCGAATCTTGCTAAGCTCGAGGTTCCCTTCGGCAATGAGCCAGACCCGCAAATCGTTGTTCGCGAGTGCGGATGCGGGTGCGCAGTAGAGCAGCTTGACCAGTTCATTGTCCACATAGGGGGTTCGAATTGAGATCTGTGAGGACTCGAGCGCGAGCAGTCCGTAATAGTACCACGGCGCCTGGCGAAACGCGGCGACCGTCAACTTGTGTCCCTGTGTAACCCGTGCGAAGGTCTCCTTGGCCCCCTCGGCATGCTTCAGAATGTCGCCCTCGAACAGTCCCGGCATCGGGTTGCCCGGCTTGAAGATCGCCTGCCAGCGCAGGATCTGGTCGCCGTAGTTGCCGGTCATGCGCACGGGCGCAATCTGGCGCGCAATCTGGTTCGCGTAGATGTTGGCGGCCTGGTTGACGCCGGCGCAGCCGTCGGTCAGGTAGACGGACCGCTCAGCGTAGTAAGGGAAACGCGCCAGAAACTCTTCGCCGATCGGGATCAGCTGGTGCGTCAGCCCGCAGACCTTCGCTACCTGGCGGGCAATGCGCACGTCGCGGCTCTCGCGATAGGCGCCAGCGAATGTGTAAGTGGGCAGCGAGCCCGGCTCCGGCTTGAGCCACGCCAGAATCATGCGCGTGTCCAGGCCACCGGTAAGCGAAAACCCCGCGTTGCCCGGGCCTGCAAAGTATCGCGGAAGATTGCGGCTGAACACTTCCCTTACCTGCTGGTAAAACGGCTCCGGCTCAAGCGGAGACTGGTTCTCCCATTCCTCGGGCGAAAAGTACTCGCCCTTGACCTCGAGACTGCCATTGCGGAAGACCCATGCCGAAGCGATGGGCAGCACTTTGATTCCGCCGAACAGCGTGCGATCTTCAAGCACGCAACCCAGTGTGATGAACTCGCCCAGACCCTGCGGGTCGACCGAGCGCAGTTCCGGCCGCACCGCCAGGATGGCTTTGACTTCAGAGGCGAAGTAGAAGCCGTCCTCTGCCTCGTAGTAGTAGAGCCGGTGCAGCCCCCATCGGTCGTTGAAGAGCGTCACCGTGCCGTTGCGCAGGTCCGCCAGCAGCCCGTGGAACTGCCCGTTCAACCCAGCCGGGAAGGCGGCGTCTTCTTCGGCGAGATGGACCAGGTAGGAGCAATTATCCGGGTCGAACGAGTGGCCGCGCTCCTTGAGCCGCTGCTGCGTGTCAGGTTCGGGAAACTCGTCGCCCGAAAAGACAAGCACTCGGTCACCCGCCTCGTTGCGCAGTGGCATCCCGCTGGCGAAGGAGGGCTCGCGCTCTACCCACCCGATATGCAGGCCCAACGACTCGTCAATCCATGTCCAGGTACTATAGAACGGCTCGTGGCGCATGGAATCAACCATGCGATTGAGTTGCGCCTCGGCGCCCCCGCGCGATTCCCGTGAAATGAAACCAGCGATTCCTGGCATTCTCGGTATCTACGCTCTTTCTCACGCCCCTAATTTTTGCGCGTTTGTGGTCTGCATGCGGCGCTCGTACCACGCATTGCGAAGTTCACGAAACTTCACGATCGCGAATTCCGGGACACGATCCGAGAGCTTCCTGTGTAAGCCTAGCCGAAAGGCTGTCCAGCCAAACAAAGTCAAAGGAACGTAGTACCTTGGTACATTCAACCGTTGAAAGCCGTTCCTCTCCTTGAAATCGCTTAACGAATCACGCTGTCTTCTGCCGTAGGAAAAGTTCGAGTATGTAAGGTACGGTATCTTTCGATCAGCGCAAAGACGAACGGCAAACGCGACAAGAGCATTCATTGGAGATTTGTCGCGATGCTCAATCAAAGCGACAATATTCAGCAGGCCTGCCTGCGAGTTGTCAGTACTTATTAGCAACCTGATGAACCCTATGAGCCTTCCATCGAAAAATGCGCCAATAAACACGCTGTGGTCTGGATAGCTGGCTGATTCCCTGAAGACCGTCTCATAATCCTTGCCGAAATGGGGGAACCTTCTTCCCTGGCGAATTGGGACCTCATTATATATTTCCCATATCCCTCGCGCTAAATCCTGGTTTAGGGGGACTTCACGAATTTGAACACCTTTCTTCTCTGCCTGTTTCGCCTTGTTGCGTGCCTTAAATCCAATCTGCTCATTCCACCAATGCTCGTAGGTGGAAACAGGCAAGACGGCCAGATTATCCCACTCCATCGGGAACCCGTACTTTGGTTGCGGATCGGAAACCTTCTGCATAAAAGTGAAGATATCAGCCCTGCTTCGAGCTCTGCGAAGGCCTTTGACGATCTGCTCCGGGTTGTCCAGGAATAGGAATTTCTCCGCGTCCAGGCGCGCAACCTTTAGCAACTTACCCTCAAGCTGCACCTTCTGACCATCTATCTCAATGAGTTTTCTCACGCCACCCCGCAGATTCGTTATTCGCTCACGTACCGCTCGCGGATCGGATGGATGCCAACGAGGGCCAGCAGTTTGCCCAGGTGATCGCAGAGCTTGACCAGCAGCGTCATGAAGCGGTGGTGGCCGGCGAGTTGCGCGAAGGGTAGTGCAAGCAAATAGACGGGCACTGCAACCATTGACTTGGCAATGCTCAGCGGGCCGCAATCCGGCTTCTGCACGGCGCTCGTCCCGCGCAATAGAGCCCTGCGCAAAAAATAGGAGCGGCGCCACCGCTCCCGGGGGACTACCTCGAACACGACTGCCTCCGCCGACCAGAAGAACCGCCGCCCCTCCGCCATCTTGCGGCGGAAGAAATCCTGGTCCTCGCCGGAACGGAACTCCGGGCGGAACGGCTGGCTGTCGCCCCGGACCAAGTCTCCCCGGATAAGCACGTTGCCGGTTCGGGCCTCGTGCCAATCCACGGGAGTACCGGTCGGGTTCACGCGGCGTTCAAGAAGGCTGCTTTTGCGCAGCCAGGCCGGCGGTTCTTCTTCAAAGTGACGCTTCACAGGACCGAGAATTCCATCTGCAGAGTAGGTCCCGCAGGCCTCATGGAGCTTGAAGAGCCACGTCGGCGCTGGAAACTCGTCGTCGTCGATGAAGGCCAGATAATCGCCCCCGGCATGGGCGACAACCTTGTTTCGGGCTCTTGCGATGCCCTGTTGAGGCTCAACGTAGTATTCGACACGGAGCGGCGACTGCCGGGTGAACTCCTCGACAACCAATCTCGCCGATTCGGCAGCGTCGTTATCCACGACGACGGCGGAAACAGTGAACTTGTTGTCTGTCTGCTGGAGGTTCACTTCATCGAGCAGGCGGCGCAACATCCGCGGGCGCTTGTACGTGCAGATGCAGACGCAGATATGTGGAATCGCCCAAGGGGAGACGGCCGATCGATTTGCGCGCTCTTCCGTTTCCTCTGCTTTGGCTTCCATTGCGTAACTTCGTGCAGGTTTTCCCGATCTAGCCCGCTTTGCCGCGGATCACTGGCTCCGATTGGCCGCGCAATCGGAAAAGCCGCTTTAACCGCGTCCTCTGCTCGCGCCGGGTAAACGCCATCAGTTCTGGCGTCACGGAACGTTTCGGACGGTGAATCGAGCAATTGATAAACCCTGCAGCCAGAGCCAGAGCACCAAAAACAAATGGCTTATTCCGCATTTGGTAGATGACCCGGAAAGTCTCCCAGACAGGATCGTTCCCAGCGGCAAAGTCCTTGACGCCCTGGTCGAAACTGGCCCCCATGACGGACCGGTTTGCTGTCCCCATTACACGCTGGTGAACGCAAACCGATTCAACAAACGTTCTGGTCTTCCAGCCCTTCATGCGAGCAGTGACAACCGCTACGTGGTCAACCAGGCCGCCCTTGAGCGGTGTATAACCGCCGATGTCCTCAAGACACTCGCGGCAGATCAACTGACATCCCCCCCAAACACTTTCAATGCTCGTGAATCGATAGTCGTATCGTTCATCGCCTTCGCGGAACGGAGCCCCCCAGATTCCCAGCTCATTGTCTTCGCACCGTTTGGTCAGCAGGTACTCAAAGTGTTCGGGGCCCACGGAAACATCGGCATCGAGATTGCCGATGACATCAGGCCTTAGCTCTTTAATGGCCGCGTAGCCTGCGTTGAACGCGTGCGCTTTGCCCGCAAAGTTGCGTTCAACCCGCTCGGGCATGCGCATCAACTGAATCCAGGGATGGTCGCCCATGTATCGGCGAACAATCTCGTCGGTTCCGTCGGTTGATCCATCGCTCACGATCACCCAGCGCATCGGCCGCACTGTTTGCGCGATTACGTCCTGGATCGTCTGCTCTATACACCGAGCTTCGTTGCGCGCAGGCGTAATCACCACGTAGCTTGGCAGTCGGGACTCGCCGCCGCCTAACTTCATATCCATTGGCCCTGTTTGAATGAACCACCCCGTGTGCCGCGCTGGTTTACTTGCCTAGTCTTTGCTGCGAAGGCAGTAACCGGAGGTCACACCGCGGGCGCCCGCAAACTGGCGCAGCCCTCCGGATGTCAAGAATCGATACTCTTCTTCCCGGTCGGGATGCGTTTCGACCTCTACATTGTGACGAAGGGCCAATGCGACGAGGTCAGCCAAACGTTTAGGCTCTAGGGGAAGCAGCGCGAAAAAGAAGTCCGCAATTCGATGCCGCTTTGCAAGTCTACGATCCTGCCAGCGTCGGTAAAGACGATTCAACGCGCTCTTCTCGCCACGCCGAAAGGAAAAGTTCCGCCGGACAATGATCCCCGAAGGAAGCAGATGCGGGGAGAGGACATTCTCGCAAAGGTGCATATGATGATGGCCGTCGACTCGCCGCACGGCGCAGCCGTATAGTCTTTCGAATTCCTCCAGTTGTGCTTTGACCACGTAATCGAAGGCCCTGTATAACCCCGGGTGGAAGACGGCCTGCGCCACGCGAGAGGAGCGAAGATACCGGGCGATCTTCCCCTGCTCTTCAACCAGTTTGAAAGGGCACCCTTTTCCCGTGAAGGCCATTGTTAGGTTTAGATGCAGGCCCGCATCGATTTGTTGCCTCCGCGCCAGTTCCGCTGCGCGGTCCGAGTCCTCCATGAAAACCATGGCGCTCACCGACGAGACCGTTTGGCGCTGGATGCAGTCCAGGGTGGCCCCAGTAATCCAGGAATTCACTCCCCAGTCATCCGCGTTTACAATCAGAGACCCGATGCCATCAGGCACAGATCCAAGGTCATTGAATGCGCCGCTCATTTCCAAGTTGCCACGAGGTCGCTCCTCGACTGGCTTTAGATTGGTTATGGCGCTCATGCTCGAATCGGCTCAGGGCTTGTCAGAATCGACTTTTTGAAGCATGGACGGCCGGAGGAATCTCTTGAGACGTGTCATCTGCTCACGATGAACGAACGCCATGAGTTCAGGAGAGACGGCCCTCTGGGTACGGGTGATTTGGGCAAAGAAGAACCCGGTCGCCAGTGCAAGACCGCCGGTTAATCGCGGCCTCTTTCGCATTTGGTACATGACTCGCAGGGCTTCCCACAGAAGGTGATTACCAACGACGTAGTCTTTTTGGCCTTGCCTGAATCTGGACTCTAGAACACTCTGTTGAGCTGTGCCTATGCTGCGGTGGTGGATACACACAGTGTCTGTGAACGTCCTCGTTGACCATCCAGCCATACGGGCCGTTGTGACTGCGACGTAATCAATGCAACCCCTTCTTAAGGGCTGATACCCTCCAATGGACTCAAAACATTCTCGCCGAAACATCTGGCATGCACCCGAGACGTGCTCAATATTGGAGAAGCGAAAGTCGTAGTGCTCATTCCCTTCTGTGTAGGGACTACCAGCGACACCCAGATTGGAATCGACTCTGAACCTGTTCAATAACAGCTCAAAGTGGCTTGGCCCAAATGATAGATCAGCGTCAAGATTGCCAATGATATCCGGAGCCAAGCTCTTGACCTCGGCATAGCCAGCATTAAAGGCGTTCGCCTTGCCCGCGAAGTGACGCTCTGCGCGCTCGGGCATCCGCAGCAACTGGATCCAGGAGTAATCTCCGGTGTAACGGCGGACGATTTCGTCGGTTCCATCCGTCGATCCATCGCTTACGATCACCCACCGGATTGGCCGCACCGTCTGCGCGATCATGCAGCGGATCGTCTGCTCGATGAACTGGGCCTCATTCCGCGCAGGTGTAATGAGAGCGTAAGTTGGGAGTGCTCGTTCTGTTCCGTTGTCTGGCATGTTCTTACGAGATGCTGGTCACTGGTCGTGTGCTTCAAGCAGCAGGCTGCTCAGCGCAAGCAGCATCCAGGCCTGTGTCCACCGCATATAAGAGGTTCGGATCGTAACGGTCCGGAGAATGCGGTAGTAAAAGTAGCCTTCATCGTCGTCCCACATCCTCGCGACAGCCCATTCGAAGACCTTCCAAGCGAGGACCACGTTATCAGGAGACAGACTCTTCAGGTCGAGCAGCGTAATGATGCTCTGTGCGATGCAATGCGTGTCGATGGGATAGAAGCGATCATAAAAGTAGCCAACGGCGCCGTCATCGCGAAAGAAGTGCGACAAATAGAACTGCAAGCCACACTGGATGGCATCGTCGAACTCCGTTGTTGCGAGGGATTCGCCGATTGACTGGAGAGAACTCAAATTGAAGCCCGTGTGGAAATTGTCCGTCCACTGCTGTTTTGGAGACTCGCCGTAGGCCCAGCGGCCGTTCTCGAACTGCTGGGAGACCGCGTACCGGGTTGCAGCAAGGGCCGACTCGACGTACTTCTCGTCGCCAGTCAGCTTTGAGACCCTGCACAGCAGGGCCGCAGCTTCAAGGTTCGAGTTGTGGACCTGGTTTTCGAAGTGCGGAATGGGGTAGAAGAAACCGCAGCGTCCATTGCCTGAGTTCCAATACAGGTCGCCCAGTATGTAATTCGTTGCGCTCACCGCCATGTCAAGACATTGCTCGTCGCGAGTCTGTCCATAGACATCCAGAAGGCCCTGCGCGATAAAGGTAGTGCAAACCACATTGGGGGCCCATCTCGGGACCAAGATCGTGCGAGTTTGCCAGGGAAAATTGTATCCCCAACACCAGTATTTGTCGTATGGGGAACGCAAAACTCGAATTCGCTCCAGCAGGTGAGGAATCGCACCCGTTTCCACAGGAAACTCGGCTCTCTGCAGGTTGACCAGAGCGGAAAGGAAAAGCCCGAGCGCCTTTGGATTCTGCGTTTCCGGAATGCGAAGCATTCTTCTCAGGTTGATCGGACTGCGCTTGAGGAACTGCGTCAGAACCAGCCGCGGGAGATGGGAATCTAGAGCTGGAACTGTTCTAAAGAGCGGGCTATTTGTCGCGTCGTACGGCTCGTAGCCGGCCCAGTCGTGACCTTGGCAATGCCGAAGCAACTTCTGAATGACCGCCGCGAGGCATTCTTTGGCGGATGATTCGAGATGTGATTGGCTCATAATGGTTTTGGTGGTTCGCGTGAAACCCAGCGTAGGTGCGTGAATGCGTCTCAGCTACCGCTGCTCAAAGAGTTTCACCGCTTCGCCAACCGCGGCCTGCTGCTCGACCGTAAGCGACGGGAACATGGGCAGGGAGACGATCTCGGAAGCAACGGCCTCGGTGATGGGGAAGTCGCCGGATTTGTAGCCGAGGGTGGCGTAGGCCGCTTGCAGGTGCAGCGGGATCGGGTAGTGGATGCCGGTTCCGATGCCGGCGGCGTTGAGGTGGCGGATGAGGCCGTCGCGGTCGTGGGTGCGAACGACATAGAGGTGGCAGACGGCGCGGGACCATTCGGGCTCACAAGGGAGGACAATGCCGTCGATGCCAGCAAGGAGACGGTTGTACTCGGCGGCACGCTCGCGGCGACTCGCGTTCCAGTCGCTCAGGTGCGGCAGCTTGACGCTCAGGATTGCGCACTGGATGGCATCGAGCCGGCCGTTGTAGCCCTCGATCTCGTGGTGGTACTTGCGGCTTTGGCCGTGGTCGCGGAGCATGCGGGCGGTTTGCGCCAGCACCGCGTCGTTGGTGGTGATGGCACCCGCCTCGCCGCAGGCGCCAAGGTTCTTGGCCGGATAGTAGCTGAAGGCTGCGGCCCGACCCACTGAGCCAGCCTTCTGCCAGCGACCGGTTTTCTTTGAGAAGTACTCGGCACCGTGAGCTTGGCAGGCATCCTCAATGACGATGAGGCCGAAACGATCGGCAAGCTCGGTGATGGCGTCCATATCGGCCATCTGGCCATAGAGATGCACGGGGAGTAGGGCGGTCACGGGCCGGCCACTATGTTGGCTTATCAGTTTTCCGTCGCAGTTGCGGTCGCAACGAACTTGCAAGTACTCCGCCAGCGCGGGAATCGAAATGCTATAGGTCCGCTCGTCGATGTCGACGAACTCATGATGCGCGCCCGCCTGCGAGATCGCCTCGGTGGTCGCGATAAAGGTGTTGGGGACCGTGACCACAACGTCGCCGGGCTTGACACCCGAGGCCACGATGGCGAAGCGCAACGCGTCGGTGCCGTTGCCGACCGCAACCGCGTGCTCGACACCGCAGAACTCGGCGAAGGCCTGCTCGAACTCTGCCACCGCGGCGCCGCCGACAAAGCCAGCCGTATGCAGCGCCTTGCGGAAGACCGCCACCAACTCCTCTTCGAGCTCAAGGTGAGGGGTCACCAGGTCGAGGAACGGAATGCTTGCCACAGCCGTTTCAACCGCGCTCATTGTTGTTGTCCTGATTTCTTTCGATGTAGCGGCGGAGCCTCGCCGGATTACCGGTGACGATTGCGTTGGGCGGCACATCGCGGGTCACAACGCTTCCCGCGCCGACGATCGCGTTTTCACCGACCGTCACATTCGAGAGGATGGTCGCTCCGGAGCCGATCGATGCGCCTTTGCGAACAAAGGTTCGCTCAACCTTCCAGTCGGCATCGGTCTTCAGTTCACCCGCAGCATTCGCAGCACGGGGATAGGTGTCGTTGGTGAAGACCACGCCGTGGCCTACGAAGACGTTATCTTCAATCTCAACGCCTTCGCAGATGAAAGTGTGGCTTGAGATCTTGCAGCGGCAGCCGACCTTGGCGCCCTTCTGGATTTCAACAAATGCCCCGACCTTGGTCTCGTCGCCAATCTTGCATCCGTAGAGATTAATGAATTTCGAAAGCCTGACGTCCTTGCCGAGCTCTACGTCATCGGCAATGCATTGGTAGAGGTTCATAGGTAAACGAGCGACCCGCACTTCGTGATCGATTGGCTGGCAGCCTCAAGCATCTTGACGATGCGCAGGCCCGCGCGGCCGTCGTTGAATGGAGCCTTCACATTCGAGATGCAATCAGCGAAATAGGACAACTCGCCGTACAGAGCTTCGCCCGCCTCCAGCTGAGGCGCCCACATATCTCCGGAGCGGTAGCTGACCAGGAGCTCATAAACGCCCTCGGGGCCGTTGATCTTTACTCCCTTGTCGTAAACCTTGACCTTCTCGTCGGCCTCGAGGTCGTTCCAGACCAGCATGCGTTTCTCGCCCCCGATGAGTGTGGTTCTGACCTTCACCGGAGAGAGCCAGTTGACGTTGATGTGAGCGAGAACTTTCTCGGGGAAGAACACCGTCATGTAGGCGACATCCTCGCAGCTATTGAGGTGGCTCTGGCCCGTCG
>JBEKOO010000075.1:0-25319 GCA_049521655.1 Candidatus Korobacteraceae bacterium
AGAAATTCGGGTTAGGCGCAGCTTGAAAGCGCAATCGCGTGCCGCAGCCGTGCGTTTGAGTCGCGTTCCCAGGGGGAGAGATAACTAAGTTAGAACGTTATGCTGGGCGAGCCGTTATCCTCGACCAGGCTCGGCTCGTTGGAGTGATGAGAGTTCGGCACTGACATAAATGCGATCTTGCTCGAATTATCTCGCTCCAGCGGTGGCGTGAGGCCGGTTCTGCATTGCGCTCCCAGAGCCCGCGCCAAACAAGATGCCGGAAATCGCGCTTGCCTCTCGAATAAAATCGGGCCATGCCTCAAGCTTCAGGCAGGTACACGGTCGGTAGGCAAAGACCCAGTCGACGCTCGATTCAATGCAAAGGTTCTTCGCGAATCCTTCCAGCTCTGAGAGCTTGCGGGGCGTGAGAAAGTCATGGGTGTTGTCTTTCGACGCGCACTGCAGGAGACAGCGTTTGCCGAACGCACATTCCGTCTCGCTGTTCGCGTCCGGACCGGCGATTCGCGTTTTGAGCCCCTGCATCATGTCCTTGGCGCCAATCCGGAAGAGAGGGAGCCGTCCCGTGGGAGATTGGAAGGCCGCGATCGTGACCGCATGTACCGATTGGCAGTACTGGCCGTAGCAAATCAGGTTGAAAACCACCGCCGGGCAGTCGCCGATCTTGCCGGTCATCATCCGGCTGACGATGGCAGAGGGATCGCACCGCAAAACCGAGAGTCCGCAAACCTCTGAGCCCTCGAATGGACGGCCGTTGTCGTCGAATGAAAAGCCCAGCTCCCGAGCTCGCTCGTCCAGCGTTCTTAACCGCCACCGTCGATACCTATCGATGATAACCGCAGCCGCGATGAGTACGACCATCCAGCAGCCAATAAGAAATAGGCCAAACATCTGAGCCCCTCCACCGTAAATCCCTACAGCTCGGCGAACTCACACCCTGCAAAGTCTTGGGACCATCCGCACCCAATGGGGCGGCATGAAAACCGCGCTTATCTATATACTCCCTTTGCCTCCATAACCGTGACTGTAATCACCTCCGCTTGTGACTGAAACGGACCTCGATAGTGCGTTATGCAACAATCCGGCCGGTGAATGGCATACCCGCTTGCAATTGCGCGGCTTTTGCAAACCATACACGCAGGCCATTATTTAGCTCAAAAGGCACCGGCACAGCACCCTCCCCTCAACGCAAACAGGAGCGCCGCGATGGCCTTCGCCCTCTATTGCTGACAGGCCGGAAAAAACTAGCTAACCTTGTCGCACTCTTGGCAGTGCTTCTTGTCGCCAGTTCCGATAGCCCGATGTCCGGGCTTAATTCGCTTTCCGTCTGGACAAGCTTCCGTGTCGTGATATACCTCTCGTTCTTTGGGCGAATACTCCTGAGAATTCGTGTGGTAGGGAGCAATCTTAGGCATATGTATCCTTTCAGGCCGACACTCTAAGCCGGATAACTCGCCTTGTCAATGATGTGAGCACAAAGATGTGAGCACAAAGTACACGACGTTCATAGTAATGTAATATCAGTCAATACCTGACTTGCACGACAAACTTAGCCTACAATCAGGTTTTTGAACTTACAGGTAGTCGCTGGTGGGAGGCGAGCAGAATCCGGTGATGCTCCCGCTCATCAAAGGCGGTGAAAGGCGGATGCATCTTGTCTCTGGTGTCTTCGACTCACCCACGCTTCTGCCATTCCCGTTCTGCTTATTGCCCTGGCTGGCGATGAGTGCCATGGTGCGCCGCATCGTGGATTGCGATGGAGGGCTGTGACCACTGTTGCCAAGTCCGAAATATTCCGCCGATTGCCCGCCATCGATGAATTGCTCAGGATGGCGGAGGTGGCTGCGCTCGTGGCCAAGCACGGTCGGCTGAACGTAACCGAGGCGGCGCGCGCAGAGCTCGACGAGTTACGCTCGGAAATCGCCAGCGGTGCGCTGGATGAAGACAAGTTGGAACGGGCGCTTACCACGCTGCCCCAAGCTCTGGAACGTCGCGTTGAGCGGGCGACAGCATATTCCCTTCGCCGGGTTATCAATGCCAGCGGCGTGATTATCCACACCAACCTGGGGCGTGCTCCGCTTTCACCGCAGGCATTGGAGCGCATTTCCGAAGCCGCATCAGGATACAGCAACCTGGAATTTGATCTGGAAAAGGGTGAGCGCGGGAGTCGCGATGAGCACGCGCAGCGTCTGTTCGCACAGTTGTTTGCGCGCCGCGGCGTTCCCCAGACGGCGACCGTGGTGGTGAATAACAACGCGGCGGCGGTGCTGCTGACGTTGGCGGCGCTAGCAGATGGCGGCGAAGTGATCGTCTCCCGTGGAGAGCTGGTGGAGATCGGCGGCTCGTTCCGCATTCCGGAGATCATGGCGCAGTCGGGGGCCATTCTGCACGAGGTTGGCACCACCAATCGCACACGTATTGCCGATTACGAGAACGCGATCACGGAACGCACGCGACTTCTGATGCGGGTTCATCGCTCGAATTTTGAGATTCTGGGCTTTACCGTGCAGCCGACTCTAGCCGAACTGGTGGAGCTGGGGCGACGGCGCGGCATCGCCGTGATGGAAGACCTCGGCTCGGGCGCGCTGGTGGAGCTCGAATCCTACGGCATTGCCGACGAACCCAGTGTTTATGCCTCTTTGCGCACGGGGGTTTCACTGGTCACCTATAGCGGAGACAAACTGTTGGGTGGTCCGCAGGCGGGGTTGGTCACCGGAGATTCAACGTTGGTCGAGAAATTGCGTAAGCACCCGCTCTTCCGCGCATTGCGCGTTGACAAGATGTGCTACGCGGCGCTGGAGGCCACGCTCGTGACCTACTTGCGCGAGGAATACGACCGGCTGCCCCTCCTGCATATGCTTCGCCTGTCGGCCGAAGATATTCACCGGCGTTGCCAGGCACTAGCGGCCTCTGCTGCCAGGCTCTCTGCGCAGGTAGTGCCCACGCTGACTATCATCGGTGGCGGCGCGGCACCGGGCAAGACCCTGCCGGGCTTTGCGCTCTCACTGGCGGCGAACGGCCTGAGCGCCACCGAGCTGGCGCGCAGGCTGCGGCAGCAAAAGACTCCGATAGTGGCTCGGGTGGAGGAAGACCGGGTGCTGATTGATCTGCGCACGGTGGACTCTGCGGACGACCGCTATCTGGCCGAAACGCTGGCGAGATTAGCGCACTGAATCACCCCCAAGCCATGTACATACAGCACCCCCACTGAACCGCTTCGGTGAAGCTTCATCTCGCGCATGGATTGAGAGGCGGCGCGGCGCTGGAAATAGGTCAGCCCGGTTCTCACCGCCCTCAAGCTGTATTGCTGGGATTTTCGTCGTAGTATCATCAACTCAATGTCTGAGGACAAGCCAATTCGTTTGACGGAGAGGGTGAAAGCTGCGGGTTGAGCAAGCAAGCTAAGTCCGGCGGTGCTGGACTCGGTGCTTGGGAAATTAGCCCGGCAGGTTGACCCCCATGTCCTCGTCGGCTTCGATAAAGCTGACGACGCTGGCGTGTATCAGCTCACGCCGGAGCTGGCGCTTGTCCAGACGGTGGACTTCTTTACTCCCATCGTCGACGATCCGTACACGTTCGGACAAATTGCCGCTACCAATGCACTGAGCGATGTCTATGCCATGGGAGGCAAGCCTATCTCGGCGCTTGCGATGGTGTGTTTTCCCGACAAGGCCGACATTTCGATCCTTGAACAGATCCTCGCGGGTGGACTTAGCAAGATGGTGGAAGCGGAATGTACGGTGATCGGCGGACACAGCATCCGAGACCCGGAGATTAAATTCGGCTACTCCGTTACCGGCACGATAAATCCTCGTCGCGTGCTTAAGAATTCCGGCGCCAGGCCCGGAGACGTGCTGGTGCTGACGAAGGCTCTCGGAACAGGAGTCATCTCTACGGCGATCAAGATGGGCACGGCCCAGGCAGAGTGGATCGAGGCGGCGACTCGGGCGATGACGACGCTAAACAGGAAGGCTGCTGAAATAAGCCTGAAGTACGACGTCCGTGGAATGACTGACGTGACCGGATTTGGGCTGATCGGCCATGCCAGAGAAATGGCGTTGGGCAGCGGGATGAGCCTGCGGCTGTTTGCATCGGCAGTGCCTTTGCTACCGGGAGCTATCGCTTGCGTCGAGCGTGGATTCGTTCCCGGTGGATTGCAGAACAATCGCGAGTTTGCATCGAGCTGCGTCGAGTTTGACGCGAGCGTAGCGGAGAATTTGCGGACAATTTTCTACGATCCACAAACGGCGGGAGGACTGCTGGTTTCAGTGAATCGAACGCATGCTGGTGCGCTGGTTGACAAGTTACACGAATTTGGAATACCTGCGGCAAGAGTGGGAGAAGTGCTGCCGAGGACAAAGCCGTTGATCCAAGTAACCGGGTGATCAATACGTTTGACGGCGGTTGAGAGCCACGCATCTACAGGATTATGCGCTCGTCGCCGACGCGACGTGTCACATGCTCGCGGTCCAGGTACTCAAGCAGCGGAATGGCGTACTTGCGGGAGACTCCAGCTAGGTCTTTGAATCGGGCTACATCAATCTTCGGCGAAGTCGACTTCAACTCAGACACCCGGCGCTTGAGATTCTCCAGCGTTTTGCGATGGAACACCAACTCATCGCTCACTTTAATAAGGACTTTTTCACGCAGCAGCAAGGTCACAATCTTTTGCGCCCGCGGAAGGTCGATCTTCAACCCTTCCAGTACCTCTTTCAGCGATGGAACCTTTACCCCTGCCAAGGCAAAAGCCTCCTCAATCTGTTTTTTCGATTCTGCTTCCTCGTCCTTCATCAACACGCGATGACCGATCAGATGCACCTGTTCTGCGGTGATGGCCAGTTTCTTCGACGCAAGCAGCATAGAGAGCGCTCCGGCAAAAAGTTCCCTGTCCAGTCCGCTCTTTTCCAATAATTCCTGCTTGCTGATGCCGCCAGCTAGAGGGTTCGCGGTCTGAAAAATCTCTACAGCGATGAACAACTCGCCAACGATTCTATCTAGTGTCGGCGCCGTAATCTGCACATCTCCAAAGCTGATGATATCTCGCGCCTGCGTAATTTTTTCGCGTGCAAGGTTCAACCGCTCCATGGTCCAGCCCGTCTCGTGTATCGCCTCCTCCACGCTCAATCCGCGGCGTTCTCGCCGCGCGACGAGCACACGCAACCTGCAAAGGTCGTCTCCATCGCGGAGTTTGCCCAAGATCTCCGTACGCGCCTCGGGCTTCATGCGGCGCATTGGATTTACGTCCACAACCAGGCCGCCTCCAATGGTAGTGACAGGTGAAAACCGCCGCACAATGAAGCGGTCGCCCGGCGCACAAGCCACAGGGGCGTGGGTGCGCAATTGTGCCCACACTGTCTCGCCTGCCTGCAGCTCCTCTCCTTCATAGAGCACAATTTGCGCGATGGTCTCGGTCGTAAAGAGGTGCAAATGAACTCGGGCGCGGTTCTTCAGGGGATGCACTCCATCCAGAAGTGAAAGCTGAACGTCCAGCCTGCGGGTTGGCAGCAGCAGTCCGGGTTGGGCCAACATCATGCCCCGCTGGATCTCTTCCTGCGGGATACCGGTAAGATTCAGAGCTGTGCGTTGCCCAGCCATTGCAACCTCTGTGGTTGTGCCATGCACCTGTAGTCCGCGTACTCGTGCTTTCTTGCCAAGCGGCAGAACTTCGACTTCCTGTTCCTTCCGGAGTTGACCTGAGGTCATCGTTCCCGTGACCACGGTTCCGAAGCCTTTCATTGTGAATACACGATCGACGGGCAGCCGAAAAACGGCATGTGTGTCTTTCTGAGCGACTTCGGAAGCCACCCGCGCCAGTTCCTGCTTCAGCTGTTCCATTCCTTCTCCAGTCCGCGCGCTGACCTCAAGGATCGGTGAACGGCTGGTGTCCAGAAAAGATCCACGCACGAACTCCTCCACCTCCATGCGAACCACCTGGAGCGTTTCCTGGTCAACCAGGTCGCTCTTGGTCAACACGGTAATGCCCTGCGGAACCTGCAGTAGGCGACAGATATCAAAATGTTCGCGGGTTTGCGGTTTGACCGAGTCTTCAGCGGAAATGACGAACAGCACAAAATCAATGCCGCCGGCGCCGGCCAGCATTGTACGTACAAAGCGCTCGTGTCCGGGTACGTCAACAAAGCCCAGCCGCACAGGCCCTTGCGATCCTTCCAGTTCCAGGTGTGCGAAGCCCAGCTCAATGGTAATGCCACGCCGCTTTTCTTCTTCCAGGCGGTCCGTGTCGATCCCGGTCAGCGCGCGTACCAGCGCGGTTTTTCCATGGTCAATGTGTCCAGCGGTACCTACTATCACGGACTTCATAAGTTCAGCTTAAGCCAGGCAGCTGCTCTCCAGCACGGTTTTTGAGTCTCCAGGGAATGACGCCGTTCCCAGAACATCTCTAAATTGAATACATACAGGAAACAATCTGTAGAGGCGAAATGGCGGAAGCGTGTGTGAGTCGAACACACCAGAGACAGGATGAACCCGCCTCTCGCCGGTTTTGAAGACCGGGAGCATCACCGGATCCTACTCGCTTCCAACGGTGATTCAATTCAGAATCAAGAATTTCATAGTACACCAGCGCTTGCTGAATTTGGTCACTCAACTTCCGCTGAGAGTCGTCCGGTCAGCCATGCGGGTTTGTGAGGAATGCTGGTTAGGTTGGCGAGGTAGAAACCAGGCTAAGGTCACCGGCACTTTGAAAAAGGAAAATCAGCTTGCCATGGTGGAACAGCGTACTCCGTGGCTGGTGAAGTCTGAAGCTCTGGTACAAGCTAATTGGAGACGTCCTGAGTTGTGGGCTGCGATTGGCGGTCGTCGCTTGTATTGCAAGTCACGGTACTCGTTCCGGACCCTGCACCGCTAGTGCTGAGGACGGCAGTTGAGGTGCTGTCGTTAATGCTTCCAGCGCTGGCAGCGTAGCTGTACACGAAGTCCAAAGAGAGTCTTCTCTTCGCTGAGCGGCGGTGAAGCTATGCGTGTAGGAGTGTCGGTCTTTGCTTCACCTTGGCGCTAATCACCAAGGTGAGAGACGACAATTTGGCGGGCTACTTTTCTTTCGTCAGCTGTTTGCCGATCGCCTGCAATTCCAGTCGCCGCTTCTGCGTGGTCTTGGGATATGCCATCTTTAGATCCTCGAGCGCATCAAGAACAAGGCGGGAAACGATCAAACGCGCATTCTCCTTGTCGTCGGCGGGGACGACGTACCACGGCGCGTGATGGCTGCTCGTCGCGCCCAGGCAATCTCCATAGACCTCCATGTAATGCTTCCAATACTTCCGCTCATGAATGTCCGAGAGGCTGAACTTCCAGTTCTTCTCCGGCTCCTCAATGCGCTCAAGGAAGCGCTTTCGTTGTTCGTCCTTCGAAAGATGAAGAAACACTTTGACAATTCGCGTTCCGTTACAGAAAAGGTGTTTCTCCATATCCACGATGGAACGATAGCGCCCCTTCCAGATTTTCTTTTCGTCACGCAATTCCTCGGGGAGTTCCTGGCTGCGGAGGATCTCCGGATGGACTCGAACGACCAGCACTTCTTCATAATAGGAGCGATTGAAGATCCCGATTCGCCCGCGTTCAGGAAGGCGGCACGTGGTTCGCCAGAGAAAATCATGTTGCAGTTCCTCTGCGCTCGGTTGTTTGAAGCTGAAAACCTCGCAGCCTTCCGGATTTACTCCGGACATGACGTGCCGGACGGCGCCATCCTTGCCGGCGGAATCCATCCCCTGAAAAATCAACAAAAGCGCATAGCGGCCGGATGCGTAGTGAAGTTGTTGCAGTGAGCTTAACTCCGCAACGTGTTTTTCCAGGAGCTCTTTATATTGCTCCTTCGACTTGCAAAAGGGCTTCACTACTGTCGGCCATTCGCTGAGTTCAACCTTCTTTCCGGGCGGCACACGAAAATCCATCGAATTGATTTTCATCTTTCTCCATTCGCCACGTCAGCCGCGTTGTTCGCGCGGTTCACTTGTTTGTCGCATCTTTCCGGATCTCCTGCTCCGCCTTCTCCATCTTCTCAACTGCTCGGACCTCCTCACGCCCAAGCTCCTCGTAGAGCTCATGGACTCGCTTGACGAGCTGTGGAGTCAAATCGCGGTTTGGTTCGGCTTCGGTTTTGGGTTTTGCGTCAGTTTTGGCTTCGCCGTCAGATTCGGCGTTGGCTTGGGGTTTGGGCTCATCGTTTAATTCTGGCTTAAGACCAGCACTCACTTCTGGTATCGATTCGACTTTGGCTTTAGATTCAGTTTTAACTCCGGGCTTGGGCTCAGCTTTGGGTCCATCTGTTCCGATCTCCCGTTTCGCCTGCGCCCAGTCCTGAGCTGCCAAATTGCCCTTGCGGCCTCGCTCCTCGTAGAGTTCATAGGCTCGCTTGGCGATCTGCGGCGTCAAATCGGACGGTGTCGTGGTCTCCGGCTTCGGCTCGGCTTTGGCATCCGGCTTCGGCTCTGTCTTGGCATCCGGCTTCGGCTCTGCTTTGGCTTCAGGCGTGGGCTCTGCTTTGGCTTCAGGCTTCGGCTCGACCTTGGTTTCAGGTTCGGTCTTTGCTTCAGGCTTGGCTTCTGATTTAGCTTCAGCTTTGGCAGAACCGAAAATCCGATATGCGAGCAGTTTCACGCGGTCATTCACAAGGAACCAAATCAGCGCATAGCCCCAAACGAACCCTGCCCAGCCCCAGCCGAGCGGCGACATAAATAGCCCATAAACCGCAATCAGAGTCGCCACAATTTGCGTACCGAGCACGGCTATCCAAAGAATCTTCGCCGGGCGTATGGACCAGAACGGACCTCGCGTGCGCGTCAGGAAAATCGTCAAATGTCCAGCCACGGAGAGCTTCAGGTACATCAGTGTCTGGATGCGTGCATGGTCGAGATGAAAGACGCGCTCGCCAAGATAGAACAAACCGAAGGCTGCCACGACCCCGATGACGCCAAGCACGGTGGAAACGCCCAGCACCATCCGCATGTTCCAAGTCTCGGGCTTGTCGCGGTAATGCACGTTGTCGTACGCGATGGAGAGGATTGCTCCGTCGTTGAGCACGGCGATCATCACGATCATCACCGCGGTGACAGGGTAGAAGTTAAATACCAGGATCGCCAGCGTCATAAAGAAGAGCACGCGCAGGGTTTCGGCGATGCGGTATATGGCATAGCTGTTCATCCGTTGGAAAATGCGGCGGCTCTCCTTGACCGCGTCGATAATCACCGAGAGGCCGGATGCCAGCAGCACGATGGACGCCGCCGCACGAGCCGCGTCCGTCGCGCCGGAAACCGCGATGCCGCAGTCCGCTTTCTTGAGCGCGGGAGCATCGTTCACTCCATCGCCGGTCATGCCGACAATGTGGCCACGCTTCTGTAGTACGTCGACAATGTTGTATTTGTCTTCGGGGAATACCTGGAGGCCCAGTTGACGGGAGGTTTCCTGGGCAATGGCCAATTGATCGCCGGTAACCATTTTTACTTTCACGCCCATCTGCTGGGCGCTCGCAATGATTGCCTTGGCCTGCTCACGTGGCGGATCGAACATTGGCAACACGCCGGCAAACTGCCACTTGCCTTCCTGATCCGCCCGGGCCACACCCAAGGAACGGAAGCCGCGTGCCGCAAAATCATTGACTGCTTTCTCAACCGCGGGCTTTACTTCCGCGATGTTCGTTGCCATCTGCAGAATGACCTGCGGTGCGCCCTTGGCCACAAAAAACTGCTTTCCGTCGCCGCCTTTGACGGTGGCTTCCGTGCGCTTATGCACCGGGTCGAATGGCTGGAAATGCAGCACCTGATAGGACTGTAGTGCTTTACTGTCCTTCACACCGCCGATGACCGCCATGTCAATGGTGTCCTTATCTTCCGCGCGCGAAGCCAGTGCGGCCCACAGAATCACCTGATCCGCGGGAACGTTGTTCACGGTGAAAGGGTCGCCCAAGGTTAGCTTGTTCTGGGTCAAGGTGCCGGTTTTGTCCGAGCATAGAACATCCACGCCGGCCAGTTCCTCGATCGCCGACAACTTGGTGACAATCGCTTCCTTTTTTGCGAGCAGCCGTGCGCCGACTGCCATGGTGACCGACAGCACGGTGGGCATCGCCACAGGAATCGCCGCTACCAGAAGCACCAGCGCGAATTCCAGAGTATTGAGAACCGGATCGTGACGGAACAGCGCGAAAGTGACAATCACCGCCACCAGAGCCACGGCGAGGATGATCAGGTAATTACCAATTTTGAGCACAGCCCGCTGGAAATGACTGACTGTATGAGCGCCCTGCACCAACTCCGCAGTCTTACCGAAGTAGGTCTTGGTGCCGGTGGCGTACACCATTGCGTCGGATTCGCCCCGCTTGATAATCGAACCCGAAAACACGGCCTCGCCAGGCTTCGCTGTGACAGGCAAAGATTCTCCGGTCAGCGCGGATTGATCCACCTGTACCGGATCGCCCGCCAAAAGGCGCGCGTCCGCCGGCACGATGTCCCCGAGTCGGAGACGGATGACGTCGCCAGGCACCAATTCAGATACCTTCGGTGTCGCCCACTTTCCATCTCGCAACGCGCGGGCCTTGGTCGCCAGCTTGGCCCGCAATGCGGCAATTTCGTTGCCCGCCTGGTGTTCCTCCCAGAATGCGACCAAAGCATTGGAAAAAAGCAAAAAGAGAATGATGAAGAAATCCAGCCAGTGCCGCACAATTCCCGACAGAATGACTGCGCCTTCAATCATCCACGGGATGGGGCCCCAGAAATAGGTGAGAAATTTTAGAAGCGCATTGGTTTTCTTTTCTTTGATCTCGTTCGGACCATACTGCGCCAGTCGCTTTTCCGCCTCGGCTTGGCTTAGGCCCTTGGGAGATGACTCCAATTGTTTCTCCACTTCAGGCAGAGGTAGGGACTTCAGATCGTCCTTGGAATCGGGCTTCGCTTCAGGCTTCGATTCGGCTTTGGCTTCAGGCGTGGGCTCGGCTTTGGCTTCAGGCTTCGATTCGGGAGCTTTGAGTTGGTCTGCATTGGGCTTCATAACGCGTGTTCCTTCTGGCATTGCTGTGCCGCAGGGTTCATATACATCTTTCGGCTACCGAGACATTTTCTGGGCCCTACCTTACTTGGTGCTCAAAGTGTGTTTCAGAGACGATCCACGACGTGACGCACTCTCCTCGCCATCCGTATCGCGTGCGGCATTGTATTCGCCACGGCGTGCAGCCCGGTTGCATTGCGCTCGATGATGGAGTGCTTGCTGTGCCGCCGGCACGTTGGCCTGCTCGCCATGCCAAATCTCCAAAGCCGGTTGCTGGATAGCGCGGGCAAATGAAAACGCCAACGCCCAAGGCAGTTGCAATTTGAATCTGACATTCATGGCATTCAAGCGGGCCGAGGCTAGTTCACCGGATTGACCGCCCGACAAGAATGCAATTCCCGGAACAGCAGCGGGAACGGCTCGCAACAGGCACTTCACCGTAGCGTCGGCCACTTCGTCCACCGTTTCCTGCCTGGGGCAAGTCAATCCCGGAAGCACCATGTTGGGCTTCAGGATCAATCCCTCCAGCATCACTCGTTGGGAGTAAAGCTGGTTGAAAACCGTGCGCAGGACTTCCTCCGTTACCTCGCAGCAGCGCTCCATGGTATGTGCTCCGTCCATGAGCACCTCCGGTTCGACCACTGGAACCAGTCCGGCTTCCTGGCATAACGCGGCATAGCGGGCCAAAGCATTCGCGTTGGCCTCGATGCAACCGCGGCTCGGGATACCATCGCCCACGGCTATCACGGCGCGCCACTTGGCAAAACGGGCGCCCATCTGAAAATATTCAGCCAGGCGGTCGCGGAGTCCATCCAGCCCTTCGGTTACTTTCTCTCCGGCATGGCCGGCCATGTCCTTTGCACCGGTGTCCACCTTAATGCCAGGAATGATTCCTGCATCGATGAGGGATTTAACGATCAGAGTGCCATCCTTCTTCTTCTGCCGGATTGTCTCGTCATAGAGGATCGCGCCGCTAATTGACTCCCCGAGACCTGGGGTGGTCACTATTAACTCTCGGTAAGCTCGCCGGGTTTCCTCGTTCTGGGGAATCCCCCATTTGGCAAATCGTTTGTTACAGGTTGGGTTGCTTTCATCCATCGCCAGTAGTCCCTTGTCGCTGGCGACCATTGTCCTGGCGGTGTCGACAAGCGCTTGTATATTCACTTGAGGTTGCTCCATTTCCAATTCCGGGTTTCCGGTATGTCTTGGCCGTGTTCGCCGATGTAGTGCCGCGCTTGATAAGCCGGTTGCGACCGCGGACCGCTACGTTTCTCCCAACCACTTCCGCGCCTCAGTGGCCTCGGCATGATCGAAGTATCGAATTATCGCTTTCGTGAACGGCTTAAAGAACATCGCCATGCCGTGCTGCCACTTTTTATCGCCGACCATTGCGAGCCGCTCGATATCGGCGAAGTGTTTTATGTCAAACTTGATGTCCTCCCACGCCGCCCCTGCGTCCCAGCCGCGGAGATCGGTCATGTCGAACAGCACGCGCAATTTTCCGTGTTGCTGGATGAGACGCTCGAACTCATTCACAAAGTGCTTGTAATCTGCCTTTACCAGCTTTCCGCTGATGTGAAGGATGAGTACCTTCCCGTCATCTTCTTCATTCAGTTGAATAGGCATCTGGAACTCCTTGGATTCGATTCAGTGTCCTTTTTGCGTTCTGCTCTGACTCCACTTCCAGTTCCGAATCTCCGGCATGTCTTCGCCGTGCTTGTCGATGTAGTGCTTGTGCTCGATGAGTTTGTCCTGCATCTGCTGCTTCAGGTAGGCGCCCTTGGAACCTAGATGCGGCAGGCGATCGACGACATCCTGCACCAGGTGGAAGCGATCCAGATCGTTCTGCACCCTCATGTCAAAGGGGGTTGTGATCGTGCCCTCTTCTATATATCCCCGCACATGAAGATTGCGGTTGGTCCGGCGATAGGTCAGCCGGTGGACCAGCCAGGGGTATCCGTGAAAGCCAAATATGACGTGCTTATCTTTTGTGAAGAGCGAGTCGTAATCCTTCTCGGTCAGCCCGTGTGGATGCTCCGTGCTGGGCTGTAGCTTCATGAGATCGACAACATTGATCACCCGGATTTTCAGATCGGGTAGATTCTTGCGAAGGATGGAAACAGCAGCCAGTATCTCCAGCGTCGGAGTGTCTCCACAGCAGGCCATCACCACATCCGGCTCGGAATCTTGGTCGTTGCTGGCCCATTGCCAAATGCCAATTCCTTCCGTGCAATGCACGACCGCCGCGTCCATGGTCAGCCATTGTGGAAGGGCGTGCTTGCCCGCAACCACCACATTGACGTAATTCCGGCTGCGCAGGCAGTGATCGAAAACCGAAAGCAGGCAGTTGGCGTCGGGCGGAAGGTAGACGCGCACGATATCAGCCTTCTTGTTGATGACGTGGTCAAGGAAGCCGGGATCCTGGTGCGTGAATCCGTTGTGATCCTGCTGCCAGACATGAGAGGCGAGCAAATAGTTGAGCGACGAAATCTTTCGGCGCCATGGCAGTTCCAGACATACCTTCAGCCACTTGGCGTGCTGACTGAACATCGAATCGATGATGCGAATGAAGGCTTCATAACTGTTGAAGAGGCCGTGCCGTCCGGTCAGAAGATATCCTTCCAGCCAACCCTCGCACTGGTTCTCGCTGAGCATTGAGTCCAGCACCCGGCCAGCGGGCGCGAGGAATTCATCGTTCTTTACTTCACGGGCATCCCACTGACGGTTGGTGACCTCAAAAACCGCGCCCAGCAGATTCGAGAGTGTCTCATCGGGACCGAAGACACGGAAGTTGCGCTGATCCTGATTCAGCTTGGCGACATCGCGAAGGAACGTACCCAGCACGAGCGTATCCTGGCCGTTCACCGCCCCGGGTGATGGCACGTCTACCGCGTGGACGTGGAAGTCCGGCATACGCAGGTCGTGTAGCAGAATACCGCCGTTGGCGTGGGGATTGGCGCCCATCCGGCGGTCGCCCTTCGGCGCCAGTTCGGCCAATTCCGATATGAGTCGCCCATTCTTATCAAACAATTCTTCGGCCTTGTAACTTTTCATCCAGCTTTCAAGCTGCTTAACATGATCCGGATGCTCTGTATCCACCAGAAGCGGCACCTGGTGTGCTCGGAAAGTGCCCTCGATTTGCAGGCCATCGACGAATTTCGGCCCCGTCCAGCCCTTGGGTGACTTGAGGACGATCATCGGCCAGCGCGGCCGAGTCGCGTCGTTCTTTTCGCGTGCGTTGTTCTGGATTTTCCGGATCTCCTCGATGGCCGTTTCCAGGGTGCGGGCCATCAGTTCATGCATCTTCTCCGGTTCATCGCCTTCCACAAAGTAAGGAGTCCAGCCGCAGCCTCGCAGAAACTGTTCCAGTTCCTCTGGCTCTATCCGGGCCAGGATGGTTGGATTGCTGATCTTGTATCCATTGAGGTGCAGAATCGGCAGCACGGCTCCGTCGGTAATCGGATCGAGAAACTTGTTGGACTGCCACGAGGTCGCCAACGAAGCGGTTTCCGATTCACCGTCGCCGATGATGCAAGCGACGATCAGATCGGGATTATCGAACGCGGCTCCAAAAGCGTGGCTCAGCGAGTAGCCCAGTTCGCCACCTTCGTGAATCGACCCTGGCGTCGTCGGAGCAACATGGCTGGAAATCCCGCCGGGAAATGAGAACTGCTTGAACAACTCTTTCAATCCGGCTTCGTCCTGGCTGACATTGGGATATATTTCGCTGTAGGTTCCCTCGAGATAAACGTTGCCCACAAGCGCCGGGCCGCCGTGCCCGGGACCGGCGATGTAAAACATATCCAGGTCATATTTCTTGATGACACGATTTAAGTGCACGTAGATAAAGTTCTGGCCCGGCGTCGTGCCCCAGTGTCCAACCACGATGGGCTTCACATGCGACAGTTTCAGCGGCTCCTTGAGCAGCGGATTATCGTAGAGATAAATCTGGCCAACAGATAAATAGTTGGCGGCTCGCCAGTACGCGTTAATCTTGTGGAGCAGTTCTGGACTTAGCGTGTTGGCATCCTTGTTCACTGCTTTGGTTGTCTTGTGGAGCGGTTCCGGAGTGAGAGCGTTCGTCTTCATACGTTCAATTCCCCTTTTTGCAGCCAAGCCCGAGAACCTGGCAAACCGTTTTGGCAATCATGAGTTCTTCGTCCGTGCGGATCATGCGGACCACTACCCGGCTGGCCGCCGAGGAGATCACGCATTCATTCGCGGCATTTAGCTTTTCTTCAAGGTCGATTCCGAGAAATCCCAGCCCTTCGCAAATCCTGGCACGGACCGGAGGTGCGTTCTCTCCGATGCCGCCGGCGAACACCAGCGTGTCTAGCCCACCCAGCGCCGCCGCGAATGCGCCAATCCACTTCTTCACCTGGTAGCAGAAGAGCGACACCGCTTCCGCCGCCCGCACGTCGTGCGTTTCTTGTTCGAGTAGGTCGCGCATGTCGGAGCTGATTTCCGACACGCCGAGGAGTCCGGAGTGGAGATTGACCATCTCGTTAAATTGCTTTGCGCTCATCTTTTCGGTGCGTGACAGATACCAGACCAGTCCGGGATCGATATCGCCTGAGCGGGTACTCATAGGCACTCCAGCGGTAGGAGTGAAACTCATGCTCGTGTCTATAGACTTTCCGTGATGTACCGCCGCCAGGCTAGCTCCATTGCCAAGGTGCGCGAGGATGACACGGCCTTGTGAGGCTTCCGTTCCGGCCAGGCGGGCCAGTTCTCCCATCAGAAACTCATACGACAATCCGTGAAATCCGTATCGCCTAACCCCCGCTGCTTCATAACGACGCGGGATTGCCAGGATCTTGGCCACGCGCGGTAGATCATGGTGAAAAGCCGTATCGAAACACGCGATCTGAGGAAGATCAGGAAACCGGTGATGAAACGCCTCGGTCAGCAGAATCTCCTCAGGCATATGGTCAGGATCGAATGGACTGAGCTGGTGCAGCTCGGCTACGATTTCCGCGGTGATTCGCTGCGGCTTGTAATACTTCATCCCACCATGCAAGACGCGATGTCCGACGGCAGACAATGTGGCATGCCCGATGCGTTGCTCGATCCAATCCATCAGGATGCCTACCGCCAATGTGTGATCCGGCGCCGACACTGGCCGCACAAAATTGTCCGCCTGATCCGCACCTTTCACATGGAGGCTGGCCTCCGGCAGTCCTATGCGCTCAAGTCCGCCCTCCAGAACCCTTCGCATCGAATCACCCGCCTCGAACAGCGCGAACTTAATGCTCGATGAACCACCATTGATAGTCAGGATGCGTGGATTAGCCGATTTCATGGAAGAGTCCTTAGTCATTCCGCAACCCGAACGCAGCCAGCTTCGCGCAGGTGGATGTGTAATCCGTATGGAGAATGCTCCGAATCCCCAAACCTTCCGCGATCTGAACGAACATCGGCGTGTTTTCGATGTAGATGACCTGCCGGGCTGGCGCTTGGGCGATGTCCAGGGCGAGTCGAAAAATGTCAGCATCGGGCTTGCGAATGTGAACGAAGCAGGAAGAGATGAAAGAGTCCACAAACCGGTCAAGCTTAAACTTGCGAATCCGATACGCATTCACCTCGCGTGATTCGTTGCTGACCACGGTGATCTTTAGCCCATATCGCGCCTTGAGTTGAGAGACCAGTTCAATCATCTTGGGGCAAGCTTTCGACTGTGCGAACATGAAGCGTCGAAACTGAGCTCGGGTGAACGGACGCTTTTCGTAAAAGACCACTCGATTCAAATATTCTTCAAACGTGAGCTTTCCTTCCTCATGGGTCTCGAAGATCAGCCGATGGCGCTCCTCCATCTCAGCCCACGACAGCTTGAAGTTGTTCGACGCCCGCCTGCGGGCATGATGATCCCACCCATCGTTGAGCAGCACATCGCCAACATCCAGGAACAACGTCGAAATCTCGCTCGAACGTTTCATGATTGCCCTTGATTTTCCGTTGTTACCGGTGGAGGCTTCCGCTTCATTGCCATAAGGATCACGCTTGAACAGGACGCTACGGAATAGGTTGTTGAATTGTCCGCGAGCGTTTCTACTCCTGTAGCAGGCAAGTCTTGTGGTGCCGAGCGGGAGGTATCTGCCGCGAGGCACCAGCGGTAGCCCGCTGGCAGCGGCGGCAGGCCGAAGTTGGCTTCTTCGGTGCCAGCATTGAACATCAGGTGAAGAGTATCTTGTCCATCTCCATGGATGAGGCAGGCGAACTGTTTGCACTTTGGGTCGGCCCAGTTAAGCGATCCCAGTTGTGGGTTGAACCATTGGATCTCATCGTCCGTGTAGAAGTGCGCCTGACTCAGAATCGGATGCGCGCGTCGAAAGGCGAGCATGCCGTGGGCGAACAGGTAAATCTCCTGATGCTGTTCGAGATTGGCCCAGTCAACCCAGCTCGTTTCATTGTCCTGGCAGTAAGCGTTGTTGTTACCGCCTTGAGTGCGGCGGAATTCATCTCCAGCCAGCAGCATTGGCACCCCGCGCGAGATCAGCAAGGTTAGAAGGAAGTTCTTTATCCGGCGTTTCCGCAAGGTCTCGATCCCGGCATTCGTTGTCTCGCCTTCATAGCCGCAGTTCTCGCTGAAGTTAGCGTTGCTCCCGTCGTGGTTGTCTTCTCCGTTTGCGTCATTGTGTTTATCGCGATAGCTCACCAGGTCGTTCAGAGTGAAGCCGTCGTGGCAGGTGATGAAGTTGATGCTAGCCTCGGGACCTTTGCCGGATTTGCTATAGATGTCGGCACTGCCGCAGATGCGGCTCGCAAATGAACCGAGCATCCCTTCATCGCCGCGCCAGAAGCGGCGGATGTCATCGCGGTAGCGCCCGTTCCACTCCGCCCAGCGCCGCTCTGAAAAGCTTCCCACCTCATACGCACCGGCGGCGTCCCACGCCTCCGCGATGATTTTCACGTCCCGTAAGATTGGGTCCTCGGCGATCCTTTCGAGAAGAGGGGCATCGGCTAACAGATTGCCACGTTCATCCCGGCCGAGTACCGACGCTAAGTCAAACCGGAATCCATCTATATGCATCTCCACCATCCAGTAACGGAGCGAAGCCAGAATGTGGTCCCGTACCACAGGATGGTTGGCGTTAATGGTGTTGCCGGTTCCCGTGTAATCCTTGTAGTAGCGTTTGTCGCCTGCCAGGGTATAGAAAATCGCGTTATCCATCCCACGAAAACAGAGCGTCGGCCCCAGTTCGCTTCCCTCCGCCGTGTGATTGAACACCACGTCCAGAATCACTTCGATTCCGGCCCTATGAAAGGCCCGGACCATTTCCTTGAACTCCAACTTCTGCTGGCCCAAACCTCCCGAACTGCTGTAGGAAGCTTTGGGTGCACAGAAAATTACGGGATCGTATCCCCAGTAATTCTTGAGCCGTTGATTTGTGTGGGGATTGTTGCGCGCGACAGAAGTTTCATTGAACTCCTGGACGGGCATCAGTTCCACAGCGGTCACTCCCAGGGCGTTGAGATAGGGAATCTTTTCCACCAGGCCCCTGTAGGTTCCCGGATGGTCCACGCCCGACTTGGGGTGGATCGTAAAGCCGCGAACATGGGTTTCGTAAATGACCGTCTCTGACCACGGATGCCGAAGCGGATGGTCTCCATTCCAATCGAAGAGATCGTTCACAAATACGCACTTTGGCATCGAAGTGGAATTGTCCAGCTTTGAATAAGACAAGTCTTGTTCAGGGGAGGTCGGATCATATCCGCGGGCCGACGCGAAATCCCACGGTGGTAGCTGCGAAATCGCGGTTGCGAAGGGATCGAGGAGAAGCCTGTTGAAATTGAAACGCTGTCCTGCATGGGGTTCGTAAGGGCCATCCACGCGGTAAGCATAGAGTTGACCGGGGCTAATGCCCGCCACCCACACATGCCATACATCGCCGGTGCGGTTTCGCGCTGAATCCAGCTCAATTGTCCGAGCGGGTGGCGCGTCTTCGCGGTGATCGAATAACTCAAGCCGCACGCGGCTGGCGTGACGGCTGAAGAGCGCGAAATTAACACCTTGTCCAGCTTCCTGCGTTCCCAATGGCAGAGGAGATCCCGCCCGAACGTCAGCGTGTTCGGATTTCTCCGAGATGTAATCGTGCAATTCGCAGTGGGCCGTCTTCACCGGAGCCTCATTCAAGTGACTAGCTTTAACCATCAGATGGGCTTCCGGAATGCCGGAAGCGCCGAATCAAGGTGTTGATCGAGCTATCATGCGTCAGTGGCGAATTGGACTCCGCCTCCAGTTCAGGGATAATTCGCAGGGTAAGTATTTTGCCTGGTTTCCCCCAATGGCGAGCGAGGCGATCTGCCAGATCACGCCTTGCGTGAATGCTTAGGCGGCGATCGCCCCTTCGCCTGAGTGCAGCGACAATTGGACGGGATGCGTAATTTTAATGATGTCCTTCGCCTCCCCCACTTCTGCGGCTGTCCCATGAATGATCAGCAGGAACTGGTCTGCCTTTAGTGCGGTTTCATACTTCACAACACTGTCTTTAGGAATTCCGATGCTGTAAAGGCCAGCTCCCAAGGCACCCAGAGCTCCCACCTCCACCGCTCCTTCCAGCCCTGCCACAATCCATGCCACTATCGGTCCAGCCGCTAAGATTGGGCCGAGGCCGGGAATCATGAAGACAGCAGAGCCGAACAACAGTCCCCAAAAGCCTCCCCAGAACGCGCCCAATTTACCCCAGTACTTCATGCGGTCGCCGGCGTTGTAATAGCCCACTACCTGTTCATCTGTATGGTCGCCCTTGCCGACGATCGATAGCTTGTGCATGTCAATTCCGCCGCGCTGAAGCTCCTTAACCGCCTCTTCCGCTCCTGTGTGAGTGTCATAAATCGCAACAACTGAGTTATTTACTGACATTCCTGATTCTCCTGGAGACCCGCCTTGTTCTTCTAGCTATCAAGCTAAAGTCTCACTGGCAACTGTGACACCAGTCCCCTTGGGGAAACTGTGCTTTATTGCACACTATCGATGGATACTTCACGCGTGTTCCTTACGCCTCATCTCTCCATGGCATCTTTCTTTACTTAACACTGCTCACTATCAAACCGAATATGACCAGGAAAGTGGTCAATTATGAACAGTTCGCCAGCGGGCCCAGTGTTTAGGATGGTAGGGAATTAGGATCGGTCCTTAACAGGCGCCGACGCGAGGTAAGACGATGGCGCAGGCGCTAAAGATCGGCAATGAAACCATGCCTTTGATTAGCGAGAGTCACGGCAAATCCTCAACTCAAACAGTTCTGTATCCTCTTCGCTTCGAACCAATCTATCAATACAGGCTCTGGGGTGGCCGGCGTTTAGCCGACATCCTCGCCACGCCTCTGCCGCCCGGTCCTATCGGTGAGGCATGGATACTCAGCGACCGCAAAGACCACGCGAGCCAGGTTGCCGATGGACCGCTGAAGGGTCGGACCATCGCTCAATTGATGGAGCAGTTTCCGGAGCAATTACTGGGAAAACTAGCCGGGCGTTTCCAGCGATTTCCACTGCTGCTGAAATTCCTCGATGCACGGGAAATGCTGTCGGTGCAGGTGCATCCTACCGCCGCTAACGCCGACCTGCTGCCAGCAGGTGAGACCGCAAAGACCGAGGCATGGGTTGTGCTGGAAGCCGGGCAAGAAAGCCGCATCTATGCGGGTCTGGTGCCAGGTACGACCGCAGCCAATCTGCGGCAGTCGATTGCCAGCGGGAGTGTGCCGGACCACCTCGCATACTTCGCGCCAAAGCCTGGCGACGCAGTTTTCATTCAGGCTGGCACCGTTCACGCATTGGGCGGCGATGTCGTGGTCTTCGAGATTCAACAAAACAGCGACGTTACCTTTCGCTTGTACGACTGGAACCACGTCGATGCGAAGACAGGGAAGCCGCGGGAACTCCAAGTCGATAAAGCCATCGCATGTATAAATTTTGCGCAGGGCAAGGTCGGTCCCGCCGTGCCGGTGCTGGAATCAACAGCGCCGGTGCAGCGCGAGAGACTCTTTGATTGTGAACACTTCCGGCTATGGCGCCTGTGCGGAAAATCTCCATTTGTTGTCGGCTCGCCGAAAGCGGCGCGCGTGCTTGTATGCATTGATGGCGCAGGGAATATTGAGCACGGTAGCGCCAGTTATGCCGTCGGAAAAGGTGACGTGTTCCTCTTACCAGCGGTGATCGGAGCGTGCGATTTCCAACCAGGCAATGCTGTGATCTTGCTGGAAATTGCGCTGCCGGACTGAGAGACCAGGAATTCAGAAATGGAGACGTAGTGAAAAAGCTGATTGTGTTTGATCTGGACGGCACCCTTGCCGAAAGTAAGTCCTCTCTTGATGGCGAAATGTCGGCACTGTTGCACGACCTTCTCGGGATCGTCAAAGTAGCCGTGATTTCAGGTGGTGATTGGCCGCAGTTTGAAAAACAAGTGGTTTCCAAACTGCCACATGATGAACGCCTGAGGGAGCTCTCCCTGCTTCCCACCTGTGGAACAAAGTTCTACCAATATTCAGGGGATTGGAAAAAGCTTTATGAGGAAGATTTCACTTCCGAGGAGCGAGAGAAAATACTCAGCTCTCTCAAGCAATCGCTCGGAGAAGCTGGTTACAAGGTCGCGAAGGTCTGGGGAGAAGTAGTCGAAGACCGGGGAAGCCAGATCACATTTTCGGCGTTGGGCCAGCAGGCCCCCCTGGTGGAAAAAGAGAAATGGGATCCCGATTACGCCAAGCGGAAGCGGATCAAGGCCGTTCTTGACAAATCTATTCCTCAGTTTTCTGTCCGAATTGGTGGCTCAACATCGATTGATATCACTAAACCTGGCATCGATAAAGCCTACGGCATTAGAAAACTGCAAGAGATTCTGCACATTTCATTAAAACAGATGATTTACATCGGCGATGCCTTGTTTGTGGGTGGGAATGACTATCCGGCCGAAAAGGCAGGTGTGGATTCAATCCCGGTCAAAGGGCCCGATGAGACGAAGCGGGTTATCGAAACAATCATTGCTTGCTTGGCGGATTGCGATCAGGTGGCGTGACTTTTTGAGGGAGATCGATGAGTGGGTTTAAGTTGCAGCGTCTGGGAATGTTGATGGAGGCGGAGCCGGGTAATCCGCAGGAGGTCGAGGGTGTCCTGAATCCGGCTGCGGCACGTGGCCCGGATGGTCAGCTTTACCTGTTCCCGCGGCTCGTTGCGCGGGGCAACTATTCTCGCATCGGAATCGCGCGGGTGCGGTTCAATGAAGCAGGCGATCCGGCGGGTGTCGAGCGTCTCGGCATCGCACTGGAGCCGGAAGCCGACTACGAGCGACGGCCCAACGGAGGAGGTGGCTGCGAAGACCCTCGCATATGACGGCATCGATTTCGTGCATGTGGACAACAAGGATGCCAGCCTCTTCCCTGTGGCTGTTCCCAATCACTGTGGAAAAATGCAAATGGCCATGCTCCATCGCCCACTTTTCCCTGGCACACGCCCGGAGGAAACTGCCTGCCAATCCGCGTCGCGGGTGGTGGATCTCGATCACGAAAGCATCTGGATTTCCTATTGCCCAATGGGTTTGCAAGGCCCCGCACCACATCATGCGGGCCTGTTTAATTCCCATCATCGCCTCGCGACCCCGGTAGCGCCATGGGAGCGGCTCAAAATCGGCGGCGGCACTCCCCCCATTCTGACCCGGCATGGCTGGTTGATCGTTTACCACGGCGTTAGCGAAATCGAGGAACCGAGCAACGAGGCACATCCGTTGTGCTACTCGGCTGGGGTGATGGTGCTCTCGAAGGAGCACCCGCAAGTAATCCGGTATCGTTCGGCAAAGCCCGTGTTGACACCATCGCTGCCCCAAGAGCGTCATGGGACCGTCGCCAACGTTGTCTTCCCCACCGGCATCGACCGGCGCGAAGATCTCGGCTTGCCAGATCGCTTCGATGTCTATTATGGAATGGCCGACAGCCGAATTGGAGTGGCACGCCTTGACGTGCCGGAGTTCTTGCCTGCGGAAGCAGTCGCCGACCCGCCAGAAGCAAAGGTGTAACGCTTGCAGATACTCGGAATCGAAATGAACGTGACGCTCAAATCGATCTCTCCTGAATGATTCTGTGCGGAATGAGCAAAAAGGAACAGATCATTACCCCTTCGGATGCGATGCTCCCGTAGTGTGTGGGAATAGAAGTGCATAGAGCTGAGTACAGGCCAGTGGTCGATGTGATCTGCAGGCTGTCTATGCTCCATCTTATTACCGCGCGACAAAAGGAGTCTCTATGAATGACAAGGCTAAATGCGCAAACCCCGATTGCAGCTGTGTGCTGACGAACGGCAAAGAATATTGCAGCGATAGCTGTGCTGTCGCGAAAGACAGGCCACAACTCTCGTGCCAGTGCCCGCACGCCGACTGCAAAGGCAAGCATTGAAGCAGCCGACTCACTCCTGACAATTCACAGGATGCGGCAGGCACGGGAGACACCATGATGCTCGTTGGAATTGCCTCGGACCACGGCGGTTATGAGGTGAAAACGCAAGTGGCGGAACTGCTGCGTGGCTCGGGGTATGAGGTCGTGGACTTCGGTGCTCATCAATTAAATCCCGCAGATGACTTCCCTGAATTCATCATTCCATTGGCGAGGGCTGTAGCCACTGGGAAGGTTGATCGCGGAATCGCGCTCTGCGGCAGCGGCGTGGGTGCGTCCATCGCCGCGAACAAAGTTTCCGGTGTGCGTGCAGGGCTTATCCACGATGTCTTCTCCGCCCACCAGGGTGTCGAAGATGACGACATGAATATTTTCTGTCTGGGAGGAAAAGTAATCGGCCCTGCGCTGGCCTGGGAGCTGATCCAGACATTTCTAGCCGCTCACTTCAGCGGCGCTACACGCCACAAGCGCCGCCTGGCGGAAGTACAGGAGCTGGAGAAGCAGGAAGTTGCAGTGCAAGTCAATGCGGGAGGGGAATGATGAAAGCAACCCAGAAACTTCACGAAATGGGACAGAGCCTCTGGCTCGACAACATCACGCGGGGTCTACTCACCAGCGGCACCCTTGCCCGTTACATTCAGGAGCTCTCGGTAACAGGCCTCACATCGAATCCTACGATCTTCGATCACGCCATCAAGAATAGCGACGACTACGACACCGCTATTTGCCAGAAGATTAAAGAAGGAAAGTCGGGCGAGGCGTTGTTCTTCGAACTCGCGCTGGAGGACCTCAAGCAAGCTGCATACCTGTTTCGGCCTATCCACGACCTGACAAATGGCGTGGATGGCTGGGTTTCCTTAGAGGTCTCGCCCCTGCTGGCACACGACACTGTAGCCACCCTGGCGGCGGCCAAGGCTCTCCACTCTCGCGCAGCACGCCCCAATCTCTTCATCAAGATTCCGGGCACCAAGGAGGGGCTTCCTGCCATTGAGGAGGCGATCTTTGCAGGCGTGCCGATCAATGTAACACTCCTGTTCTCGCGCGACCAGTATGTTGCGGCCGCCGAGGCATACCTGCGAGGCATCGAGCGACGCATCGCTGCCGGGCTGAATCCGGAAGTCGGCTCCGTGGCTTCGCTCTTTGTCAGCCGATGGGATGTCGCGGTAAAGGAGAAAGCACCGGAGTCGTTGCGCAACCAACTCGGCATCGCCATCGCTGGACAGGTCTATGAGAGCTATCGCATCGAACTCAACTCGCCACGATGGCAGCGCATGCTCAACGCCGGTGGCCGTTCCCAGCGCCTTCTCTGGGCCAGTACTGGAACCAAGGATCCTAAAGCCTCCGATACGCTTTACGTGAATGCCCTCGCCGCACCCTTCACCATAAACACGATGCCCGAGGCTACTTTGAAAGCATTCGCCGACCATGGAGAGATAGGCGAAACGTTGGCCAAGAGTGACGACGACTGCGATGAGGTGCTGACCAACTTCGTCAAGGCTAGGATTAACGTTGACGGCTTGGGCGCACAACTTCAGGTAGAAGGTGCGGAATCGTTCGTCAACTCTTGGAAGGATCTATTGGAATGCATCGCAACCAAAAGTAAGACGCTCAAGGCCGCATGAGTCTAGGTAGGGAAGTGAGGAAGGGCAAATTCCTGCCACAACAATATCGACAAGATTGACCGGAGGGTTTTGCAATGCGGAAGAGCAGCTCATTTTCAATGTTGATATTCGTAGTCATTCTAGGCATTGGCGTAGCAGTCGCGTACGCCATGAATGGCATCTCGAATATTTATGCAGGCACATGGACTATCGGCATCGCGTTGGTCCTTGCCTTTATTTTTTCTTCCGCCGTTCAGGTCGCAGATCAGTGGAGCAGGGCGGTTGTCCTGCGATTAGGTAAGTTCCGCTCGCTCGAGGGGCCTGGGGTATTTCTGATCATTCCGATGATCGA